>NZ_LZDS01000026.1 GCF_001678755.1 Acinetobacter gandensis
TGTTTGCCTTTTGATGGCGCATACCATTGCGTAGCAGGATCAAACCAAATGGCAATATTTCCGCGACTCATAAGTGCTCGGTTATATGCGGGCCAATTGGTTGTGCGGTAGATTTTGTGTGCAGGCTTCTTCATTTGAAAATTATATCGCTGAAAAAGCCTTTACAGATAGGTTTGTGCAACAAAGCCCCTGAGTGTGCAAAAGTCGTTATTACCAATAAAACCCGTGAACTGAAAAATGAAAAGCATATTGGACAATGGACATCTACATTAGAAATCTGTATCTACCCAACTCTAGGTGATATCAGTATTGGTACAATTACTAAAGTCGATATTGCCGAAGTTCTTAGACCTATCTGGACTGAGAAGAACGAAACAGCTAAACGTATTCGTGGTCGTATAGAAACCATTTTTGATTATGCTAAGGCCATGGGATATTTTGTTGGTGATAATCCTGCTGAATGGAAAGGCAATCTTGAACCAATCTTGGGTAACTTAAAGCAGGAATCACGCCCTCACCCATCATTACCTTATGAACAGGTAGCTGAGTTTATTCAGCACCTGAGACAGAAAAAAGGAATTTCACCTAAAGCTCTGGAATTTGCAATTTTAACTGCCTGTCGGTCTGGTGAGGTTTTTGGAGCTAAATGGCAGGAAATCGATTTTAAGAATAAGGTCTGGATTATTCCTAAAGAGCGGATGAAAGCAGAAAAGGAACATCGTGTGCCTTTATCTCAAGAAGCAATCGCTTTATTAGAATCAATTCAACCATATACTCAGCTACAAGACTTCATTTTCCCTGCTCCGCGCAATGGACAAATGCTTTCTGATATGTCTTTGACTACACTAATCAAACGGATGCATGAACAGAAGCTAAAAGAAGATCGCTTAGGCTATATTGATCCAAAACAAAATCGCGTGGTTACAACACATGGTTTTAGATCAACTTTCCGTGATTGGTCGGCCGATAAAACGATTTACCCTCGTGAAGTTTGTGAGCATGTTCTTGCACACAAGCTACCTGATGAAGTTGAAGCTGCATACTTACGTGGTGCGTATTTAGAGAAACGTAAAAGTTTAATGACTGATTGGGCCGATTATTGCTATCAAAGTGTCGTCCAATGATGGATTGGACAAGTAAAATTATATTTGTAATTTAAATCAAAAACTTATTATTGATACTTATAGCAAAGTGGTTCACTGCAAGCTGTACACAACCAAGATGCCAATCACAGCCGCAGATTTATTGAATGACCGCGTGTTACCATTCTATGAGTCACAAGAATTGCCAATGCTTCGCATTTTGACCGACAGAGGCACCGAATATTGCGGTAAAGTTGAACATCACGATTATGAGCTTTATTTGGCTCTGAATGATATTGATCACACTAAAACGAAAGCAGCCTCACCACAAACAAATGGGATCTGCGAGCGCTTCCATAAGACGATCTTGCAGGAGTTTTATCAGATTACTTTTAGAAAGAAACTCTATAGCTCATTAGAAGAGTTACAGCTTGATCTAGACGGTTAGCTGAAATTCTATAATACTGAACGAACCCATCAGGGTAAGGTGTGCAATGGCAGAACACCATTTGCTACATTACTTGATGGAAAATGTATTTGGGCTGAAAAGAATTTAGCTCAAATTTAACCTGACAGTCTTAAGCAAATATCGGTAACTGTCAGATCAGGTTTGAGCTAGTACAGCATTTAAAATTGATAGTTTGGAGCTTCTGCTTGTATAGTCATCCACTGCCATTGAGTAAATTCATCTGCATTCGCTGGACCGCCAATGCGTGTACTATTTCCAGATGAACCATACCCGCCAAATGGATTTAAAGTTTCATCACTCACAGTTTGATCATTTATATGCAATAGACCAACTTTTAGCTGTTGCCCTAATTTCATACCGCGACCAACATTAGAGGTAATAATACCTGCCGATAGCCCATAATCCCCCATATTTGCTAAATCTATAGCTTCTTGGTCTGTTGAAAATGGAATTAATACAGCTACTGGACCAAAAATTTCTTCACTAAAAATAGGATTATCTTGTTTGACTGCAGATAATACGCTTGGCTCAAAAAAGGCGCCTTTAGAGTTTCCACCAATTTCTAGTATTGCTCCATGCTCTATTGCATCATTAACTAATTGTTTAACTCGCAGGCTTTGCTTTTCATTTATTAATGGCCCAATTGTTACATTTTCTTGGGTTGGGTTACCTACAACAAATTCCTTAACTTTCTCAACAACCTTATTTTTCAATTCTGTATAGATATTCTGATGAATCAGTATCTTTCCTGATGTCATACAAATTTGTCCCGAATGAAGAAATGCACCCCAAACAATATTTTTAGCAGCTAATTCAATATTAGCATCTTCCAAAATTATAAGTGAGTTTTTACCACCTAACTCAAGTGATACTTTTTTTAAAGTTTTACCTGCATTTGCACCAATAGTACGGCCTACTGCTGTTGAACCAGTAAATTGAATACTATTTATATTAGGATCAATGGTTATAGCCTCTCCAGTTTCAGCATTGCCAGGTAAAACATGCAGTAACCCCTTAGGCAAACCAGCAAGTTCAAAAATTCTTGCAATAGCATAACCACTGCATACTGCAGTGCGCTCATCCGGTTTAAGGATGACAGCATTACCAAAAGCCAAGGCTGGTGCAACAGCACGTATAGCTAAATATAATGGAAAATTAAATGGAGAAATTACGCCTACCACACCTAATGGAAGACGTTTGGCAATACTAACCTTTCCATTCGAAGTTGGGAGAACGGTTCCTTGATCCATGCTTGGCAAAGCAACGCAATTTTTTAAAACCTGTAAGGCAATATTAACTTCAAAATTAGCTTTCAAACCAATAGAACCGCTTTCTTTGACAATCCACTCTACTAATTCAGCCTGATGTTCAACTACAATTTCTACAGCTCGTTCAAATACAGTTTGCCGTTCTTGATAGCTTAGAGCCCACCAATCCTTTTGCGCTTTTTGGGCTTGCTTCCCTGCTTCAATAACATTGTATTTATCTGCATATCCAATTTTACCAAGCGTTTCACCCGTTGCAACTTCTTCAACGCTATAATGATTTTCTGTATCAAACCAAGTACCATTAAATAATTTTCCATTCCAAATCGATTGAGTGATTAATGACATAATAATTTCCTAACATCCTGTTAAATAAAAGTAATACTCTGTCTCACCATCAGATAACAATGAAACATTAATTATCAATTAAAAGTTTCAAATAGTTTAATTGGCACTTTCCAATCCGACCTTACCAGCGACAGTTGATTCAATTTTCTCTATTTGGTCATCAGGTTTAAATTCATTTTCACCTTCATATTTTGGTAAAGCTGAATGAAATGGGCAGCCTGTAAATTTTGGATCATCTTTGTATAGAGCCGAAAACTGTGCAGGAAATTTTTTATCCAAATCACGAATTTTCTGTTTAAAAGTATTTCGTTGCTCGTCACTCATCTCTTCGCGCATTTCAATAAAACTACGCGGAGGATCATCCTCAAATGTATCTTTATGCCAAAGGATAAAGGCAAGCATTTTAGGAAGGATTTCTTGCGCCATTGGTAAAGGAGGATCAATTTGCATTGTTTTCAAAGTCGACGGTAAAGCAAGGCTACGAATTAATTGATGACCTAACCAATGTAATTCTTCAGGGAAATGACGTTGAACAAATTGTTCATAAATTGCTGATGCAATTAAATTCCCTTGTTCAGGCTGAGGTCTTGGCGTATTTTCGAGGTCTTCACAAAAGCGAATGCAACCTTCAAAATCTTCTGGGTATCCCTCTACTGGTATATTATTTTCCGCTCGAAATAACTTGCACATTTCCCCCCAAAATTTATGAGAAGCTATTTTTTCATTTTCCGAGACTCCAGGTAATCCTAGGCGAAGTCGAAAGCGATGACCTAATATCGCTGAGAAAGCACAAACATAAATATAGTCTTCTTGATATGAAAAGTTTCCAGGATATTTCTTAGCCCAAAATGCATGCAAGTTATTAATTCCTTCCACAGATTTTTTTGTGCGTTCATCATGAGGGCCATACCACCACCATAAAGCATTTGTGCTTTGAGTTTGTTCTACCCGAGAGTTAGCCCGTTCTACAACTTTCCCACCTTTATCTCGCCAGACAACTTCTGCCCCCCATTCCGTAACAACAAAATTAGGAAATGTTAAGGCATACATCAAATTAGACATAAATTCACTGGAATCATAACAAGTCGCAAGTTGCCAGATTCTCACATAATCTTTTTCTGGATCTAGTGTCTCAATTTCAGCCCTAATCCATTTTTTTGGCGAACTATTCATAGAAGTATTTCCTATATTTATTGATATCTAGAAAATATTAAAAACACAATTTAGGAAAACTCATTTTTTGTGTTTTAATATTTAATTTCTTAGTTACTATTTATTATGCATAGTAGAAATTGACTCAATAATTTACATGCCTAAATTTCGTAAGATTTTGATATCATAAAAATCATATTTAGAATGAAAAAATCATTTTTTCATTCTTCCATTTAATTACTTTGGCAAATGAGCAACATCTATAAAATGCTACCCATATTAAATATTACGGGAGAATTGCTTAACATTTTTGAGATACCAACATATATGATGCAATCACACGCGCCACCTTTAACTAAACGAAACCGTTTAGTTAAAGGTGATTTTTATACACCTATTAATTAATGTCAAGCTTAATTTGGACATAAATGTAGTCTATTTTTTGAATTAATTTACCAAATCAAAATTAATTGGATCATTACGATATGCGAAAAAAAACTAAGGATAAAGAACTCTTGTTTGTGAAAACTGCAAAAGATTTATTTATAAAACAAGGAATTGGAAGCACATCCATGGAAGCAATAGCAACGGAGGCTGGTGCTTCGAAAGCAACTTTATATAGCTATTTCCCAAGCAAAGAGTCTTTATTTGAAGCAGTTGTTAATGAAGCTGCCATTGGTGCGCGTGAATCTTTTGCATTTGCAAATAAAACAGAAAATCTTGTTGAAGCATTACATCGCTTAGGAATGGCATATTTAGAATTAATGACACGTCCAGATATCATTGCAGTAAATCGATTAATTATTAGTGAATCAGGTCGGCAGCCTGAATTAACTCGAATTTTTTATGAAAATGGGCCACGCAACATACATCTTTCAATATGTAAAACATTGCAAATATTCATTAATAAAAAAATAATAGATATAGCAGATGTACAGCAGGCAGGCATATACTTCAAAGCAATGTGTGATGCTGAACTTGTTGAACGTCAACTTTGGGGGTTAGATGATGCACCTACATCAAATAAGTGTAAAAATTCTGTAGAAAATGCTGTTAAATTTTTTTTAGCAGCATTTTCCTTGAGCCATATCATTAAAGTTAATAATAATTAAGCTGAATTTCACTTTAAAAATTAATAAATCATAGCTTTGCATCACAATCATTCAATATAAATTAAATTTGCCTGATAAAATCATCAGGCAAATTTAACATTAAAACAAATATAACCATCTAAATATAACATTTTCAGAATTTTCAAATCTATTCTCAACTTTAGATTCTTTATGGGATGTTACATAAAATTTATTATTACCATAATCAAGCATAAAAGCTGGCCCAATTGCAAAAACATTTTCTTTTGAATTATCTATAGTTTCGTTATTAATTTTATCCTTTGTTAATTGATGAAGATAATATCCATTTATACCTAAGGTAAGATGCTCCCCCATCTTATATCCTAGATTATAATTAGTAGTTAAAAATTGACCTGATTGCGTATTTCTAATATTATCATCAAGTGGTATGCTACTTGATGGTGAAGTATTTTTAAAATTATAGTAATAATATGGCCTTAAGCTAAGGGAAATATTTTCGTTAAAATTAAATGTCATTGCAGCATATAAAAATATAGATGAAAAATTTGCGCCTGGGTTTATATCTTTATTTTTGTCATATTCACCAACAGGAATTGTAATACCAACACCTAGACGATCAGAAAATATTGGATTGTTTTTAAAATAAATTGGATCATGTTGAATATCTATCCCAATCGTTGGGTCTCCCATACCAAAAGGCTTATCTTTAAGTTGAACAGGACCATTCATATCTGCATCTAAATGTATAAATGGAACAATTAAATCTAAACCTGGATGACCTCCAAGTATTGTCTTTTGAGTATCAAACATATAAACATATTGATTGTTTATTACTGTTGTTTTTAAAGAAGATTTTCCTGGTAAAGCATTATTCCCGTGACTATCTTTCAAGTTGCCTGCATTTGAATAGCCAATATAGGTTTGCCAAATAGAATCATTAGGTTTACCTCCAAACCCATCATAAAAACTGGTTGCTCCTAAATTAATGCCATTAGGTAACGTTACACTCGGGATTGCAGCATAAGACATACTTGTGCAAGTTATAATGTTTAATAGATACAAAACTTTAAAAGATGACTTCATAGAAAAATCCTTATTTCTATACTGAGATTGTTTAATAACAGTGATACTAATCACTTTAAAAAATAAAACTATTTATGTGTGGTATAAACCATCCAAAATAATGAAATATCCATTTAAAAATTATTAGTATTAAGTTAATTCATTTATCACACTTAACTAAACGACACCGTTTAGTTAAGTGTGATTTTTATACAATCCCAACAGAGTGTCAAGAAAAAATTAAAACAATAAATTTTTCTTATAAAGAATGGCTTTTTTGCACAAAGATACGGAGGCTATACCTCTCCCAATCCAGACAAATTTAAGTGAAAACTTGAGTATGCGGTCGGCCTGATTCTGTAAATTTATTTAATACGGCTACGCGAGCGTGAATCTCATTGACTTGGCTTTGAAAGTTTCTCGAACTGAGTTTATCCCCTAATAATTTTATGCAATGTATCTTGGTTTCGACCAAACTTCGGCGATGATAACCAGACCACTTTTTCCAAACGGCTCTACCTAGACGTTTGAATGTTTTTAATAATTCATTTCTTTCTAAAGATCCTGTTTTTTGATCTTTCTAAGGTTTTGCATTTTTTCTTGGCGGAATGACAGCATGTGCTTGCCGATCTGCAATGACCTGACGGCATTGCTTAGTGTCATAAGCGCCATCAGTATAAACGGAGTCAATCCGCTCATCTTGTGGAATTTGATCAAGTAAATCACCAAGAACCTATGAGTCACTGACATTATTTATTGTGAGCTGAACTGCACGTATTTGCAGTGTTTCACCATCTATACCTATGTGGAGTTTACGCCATTGTCGTCGATATTCAGGCTGATGCTTCTTATGTTTCCATTCACCTTCACCTAAAAACTTCAAGCCAGTAGAGTCAACGAGTAGATATAGTCCATCACAACTTTTTTGATAGCTAATCGCAATATCAATATGCTTTTGTCTTCTGCATATGGTCGAATAATCTGGTGCCGTCCAATTTAAATCAGAGAGTTTAATCAGACTTTGAACAAAGCCTGTGACCATTCGTAAAGAAAGATGAAAAAGTGATTTGATCATTAAACAGCATTGAATCGCTGTATCTGAATAGGTTTGATTTCGCCCGTGTTTACCGAAGGACGGAGCATACCATTGGGTGGCTGAATCAAACCAAATTGATATGTTTCCTCGACTGATCAAGGCTTTATTGTAAGTGGACCAATTGCTTGTACGATAGGTTCTAAGTGTGGGCTTATTCATTTGAGCATTATATTGCTGAATAAGCCGTCATGAATAGGTTTGTGCAACAAAGCCGATCCAACAACACATGGCATAAATTTTGGTGCTTAAGCCACCTTGACTGCGACTGATCGTCTGATTTTTTCCGGCACTGTGTTGATGAGCACACACAATGATTGAGTCCAGCATAGTGTATTGATTGTCAAAGACATTTGGCAGTACTTCAAGAACCCTAATTATTAACAGACTCTGATCTTCAATTTATCCAAATAATCCGACCAAACTTGCATCATCACTATGCGCTCTTCTAAATATTTTGTTCGGTTATAGGCTCTACCATGCATATCACGAACCTGATGTGCAAGCTGCTGTTCAATCCTCTCAATTGGAAATTTCAGTACTTCATCTAACAGCGTTCGCGCCGTCGCTCGAAAGCCATGACCAGTAGTTTCACCATTCTCAAATCCATATTGCTTAAGACGCTTATTAATAGTTGAATCACTGATTACTTGGTTAGAATTCCTCATCGATACGAAACAGTATTCACTATTTCCAGTGATTCGATATAACTCCTTAAGTAAGCCATAAACTTGATTAGATAAAGGAACAATATGCTGAAGTGCTGTTTGGTTCTTGGTTTTAGGAGGAGTGTACGACCATAATCTTTTTTCAAAATCTATATCTGCCCACTTGGCTGATCTAAGCTCTCCAGGTCTAACAAAGACATGAGGTAAAATTTTAACTGCATAATCTACTGTGATTTCTCCACGCCCAAAATTCTCATCAATATTTGTTAGAAGCTGACCAAGCTTTTCTGAATCTGTTATTGCCGCTCTATGTGTTTTCGTGCCAGTTTTTAAGATACCGCTAATTTGATCAGCTATATTGAATTGACATAACCCTAGAGCAATTGCATAGCGATAGACCTGTGAAGCTTTGCTACGCATACGTCGAGCAGAGTCAGTTTTACCTTGTTTTTCATAGAGTCTACAAGCATCTAAAATTTGGGCTGCAGTAATTTCACTGATTGGATAATCTCCAATCGATAAATAAAGTTTCTCCCAAACAAATGCATTTCGTTTTTGCGTGCTTGGTTCGAGCTCTTCAGTTTTTCTGAACTCTTCTGCAATAAATTTAAAGGTATTGTCTGCAACAAATAAGGCTCGTTCCTTTTCTTTAATTTTTATTTCACCAGGATCAATATTCTGAGCAATTAATTTTCTAAGCTCTGCTCGCTTCACTCTGGCATCTGCAAGAGTGACTTCAGGATAGACTCCCAAGGCTAGCGTTGATCTTTTTTTAGAAATTGGTCTTACATAATCCAATCTCCAATATGTACCACCTTTTTTATCCAATAAAAGATAAAGACCATCTCCATCAGAAAGTTTAATATTTTTTTCCAATACCTTTTTTTGTTGCGATATTGCTGATTTTATCTTCGTATCAGTAAGCGGTAGAACAGTTTTAGCCATTTTTAACGGTATATTTTTAGAGTGAATTAACATGTACCGCAAAAAGTACCGTTAAAAATTACGGTAGATCTAGGATACCATTGGATATCATAGAACAATACTAAAGCCAAAACTCTTTATTATCAATATTTTTAGGATGAATTGGGACTTTACAGGAAAGGAAAATGGTGCGCTCAGCGGGACTCGAACCCACGCCACAGGCTTCGGAGACCTGTACTCTATCCAGTTGAGCTATGAGCGCTTCATTGGAGTGGGCACATCATAACAAAAAAAACTACAAGGTAAAGCAACTATATATAAGTCAGTCATTTTTCTGCCTAAGCTTTGTACAGCATCCTGTTTATGCAATGCAGAATTCCATACGATTTACTTGGTTTATTCAGCCCGATATCGCACAATACTCAGACTATTCACAGCGTGAGATATTTATGACTGATGCACTGACGTTAACGCAGTTGTCAAAAACCTATAAAAATGGGTTTCAGGCACTCAAAGGTATTGATTTAACTGTACCTGAAGGTGAGTTTTATGCACTTTTAGGCCCAAATGGCGCAGGTAAATCGACCACGATTAGTATTATCAGTTCTCTTACGCGTAAAACTTCAGGTACTGTCGAAATTTTTGGGCACAATTTGGATACTCATCCATCACATGCCAAACAATGTTTAGGTGTCGTACCACAAGAATTTAACTTCGGTCAGTTTGAAAAGACCTTTGATATTTTGGTTACTCAAGCTGGTTATTACGGCATTCCCAAAAAATTAGCAGAAAAGCGTGCTGAAGAATATTTAGAAAAGCTAGGGTTGTGGGACAAACGCAGTACACAAGCACGCATGCTATCTGGTGGGATGAAACGCCGTTTGATGATTGCGCGCGCCATGATGCATGAGCCGAAACTTCTAATTTTGGACGAGCCAACAGCGGGTGTTGATATTGAACTGCGTCGTTCTATGTGGGACTTCCTCACTGAAATGAATGACAAAGGTACATCTATTATTTTAACGACACATTATTTAGAAGAAGCAGAAATGCTGTGTCGTCGAATTGCGATTATTGACCGTGGTGTCATTAAAGAAGATACCACCATGAAAGGGTTCTTAAGCCAATTAAATGAAGAAACCTTTATCTTCGATTTGGCCGAGCCTATTCAACCGCTCAATATTGACATTATTGGTGTACGTTTTAACTTGGTTGACCCTGTGACCTTAGAAGTGACCATGGATAAAGCCCACACCATGAATGATTTGTTCCAACTCATGGAATCTCAAGGTATTCAAGTACGCAGTATGCGTAATAAATCGAACCGTCTTGAAGAATTATTTGTTCGTATGGTGGAAAAAAATCTTGAAGGTGCAGCACAATGAATTTTAATCAACTTTGTATTGCCCTCTATACACTGGTTTATAAAGAAATCCGTCGCTTTATGCGAATCTGGCCACAAACGCTATTACCGCCTGCCATCACCATGAGTTTGTACTTTGTGATTTTTGGTAATTTAGTCGGTTCACGTATTGGTCAAATGGGTGGTTTCACCTATATGCAATTTATTGTTCCCGGTCTGATTATGATGGCGGTCATTACTAACAGTTATGCCAACGTATCATCTAGTTTCTTTAGTGCAAAATTCCAAAAAAGCATTGAAGAACTGATTATGAGTCCCGTACCACTACACATGGTACTTTGGGGTTATGTGATTGGTGGCGTTTGTCGTGGTGTATTGGTCGGCATTATTGTGACTGCCATGAGTCTATTTTTTACTGAATTACATATCACCAATATTTTCGTGACTATATATACAGTTCTTATTACTTCTTTATTATTTTCGCTGGGCGGCTTTATTAATGCTGTCTATGCAAAATCTTTTGACGATATTTCGATTATCCCGACTTTCGTCCTGACACCGCTAACCTATTTAGGCGGTGTTTTCTATGCCATCTCGTCATTGAGTCCATTTTGGCAAAATCTCTCTTTAATCAACCCTGTCGTGTATATGGTGAATGCATTCCGCTACGGTATTTTAGGCCATAGCGATGTCAATGTAGGCATTTCACTGGCAGTTATTACTGCATGCTGCGCTGTACTCTATGGCGTGGCATATCATTTACTTTCTCGTGGTTCAGGAATGCGTGAATAATGAGTGTAGAACAATCCCTTTTAGGTAAAGACACCAATTACCCAACAGCATATCAGCCCGATATTCTGTTCCCTATCGCACGTGCTACGGCACGTGAACAATATGCCCATGTGGAAGGCATTTGCCAAGGTAAAGACTGGTGGCATGTTTTTGAAATTTCATGGCTAAATGCTTCTGGTGTACCACAAGTAGCAATTGGTCGTTTAACACTACCAGCCAGTTCAGACAATTTAATCGAATCCAAATCACTAAAGCTCTACTTTAATAGTATGAACTTTACTCAATTTGAATCACGTGATGCTTTCAAAGCAACAGTTGAAAAAGATTTATCTGTTGCTGCCAATGCACCCGTGACTATTGATCTTTTTCATGTCGATGATGTGGAAATTTCTAAGCCTGAAGGTATCTGTATTGATGACTTAGAGCCAACAAAACTGGAAAATCATCCAAACGCCAACTTATTGGCATTAGATGAAAATAACAATGAAGAAGTTGAAGTTCAGTTTTATTCACATTTATTAAGAAGTAACTGTCCAGTCACGGGTCAACCTGATTGGGGTACGGTATTTATAAGGTATAAAGGAAGCAAGCCTTGTTATCGTAGTATTTTGGCTTATATTATTTCTTACCGTCAGCATAATGGTTTCCATGAACAATGTGTGGAACAAATGTTTGCCGATATTTGGCAAAATCTTAAACCAAGTAAGCTGATGGTTTATGCAACCTATACACGCCGTGGTGGATTGGACATCAACCCTTGTCGTGTATCGGATTTAACATGGATGCCTCGCCCAATTCGATTGGCGCGACAATAAAAAAATTGAGGTTAGCGATGCCATTTTTTGGTTTTATTCCTTCAGATGAACTTTTAAGCAGTATTCAGACTGGTCACGAGAAAAAAAATTCAAGTGAACCCCTTTATCCTTTGCGTGATAAAACTGCATTGCTGATCAATGATGAAATCATTGGTGCAACGATTTTAGCACCTGTACATCTTTTCCCTGCAAGCGACAAACGCGATACAGCGGAAAAACTTGCAGGCTATGTGAAATCTACAGTTGCTGTTTTACTTAAACAACTCCTAGGTAAGTCACCTAACGATGTGGTAAAACAATCCATCGATTTTTCTGAGAAAAGTTTGTTTAAAGATAGTTCAGGCACACATCGCGTTGGCCTTACTCTCGATGCAGGGCTAATCACTAACCTCAAAAATAGCTATGCTGAAATCAAAGCAGGCACTGATGTAAATAAAGCTGCCTTCGCAGAACTTTATAAACAGTTTGCCGAAGCAGCAGTCCGCCATTTTATGAATGACTTTAATAAGACCTTAGATCTTGGCATGATTAAACGTAAAGCAGCAGATATTGGTTCTTCAGCTGTGATTAAAGCCATCCATATTGCTATTGATAAAATTTTCCCTAATCTGACCAAAGAAGAACTCGGGGCTTTAGCGCAAGCACACGACTCGATGTTTAATCACTAAATCTTTCTCAGTATTCAAAACCTAGCCTCGGCTAGGTTTTTTATTGCAAAATATTGATATGACTTATTTTAGTGCAAGACTGTGCTAGCATGCGCCTATAAAAAATCCCCACATACTTATTATTATGACATTAGATTCACAATATAAGTTTTTGCGTCAAGCACCACGAGATGGCTTAAGTACCGCGATGCAACCTTCTATATGGAATCGTTTGCATATCGATCCGTGGTTAACCACATTTATCATTTTAAATGCGGCACTCGGTTTAGTGACTTTATATAGTGCGTCTGGTCAAAATATCAGCATGGTCATTCGACAGAGTATAAGTTTCGCCATTGGCTTGGTTGTCATGTTTAGTTTGGCTCAGATTCCACCTAAGGTTTATCAGACTTTCAGCCCTTTTTTCTATGTATTCGGTTTACTTTGTCTAATTGCAGTCATGTTGGTTGGTGAAGTGCGTATGGGTGCGCAGCGTTGGCTAAGCATACCCGGTGTTGCAAGTGTTCAACCCAGTGAATTTATGAAAATTGGCATGCCCATGATGATGGCATGGTATCTATCCAAGTATGCTCTCCCACCAAAGTTTAAACAGATCTTTATTGCGCTGATATTAGTGGGTGTACCTTTCTTATTAATTGCAGAACAACCCGACTTAGGTACATCTGCCTTAGTCCTTGCAAGCGGTATATTTGTATTGTTTCTTAGTGGCTTACCATGGTGGATGATTGGAAGTGCACTCGGTGCCGTTGCTGTACTCATTCCTCTCACTTGGGAGTTTTTACTACAGGATTATCAGAAAAAACGTGTCATGACTTTATTTGACCCTGAAGCAGATGCCTTAGGTGCGGGTTGGAACATTATTCAATCTAAAACGGCCATTGGCTCAGGTGGTATGTCGGGAAAAGGCTTTTTACAAGGCAGCCAATCACATCTGCATTTTTTACCCGAAGGTCATACAGATTTCATCATTGCGGCCTATTCTGAAGAATTTGGTTTTATTGGTATCTGTATTTTAGTTGTTCTGTATTTCGCTATCATCTTTCGTACTCTGCAAATTGGCTTAAATAGTTTCCATAACTATCGTCGATTGCTTGCCGGCGGCCTAGGTTTGTCTTTTTTTGTATATGTATTTGTGAATGCTGGCATGGTCAGTGGTATCTTACCCGTAACAGGTATTCCTCTACCTTTTATGAGCTATGGCGGCACAGCCATCATTACTTTAATGGCTGCTTTTGGCCTGGTGATGGCCATTCATACTCATCGCTAATGAAATTGGAATTTTTTTATTTATGTTAAATCGAAATTTTTATAAAAAACTTACACATATTGGCATTGTTGTCGGTTCTCTTTCTCTGACTAGTTTCTGTCAAGCCAACGACTTTCAGTCTCATCCAGCCTATGCAGCCTTTAAACAAAATACCATGCAAACCTATGGTTTAAGTGAGAGTCAAGTTGACTGGGCCATGCAAGGTAGTAAAAACTTGCCCAACATTATTAACATTATGAATCGCCCTGGTGAATCAAAGCCTTGGTATCAATACAAAACCAACTTTTTAGCAGAGAGTACGATTCAACGTGGTGTGCGTTTTAAAAACCAATATGCAGATACATTAAATCGTGCAGAACAACAGTTTGGCGTACCACAATCTGTAATTCTCGGTATTTTAGGTGTTGAAACAGGATATGGCAGCAATAAAGGTAACTTTATTACCCGTGATGCACTTGCAACTTTAGGTTTCGGCTATGAACGCCGTGCGCAATATTTCCAAGATGAACTCGCAGCACTGATCGCTTGGTCATATAAAGATGGTGTTCCAACCAATTCTGTTGTGGGTTCTTATGCAGGTGCAGTTGGATATCCTCAATTTATGCCAAGCAACATTCCAAAATTTGGTGTGGATTACGACGGCAACGGTCATGTTGACCTTCGAAATTCAGCTGTAGATGCCATTGGCTCAATTGCAAACTACCTTGCAAATTATGGTTGGCAGCGTAATCAACCTATTGCCTTTGCCGCACGCTACTCAGGTAACAATCCAGATTCAATTATTGCCAAAGATTTAAATCAACCAACGCCGTACGGTGTTTTAAAGGCACAAGGCGTAACCCCTATGAATCCATTGGTAAAAATTGATGACCTCGATTTAGTCAATGTCATTCAATTGCAAGATAGTTATGGGCCAATTTATTACATTACCTACCCTAACTTTCAGGTCATTACTACCTACAATAAAAGCCGTATGTATGCGACAGCGCTGTGGCTTTTAGGCACTGAAATTACCAGTCGATAAGACTGGTGATTTACCAATAGATATAAAAGTCAATCTTTTTTTTAATTAAAATGGCTAAATTTCGCGCTTATTACATACAATGTTACAATATTGATCATTTTATGATCAATAAGTGTTATTTTTTTAGACAATTTCAAAGTATTTTAATTAAACACTAGACAGCCCTGTTAGCGCATGAATATTATCCATCTCGTTAAATGTAGTTGCAAAAGTGAAATATCAGACGTGTTTGTACGGATATCAGCGACTTAGTTGGATCAGACAAATATGCCATTGGGAGATAAACAATGCAGTCATCGATTATTAAATATGCCTTAGCGGTTGCCACGACAGTAGCCCTAAGTCAGTCACAAGCAGAGATGGTTCAATCATCGTCATTCAATCATGACAATGATAATTCTCGTCTAGCTGCACGTGTATTAAACAAAGAAGCTCAAAGCTTTAATTCAAATTTTACTAATTTAAGTAGCCTTTCAATCACTGAGCGTTCTGGCGATAAAATTCGTCGTGAAACAATCGCTGCTAAAATCGAAATCCCTGAAGATGAGCCTTCAGTGATTGAAAAGTTAAATACTGTTGCGTCTAACACTGTGCGTAAATTCAGCCAAACAGGTACAGCGTCATGGTACGGTCGTCAATTCCATGGCCGTAAAACTGCTAGTGGTGAAACATTCGATATGAATGCATTAACCGCTGCTCACCGTAGCTTGCCACTCAACTGCTTTATTCGTGTAACCAACCGCAATAACGGTAAAAGTGTCGTTGTGAAAGTCAATGACCGTGGCCCATTCCATGGCAACCGAGTTCTAGATTTATCTTATGGTGCTGCAAAGCAATTAGGTATTACTAGTGCAGGTACAGCAAATGTCAGCATCGAGCGTGTAGACGGACCAAACTCATAATCCCAAATGAGTGACTGCATTTAACAAAACCACGCTTAGCGTGGTTTTTTATTTCCAGCACTTCATCCCCCTCACATTTTGAATATCCATTTTCGGTTTCCTCTATTTTTGACGCATTCTGAGTTCTGGTTTATATTTTAAACAATATTTCCATGATCAAGGATCGTCATGAAAACAATCAGTGAATGGTTTGATGAATATAGTGAAAGCCATCAGAACCAAACTAATAAATTAATCCATTGGGTTTGCGTTCCAACCATCTATTTTTCAATCGTAGGCATCTTGGCACATTTTAGTGTTTTACTTACAACGCTTCTTTTAGTACTTGCCTTTATTTTTTACGCGCGCTTAGACATCGTGCTTGCCGTCGCTATGGCTGTATTAACATCGGTTTTAGTGTGGCTAATTTGGGTCTTACCTGTAGGCTACGGATTTTATATTGGCTTATTCATTTTGGCCTGGATTGGGCAGTTTTACGGGCATAAAGTAGAAGGCAAGAAGCCATCTTTCTTCAAAGATCTTCAATTCCTCCTCATTGGCCCAATTTGGTGTATGGATGCTTACCTAAACAAAGTGCTACCAAACTGGAAAACTCGCCAAAAAACGCAAATGACGAGCATTTAGAGCACACTTAAATTTTAATTTGAAGAAAAGAGCTTTTTAATAGCTTGCTAGGTGCTTTTCCCTTATTTTTTATATGGCTTTTTCAATACTATTTAGAATAAAACCACGTAAATATAAAAATAGAAAAGCACCAAACTTAAACTAATACTTAAAAGTAATTTTCGAGTTATACACGTGATAAGAATGGTCAATAGTGCGCCATAAAAATAGCTATTGGCCCATACCCCTTTCCACTCACCCTGTTCAAAAAAAATCACAGGACTAACAATTGAAATCATTAAGCAAGGTGCAGCATATTTCAACATATACAAGGCAAAGTTTGGCATGCGAATCGTGGTTTTAGGTTCAAGAAATACATAGCGATTAAAAAAAGTGACAGCGGTCAACACAAACAATAAGTACCAACTCATGACTTGCTCCGCATAATATCCAACATTGCTGTAATTGCCATGCCAATCATACCCGCTGCTAAGATTGCGGCATCAAAATTAAGCCAACTAAAAAATACTGCGAGTAATGCAGAAATTGTCATTCCTATGATTGCTAAATGATCTCTCATCACCAAAATAGCCATAACAATAAAAATAACCACAATGGAGAATTCCAAATGCAACACGGATAAGTCCGGAACGATTCTGGCTAAGTAAATCCCAACAGCACTAAAAGCCACCCAACTTATATAAAAGCTAAAACCCGCACCAATCAAATAACGGTAAGAATAATCTGGTTCACGCAGCACTGCTGTTGCATACAATTCATCCGTCAGGAAAAAACCCAACAGTACTCGCTTAAAGAATGGCAGCTTTAGAGCGTGATGCCTAAGTTGCAACGCATAAATAAAATGCTGACTGGTTAAGAAAAATATTGTCAGCACAATACTTAAGATAGATGCACCTGCTGACAGCATACTCAAACTCACCAATTGGGCTGCACCCGCAAACACCAAAACTGACATGCCAAGTGCCTGCATAACACTTAAACCCGTATTGATTGCGACCGATCCTGCCAATATCCCCCAAGGAATAACGGCAAATGATAAGGGCAACATATCCAGCGCCCCTTTCCAAAAGCCCAAAGGGGCTCTATTTGGTGTGAGCTGATTTGTGTCGTATTTCATTTTAAATATTGCATCTCTATACGTGTGCAAATACTTTAAAATGAGCTTTAGTATTAAGACTTGAACAAAATTGCTGAGTTAAAGCTTTTAAGTATTTTTTCTAAGACGAGTATTTCTTGTAATTGTTTTTAAACCTAACATTTTATAAAAAATCTAAGATAAACCTTCTTAATGATTCAGCATGTATTGTGCAGGGGTACCACCAAGGGCTTTTTTAAAATGTCGATTAAAATGACTTTGATCTGAAAAGCCACATAATTGTGCTGTAAGCGCGATATCTTGACCAGTTTTTAATAATTTTAAAGATTTATGTAAGCGGCATTGCACCAACCATGCATGCGGTGGCAAGCCCGTATATTTTTTGAATTGTCGCAATAAATGCCAAGGACTCAATCCTACAATAGCTGCAAGATCAAATAATTGGTGATCTTTTTCTGGCTCATTTGCTAAGATATCTTGAATAAGCTGTATCTTTCTTTGTGCTTCTGGCAGATTTTGTAATGTTGGTTTTGTCTTTGCATGACGACTGAGTAAATAAGCCAAGGTCGATAAAAATAAGCTTTCTTTAAATAATGTATTTTGTGGTTGAATCAATAAGTCAAATAACAAATTTAATTGGATTGCCAGACCTTCATCATGCACAACTGCTTGCGGGAACCACGGAGCACTCCACGTCCTTTTAAAAAAATCCGTACTGATCTCAGCCATCATTTCAGGGGTTGGGTAAATTGCACGGTAGCACCAGCCTGAATCAACTGCAGATGAACCAGTATGTACCTCATCTGCATTCACCAAAATAATGTCACCTTTGGGTGCAATATGCTAATTACCAGTTCGCAAGAACGATTGCGCCCCTTCATCAATTAAACCGATACAATAACCTTCATGGGTATGTTTGGAAAATTCGGTTTCCTGATAAGATGCTTTCAGGAGCTCAAGCCCGCCTAATTCTTGAATATGCCAATAATCGACAAATTCATGTGCTTCTTTCTCTTGCATAACCGATTCCAGATCATCAACATTTTACTTTAACGTCTAAATTCGAGCTGCATAGAACAAAATTGCTCTCTTGTTAGTTTTTATTTTATAACCACTTTCAAAAAATGACGATTAAACACTGCAACCAATATCAGAACTATTGTGAAAATGATTAGTCGTTATTATTGATATGTTTTCCCGTTATGCTTTAACCAACCATCTGCATGGCGACCGTTAGGATCATGATGCGTCCAATGCATCACACCACCTTTATCAGAATATTCATACTCACCATAAAATTGTACTGTATCGCCTTTGTTTAAAGAGTCAATGCGTGGTGCTAAATCAATATTATGTGCGACCAATAAGGTCTGCCTATTTGATAATTCCAAAAGAAATTTCTGATGTCGACTACCCTCATTATCATCACGCAGTACCGCAATGACTTTGCCTGAACCCTCAACCTGAACATTGCTCAGTTTCTTGCTATATGCTTGCGCTATTAGTTCAGTGCCGTGAGTAACTTTTTCTTCAATCTGCTGCGTTGTTACGTCAGTTGAAGCTTTTGGCGTGTCATGTACTGTCGCCTGCACATTCTCAGTTTTTTGTTGTTGCAGATCAATGCCATAATAAGCAGCAACTAATGCAACAATAACGCCGCCAATGGTTAGATTTGTTTTATTCGCCATAACATCAATTAATTCAATATTTGTCGCTAAGTATATCTTTGAAAATTAATCAATCACCAGTTTATCTACAATTCTTTATAGTTTTACTTTGGCAATTAAACTGGTTAGATGAGTTTCCGAAAAAATTGAAATAAAAAAAAGTCCTCAAATGAGGACTTTTTTTGCAAATAATCGGAATTATTTTGCAGCAGCTTGAGCAGCAGCAACTTCTTCAGCGAAAGAAAGTTCAGCTTTTTTCTCAATACCTTCACCCACTTCGAAACGAACGAATTGAGCTACAGTTGTACCAGTTGATTTAAGAACGTCTGCAACTTTCTTATCGTTATCGATAACGTACATTTGGTTCTCAAGAACAACTTCGTTCAAGTATTTCTGAACAGAACCAGTCACCATTTTTTCAACGATGTTAGCAGGTTTGCCAGATTCTAAAGCTTTAGCTTCAGCAATTTCTTTTTCTTTAGCGATAAGGTCAGCAGAAACACCCGCTTCGTTTACAGCTACTGGGTTGAACGCAGCAATGTGCATTGCCAAGCCTTTACCAGTTGCAGCATCACCTGCGTAAGAAACAACAACACCGATTTTAAGACCGTGTTTGTAAACAGCAAGGTTGTCGCCTTCAACGATTTTAGCGCGACGTACTTGGATGTTTTCACCGATTTTTTGAACAAGAGCAATACGAGTTTCTTCAACTGTAGCGCCATCTTCAAGTTTTAATTCAGCGATTTGAGCAGCATCAGTTACGCCAGCAGCAAGAGCAGCAGCAGCAACTTTAGCAGAGAAACCAGCAAAGTTTTCGTCTTTAGCAACGAAGTCAGTTTGGCAGTTTACTTCTAAAAGGATTGCTTTGTTACCTTCTTGAGCGATAGTGATCGCGCCATCAGCAGCAATGTTACCCGCTTTTTTAGCAGCTTTAGCTTGACCAGATTTACGAAGGTTATCAATCGCTAATTCGATGTCACCGCCCGCTTCTGTCAATGCTTTTTTACATTCCATCATTGCAAGACCAGTACGATCACGCAATTCTTTAACCATGCTTGCTGTAACTGCAGTCATGTTAATCTCCTAAATAGGGTAGAAAATGAATTCTTTTTAGAACAGAAACGGCCCAGAGCTATCTCTTGGGCCGTCTGCATACATGACGCTTACTTTGCCACCATCACATGTCGCAAAAATGACAAGCTTGCGTCAAACGCATTAAGCCTCAGGAGCTTCTTTAGCTTCTTCAACTTTAGCTTGTGCATTTGCTTGTGATTGAGCATATTCTTTACCAGCAAGAATCGCATCAGCCATAGCAGAAGCATACAAAGTAACTGCACGGATCGCATCGTCGTTACCAGGGATAACGTAGTCTACGTTGTCTGGGTTAGAGTTTGTATCAACGATACCGATTACAGGAATACCAAGGTTTTTAGCTTCTTTAATTGCAATTGCTTCGTGATCAACGTCGATTACGAATAATGCGTCAGGTAAACCACCCATGTTTTTAACGCCGCCAAGACCGCGTTCAAGTTTTTCCATCTCACGAGTACGTTCTAAAGCTTCACGTTTAGTAAGCTTAGCAAAAGTGCCATCTTGAGATTGAGTTTGAAGGTCTTTTAGACGGTTGATTGACTGACGAAGAGTTTTCCAGTTAGTCAACATACCACCTAACCAACGGTGATCAACATATGGTTGGCCAGCGCGTTGAGCTTGTTCACGGATGATTGCAGAAGCTGCACGTTTAGTACCAACGAACAAAACTTTGTTCTTTTTGCTAGCCAAGTTGTTAGCAAAGTTCAAAGCATCATTTAACGCAGGAACAGTGTGCTCAAGGTTGATGATGTGAATTTTGTTGCGCGCACCGAAGATGTACTCGCGCATTTTTGGATTCCAAAAACGTGTTTGGTGACCGAAGTGAGCGCCTGCTTGAAGAAGGTCGCGCATGCTTACGTTGTAATCTGCCATTTTCTTTACCTTAAAGTTTGGGTTAGGCCTCCATATACCCGCATTCTCCACCTAAAAAGGCACCCAGAGAAATGTGTCGATATATGTGCGGATTTTATTGCCCCATCGCACAAAGCCCGCGAAATTTATTCACGAAAAAGCATTTGATAAAATGGGCGGCTATTTATACCATAGTCACATACAAATTTCCAAAAGTTTTTAGAGATCATGAACAGTACTTACGAAGCTCCACGCCGTTTAATTAAAACTCCAGACGAAATAGAAAAAATGCGTGTGGCAGGTCGGTTGGCAGCTGAAGTTTTGGATATGATCAAACCGCATATTGTTCCAGGTGTGACTACCCTTGAACTTGATACGATTTGTCATGACTATATCGTTAATAAACAAGAAGCTATTCCAGCTTGCTTAGGCTATGGTGCAGCACCTGGTCGTCCTGCATTCCAACATGTAATCTGTACATCAGTGAACCATGTGGTGTGTCATGGTATTCCATCTGACGCTAAAAAATTAAAAAAAGGCGACATCCTCAATATTGATGTAACCGTAATTAAAGATGGCTACCACGGTGACACGAACATGATGTACATCGTAGGCGGTGAAACATCTATTTTAGCCAACCGTTTATGTAAAGTTGCGCAGGAAGCAATGTACCGCGGTATGGCTGTAGTGAAACCTGGTGCAACCATGGGTGATATTGGTAATGCCATTCAACAATATGTTGAATCTGAGCGTTTTGGTGTTGTCCGTGAATACTGTGGTCATGGTATTGGCACAGTCTTCCATGATGAACCTCAAGTGCTTCATTACGGTCAACCAAATACTGGCATGATCTTAGAAGAAGGTATGACATTCACGATTGAACCAATGGTCAATGGTGGTGACTGGAAAACTAAACTTCTTGGCGATAAATGGACTGTGGTCACTAAAGATCATAGCTTGTCAGCACAGTATGAACACACACTACTTGTAACAAAAAATGGTGTAGAAGTGCTTACTGCTCGCCCTGATGAAGACCTATCTCGCTTCGTTCAATAATCAAAGCATTATTTTTAAATAGATAAAATGAAGGCCATCTACTTTGATGGCCTTTTTTGTTATATCCGAACGATTACTTTCTTTTTAAATAAATATTGCAATAATTTGAATAAAATAAATCACCTGCGTATCTAAATTAAACTTTGTAAATCTTTTTAATGAATCCGCTAATTTTTTGCATATTGGTGCTTTTTTCGCTCCCCATTACGGTGCAATTAAGCTAAGATAGTGTGCTTTTTTATTTTTTAATCCCTATAAGAAGGAATACTGCCGTGGACGTACGTCTGTCTGATCGTGTAAATAGCATCAAACCGTCCCCTACACTTGCTGTTACTAACAAAGCTGCTGAACTTAAAGCTGCTGGTAAAAACGTAATTGGTTTAGGCGCAGGTGAACCGGATTTCGATACCCCACAACACATCAAAGATGCTGCAATTGCTGCTATCAACAATGGCTTCACCAAATATACAGCTGTTGACGGTACTCCAGGTCTTAAAAAAGCAATTATTGCTAAATTAAAACGTGACAATAATCTTGAATACGCTGCGAACCAAATCTTGGTTTCTTGTGGTGGTAAACAATCTTTCTTTAACTTGGCACTTGCTTTGTTAAACAAAGGTGATGAAGTAATTATTCCTGCACCTTACTGGGTAAGCTACCCTGACATGGTGATTATCGCTGAAGGCGTGCCTGTAATTGTAAAATGTGGTGAAGAACAACGTTTCAAAATCACTCCTGCTCAATTAGAAGCTGCAATTACTGACAAAACTCGTTTAGTAGTATTAAACAGCCCTTCAAATCCAACAGGTATGATCTACACTAAAGCTGAATTAGAAGCTTTAGCTGACGTACTTCGTAAATACCCTGAAGTTCTTGTTGCTTCTGATGATATGTACGAACCAATCCGTTGGGACGACGAATTCTACAACATCGCAACTGTTGCACCAGACCTTTACGACCGTGTGATCGTTCTTAACGGTGTATCTAAAGCTTATGCAATGACTGGCTGGCGTATTGGCTATGCAGCGGGTCCTGCAAAACTGATCGGTGCGATGAAAAAAATCCAATCTCAATCAACTTCAAACCCAACTTCTATTTCACAAGTTGCTGCAGAAGCTGCATTAAATGGCCCTCAAGACGTTCTTGAGCCAATGATTGAAGCATTCAAACGTCGTCACGACTTAGTTGTAAAAGGTTTGAACGACATCAACGGTATTACTTGCCTTCCAGCTGATGGTGCATTCTATGCATATGCAAACATTCGCCCATTGATTCGTGCGAAAGGTTTAAAATCTTGCACAGAATTCTCTGCATGGTTATTGGAAGAAACTGGTGTTGCAGTTGTTCCTGGTGATGCGTTCGGTCTTGGTGGCTACATGCGTATTTCATATGCAACTGCTGACGAAGTGCTTGTTGATGCGCTTGCTCGTATCAAAAAAGCTGCTGATTCAATCGAAGGCGTTGACGCTGCGATTGCTTCCATTGCTGCTGAAAAATAATCTGCTTTTAAAAAGCTAGATTTAAAAAACCCGCGAATATCGCGGGTTTTTTATACTCATCAAAAGAATAAATTAATACGCTTCACTTCAACACGCTTTTGATCAATTTTTTTCGCGGTTCAAACTAAATAACAAAGCTCATCCAGCCCATTTGACTTCCTTCAAATCGACTTAAATATTAAAAGCCAAACGATAAAACCTAAAACTAACCTTCATATTCAAATCTTTGGTTTGCATTCTTTTTACGTTTTCAGCTATGTTAATTAAATAAGTTCCATTTTAGAACCCAAAACAACCACAAAACTAACCTATCCAGAGATATACCAATGAACATCAAAGAAATGACTGGACTCGAAATTTTAAAGGCAATGATGCAAGGCCAAATTCCACCTGCAAGCATTAGTGAAATTATTCCAATGCAACCCAAAAAGATTGAACAAGGTAATGTAGAGTTTGTTGTAAAAGCCGATCAGCGCCATTTAAATCCACTTGGTGGTGTGCATGGTGGCTTTGCAGCAACAGTCTTAGATACAGTTACAGGGTGTGTCGTACACTCAGCATTAGAAGCTGGTATAGGCTATGGCACCATTGATCTCAATATAAAAATGTGTAGACCTATCCCTAAAAATCAAGATTTAACCGCAATAGGCCATTTAATTAATATCAGCAAAAATTTAGCAATTTCAGAAGGCAGAATTATGGATAGCAATGGAAAGATATATGCTCATGCAACAGCGACATGCATGATTATCCGTGCTTAAAGTTTCATTTGCTCGCATATTTATGCGAGCAATATTTAAATATAAACACCTATATGCGCATTAAATTGCTGAATGTAAAGCACGTAACAGTTGAGTTTTAGTTAAATCAATTCGATTACTACCCTTTTGGAAGCAGTAATATTTCAATGCGCTATCAAGCTCAACCGTAAGCACTTTTTGCTCTGAAATCGACCACACTTTAGATCGATTAGACCCAGAAAGCGCACTACCCGCAAGTTGAAACAAATACAAGTCATGATCACGTTGTAGAGGAATACGTCGACCATCGTCTTTGTGCTCAAAGCGTAAATGACATGGTGAATTCACTAACCATTTTTCACTAAACCACAATTGCAGTAGATCGCCCAAAACCAACTCACGTAAGCCTAATGGCCAGACGTTCACATACGAACCTTCCACGGGTGTTTGATATTGATTGTGATCAGCAATAATTGAAAGATAGTTTTCTTGATAGAAAGAAAAGTTTGAGAAAATTTGAGAAATAGTAAGCGTATTCATTCGCTTTCTCCTGTTTAGCCATTTTAGTGCTGGCAAGTTGGGTTTAAATCCACACTGTTTAAGCTTAGGCTTAAACGCTCTGTTGTTAGATTCAGACTAACAACTGATTTTTTTCTTTGCAAGCATCAAAAGCCATTTTTCTTAAAATTTAGTTTTTTTGTTCAAATAAGAAACACTCAATCACCAATTCTGTCTTTATGAATATTTTTAACTTGACCCCCCTGTAAATCTGCTTATAATCGCATTCAGATTCTCCAATAGCTCAGTCGGTAGAGCGACGGACTGTTAATCCGCAGGTCCCTGGTTCGAGCCCAGGTTGGAGAGCCAAATTCTAAAGCCCATTTTTAAATGGGCTTTTTTAATGCCTTAAATTTAGTGATAGATTTATTTGCAGACTAATTTATACTCTGCAAATCATAGTCATTAGAATAAAAATGTTCATACACGTTGATGCCGAATCAAATAAGCGAGCGCTTAAACAATATCTCACTGCATTCATTTTTCTGATTATTCTATTTTGCCCTTTCGCAATATATTTGGTGAGTTGCACACCTAAAAGTGAAATTGAACAACACCTTGCTACACCGCCAAGCTTATACGAGAGCGAGACCAACTCACTGATTAATAGCAATCAGCAATGGCAAATTCCAGCTGTACAAATTAGTGATGATAATTTTAGTTTCGATGAGTCTAATCCTGCATTAGAACAGATGACTGCTGGTGCGTTTTGGTCTAGCCCAGCTATTTCCCTGCAAAACCAAACTGATCAACTTTATGTTTACATCGACTTCGCTGGTCAACAACAAACACGAAAAGACCTTGAAATTGCTGTCTTACCCATTTGTATTTTAGACAACAACGAAAGCCCTTGTATGAAAGCCGGACTGCATGCAGAAGGTCAAATTTTCCATATTTCTACCAAAGAAAAAACTGAGTATCACACCTTAAATACCAATAAGTCTTGGATTTTCTACGGCCATCACTTTCAAGAAAATTATATTATTCCGCCGAATGCCACACTCAAATTCATTGTAAAAGGCAATATTCCTGAGCACTTAAGCATACAGTGGTTAAGATTAACATTCAGCACAAACCCTATTGTTGAGCAACAACAAAGTTTTATGCTTAATGAACAAGGCAGTGTGAAGTTCAAATATCTACTTGCACTTTTACCGCTATTTATCTTTGCTCTCATACATGTTTATCAAGGTTTTGAAAGCCTTCGAAATTTAACAATAGGCGGCCTCGCAGCGTTGCTCTTCGCCATAAACACAATCATTTGGGATATCCAATATATGGTGATTGGCTGCTTAATTCTATGCTTTGCCAGTGTCTGTTATTGTTTTGAAAATCGCTACTATCGCTTACTTTATCTCAGTGGCTATTTAATTATTGCAGGCTATGCTCAGCAATATTATGATGGTTTTAATAAAGCCTTTTTTACCCAAACTGGCTTAATTCTAATTATCGGCCTATCCATGTATTTTTTAGAAAGCAATGAAGCATAATTCTCTATGCAAAAAAGCCCTTCAACATGAAGGGCTTTTTTTGTTTAAATCACATTAAAACTCAACGTATATTTATAGCGTTTCAAATCATTTCCTTTGTTTTCAAAAGGCTGTTGATAGTCTATTTTTAATAAATATTGACCTTTATCGGCAATATTAAAATTTAACATTCCATCTTTGTCAGTCTTCAATGTTTTATAAACTTTGGCTTCGCGACTAAAATCAGTTGTTTGAACCAAAATTTCAACAGCCAAGTCTGCTATTGATTTCTTTTGATCTAAAACTTTAAATTGTACAGCCTGATGCTGCTGTATAACATTCGGATGAGTGATAAATTGCACATCAAACCCATCATGTAAATGATGAACGACTGCATTTGTAGTTGCTCGACGCGACACAAAAGTTTCAATAATTTCTTCAGTTTGAACCGTCTTAATTTGTGCTTTCTTGGTTAAATCTGCGCTATAAACAACATTTGCATTCGCAGCTTTGTTCACATCACGTGTGCCATTAATCAAGTTTTTCCACTGCTTTTGATCTAATGCAAAACGTGCCGTACTACCCTGCTTTATACCACGAATGCGATAAGTACCATCTTGCTTGTTCTCTAAGCTGTAGCTACTTAAAGTCTGAGTCTTCGCCCAATCCGTATCATTTAAATGTATTTTTTCGCCTGAAGGCGTATGTATATGAAAGTTAAAATTTTTAATCGCAATTTCTGAAACAAACGGATTGTCATAAAAACCTGACACGATTGCACTATGATTATTAAACGTCTGATAGCTTAAAGGTGCAACATAAGGATAATGTGCATTTACTTGCCCCATAGAAAATAATGCCAAAGCAAGTAAAGAGATTTGTAGTTTCATAATGACTAAAAATTAAAAAATTTACTGATTCTAAATTCCCTACCAGTAATTGTAAATGATTCTTATTTTTAATTACTTTAAGTGTATAAAAAATCCTCCATTAAGGAGGATTTTTTAATTCACCAACAAAGCTAAAAAGCACACTTTAAGCAGCTTGAGCCGGCACACCACTATGAAAACGGAATAATTCGTCAGGCGAACTAATCAAGTTTTTTTCTACTTCACGAATATGTTCGATACGCATTTGAATATCTTCTTTTGGATTTTTCAACTTATTGGTCGTTGCAACATCCATCGCCAGCGCAAGATAATCCTCATAATGACGTGATTCAGATTTCAGTAAGTAGCGATAGTAACGCCCTAACTCTTCATCGACATGTGGTGCAAGCGCATAAAAACGCTCGCAAGAGCGTGCTTCAACAAAAGCGCCGATCACCAATATATCTATCAGTGCTTCAGGCTCATAAGTGCGAACTTCTTTACGCAAACCACCTGCATAGCGGCCTGCACTAATTGCAGTCCACTCTTGACCACGCTTCGCCATCAATTCTAAAACTTGCTCATAATGCAACATTTCTTCACGCACCAGTTGCGCAAGCTTTATTTGCAAATCCGAAAAAAAGCTATAGCGAAACATCAAGTTCATTGCTGTACTTGCTGCTTTCTTTTCACAATTGGCGTGATCCTGCATGAGGATATCCAAGTTGTTCAGCGCTTCATCTAACCACGCTTTAGGTGTTTCACAGCCCAAGAAGCCAATGACTGGCTTCATCAGAGCATCGTAATCAATATTCGACATAGACTTTACTTAAATTAACGTGCAGCTTTAATTGCAGCTTTCATTTGCTGTACAGCTTGCGCCAAACCAATAAACACTGCATCCGCAATAATAGAATGACCAATATTCAATTCATGAATTTGTGGAATTTTGGCAATCGCAGTGACATTTTCCAAATTTAAACCATGGCCTGCATTGACAATTAAGCCTTTAGAAGCAGCATATTCCGCACCAGCGATAATGCGCTCGAGTTCATGTTGCTGTGCTTCAGCCGTTTCAGCATCCGCATAAGCACCTGTATGCAATTCGATAGTAGGTGCACCACAAGCAATTGCGGCATCAATCTGCGCAATATCAGCATCAATAAATAACGACACTTCACAGCCAATTGCAGCTAGCGCCTGCGTTGCTTGTTTGACATCTTCGAAATGCCCCACAACATCTAAACCACCTTCGGTCGTCACTTCCTGACGTTTTTCAGGAACAAAACAAACATAATGCGGTTTAATTTCCTTAGCGAATTCCACCATTTCAGGTGTCACAGCCATCTCAAGATTCATATGAGTCTTAAGCACTGGACGCATACGACGTACATCATCATCTTGAATATGACGACGATCTTCACGTAAATGCAATGTAATGCCTTCTGCACCAGCTTGCTCACAAATCAGTGCTGCATTCACAGGATCTGGATAAGTCGTTCCACGCGCCTGACGTAAAGTAGCCACATGGTCAATATTCACACCAAGTAAAGCAGCCATAATAATTTCCTAATGACGTTGAATTTGAGAATTTTGAATCCACAACTGACGGCTTTTTAACGGCCGATCTCCCAACAGAGACGTGATCATTTGTCGATAGAGCTTAGAGAGTAATTGTAACTGTTCAGGGCTAAATTCCCCACCCTTTTCATAATTACACATACTTAAAATATGTTGCCCCAACAATGAGGCACGAGATGGTTTTATAATTGGCTGGAAGCCATCATTTAATTGAAAGTGATAGTGTTCATTTGGCTGTATTTCCTGTTGATTTGCATCCATAGAATAATCTAAAGGAAAACCGAGTTCTTCAAGCAATTCATGCTCAAACTGCCTTAAAATCTGTCTTAAAAATACATCCGGCTGAGCCTGTTCAGACATCGTTTGTAATTGCGCAAGCGTTTTCGCATATTGTAAAAATGTTTGCGGCATTTCAACTTCAAGTGGACAAAGTCGAAGTAAAACTTCATTTAAATAAAAACCAGAAAAAAACGCATCGCCATAAAAAAATATAGGCTTATTTACGATTTCTAGTTTACTGAAGTTTTTCAGTTCAGACTTACCCGATGCCTGCACACAAATTGGTTGGTATTGGGGTGGCGGAGTTTGTCGCAAAATGCCATCCACACGGCCATGCTCCTGTGTGAACAAATGCACAATGTGACTTTTTTCGCGGTATTTACGATGGTGAATTAAATAACCATGCAGTACTTCATTACGCATGATTTAAATAGTTAATCCTTATTTTTTTTCTTATCAGATTCTTCTTCATTTTCATCATCCCCATCGGGAATGACCGCACCTACAACTGCTGCTGTACCTTTGACAACACCCTTTGTCGTCTTATAAGCCACTTTGACAGGAACAGTAACGATCTTATGAATACACCCTTGTAGAAACAAAACACATGCTACAACAGCCAAGACTTTCATCATTACTCTTCCCTCAAAGTTTCTATGCTTAGTGATTAGATATCACTATAGCCCAAGCTTTTCAATGCACGTTCATCATCAGACCAACCACCTTTAACTTTTACCCAAAGTGTCAGCATGATCTTTTGTTCGAACATTTTTTCCATATCAACACGCGCATCCATGCCAATTTTCTTCAGCTTGGCGCCCTTTTCACCAATCACAATTGCCTTTTGACCAGAGCGATCAACAAAAATAGTCGCATCGATATAGGTACATGCAGCTTTAGGACGACCCGTTTTCGGGTTAACTGTTGCTTCTTCCGTCTTAAATGATTCAATTTGAACGGTTAAATCATAAGGAAGTTCCTCACCCAATTGACGCATGATTTTTTCGCGAATAATTTCAGAAGCAAGGAAGCGCTCTGAACGATCCGTTAATTGCTCAAGTGAATACAACGGCGGTTGGAACGGCAAATATTTTTCAATCGTGCTACGCAAATGATCCAAATTCGCACCACGAAGTGCTGAAACTGGAACAATTTCTGCAAAATTCATCAATTTTGCGCGTTCTTGTATTAAAGGTAATGCATGGTTTTTGTTTTCTAGCGTATCAATTTTATTGATCACTAGAATCACAGGCATATCAGCATTTTTTAGCTTTTCAAGGACCAAATCATCATTCTGTGTCCATTTGTCTGCATCAATTACAAACAGAACTAAATTCACGTCGCGAAGTGCTGAGTGCGCTGCACGATTCATCATTTTATTGATGGCACGTACTTCTTTTTTGTGCATCCCTGGAGTATCTACAAATACTGCCTGAGATTTTTCACGTGAATCAATACCCACAATTTTATGACGTGTGGTTTGTGGCTTACGCGAGGTAATCGAAAGTTTTTGACCCAAAATATGGTTCATTAAGGTCGACTTACCTACGTTTGGACGACCGACGATCGCTACAAAACCACTCTTAAAATCTGCCGGAATTTCCGTGCCTTGTGCACTAAAGAACTGGCTAATTAAATCGTTACTGTCGCCTTGCGACTCGTGATCAGCATCAACGTGATCGGAATGAGTAGTCATTAAGACTTTTTCTCCAAAATTTCTAAGATTTCTGCCGCTACTGCTTGCTCAGCAAAGCGACGGCTTGATCCTTCACCGTATTTAACAGGCAGACCCACCACGGTACATTCCACTTTGAAATGTTGATTTGGTGCGTCACCCTGAATATCTACAACCTCGTAAACCGGGAGAGGTTTTTTACATGCTTGTAAATACTCTTGTAAACGTGATTTAGGGTCTTTCAGTTGATCAGTAGGTTCAATATGATCTAAATATGGAACGTACCATTTCAAAACAATAGGTTCTAAAATTTTGAGATCCTGACAATCGACATAGATAGCTCCAATGATCGATTCTACTGTATCCGCCAGTATAGACTCACGATGATGACCGCCAGATTTCAATTCACCTGTGCTTAGAATTAATTCTTGGCTCAGTTTTAAATCATTGGCGATTTTACCTAGGGCTTCCTGACGAACAAGCGTCGCACGCATACGCGTTAGACGCCCCTCGTTCTCATGCGGATAAGCATGATACAAATAATTGGCAATTATCATTCCCAACAATGAGTCGCCTAGATATTCTAGACGTTCATAATTGGTTTTATGGCTCACCGATCGGTGGGTCAAGGCCAGTTGTAACAATGCAGGTTGTTTAAACTGATAACCGATACGACTTGCTAAACGAGCTTCATTTAGCTTGGACTGAGCTTTGATCAAAACTTTTCTCGAACTTCAACACAATATCAATATTCAATAAGAAAGGTTTTCTTATCTCATAATCTTTTTTCACTTGTAGACCATCTACATTTGTGACTTGAGCAATATCCTTAAAGTTTAAATCACGCACACCATTCATATCTAGACGCTGAGACATCTGAGATTCAAATTTAGATGGCGCAATATTTTTAGGACTACTCTTCATTAACGCTTCAATTTCGCTGTTAACCAAGCGGTCATCAACATACGGTCCCCAAACCGCAATTAAAGCCTTTGCTAAAAAAGCAAAACCAATCACCGCAATTAAAATTGCGATATAAGACGTTCCCCGTTGATGTCTCATTTTATTTTCCTGATGTAAGACTAATCAATACTACCATTACGACTAAATGAAGGTAGTTTTAAACCAGGTTCCTTATGCATCCACTTATAAAAAGCACGTCCAGTTAAATTTTCTTCAGGTACAAAACCCCAGAAACGACTGTCAGCACTTTGATCACGATTATCCCCCATCGCAAAATAGTGACCTTCAGGAACCTTAACTTCCCAATATAAACCATTTTCAGTCGAATATTTACCATTTTCAACATAGTTGATAAATGGTGCTTGACGGGCAACATTCACCCCTTCAAGTTCACGCATGGTAAATGTATGCGTACCCATCGTTTCTTTGTGATAAATCGCAGTAGGCGTATCTAAAGTATCTTTTTCACGGCTAAGTTCAACTGGAACTTTTGCCACTTTTTGACCATTAATACTGAGCTGCCCATGATCATAAACAATATGATCGCCTGGCAAACCTACAACACGTTTAATGTAACTAATGGTTGGTTGTGGCGGGTAGCGAAATACGATGACATCACCACGTTCAGGCTCACCCACATCAATAATTTTTTTATTGATAATTGGCAAACGAACACCGTAGTCAAATTTATTCACCACAATAAAATCACCGGTTTCTAGGGTTGGAACCATAGAGTCAGATGGAATATTAAAAGGTTCATATAAGAAAGAACGTAAAATTAACACCACGGCCAATACAGGCCAGAAATCATAAGCCCATGTGATAATGACATTTTCATTGCCTTTACCTTTTGTCTGTCGTTGTTTCCAGACCAATTTATCCAACAGCCACACCAAGAAAAAGATGACTGTGACAGGTACAAGGATCAAATTAAAATCAAAATCCATGAGCTCATTTACCTCTTTTTATTATCTGTCTACTTTCAATACAGCAAGGAACGCTTCTTGCGGGATTTCAACACTACCCACTTGCTTCATACGTTTCTTACCTTCTTTTTGTTTCGCTAAGAGTTTCTTCTTACGCGATACGTCGCCACCATAACATTTCGCCAATACGTTTTTACGCATTGCTTTGACAGTCGAACGAGCAATGATTTGTGCACCAATCGCAGCCTGAATCGCCACATCGAACATTTGACGTGGAATTAAGTCTTTCATTTTTTCCACAAGTGCAATACCGCGATGGCGCGCATCTTGACGATGGCAAATCATGGCCAAGGCATCAACCTTATCACCATTAATTAACACATCTACCTTAACCAAAGATGAAGACTCAAAACGCACAAAGTTATAATCCAATGATGCAAAGCCACGTGAGCAAGATTTCAATTTATCAAAGAAATCCATGACCACTTCAGCCATTGGAATTTCAAAGGTAATTGATACTTGGTTCGCCATAAACTTCATATCTTTTTGAACACCACGGCGCTCAACACACAAAGTCATGACATTACCTAAGTATTCTTGAGGCACTAAGATATGACACTCTGCAATCGGTTCACGTAAGTCTTCAACCGTTGAACCATCAGGCATTTTAGATGGGCTGTCGATATAAATGGTTTGACCATTTTTCATAACTGCTTCGTAAATTACGGTTGGTGCAGATGAAATAAGATCTAAATCGTATTCACGTTCCAGACGCTCTTGTACGATTTCCATGTGCAGCATACCTAAGAAGCCGCAGCGGAAACCAAAACCTAAAGCATCCGAACTTTCAGGTTCAAAGAATAAAGCCGAGTCATTAATTTGTAATTTATGTAATGCTTCACGGAATGGTTCGAAATCGCTTGCATCAATTGGGAACAAACCTGCATAAACCTGCGGCTTCACTTTTTTGAAACCTGGTAAGCTTTCAACTTCTGGTGTTGTTGCAAGTGTGATGGTATCACCGACTGGTGCACCAAAAATATCTTTAATACCAGCAATAACGAAGCCTACTTCACCCGCTTCAAGCACGCCTGTTTCAGTATGTTTTGGATTGAAGATACCTACAGATGTAATAATGTGCGTTTGGCCTGTTGATTTCATCAACATTTTGTCGCCTTTACGCACACGACCTTCTTTCACACGTACTAAAGAAACCACACCTAAGTAGTTATCAAACCAAGAGTCGATAATCAAAGCTTGTAACGGCGCTTCACGGTCACCTTGCGGTGCAGGAATGACATTGACTAGTGTTTCAAGCACACCTTCAATCCCCAAACCTGTTTTTGCCGAACAAGTTGGTGCTTCAGTTGCTTCAATCCCGATAATGTCTTCAATTTCTTGAATCACACGCTCAGGCTCTGCTTGCGGTAAATCAATCTTATTTAATACTGGAAGAACTTCCAAGCCCTGTTCGATCGCGGTATAGCAATTTGCTACTGATTGAGCTTCTACACCTTGCGCAGCGTCAACAACCAATAGCGCACCTTCACACGCAGCCAATGAACGAGATACTTCATAAGAGAAGTCAACGTGTCCTGGTGTATCAATAAAGTTGAGTTGATACTCTTCACCGTTTGGATGCGTGTAATACAAGGTAACAGACGCAGCTTTAATCGTAATACCACGTTCACGCTCAAGCTCCATAGAATCAAGAACCTGTGCTTGCATTTCACGATCTTGTAGACCTCCACAAGTTTGAATAAATCGGTCCGCTAGCGTCGATTTACCATGATCAATATGCGCAATGATCGAGAAATTACGAATGTTTTTAATATCAACAGATTTTTTAGCTTGCGCCATGGGCTACCTTGAAAAAAATAAAGCGCTATACAATCAATATTTAATGCATAGCAAAAGCCGAATAGAAATTGCGAAGGATTATAGCAGATGGATTTTTCAAAGTATCGAAAATAATTCAAAGCTTTTAGAGAGAGCATCATTCTGCAAAAATGATGCGGCAAAATACGTATTGTTTAGGTTATTCAGCTTTATTTCCACCATCATCATACTGACTAAAATCCATAGGATTTTCTGTAGATGCTAAAGGTTGATAAGCTTGAGTAAACGTCGGGGACATACGCTTTGGACGGCCTGTAGCAATTTCAATGCATGCCCACTGGGTGTTGGCTGTAAATAAAATCGCTTTGTCTTTAGGGCGATAAAATACATATTGACGGAAAGAATACAATGAATTGATATCATTCAACCATGTCCGCAAAATGATTTCTTCACCTTCAAATGCTGCTTTACGGTATTGCACATGATGTTCAACAGCCACCATGGCATGCTTCAATTCAATATATTCTTTTAAGCCTAAACCCAAAGCTTCAATATGTGCTGTTGCGACATCTTGCATCCAACTGACATACACCACGTTATTTACATGATTTAATGTATCGATATGTTCAGCTTGAACTGTAATTTTTAAATCAAAGATATCGCTCATAGCGTCCTGCAAATTTTAAACTATGTCCCACAGTCTACTCATTTTTATCTAAGGGTAAATTGCAAAAACACTAAAGTTAAAAAAACCACTCGCTTGGAGTGGTTTTAATTTAGTAACTCATTACTGAATGCGCATACCAACAATGGCGCTTTGCCCTTCACGGATTAACGAAACACGTGCAATACTGCCATTTTTCAAATCAGAAACTGCTTTAACAAAGTCTTCAGAGTTATTCACGACTTTGTTATTAATTTGAGTGACGACATCACCCGGCTGGATACGCGCTTGTGCTGCAATACCACCTGCACGAACATCCTGAATGAGCACCCCACCTTTTAATTTTAAGCGAGATGTTTCATCTGCTGTCAGATTGCGAATTGACACCCCTATCACAGGTCCTTTACGTACAGGAGTCACTTCAGCTTTGGCTAGTGTATCATCCGGTGCTGTAATTAAAGTTGCAGAAATATTCTGACGCTTATCATCACGTAACACTTCTAATTGAATTTTTTGGTTCGGCCCTACGCGGTTTAGGTAATTGAGTAATTCACCGGTACGTGAAATTGGGGTGCCATTGAATTTTAAAATTACATCACCCGCTTTAAAACCGGCTTTGGCAGCAGGTGAATTTGGCGCCACTTGCGTAATCAATGAACCTTCTGGTTTTGACAAATTATAAGATTCCGCCAAATTGCGATCGACATCTTGCAACATCACACCTAAATATGCACGCGTCACTTTACCGTTTTTCTTCAACTGATCTGCTACATCCATCGCAACATCAATCGGAATAGAGAATGACAAGCCCATATACCCCCCCGTACCACTAAAAATACGAGAGTTCACACCAACTACCTCACCCGACTGATTAAAAAGCGGACCACCTGAGTTACCTGGGTTTAAAGCCACATCGGTCTGAATAAACGGAACTGAAGTTTCCCCCATCATGTTACGCATTTTTGCACTAACAATACCCGCCGATGCCGAATAATCAAAACCAAACGGAGAACCAATCGCAAGTACAGGCTCACCCACACGCAAGCGATCAACATTGCCTGTGCGAAGTTCAGGGAAATTACTACCATTCACTTTTAATAAGGCAACATCAGTGCGCTCATCGCTCCCAACGACCGTTGCATCAATTTCACGACGGTCATTCAACACAATCGTAACTTTAGACGCATCCTCAACCACATGATGATTTGTCAATAAATAACCATCTTTACTGATAAAGAATGCACTACCGTAACCTGTTTTTTCTTGTGGTGCTTTTTGTTGTGGAATAATGACCTGATTACCAAAGAAGCGGCGTAAAATTTCAGGAACCTGCTGTTGTAATAGTTCTTCTTGGCTTAACTTTTTAACAACATTTACACTCACAACCGCAGGGCTTACCTGCTCGACTAAATTCGAAAAATCCACAGGGCCAGCAGCTTGTGTCTGTGCTGTTGCAACCGTAAATACTGCTGCATACAATCCTTTTTGTAAGTACGATTTGTTCATTTTTAGCATTCACCCAATTGTGCTTATCATTTGAAATATGTTTGTTTTTATCACAAAGCAAGTCTTTGCTTCGTAATAAAATGTTGGATCAATTCTTAAGAATATTATCTTAATTATTCCTTAAATATTACACATCTATGAATATTTTTCATTATTCTTAAACATTCATGCCCTTGCCTTTTTGATCAAAAAACGTTGTGATGATCGGATATTTTTAAAATTAGCTGATGGACATGTCTAATTTAAACACTACACATCATTTTGATGTGATTATTGTGGGAAGCGGTGGTGCAGGCCTGAGTTTGGCACTTTCACTGCCAGATCATTTCAATATTGCAGTACTCGCAAAATCGACCCTGACCGATGCCAGTACCTATTTTGCCCAAGGCGGCGTAGCGGCAGTACTCGATAAAACTGATTCGATTGAACAACATATTGATGACACGATGATTGCAGGTGCGCATCTATGTGAATTCGATGCAGTTAAACAAACGGTCAAAGGTGGAAAACCTTCAGTAGATTTTTTACTTAATCAAGGTGTGCAATTTACCTTAGATGAACAAGCACAATTACACCTTACTCGTGAAGGCGGTCACTCTCAGCGACGCATTATTCATGCAGCAGATGCCACAGGTCGTGCTATTTCCACAACATTGGTTGAACGTGCACAAGAAAAAGCCAATATCCATATTTTTGAAAATTTTATTGCGATCGATTTAATCACCAGTCAAAAGCTGAACCCACACGCTGAAAATCGTGCCCTTGGCCTGTATGCACTGGATGAAAGTAATGAAAAAGTACATACCTTCCTAGCACCATTTACAGCACTTGCTTGTGGTGGAGCCATGAAAGCATATTTATATACATCCAACCCCGATATTGCGACTGGTGACGGTATTGCCATGGCCTATCGAGCAGGTTGCCGTGTTGCCAATATGGAGTTCAACCAGTTCCATCCAACCTGTTTATATCACCCGCAAGCACGCTCTTTCTTAATTACCGAAGCCATGCGCGGTGAAGGTGCATATTTACGTCTACCAGATGGTGAGCGCTTTATGCTACGTTTTGATGAACGTGCTGAACTTGCCCCACGGGATATTGTGGCGCGTGCGATTGACTATGAAATTAAACGTCTTGGTATTCGCCATGTATGGCTAGACATTACCCATCAACCCGCGGAATTTATTACAGAACACTTTCCAACACTGTATGCACGCTTACTCGAATTAGGTATCGATATTACCAAAGAGATGATTCCTGTAGTTCCTGCAGCACATTACACTTGTGGCGGTGTCGTTGTCGACGAGAACAGTCAAACTGACATTTCAGGTTTGTATGCGATTGGCGAAACGTCCTATACCGGACTTCATGGTGCCAATCGAATGGCCAGTAACTCTTTACTTGAATGCTTTGTTTATGGCATGAGCGCAGCAAAACATATTCAGGAAAATTTTAAAGCAGATCAACCAATATCTACAATACCGGCATGGGATGATTCACAAGTAACCAATCCAGATGAAGATGTGGTGATTTTGCAAAACTGGGATGAATTACGCCAAACCATGTGGAATTACGTCGGTATTGTTCGTACTACAAAGCGCCTCCAACGTGCCCTACACCGCATTGAAATGCTTAAGCGTGAAATCACCGAGTACTATCAAGATTATCAAGTCAGCAAAAACTTAATTGAATTACGCAATTTAGTCTTGGTATCAGAAATGATTGTTCGCTGTGCCATGGAACGTAAAGAATCACGTGGCTTACATTTTACTTTGGATTATCCAGAACAAGCAGATGAACTGCGTAAAACAGTGTTAACACCACCTGATTTCACGGTTGATTGCCCTGTAGTCAATACTGAGTTAGTCTCTTAAAACTTTTAAATCAAAAAAGAAGCCGCACATTATGTCGGCTTTTTTTGATTTTACTATCCATAAATATGTAGCGCAGCTTTGAAAGTTTCTAAGTGCAGATTTACCAAATCATCCATCTTCTGATAGCCCCCAGCCAATACAAACATCAACGGTATATCTGCACGTTTAGCCAAGTTAAAGACCATTTCTTCGCGTTTTTGTATCAAAGCGGTGCTAAACCATGATGAACCAAAAGGGTCAGCTTGATGACAATCCATCCCTGCTTGATAAATAATTAAATCTGCACCCCATGCTTTAGCTTGCTGTATTCCTTCATGTATAGCCAAAGTATATTGTGCGAAATTTCCACGATCTTTATGCACATGCCGTGTTAAAGAACGTTCATAAGTAGGACAACCAAAATGTAGCCCATAAATACTAAAATTAAAAAGGTTCTCTAACCGTCTAGTAAACTCAGCTGTGCCATTCCCCCCATGTTGATCGCAATCGAGTACAAAGATTTTTTTATTCGGATTCTGCTGTGCCACCAAAGCCAAACCATTGAATGTGCAAAATGATCCACCGTATTCATACACTGCATGATGAAAACCCTGTGCAACATTTGCAGCAATGCCTTTTTGCAAAGCCATTTCTGCTGCCATCAACTGCCCTGCATTGATTCTCAGCACTGCATCTCTAAGCTGGGTATTCCAAGGCTTAAAGCCTGAAAAGGTCGCAAGCTTAGTGGGCTTCCCTGTCATAAATGCGTCCACATAAACAGGATCATGCACTTGGCTTAAAATTTCAGCGTCAATACACTCAGGTTCATATATTCGGATGTTCTGACATTGTTCTAAAGCTGTTCCAACTGCTAATAATTTTTCCATACTATTGGTATGGGTATGAGCAAAATATTTTGGCGAAAAGCATACATCTAACATGATGGAAACACTCAAAGTTGCGCTATTGCCACATCTATTAATTGCTGGAGCTCAGTCGTACCTGGACTATACAGACCATTATCCACTTGCTGCTGAAAATGCGTGCTGAATGCACGTTTTCGATTTTGTGGCGACACGGCCAAAGTCGTTAAGCGTAAAAACCACCAACCAGAAATGGCCTGATAAGGAATCACAAAACCTTTAAACTCCCGATTTTGTCGTTTTTCAACTAATTGTTCAGCATCATAACTCACGGAAAAAAGTGAACCTGCTGGAATACGAACACCATTCATGAGTACAGGTTTCAAACTGATACAAGAATGGTTATCCCCCATATTTAATTTTTCCATAAATATGGGCTGACCGTGTACATCTACAAAAATATTAATTTCACCGTTACGTAATACACGTCGATGTGCGATTTTTAAAAAGAAATTTTCAGCCATTGGACATGAGCCAACTTTTGGCTTATCAACCAGTGCTTGCACTTCAACAATTTGGTTTTCAATCGGGGATTTTGGCAAAATCACATCTTCAATCAAGGAACAAATAAGCTGACTTTCTTCTAAATTTGCATGTTGCTGGATTTGACGCAAACTTTTTTGGAGACGTAATTCTTTCTCTAAAACATCGCAAAATTCTGTAGCTTGTTCAGATTGATTCAATTGCTGAATATTTTGATTCAAATCCAGATTACGCCAACTTGACAAATCTACATGATATGCACGACTTTGATCTAAAATTTTGCGTAAACCGTGCGTGTCATATTGATCAAAAAGTTTAAGATCTTGAAATTCATGTGATACGCGCGGCACATTAATATATTCAGCTAACACACGTGTGGCTTGGGTATAGCCACAGCCACGTCGTTCAGTTTGATGTGAGTAATGCTCATTCAACATTTCTGTCAATTTTTCTGACAAAGGATATGCATGATCCTGAAAGAGCCGAACAACTTCATGTGCAGTAGCAGTCATGTATTTAACCAATCAAATCTGTGATTCAATTATAGATTTAAAACAGCACTTATGAGTTGATTGATTTCTACTAAGCTTTTGAAATTATGCAAATAAAAATACACTACGCAGAAAATTCACCAACCAATGCACAATTTATTTAGACAGACTGCTGCATTTTAATCCAATCTAATGGATCAACTGCATATTTTCAGTTCAATATCGCTGCGGAGGAATCGAATAGCTACCGGTAATATGAGCCACAGGCTCTTCAACACCCTCTGAATAAACCAATACCTCACCATAAATGATACTTTTACCGACCTTAAGTAATCGACATTCTCCCCGCAAGTCTTTATTCGCCTCAGGCTTTCTTAAGAAGTTAATATTCATACTTGTGGTGACTGCAAGTCCGACAATTCCAATCTCTGCAAGTATTGCCACATACAATGCAAAGTCCGCCAAAGTCATCATAGTCGGGCCTGAAACAGTATTGCCAGGCCGCAAATCTTTTTCAGTCACATGCCAAATTAAAGTGGCAGCCTTTTCACCAACTTCTACGATAGTGCAATGCTTTAAACTTGGTGCAAATTCAGTTTCAAGGAAATTAATAATCTCCTGTTTTGTAGCATGCATAAAAATCATCCATAACTTTTGCTATGAATGATTTTTAAATCAAATGCCTAACAAATACTATGGCATTTTAGATCTGCTGTAGATGCGATAATGCCTGTTGGAAAACATGCTCAGGTGTTTGGGTTGCGTCAAGGCGTTTCATTCGTTCAGGGTGCGTTTGATGAATCTCAGCAAAACCTGATCTTACTTTCTCAAAGAAAGCTGCTTTCTCTTGCTCAAAACGGTCTAAAGCACCACGCTCTCTTGCTCTTAACATTCCTGTTTCTATCGGTGCATCAAGCCAAAAAGTAATATCGGGTATACGCGCAACAAAACTTGCATTTAAGACGTTGAGTTTGTCACGATCTAAGCCACGTCCTGCACATTGATAAGCAAAACTCGAATCGGCAAAACGATCACATAAAACGATTTTACTTTCTGCCAATGCCGGTAAAATCACGCGCGCCAAATGCTGCGCACGTGCAGCATACATAAGCAACAATTCGGTATCATCACTCATTGCTTCATCATGATTGACGGCCAAAAGTAATGCACGAATTTGTTCAGCCATAGGTGTACCACCCGGCTCACGTGTAAGTACGACATTTTTACCCAAATTTTGGAAATGATCATGTAATTTACGAATGAGTGTAGTTTTACCCACACCTTCCGTGCCTTCAAAGCTAATAAACATGCTCACTCCTTAGTTTTTCGCACGAATTACAGATAAATATTCTTGTACCGCGCGATTATGGTCTTGCAAATTACTGCTAAATTTATGGCCGCCATTTCCTGTTGCAACAAAATATACATTGTTAGATGAATCAGGATGCATTGCAGCTTCAATGGCTTTTTGACTCGGCAAAGCAATCGGTGTTGGTGGTAAACCATTAATCGTGTAAGTGTTATAGGCTGTTGGTGTACGTAAGTCCTGACGCGTAATATTACCATTGTACTTATTGCCCATACCGTAAATCACAGTTGGATCTGTTTGCAAACGCATCCCTTGTTTGAGACGACGCACAAATACACCAGACACTTGTTCAAGCTCACTATCAATACTGGTTTCTTTTTCAATAATCGACGCCATGATCAAGGCTTCATATTTATCTTTATACGGTAAATCATTAGCACGATTTGCCCAGGCTTGATCAAGCGATTTCATTTGACGTTGGTACAAATCTTTTAAAATTTTACGATCAGACTCACCTTTGGCAAAGAAATAAGTATTCGGAGCAAATAAACCCTCTGGGTGTGAATATGGAATACCCAGTTCCTGCAAAATCTTTGAATAAGGCAGATTGCTAATGTCATGCGTTACCAATGGATCACTTTTCAATGCATCAATCAGTTGCTTAAAGGTCGTCCCTTCAATCACTAAAATACGATTCATTTGTGCATTTTCAGAGTTCGAAATCAACTCCATCACATCACGCACACTCATGCCTTCATGAATTTCATACACACCTGCTTTTAAGGTGTCATTAATCATGATTTTTTGATACAGCTTTAAAATGATCGGGAAGCTTACCTGTTTGTCCTTTGCTAGACGGTCGATAAATCCAGAATAAGTGTCACCTGCTCCAATGGCTAACATCTGTTTTTTACCTTCAACAGGATATGCTTTAAACAGACTTGACCACAGTAGCATGGCAAGCAAAAGCATAATGCCAGCCAAAACAACAGAGATAGCTTTCAAAGGAAAACCTGTCTTCACAGGCTTTTTCTTATTGGATTTTTTCGAGGCAGCGGACATATTAATGTATCTGATTTAATTGAAGCGTCTGGAAAAGTTCAATACAAGTTTGAACATCTAATTCAACCCCATTCAGAGTTGATGCAATTTTCATTGGACTCAGTGCATTACAGAAGAATACGCTTTTAAAATCAGCAATTTCATCCATATAAATATAGCGCTGTGTGCAATTTATACCATGTTGTTGCATACGTTTCAGAATTTCTGCCCGCATGACTCCATGCACACCATTATAACCAAGTTCAGGCGTGATCCATCCTTCATTTGTATGAATAAAACAATTGCTGCTCACACCTTCAACAACTGAACCCTGTACATCGGTAACCAATGCTTCTAACCAGCCCTTTTCATCTAGTTCGGCTTTGAGCATGACTTGTTCTAAACGGTTTAAAGACTTTAACCCGACCAAATTAGGCATTGTTAAACCGATCGCCTGTTGAAGTATGCCACTGTCAAAAATATCATAATCAAAATCATCTAGCTTTTTAGGATAATAAAACACCCATACATCAGCAGGATGATCTGGCAAGCTATAACCACGCTGCCCCTCACCACGACTCAGCACGACTTTAATTGTGCCATTGACCGTATCACTTTTGCGTAGCAATTTTAGTGTTTGTTCAATCAATTCCAAATTGGCATTTAGCTTTAAACGTTCATTACTCAGCTTTAAACGTACTAAATGTAATGGCCACAGTTCAATCTGACCTTGACGAATACGTGCTGTAGTAAAGCAGCCGTCACCATAATGAAATGCTCGATCAAGCAAATCAATATGTTCAATTTGCTGGGTATTTTTAAAACACTGCATAGCGCGTTATCCCAATTCAATCTGCCTAGTTTAAAAAATTACGAAGACAAATGTATTTCTTTTTTGGTCATATTAAATTCTTTTTTTATTATTTTTTCTGCATAAAAACTACAGATATTCTTGCTTCATTAAATAAAACATGTACAAAAAAGAGGCACACATGAACATTGCAAAACTAAAAATTGGGGTATTGGCTGCGTTAATTTCGACAACAGCATTCAGCGTATCGGCCAAAGATTTCTTAAATGTCTCTTATGACCCTACACGTGAGTTGTACGATAACTTTAATAAAGACTTTGGTGCATATTGGAAAAAGACCACAGGACAAGACATTAACTATAAACAATCACATGGCGGCTCAGGCAAACAAGCACGTGCTGTCATTGATGGCTTAGATGCCGATGTAGTCACACTTGCACTTGCTGCCGATATTGATGAAATTGCAGCACGTGGCTTAGTGGCTAAAGACTGGCAGAAAAAATTCCCACAGAACTCGACACCTTATACCTCAACTATTGTCTTCCTTGTGCGTAAAGGCAATCCAAAGGCTATTAAAGATTGGGGCGACCTGATCAAGCCAAGTGTTGACATTATTACACCAAATCCGAAAACCTCTGGAGGTGCACGTTGGAACTATTTAGCTGCATGGGCTTGGGCTAAACACCAACCTGCGGGTAACGATAGTAAAGCTCAGGAATTCGTTCGTCAGATTTATAAACAAACCAAAGTACTTGATTCAGGTGCTCGCGGTGCAACGACAACATTTGCTGAACGTGGCATTGGCGATGTATTACTGGCTTGGGAAAATGAAGCACATTTGGCTGTGCGCGAACAACCCGGTAAATTTGAAATCATTACACCATCTTTATCGATTTTAGCTGAGCCACCAGTGGCAATTGTTGAAAAGAATGTGAAAAAAAACGGTAATGAAAACTTAGCCAAGGCATATTTGAACTATCTATATTCACCTGCAGGTCAAACCATTGCCGCACAAAATTACTATCGTCCACGTAATGCAGCAGTTTTAGCGAAATATAAAAATGTATTTAAACCTTTAAAACTCGTCACGATTGATAAAGAGTTTGGTGGTTGGAGCAAAGTGCAGAAAAAACATTTTGAAAATGGTGGTGTCTTTGATCAAATCGTGAAGATCAATAATTCAAAATAATGCTTTAAATACTGCAAAGCATCTTCCTTTCGCATAAGGTCGATGCTTTTTTTTCATAGACATGCCTTTTATCTTTTTTATTCATATAAAATTCGTTTTTAATTATTTTTTGTGCATAAAGATTGGCGCTATTCTTCAACCATGTTACAGATAAAGTAAAAATTATTGAGGTTCACATGAGTATTTCCGCAAAGTTAAAATTGGGTGTTCTTGCTGCAGTCATTTCGACGGTTTCTTTTGGCGCAGCAGCAAAAGATTTTTTAAACGTATCTTATGACCCGACGCGTGAATTGTACGAGAGTGTGAATAAAGACTTCAGTAAATATTGGGAAAGCCGTACAGGTCAAAAAATTAATTTCAAACAATCACACGGTGGTTCAGGTAAACAAGCACGTGCTGTGTTAGATGGTTTGGATGCCGATGTTGTGACGCTTGCCTTAGCTGCTGACATTGATGTTTTAACTGAAAAAACCCAACTTCTCCCAACAGATTGGCAAAAGAAACTACCACACAACTCAACTCCTTATACATCAACGATTGTTTTCCTTGTCCGTAAAGGCAACCCAAAAGCGATTAAGGACTGGGGCGATCTTGTGAAACCGGGTGTGGGCATTATTACCCCAAACCCAAAAACTTCAGGCGGTGCACGTTGGAACTATTTAGCTGCTTGGGCGTGGGCTAAACACCAAGCTGGCGGTAGCGATGCAACAGCGCAAGAATTTGTTCGTAAAATTTATAAAAATACCAAAGTCCTTGATTCAGGTGCACGTGGTTCAACGACAACATTTGCTGAACGCGGTATCGGTGATGTTTTATTGGCTTGGGAAAATGAAGCGCATCTAGCTATTCGTGAACAACCAGGTAAATTTGAAATTGTGACTCCATCACTTTCAATTTTAGCTGAACCGCCTGTTGCGATTGTTGAAAAAAATGCCGAGAAAAAAGGCAACTTAAATTTAGCCAAAGGTTATTTAAACTTCCTTTATTCACCTCGTGGCCAACAAATTGCAGCTCAAAACTTCTATCGCCCACGTGATGCAAAAACATTGGCACAGTACAGTAAAGTTTTTCAGCCTTTAAAACTCGTTACGATAGATAAAGAGTTTGGTGGTTGGAATAATGTACAAAAAGCACATTTCGAAAATGACGGTGTATTTGACCAAATCGTAAAAGCCAACAACGGTAAATAAACCCACCGCATTGACTGAATAAGGAGCATTGACATGACACATACAGTAATTGTCCCTGGTGTAGGCGGAAGCGAACATGCACATTGGCAGTCATGGTTACAGCGTCAACTGATGTCATGCTCTCGTGTTCAACAAAAAGACTGGAATCACCCTGTACTTAAAGACTGGATCAAACAATTTTTAAAAACTGTTCGTCCACTCCAAGGTGATATTCAAATTGTGGCTCATAGTTTTGGCTGCTTAACCACAGTAGCTGCACTTGCGCTGCACCCTGAACTAAATCAAAAAATTAAAAATTTAGTTTTGGTTGCACCAGCAAACCCGGCTCGCTTTGGTGAAAATGGTTTCGCACGTAATAGTGCGACAGACTACAAAGCGTTCTTTCATCAGTTAAGTATTCGTGTACCCGCAACCATGTTGATCAGTGAAAATGATCCTTGGCTAGCATTTGACGATGCCAAGCAACTTGCTGACGCTTGGAAGTTATATCCGGTCAATATGGGTGCTGTTGGACATATTAATGTTGCATCGGGTTTTGGCCCATTCCCTGAAATTTACAATTACTTAATTTCAGAAAATTCTATGCAACATATCAATATAACTGATGATCACAAGTATTTATTTAAATTTGCTTTTTAAGCACTGCTAACTATGCTTGTCGCGAATTCATTTTTTAAATTTTTGCTGACCTCTACTGTCAGCCTTTCTCTTTTTGAGGAGTAATCATGTCGCAGCGATCCCGAGTGCTGCCAGGATTTGGTCTTTCTCTAGGCTTTACCCTAGCGTATTTGTCATTAATCGTTCTCATCCCACTTTCAGCGGTATTTATTAAATCGCTCGGTATTGGTTGGGATGGACTTTGGGACATTTTGAGCTCAGAGCGAATTTTGAAGTCTTTGCAGTTAAGTTTTAGTGCCGCAATTATTGCTGCACTAGTCAATGTGGTATTTGGCTTATTACTGGCTTGGTGTTTAGTACGTTACAACTTTCCAGGTAAACGTATTGTCGATGCATTAGTAGACTTACCTTTTGCTTTACCCACAGCTGTTGCAGGTATTGCATTAACTTCACTGTATGCACCTACAGGTTGGATCGGTCAATATCTTGAACCGATTGGTATTAAAGTTGCCTATACCCCTATTGGTATCACATTGGCACTCATCTTCATTGGTATCCCATTTGTCGTTCGTACCGTTCAACCCGTTCTAAGTGACTTGGAAACTGAACTTGAAGAGGCTGCATCTGCACTCGGTGCAAACCGTTTTCAGATTGTGACCAAGGTGATTTTGCCAATTTTATTCCCTGCTCTATTAACCGGTTTTGCCTTAGCATTTGCTCGTGGCGTGGGTGAATATGGTTCTGTAATCTTTATTGCTGGTAATCAGCCATTTAAGACTGAAATTGCGCCATTGATGATTATTTCTCGCCTAGAAGAATATGACTATGCAGGTGCAACCACCATCGCTGTTGTCATGCTAGTAATTTCATTTGCGATTTTGTTCTTGATTAACTTAGTACAAGCTTGGGCAAGTCGCCGCACAGGGAGAACTGCACGATGAATGTCAACAGTAATGCACTTGCGGAAAAATTACAGTCACGCGATGCGACCCGTGAACCTACGTGGGTGCGCTATACCTTAATTATCATTGCGCTGATTTTCTTTCTAAGCTGCCTCATCTTGCCATTAATTTTGGTTTTTGTTGAAGCATTTAAACAAGGTGTTGGCGTTTACCTACAAGCTTTGGTACATCCTGATACCTTGTCAGCGGTTAAACTCACCTTACTTACTGCAGTCATTGCCGTACCACTTAACGTAGTTTTTGGTGTAGCTGCCGCATGGACTGTGGCGAAATTTAATTTCCGTGGTAAATCGATTTTAACCACCATTATTGATATGCCATTCTCTGTTTCACCTGTTATTGCAGGTTTAATGTTGGTATTGATATTCGGTACGCAAGGCTGGCTTGGTGGCTGGTTAATGGATAACGACATCAAAATTTTGTATGCGGTTCCAGCAATTGTTCTAGCAACTGTGTTTATTACTGTGCCTTTTGTTGCACGAGAGCTCATTCCGTTGATGGAAGCACAGGGTACAGAAGAAGAAGAAGCGGCCATTGTACTTGGTGCGTCTGGTTGGCAAACTTTCTGGAAAGTGACCTTACCGAATATCAAATGGGGCTTAATCTACGGCGTGATTCTGTGTAATGCACGAGCAATGGGCGAGTTTGGTGCTGTATCTGTGGTTTCAGGCCATATCCGCGGCGAAACCAACACTTTACCGCTACACGTAGAAATCCTTTACAACGAATACACTTTTAGCGCTGCCTTTGCTGTGTCATCTCTATTGGCACTCCTTGCAATTGTGACCCTGATTTTAAAAACATGGGTTGAGATTCGTCAGGAAAAACAAGACAAGCGTAAAGAAGATTCACAAGTTTCTTAAGGAATGACCTCATGAGTATTCAAGTAAAAAATATTGAAAAACACTTTGGTGCATTCCATGCACTTAAAAATATCTCTTTAGACTTCCCAGATGGTCAATTGGTTGCCCTACTTGGTCCATCAGGCTGCGGTAAAACCACACTGCTTCGTATTATTGCTGGTCTAGAATCTGCTGACGGCGGCCAGGTCATTTTGGAAGGTGAAGATGCAACGCAAGTTCATGTCCGTGAACGTGAAGTTGGCTTTGTATTTCAGCACTATGCCTTGTTCCGCCACATGACTGTGTTTGACAACATCGCATTCGGTCTTCGTGTTCGCCCACGTGCAACACGTCCAACTGAAGCTGACATTAAAAAGCGTGTAACTCGCTTACTCGATCTTGTTCAACTTGGTTTCTTGGCAGATCGTTATCCTGCTCAGCTTTCAGGCGGTCAGCGTCAACGTATTGCACTTGCTCGTGCATTAGCGGTTGAACCTCGCGTATTACTACTCGATGAACCATTTGGCGCGCTTGATGCCAAAGTTCGTAAAGAATTACGTCGTTGGTTACGTACCTTGCACGACGAACTACACATTACTTCAATTTTCGTTACACATGACCAAGAAGAAGCGCTTGAAGTTGCAGACCAAATCATTGTGATGAATAAAGGAAATGTAGAACAGATTGGTTCCCCGCGTGAAGTTTATGAAAAGCCTGCAACACCGTTTGTATTTGATTTCTTAGGTCAAGCAAACCGTTTTGAAGGTCAAAGTTCAAATGGCGTGATTCAAATTGGTGAAGACCGAGTGCGTTTACCACAACCTGAAAACGCGCTACAAGGTAATGTTATTGCGTTTGCTCGTCCTGATGAGTTACGTATACATGCGCAACCGCAGGAAAATGCCATCCAAGCGACCTTTATCCGTGAATTATGGATCGCAGGTAAAGTGATTGCTGAGCTGAATGACCGCCAAGGGAATTTGATTGAAATTTCATTGACACCTGATGAAGCAAAAGCACATCAGTTCCGTCCAAATCAAACGGTATGGTTAAGTGCAACTGCATTGCACTTATTTGAAAATCAAGTCGCATAAAGACGAAAAGATGGGGCAATTACCGCCCCATCCTCTTTTAAGGTATAAAAGATTATGAATTTCCAACAATTAAGAATTATTCGAGAAACTGTACGTCAGAATTTTAATTTAACTGAAGCATCTGCTGCACTTTACACCTCGCAGTCTGGTGTAAGTAAACACATTAAAGACCTAGAAGATGAACTAGGCGTACAATTATTTATTCGTAAAGGTAAACGCCTACTTGGTTTAACTGAACCAGGCCAATCCTTACTCGGTATCGTTGAACGCATGTTGGTCGATGCAGACAATATCAAACGTCTAGCAGATGACTTTAACAAAGTCGATGAAGGTACACTGACCATTGCGACAACGCATACGCAAGCGCGATATGTCTTACCACCTATCGTGAATCAATTTAAAAAAGAATTTCCCAAAGTTCATTTGATTTTACAACAAGCAAGTCCTGTTGAAATCACTGAAATGTTGCTTCAAGGTGAAGCCGATATTGGTATTGCAACAGAGTCTTTAACCACCGAAGACAACCTTGCAAGTGTGCCTTATTATAATTGGCAGCACAGTATCATTACACCACAAAATCATCCACTTACGCAAAAATCAAATATTACAATTGAAGATTTATCTAATTACCCAATCATCACCTATCACGGTGGTTTTACGGGTCGTTCAAAAATTGATAAAGCTTTTGAAGAGTCAGGCTTTGATGTTGATATCGTCATGTCAGCGCTTGATGCCGATGTCATTAAAACTTATGTCGAGCTCAACATGGGTGTTGGTATTGTCAATGATGTCGCTTATGACACCGAACGTGATTATCGACTTAAACAAATTCCAACCGACATCTTTGGTGTAAATACAACTTGGATTGCCGTACGCAAAGGTCATTTACTGCGTGGCTATGGTTATGAGTTTATTTCTCTGTGTTCACCCGATGCAGATATCAAAGCACTAAAAAGAGTCGCATATCCTGAAGATTAAGACTTTAAAACAATAGTGAGGGCGTACTGCCCTCTTTTTTATGAATTTTTTTGAATACCCATGACATTTACATGGCTTTTTTTAAATATTTGATTAAAATATAAACTGAAAATAATAAATTTAAAACTTTTGTGACAGCCTGGGCTTTATGAAAAATAAAATATTTTATTTTGCGGTGACGTTGGGTGTACCTTTTCAATTTGTTCAGGCAGCTGCGCTTGAACAAATGGATCAAAACATTTCAGCCTTCCTCGAGCCTAATAATTATGCAGAAATCAACCTTGCGATCTTTGATGCCAAAGTTGATGGCGAGGTACAATATAAAGAATATATCGCTGAATTAGGCATTCAAGAATTTTCTACCGGCAACCTCGTACAGCGTGAATACACAACAAAATTCGCATTAAAATTTCAACCACACGCTAAAATTTCGACGGGCTTAATTTACGAACAACCATTTAAAACTGATGTTAGTTACGTCTATAGCCCAAGCTTAGCCGATGGTTCCAGAATTGAAATCGAAGCTGCTGATATCAATTTTAGCACTCACAACTTTACTGGTCTCTTAGGCTACCAACCCACTAAAAATTGGAACTTTTATACTGGTTTAAGTGCTCAATCATTTAAAGGAAATTTAAAAGTCTCAGGACAACAATACGACGCCCTGAATGGCTATGATGTTCACTTTAAGAATGACAATGGTTTGGGATGGCTCGCTGGGCTCAGTTATCAATATCCTGAATATGCAATTAAAACCAGCTTAACCTACCGCTCTAAAATTACACACAAGAATAGAACCAGTGAATCCACATTGTATTCCAATGGTCCTATTACACTGAGCCCTGAATTTCACACAACATTTGAAACACCGCAATCGGTGAATTTAGAACTACAAACGGGACTAAGTTCCAAAAACATTGCCTATGGCAGTGTACGTTGGGTTAATTGGCAGGATTTTGTTATTCAGCCACCGCAACTCACAGCTGTACTTCATTATGCCTCGCTTGATCCGCGTTATGCTGAATTAGCAAAGCTTAAATTGATTGACTATAAAAAAGATCAGTGGTCGGGAAAAATTGGGTTTGCTCATCAATGGAACCCTTCTTTACTTACTGGATTAGAGTTCGTTTGGGATAATGGCACAGGAAACCCAGCATCAACATTAAATCCAAGTGATGGTTACCGTGGTATAGGTTTGGGCAATATGTTGAGGTTTAATGCTGATACATTCATTGCAAGTGGACTTTATTATTTGAAATTTTCTAAACCATCGATACCCACTAGTCCAAGTTCTTCTCACATCTCTGGTTTATCAAGTGTAGATGATAATGATGCGTTTGTTTACGGCTTGAAAATTGGCCATCATTTTTGATGTTGAAAAATAGAAAATGTAACAAAAAAAACGAGCCGAAGCTCGTTTTTTTTGTTAGATGTGTTTTATGAAAACTTACCAGTGATAGCTTACACCAACTTTACCCACTGGAAGCCATTCGTATTTATCATCTTGTTCAACTTTACGTTCATGATCAGCAAGGATTAATGGATCATCACCAACACCTGTTAAGTTGGCTGTTGGGTTACCTGTATAATATGCACCTACTTCACCAAAAACGCCCCAGTTTTTATTCAGCTTTGGAGCAAAACCTAAACCAACGTACGGTGCAATATCGTTATCGTAAGAAACTGTACCATTTACACGTGTAAAGTTCGTATCTTGACCACCAATTTCAATTGGTGTATCACCTCTACGACGTTTGTCAAGTGTATACTCAGTATCTACATAACCTACACCCGCAGCTACATATAAACCTTGTGCCCATGGATTTGCACTCGCACCCCAAGGACGAATTTCAGCATTTAAGTAAGCGAGTTTATTGTCCATATCCATGTCGTATTTCACGCCATCAACAGACAAATCATCAGACCAAGAAATGTCACCACCGTTATAACCTAATGCAAGACCTACATATGGATTAGCAGTCCAAAGTAATGCACCACCATAGCCAGTCGTACCTACTTCTAAACGTGCGCCTGTCGGAATTAATTGATTTTGGTCAAATGCATAGCCATCGTGAACAACTGATGTGTCAGCCATTACTGAACCAGCAGAAGCTGCAAGTACTGCTGCAATAGTCAATAAACCTAATGATTTCATGTGTTTCTCCTCAAAATAAACTGTTTTTCAGATTTCGTTCAATCTTGTTATATGGCACATCTTAAATGAATGGTCGCTCAACTTTTATGCAGAATTACTGACTTTTTGTTAACTTTTGATACAATTTGAATTTAATGTTGATTAATAATAGTTTTTTTTTCTACATGCCATAATTTTAAGAGACTTCGAAATTTTGGCTGTATATTTTGTGTATTTTTTCTACAATTCAATTTACATTGATAAGTACATCACCTTTGTTTTTTAGTATTTCGTCTGTGTTTAATTATTAATTCCGATCTTTAGCTGTTTTTTCATCTATTTTTGACACGTTTTAGTGTAAAATCTTGGAAAATTTTTTTCTGGATGGAAGAACATGTCTCAGCTTTCGACAATCATTGAACAAGCGTTTGAAGACCGTGCGAATTTCACAGCAGCGGACTGCTCAGCTGAAATCCGTCAAGCCGTTGAAGAAGTTATTGCCGGCCTTGATAATGGTTCATTACGTGTTGCTGAAAAAATTGATGGTGAATGGGTTGTTCACCAATGGATTAAGAAAGCCGTATTGTTATCATTCAAATTAAATGACAACAAACCAATGGAAGCTTGTGATCTACGCTTCTATGACAAAGTTGATACTAAGTTTTCTGACTGGACTGAAGAACAATTTAAAGCTGCTGGTGTACGTGTAGTTCCACCTGCTGTTGCGCGTAAAGGTTCATTCCAAGCGAAAAACGTTGTATTGATGCCTTCTTATGTAAACATCGGTGCGTATGTTGACGAAGGTACTATGGTTGATACATGGGCAACTGTTGGTTCATGTGCACAAATTGGTAAAAATGTTCACTTGTCTGGTGGTGTTGGTATTGGTGGTGTTCTTGAACCACTTCAAGCAAACCCAACAATTATTGAAGACAACTGCTTCATCGGCGCACGTTCTGAAATCGTTGAAGGCGTAATCGTAGAAGAAGGCTCAGTAATTTCTATGGGCGTGTTCATTGGTCAATCTACTAAGATTTATGACCGTGAAACTGGCGAAATTCATTACGGTCGCGTACCTGCTGGTTCTGTGGTTGTTTCTGGTAGCCTTCCATCTAAATGCGGTAAATACAGCTTATATGCAGCAGTAATCGTGAAAAAAGTTGACGCGAAAACTCGTGCGAAAACAAGCTTGAACGATTTGTTACGCGAAGACTAAGTCTTAATTTATCCGGAGCATTTATGTTCCTCGGAGCTTTAAACGCTCCTCGTCTCTACGATTAGAAATGATCGTAGAGATTTTTTGTTTTTTTATATCTGGTTAATTTTGCTATGAGTACCCTTCGATCTTCCACTATTCCTGTTTCTGATCCGTCTGCGGGTTTACGTATCACGGAGATTTTCTATTCATTGCAAGGTGAAGCCAATACTGCGGGCTTACCAACAGTCTTTATCCGTTTAACCGGTTGCCCATTACGTTGCACCTATTGCGATACCACCTATTCGTTTGAAGGCGGTGAACGCCAATCATTAGAAGAAATTATTCAAACTACGTTAGATTTTAAAACGCCTTATATTTGCGTGACGGGTGGTGAGCCGCTTGCTCAACCGAACGCATTACCATTAATGACGCGTCTTGCCGATTTAGGCTGCGAAGTCTCATTAGAAACCAGCGGTGCTTTAGATGTCTCTAAAGTTGATCCGCGTGTTTCTAAAGTTATGGATTTAAAAACCCCAACTTCGGGTGAAGTTGCACGAAATTTGCTTAGCAACTTCGATCATCTAACTCAACACGACCAAATCAAATTTGTGATTTGTAACCGTGAAGACTATGAATGGTCAAAACAGCAAGTTGAACAATATAAACTCAACGAAAAAGTGAGCACCATTTGGTTCTCCCCTGCATTCGCAGTAGAAAAAGGTGCGGTTCGTTTACCTCAACTTGCACGTGATTTAGCACAATGGATTTTAGAAGACCATCTCCCTGTTCGCTTTCAATTGCAGTTACATAAATTGCTTTGGAACGATGAAACTGGTCGTTAAGTTTTAAAAAATTTGGAGTAATGCATATGCGCCCTCGTGCCATAGTTTTATTGTCTGGCGGTTTAGACTCAACTACATGTTTAGCTTGGGCTCAAGCACGCTATGAGTGTATCGCATTGAGCTTTATGTATGGTCAACGTTCAACGACTGAACTTGATGCTGCTCATGTATTAACTCAGCAAGCTGGTGTAGAACATCGTGTCATTAATATTGATTTGGGTAACTTGGGTGGTTCTGCGTTAACAGACCATAGCATTGAAGTACCAGATCATGAACAAACCGGTATTCCTGTAACTTATGTACCAGCACGTAACACCATTTTCCTTTCGTATGCACTTGCTGCTGCCGAGGTTTTTGGTGCAGAAGCGATTGTTATCGGCATTAATGCGGTTGATTACTCAGGCTATCCAGACTGTCGCCCTGAATTTATTGACGCATTTGCCAACATGGCTCGTCTTGCAACAAAGGTCGGTGTTGAAGGAAAACCACTTAAATTTGAAACACCTCTGTTACATTTATCCAAAGCAAATATCATTCGCTTAGGCATAGAACATGGCGTAGACTACAGTCAAACGGTGTCTTGCTATCAAGCAGATGACCAAGGTCGTGCTTGCGGTAAATGCGATAGCTGCCGTCTGCGTAAACAAGGTTTTGCGGATGCAGGTGTTGAAGATCCGACACGTTACATACCGAAATAACAAGGTAGGGTTTATGAAAAATTTAAAATCAAACATTATGGTTTCTGCGATTATGTCTGTTGCTGCATTATTCGCTACAACGACGCACGCAAATAATGACAAGTTGCAACAAGCATACAAAAGCACCAATGTAAAAGCAGCTATTACCAATGTTTGTAAAGAAGAGTTTGGAAAAGGGACAGGTCTGTCAACAGCAGACATTAGTAAATATTGTACTTGTAGTATTAAAATTCAAGGCACAACAACTAAAGAGCAAGAGTGGGAAATCCAAAGCACAATCAACCAGAAGAAAAGCCCTGCAACACTTGCTTTTGTTCAAAAACAAAATAAAGATTTACAAGCATGCTTCGGTCCTCAATTAACTAATAAGTTAAAAACTCTGGCCTCTAAGAAGCCATAAAATTTTAAATTAAGTTAATAAGCCATTCTAGAATGGCTTATTAACTTTTTTATTATTCTAATTAGTTAATAGGTTGTGCAATTTGTCATTCCATATCCATAGGAATAACAGTTAGTTTGTCTAGGTCTGTTATTATTAATACTCTCGTTCATATCTTTTAAAGCCTGATTAAGTCGGTCTGAACTCTCTTGTTGTTGCTGTCTTTGAATTAATGAAGACTGAATATTTACAGCTAATTGATTACAATGTTCTGTAGTGACTTCATTTTCCTTTCCATAGAAAAAATTTAATTGATCAGTAATTAATACATTATTAACATTAGAATACCTACTTATATTATTTTTTAAAATATTAAGACCATGTGCCGCTAAGGAACTATTCATATACCCCTTTTTAGCGCAAATATTAACTAATGCATAATCTCTAGCAAAACTTTGGTGACCTTCTTGAGAGAGAGGAATTGATGCACAAGACGTAAGTGCTAATACCCCTATATAATTTAGCTTCTTTATCATACAATCCCTCTATAATTTGTATGTTTTCGTTTAAACGGATACATTATATCTAGGTATTTGATTAAAATTCCAGAGAATACGATAGACATGTTACTTCCAAATCAAGCTTTTCCTGCAACCACAGGCGAAATAAATTTAACCGAGCTTGGTACAGATTGGTTAGTGGTGTATTTTTATCCGAAAGATTCTACCCCAGGCTGCACCACACAAGCTGTCGACTTTACTGCGCTAAAACCACAATTTGATGCACTCAACACTACCATCATTGGTATTTCGCGCGACTCGGTCAAAGCGCATCAAAACTTTACCGAAAAGCAATCTTTAGGCATTAACCTGATTAGCGATAAAGAAGAAGTATTGTGTCAGTTGTTTGATGTGATTAAAGAAAAAAATATGTATGGCAAAAAAGTCATGGGTATTGAACGCTCAACTTTTATTTTCCATCAAGGTCAATTGATAAAAGAATATCGTAAAGTTAAAGCGGCTGGCCATGCAGAACAAGTACTTGAAGATTTAAAAAGCATACAAGCTTAAGATCTAAGGTGTCACTTCCTGAAATAGATTTTAAAAAAGGCCCGAATTTATCGGGCTTTTTATTACTTGTTGAAAAGCTAAATACAGCACACTAAATTATTAAAAACTCGCACTACACAACAAAGAAATTGCAATTCCCCACATCATTAAGGCAATGATACCATCCAATATTTGCCATGAACGTGGATGTTGAAATATTGGCAATAAATATCGTGCCCCATACCCCAAAGCAAAAAAGAACACGAATGATGCATTCATTGCACCAAAAGCAAAGGCCATAGAATGTGTTTGATATTGAGTCGAAACCGAACCAATTAACACGATTGTATCCAGATATACATGTGGATTGAGCCAAGTAAAAGCCAAACAAATGAGTACAATCTGTCCTAGATGCGCTTCAGACTGCCCTTCTGGATTTAAGGCCTGACCACCTTGTCGCATATGTTGAAAATGCTGCCAACCATAAAACATTAAAAATGCTGCGCCTGCATATTTCGCCCATGTAAGTAAATCAGGATAAGATCGAATCAAACCCGAAAAGCCCAGCACACCTAAAGCAATTAATATGGCATCTGACAATGTACAAATCAGGCATATCCACAAAATATGTTGGCATTTTAATCCTTGCTTTAAAACAAAAGCATTTTGTGGCCCAATTGCAACGCATAGGCTTAAACCCAGTGCAAGACCATGAAAATAAGTAGAAAACATGATTATTTACAGACATATTAGATTTTATTTGATTATCTAACTTTAAAAATTAAATTGATTATTTCTAAATTAATATCACTCAAACTAAAATAAACTTAGCTGTGAAAATGTTTTGATTTAATTGTAGCGGAGTGTAAATATGCTTAATAGTAAACAGTGTGAAGCTTTTCTTGCTGTTGCTGAAACAGGTAGTTTTGATTTCGCTGCAGAACGCCTGTGCTTAACAGCTTCCGCAATTACTTTACGTGTACAGCAGCTTGAAAAGCAACTTGGTCATTTACTGATCGTGCGAGAGCGGCCATGTCGCGTCACTTCTTCAGGTGAATCCTTATTACATTATTTACAACATAGCCGCTTGCTCGAGCAGCAATTGGTACAACAGCTTACAGGTAAATCTGCTGCTAACGGATTCTATCAAGTCAATATTGCAACCAATGATGATTCACTCGCAACTTGGTTACTCAGCACACTACAGCATGTCCTCATTGAAGAAAAAATAGCATTACATTTAAAAGTCGATGATCAAAGCCAAACCCATCACCTACTAGAGGCTGGCTTAGTCAATGCATGCATCTCGACTGAACAGTATGCGATGAAAGGCTGCCAAGCTGTGCGAATTGGTTCGATGACTTACAGAATGGTTGCGACACCCAACTTTATTAATAGATGGTTTCAACAAGGCATTCATCGCGAAAGCCTAAGACATGCTCCTGCGGTTATTTATAATGCCAAAGATCATCTCCATACAGATTTAATTCAAAAACAATTTGGTCTCAGTCCACAGTGCTATCCACATCATTTCATCCCATCATCAAATGCATTTGTAGAAACAATTTTGCTTGGTTTAGGCTTTGGTATGCTGCCAGATTATCAAATTGGCAATCGACTGAAATATGGTGAATTAATCGAAATTTTGCCCGAGTTTAAGCATGAACTAGAGCTTTATTGGCATCATTGGAATCAACAATCGCTACAACTACAAAAAATCACCGAAGTCTTGGTTCGAAGTGCACATTTAAAAATGCAGAAAAGTGAGCATACACACCTTACAGCCTAGGTTAGTATTTATTGAGCTGGTTTCCATTGCCCTTTGAGTTGAATTGTGACCTGCTCACCTACACCACCCAATGCTTTACGCATGCCAAAATCGCTACGGTTGATGGTTGTTGTCGCACGTACATCCAGTAATTTTGCATTGTTCGCTGTAGGCGTTAAGGTCGTATCAAATATCACAGGCTTAGTCACACCACGTAATGTGAGGTTGCCATAGATCTGATATTTTGCATAAGCAATAGGTTTGATCGATGTACTTTTAAATGTGACCTGCTTGAATTCGGCTGCATCAAAAAACTCACTGCCTAAAATCAACCCTTTTAGGCTCGGCTTACTCAAACTTAAACTATCGACATCCAAGACCAAAGTTGCCAATCCACGTTGCGGCAATTCAGGATCAAAAACAAGTTGCGATTGAACTTGGTTAAAACGCCCCTCCACTATAGACAAACCTACTGACTTAATGCCAAAACTAATTTGGCTACTTGGCGTCAGTGTCCAGTTTGTCGCATAAAGTTGCGAACACATGGCTAAGCATAAGAATGCTGTAAAATATTTGGTTAATCGCTTTGCCGAGTTTTCCATGCGCTGCCACATCATCTACTCCTATTATAAGTCTTCTTTTTTTAGATCACCTCGTTGCGTTATGAGGGACATAAGCATAGTAACGGCTTTTAAATCAGGTTAGTTTTATCCTGAGTCAAAAATTTGTGTTGAAGTTGTTTATAAATGTCGGTGCGTTGAAAGGTTTGTAAAAACGCGATTGTCCCACCAGGAAATGCATCAGGTAAAATCTCACCACGGTAAAAAGCTTCTCTTAAAGGTGTCGCTGATATCGCACCTGCTAAACTTTCTAATTCGACCATCGGCCATTCAGGGAAGAGATTTAAATAATACGAAGACTCATCTTTAAAATGTCCAATAAGTCCAACTTTAGCGCCCTCTTCCACGACATCTGCAACAAGAGTTTTGACTAATTTTTGCCATTTCTCACTGTTATAGACATCAATAACATGGACAAACTTAATTCGCTTTTGATCTTGTTCTGAGAAATTCGACAAGATCATTTCTTCACGTTCAGTTGCAAGAAAAGGATTCTTTAAATTTCTTTCATTCTGAGCAGATCCTAATGCCAATAACACATTTTGACTTTGCTCTAACGCAATTTTAATGGTTTCTAAATGTGCAAAATGAAAGGGCTGAAAGCGCCCAATGAAAACCAAATAATCAAATGAATATTTCATAACAAATCAAACTTTTTATGAACTGAGCAGTTGTGCCGCCAAGTGAAATATGCGACATAATGTCGGGCATAAAATCAAAATGAAACTATTAAGCAAGGATAGTACGATGACACTGAGCTGTATTCAACAACCCCATGAACATTTGAATGCGAATTTGGACAATGGCGTACTGACCTTAGCCATTAACCGTCCTCAAGCAAAAAATGCGCTGTATACAGAGTTGTATCTGTGGATTGCCAAAGCTTTAGATGAAGCAGATCAAGATAAAACTGTGCGTGTTGTCATTTTACGTGGTGCAGATGCCGATTTTAGTGCCGGTAACGACATGCAAGATTTCATGAAATCTGCTGCGCAAAAAGGTCAAGCACCTGCTTCACAAGGCGCACCATTCATTTTACTTAAATCTGCTGCCAAATTTTCTAAGCCACTCATTGCTGCTGTTCGCGGTGTGGCAATTGGGATTGGTGTAACGATTCTTTTGCATTGTGATTTGGTGTATAGCGACAATACAGCATTATTCCAAATTCCATTTGTAAGCCTTGGCCTGTCACCAGAAGGTGCGTCAAGCAAGCTTTTGGTTGAACAAGCTGGATATCATAAAGCTGCCGAATTACTGCTCACAGCACAAAAATTTGATAGTACAACAGCCCTTTCTGCCAACTTAATCAATAGTATTGAAGATGATGTCTATGCAACTGCTGCCAAAAAAGCAGCACAATTATCTGCTTTGCCACTGGCATCTTTAGTGCAATCTAAAGCTTTAATGAAGCACAATGTTGATGAAATCGTGGCATGGATTGACCATGAAGCTGAAATTTTCATGGATCGAGTAGGCTCTCCAGAAATGATGGAAGCTGTTGCAGCCTTTATGCAAAAGCGTAAACCAGATTTTTCTCAATTTAATTAAATTTTTAGATTGAGAAGAAGACCATTTCACTCAACCAGTGAAGTGGTTTTTTTATTTTTAATCCCCATTAAAATTTCAACACTTTCGTGAAGATAAAACTATGACTGAACAAACAAAAACTGAAAAGAAACGCTACTTTGAACCTGCCCCCGAAGGTATAGATGTTGAAAACTTTAAGAAAGTCGTTCAAAGCCGCCGCTCAGTACGTAAATTTACTGATAAAGCCATTCCAAGCGCAATATTGGATGAATGTTTAGATTTAGCTTTACTCGCGCCAAACTCATCAAATTTACAGCCTTGGACTTTTTATGTTGTACAAAATCCTGCCAAGAAAAAGCAATTGGTTAAAGCATGCTTAGGTCAACTTGCAGCAAAAACAGCAGCGGAATTGATTGTTTGTGTCGCACGTACTGACCGTGTTGATGAAATGGCAAAACGTAATATTTCTGAATTTCCATTTCCTGAAGCCCCTGCCGCTGTTCTAAAATATTACAAGTTCATTCCCTATAACTATAAAACCGGTTACTTCAACTCACTAGGTAACTTTAAGAAAGTAGCTTTCAAAGTTGCACGCACACTCGATAAACAATTACCTGTGACTGCCTTTAATGAAGCCGATGCGAAATTATGGGCAAGTAAAACCACAGCGTTAGCATGCGAAAACTTAGTTTTAGCTTTACGTGCCTATGGTTTTGATAGCTGTATGATGGAAGGTTTTGATGAGCCAATGGTGAATAAAATACTCGGACTGAATCATCAGCAATATCCTGTGATGGTAATTGGTGCTGGTGAACGAGCAGCAGATGGCGTGTTCTTTCCTCAGTATCGTTTTGACCGTGAGTTATTTATTCAGAAGGTTTAATTCAAATTCTATAATGTATAGCAGTAATTTGAGACGCGAAAATGTCATCAGCAGCTGTATGAGGCAGGACTCGATTCAATAAATATCGTTTTTGCGATGTTATTAATCACATGACGGAATGTAACGAGTTCTGCTGATGACAATGGTTTTGCCTACTTTTCCCGAAAGAAAAGTAGGTCGAACCGAAGGTTATTCCCACAAGTAAATGTGTAATAACAAGACACCGCTACACCCTTATATTTTAGAAAGTTATATTCACCATTTGAATAAACTCAAAAGCAGGCTCCTCATAAGGGTGACTCACCTTTAAAGCTCTCGCGACATGACTCGCTCGATCTTCTGGAACAATAGTTTCCACCCGCCATTCAGGAATACGCTCTAAAGTATCCAACTCACCAATGAATGGACTCGCACCTTTTACCGGCTTAAATTGCCCTGTGCCTAAAACCTGCCATGCACAGTGCTCATAATTACCTATACCACCCGCACCGGCTTCAAATACCGCAAGTTTTGTTGCATCAAGGTGAGATTCTGGAACGTAATAAATCAGTTTAAGCATGTATATTCTCTATCACTGCATGATCTTGCTTTAAAGCATTGCTAATTAAATTCAGTGCAATATTTTTAGAATTTTTTGCAAAACTAGCATATAAGCCAAGCTGCGGCAGCACTATATCTGTTTGAATAATCTTAACCTGAGGACTTAAGAATTTTAATAAATATTCTGGGACAAAACTAAAACCCATCCCCATATTAATTAAATTGAGATGCTGCATAACATTAGTCACCCATAGCATTTGATCATGCCTAAGTTGATGAAATGCAATCAGAGCATTTAACTTTTCATAAAAGACTGGAGAAGCATTTTTCTCACACATAATCACCGTATGATTTTTCAATTCTTGTAATTTTAATGGACGAACTGAGGGATGTAAGCTCTCTAAAGCTACCATATAAATTTGCTCGCTCATCAAATGAATATTTTCATAATCTGAATGCTGTAGTTCATAGCGGGTAAAGGTGATATCCAATTCCGCATTTTTCAGCGCTTGAATTTGCTCTAAGCAGGTCAAACTATGCAGATGAATTTTTATATCAGGAATAGTGCTTTTAAGTTGCGCCAAAATAGTTGGCATCAGTTTAATTTCAGCGACATTTAAAAAGCCGATATGAATTTGATTATTTTTTTGCTGTGCAACTTGTCTCGCCGCAGCGACTGCTAATTTACTACTCTCTAATGCTTGCTGCGCATGAAATTGAAAAGCCTGTCCTTCATCGGTCAAAGTAACTTTACGTGCTGAACGTTCAAATAAAGTTACGCCAACTTCTTGTTCTAAGTCCTTAATTTGTTGGCTAAGCGATGGTTGAGCCGTAAACAGTTTTTCTGCGGCTTTGGTAAAACTTTGCTCTTCAGCAACCGTTAAAAAATAACGTAAATGACGCAGTTCCATCTCAAAACCTATTCACTCGATTCTCTCAATCATCCTTAGTATGTAGAGAAAATTTATATACATCTAGACTTAAAACCAATACATATTTCATTCACTAAACTGCTTACTTAGACTTCAATAAGCACCAGTCAAAGACTGAATTGGACTTAAAAAACGGAGTCAAGTATGACACAAGCGTATGATACCGATGTATTAGTCATTGGTACGGGACCTGCGGGCTCAACTTTGGGCTTAGCTTTGGCAAATTATGCCGTAAAAGTTCAACTTTGTACTCAATTTAATTGGTTAGCCAACAGTCCACGTGCGCATATTACCAATCAGCGTGCTATGGAAGTGTTACGTGATTTAGGTATTGAAAAACAAGTTCTAGAAATTGCTACTCCATGGGAGCAGATGGGTGAAAGTCTCGTAACTACCAGTTTAGTTGGTGAAGAAATTGCACGCCTCAGTGCTTGGGGTACAGGTGATGAACGTCACGGTGATTACATCAAAGGTAGCCCTTGCCCTTTAGTAGATTTAATTCAGCCCAAAATGGAAGCATTATTAGTTAAAAATGCTGCTGAACGTGGCGCAATATATAATTTCAATACTGAATATTTATCCCATGTGCAAGATGAGCATGGTGTAACAGCAACCTTTTTAAATCGTATTACAAATACTGAATTCAGCTTACGTGCCAAATATTTGGTCGGTATGGATGGGGCAAAATCCAAAGTCCTTGAACAGCTTGATTTACCCCTTGAAGGGGTGATGTCTCGCGCAGGTACAGTCTATGTCACGTTTAAAGCTGATCTTTCCAAATATGTGCAACACCGCCCTGCCATTTTGCAATGGATTGTCAATCCTGAAGCCAGCTTTGGTGATCTGGGCATGGGCTTACTCCGTGCCATTACACCGTGGAATGAATGGATCATGGGTTGGGGCTTTGATATTTCCAAAGGTGAACCACAAGTCACCGAAGAACAAGTTCGTGCTCGACTCAATACCTTTGTCGGTGCTGAAGTTGAAGATGTTGAAATTCAAAAATTATCCTATTGGTATGTAAACCAAACATGGGCAACTGAATATTCAAAAGGGCGTGTATTCTGCGGTGGTGATGCGGTACATCGTCATCCACCATCAAGTGGTTTAGGCTCAAATACCTGTATGCAAGATGCTTTTAACCTCGGTTGGAAACTTGCATACGCAGTTAAAGGTTGGTCACTACCATCGCTACTTGATTCATATACGCTTGAACGTGCACCTGTTGGCAAGCAAATTGTCGCGCGTGCCAATCAATCACGCTTTGACTATAAATACATGAAAGATGTTTTCGGCTTTGAACAAGGTGTGACGACGCAAAAACAAATGTTGGAACGAATCTTCGCTGAAAATGAGCAAGGTGCTGAAATTCGTCAAAAACTGTTCCATGCTTTAGAAATTAAAAACTTTGAGTTTAACGCGCAAGGTGTAGAGCTAAATCAGCGTTATACGTCCAATGCAGTGATGGGTGAATCTGAACCTGAAGTATTTGAAAAAGATCAACAACTGTACTTACAAGCGACCACACGTCCAGGTGCTAAAGTACCGCATACATGGTTGATTAATACCAAAGGCCAAAAAATTTCAACTTTAGACATCACAGGCAAAGGTCGTTTTACCTTAATTACGGGCTTGTCTGGCAAAGGCTGGAAGCAAGCTGCCGAAGCTTTGGATTTGCCTTATTTGGATGTGATTCAAGTTGGTTCACGTGAGTATCGTGATGTATATGGTACTTGGAATGCTAAATCTGAAATTCATGAATCAGGTGCAGTTTTGGTTCGTCCAGATGGTTATGTGGCATGGCGATATCAAGACAGTACAAATGCTGCTTTTGATTATGAAAATACGTTAAAGGCTGTGTTAAAACAGATTCAATTGGCTGTTTAATCAATAAAACCACCTTCGGGTGGTTTTATTAATTCAATATTTTAGGATTTTTCTTTCCTACAATGTTGTTGTTTTTCTACACCTTTTTCAGCTTTATCTAACAACAATACTAAATTTTGTGTTCGATGATTTGAACCTTTTGGTACAAAACTATTTTGACTATATCCATTTTTATAAACACAAATCGACCAACTATATTTTGCTGGGAATATATGAATAAATTGCAAACTTTTCTTTGCAGAAAATGTAGCAATTCCGTCCTGTGTTTTTTTAAATGTAGATTCAGTAAAAGACTTGCCTTGCCATGTTGTAAGATTTAAAAATACTTCTGCATCGTCCAACTTTTCATTTTGCTCATTGATAACAGTTATATTAATTTTCGGATGCTTCGTTTTTAAAATAGGAAAGCACCCACTTAGCAATGTTGACGGAAACATAAAGCCTAAAAGTAAAAATATTTTTATATCTTTTAATAATACAAATTGTTTAAAGCTCATTATTAATTTTTGCAGTTTTTTAATTATGCATTAGTTTACATAAAAAACCGCCCCACGGCGGTTTTAAATATTACATCTGCAACGCATAACCCAAAACTAAAAACACTAGCTGTAAACACACAATTACACCAAAAATCTTCCAGCCCTTTTTACGCAATGCTGACTTATCAACTGCCGAATATTCCACTATTTTAATCATGTCATCACCTCATCATGAGTGTTGATACTGAACGCGTTTAGTTATCCATCTTTCTTTTATCTTGCTGTCTTTAATCTTGCATAGTTATTGTGCATAAAATACACACTAGCATGTTTCCACAAATATAAAAGCAAAATCTAAACCAAGTTCAGTATGGGAGACTGCAAAAATTGCAGACACAAAAAACCACCAAATAGGTGGCATAATAATGAGGCATCTTAACCAATGTTTTTAAATTTTTCCATAAGGTAAATTTTAGCAATTGTTTTCAATCGTTATTTATCACAATAATTGTCTCTTGGCATGGTCATAGACGTACCATCTAAGGCTTTAGAAAAAGCCAACTTTTCACGAAAGCGATGTTTGGTATTGCTAGTGACAGCCCCAATGCTTTTCACAACATTCGATGAGACTTGATTCTCGTGCGGAAATACATCGTAGATACAAGAAATCGCACGTGCGACTTCAAAATTTAATCTTCGTACACGAATCATGTCAGTTTTATCCACCAACAATACAGCTTGTGACTGAAAGGCATATTGTTGAACTGCCTTACGTTGTTCAGGCTGATGAAAAGTCCGCATAATATACTCATCTACATCATCACGAATGCCATTTTGATTCAGGTCTGGACCTTTTAAGTCTAGATCACGATTGAGTTTCGGTAACTGCCCTATTTCTTTGGCAGTATCAATCCGATTCAAATTTTCTCGCCACATATACCACTCGCAGCCTGCCAATAAGCCAACAAGAGATAATGTCATCATCTTTATCATTATTTTCTGCATAAGGTAGAGTGTAATAAATGTTATCAGCCATATCTTAATATAAAGTGAAACAGCTCTTCTAAAACGTGAATATTAAAACAAGATAAATTAAAGACATAAAAAAGCCACCCGCAGGTGGCTTTTTAAATCTATGGTCAATTAACCAATAAATTTACGTGCATTACGGAACATACGTAACCAAGCACCGTCTTGATCCCAATCTTCAGGCTTCCAAGAATGCTGAATCGCTCGGAAGTTACGTTCAGGGTGTGGCATCATAATTGTTGCACGGCCATCTTTCGAAGTCACACCAGAAATCGCTTCTGGTGAACCGTTCGGGTTCAATGGGTAGTGCTGTGTTGGATTGCCTTGGCTGTCTACATAACGCAAGATCACTTGATCACCTGCATTCAATGCAGCAATGTTCTCTGCACTAGCAACCACACGGCCTTCACCATGTGCAACAGCGATTGGAAGAATCGAACCTTCCATACCTTCAAGCAATACAGAATTTGATTTTTCTACACGTACGTTTACAGCACGCGCTTCAAACATTTCAGAAGTATTGCGGTGGAAGCGAGGCCAAGCTTCTGCACCCGGAATAAGTGGAGCAAGCTGAGACAGCATTTGACAACCGTTACATATACCTAGAGAGAATGTTTCGTCACGGTTGAAGAATTTCTCAAATTGGTCACGAAGTTTCGGGTTAAACAATACAGATTTCGCCCAGCCGCCGCCTGCGCCCAATACGTCACCGTAAGAGAAACCGCCACACGCTACTAAACCTTCAAAGTCATCAAGACTGATACGACCAGCAAGCAAGTCGCTCATGTGTACGTCTACAGTGTTGAAGCCGACTTTGTCGAATGCAGCAGCCATCTCTACATGACCATTGACACCTTGTTCACGCAGAATCACCATGTTTGGACGGCGTTCATTGATGTACGGTGCTTCGATAGGCTCGTTCAAATCAAATGTTGGTTTTGCAATTAAACCTGCATGTGATTTGTCAGCGATTAACGCATATTCTTGATCCGCAGTTTCTACGTTATCACGCAGACGTTGGATTTGATGTGACACTTCAGTCCATGCTTGCTGTAATTCAGCACGGTCTAAGCTCAAACCATTTACAGTTAAAGTATCTGTATCGTTTACAGTACCTACTACTGCAATTGCATCTTTAATTGATGATGCAGCGACTTCAGCTTCTAATGCAGCCCAATCCGCTTTGCTGATTTGAAGAACTGCACCAATTTCTTCTGCAAATAATGATTCAACGGATTGATCTTCTAAAGCCACACCTAAGCGCGAAGCAAACATCATTTCTGCAACAGTTGCAACCAAGCCACCATCGCCAATGTCGTGATACGCTTTAATTAAGCCACGGTTGTTCCAGTCTTGAACCAATGCAAAGAATGCTTTGAAGTCATCGAAGCTATCTACATCCGGCGTAACCGAACCAATGGCTTTATACACCTGAGCCAAGATCGAACCGCCTAGACGGAACTGACCTTTAGAAAGATCGATACGTACAAGTACAGACTCGATATTTTTAAGTTCAGGTGTCAATGTTTTGCGAACATCCGTCACAGGTGCAAATGCTGTGATCACGCCTGACATTGGTGAAGTGACAGATTTGTCTTCGCCTTCGTCATTCCAAGTGGTACGCATAGACAATGAGTCTTTACCTACTGGAATTGCGATACCTAGTGCAGGACACATTTCCATACCGATGGCTTTTACGCCTTCGAATAATGCTTGGTCTTCACCTTTTTGACCTGCAGCCGCCATCCAGTTTGCCGACAATTTAATATCACTAATCTGGTCGATTTTTGCAGACATGATGTTTGAAATAGATTCAGCAACCGATAAACGCGCTGAGGCAGCAGGATTTAACAACGCAACGGGTGGACGTTCACCCATTGCCATTGCTTCACCTGTGTAACCGACAAGGCTTGTTGTTGTCACTGCAGCATCAGCTACAGGTACTTGCCAACGACCTACAAACTGATCCCGTGCAACCATACCTGTAATAGAACGGTCACCAATAGTAATTAAGAACGATTTAGACGCAACAGTTGGATTTTTCAAAACGCGGTAAATCGCATCTTTAAGATCTGTTACTTTAGCAGCATCAAAATCATCGCCTTTACGTTCAATTGTTTCATATGAACGGCTCATGCGTGGTGTACCACCAAGCATCACTTGCATTGGCATATCCACAGCTTTGTTTTCAAACAATGGATCTTCAACGGTTAAATGGCGCGCTTCAGTCGCTTCACCCAATACCGCAAACGGACAACGCTCACGTGCACAAAGCGATTCGAACAATTCTAAAGAACTTGGACGAATGGCCAGTACATAACGTTCTTGCGCTTCGTTCGACCAAATCTCCATTGGAGACATGCCTTTTTCCAATGATGGAATTTTACGTAGATCGAGTACCGCACCCAATTCGTGGTCATTTACCAGTTCAGGCATTGCATTTGAGATACCGCCCGCACCAACATCATGTACAGATACGATTGGGTTATGGTCTTCCATGCGCCAGCAAGCATCAATCACTTCTTGGCAACGGCGTTCCATTTCTGGGTTTTCACGCTGTACAGATGCGAAGTCTAGGTTTTCACCCAGCTTACCGCTGTCTACAGAAGACGCTGCACCGCCACCTAAGCCGATCAACATTGCAGGACCGCCAAGTACGATTAAAAGATCGCCCGGTTGGATTGCATCTTTTTCTACATGGTCAGGACGGATGTTACCGTAACCACCGGCAATCATAATTGGCTTATGGAAGCCTTTTACATCACCATTTACATTTTGTTCAAATGTACGGAAGTAACCATTTAACGCAGGACGACCAAATTCGTTGTTAAAGGCTGCACCGCCCAATGGGCCTTCAATCATAATTTGAAGTGGAGATGCCATACGAGATGGTTTGCCGTAGTTTTCTTCCCAAGGCTGTTCAAAGCCTGGAATATTCAAGTTAGATACGGTAAAACCTGTTAAGCCTGCTTTTGGCTTACCACCACGACCTGTTGCGCCTTCGTCACGGATTTCACCGCCCGAACCTGTTGCTGCACCAGCAAATGGTGCAATCGCTGTAGGATGGTTATGCGTTTCCACTTTCATCAAGATGTGAGCGGCTTGACTCTTGTATTTATAAACGTGGTGACCTGTTTCAGCGTCTTGTTTTGGATAAAAACGCTGTGTGTCAAAACCAACTATTACAGAAGCGTTGTCTTTATATGCCGACAATACATCTGTAGGTGATTCTTTATAGGTGTTTTTAATCATTTGGAACAATGACAATGGTTGAACTTCACCATCAATTGTCCATTCAGAACCGAAAATTTTGTGACGGCAATGCTCTGAGTTCGCTTGGGCAAACATCATCAATTCGATGTCATGCGGGTTGCGACCCATTTTTGTGAATGCATCGGTTAAATAATCGATTTCTTCATCAGAAAGCGCAAAACCAAATTCAGAGTTAGCTTTCACCAACGCCTCTTTACCTTGACCCAAAATATCAATTGAGTTTAAAGGCTTTGGTTCAGTTTCAGAGAAAAGTGCCGCAGCATCTTCAATAGCATTGAAAACACTTTCGGTCATGCGGTCATGTAATGCTAGTTTTACTTCATCTGAAACAGCATTTACGCCCTTCAAAGTAAACAAAACACCGCGTTCAAGGCGATGAACCGGTGTATTACAGTTGGCAAAAATGTCTGTTGCCTTAGACGACCACGGAGAGATGGTTCCAACACGTGGCGTCACTAAAATTTGGACTTCGTCACTTGCTGCTTGGTGCAATTCAAAAGATTGACCATCGTTGAGAAGCTGTAAAGCGGATTGCTGTTGTTGCTCGTTGAGCGCTTGGTCAAAAAGGTAAACCCATTGACTTTCAATTGATTGAACAGAACTAATTGACGTTAAACGTGATAATAGTTGAGTTTTCTTAAATGAAGAATGTGCAGGTGCACCGGCAACGATAAACATGCTGATTTTGGCTCCACGGGATGATCGAAAAGACCATGCCACAATGTGACTTGAGAGAGCGCATATTCTACTGTGTATTAGTTAAATCAGCTAGATGTGAAAGTGAAATTGTAGTGCTTATATCGGGAAGTTTAGGCAATAATGCTTTTATTTTTAAATAATAAAATTGAATTTAGTCGCACAGATTAACACAAAATTATCTGAATTTTTCATTTCATCCTAAGAATAATATTCAAACTAGAAAAATGTTTTATTTTTCAACAACAACTCACTTTTTAATCAAGCTTTAAAACCATATTTGAAAATGAATTTCAGGTCTAAATGTGTGAGATTTAAACCTGAAATTCATAAAAGACTAAAATCATTTCAAATTTGAAATTGAAACATTTTATTTATTCAAATCTGACAATAGATGTTGAATTACATTAAGGGCTAAGTTCAGTGAGTTTACATCTACACCATCAATCGTATCGCAAGCCTTGTGGTAGCACGGTGCAAATTCGAGTTCATCACCTTTCATTTGCTCATTAAATAAAATTAGTGAAGTAACGGGAACTTTCCCTAAAAATGGCAAAGTATCGCTTGCTGTTAAAGTCGTTACATCATCTTTAATCTGAATATTATTGGTTTTAAAATATTGACGCATTCTTTCTTCTAATGCAGCATCCTGCGGGTGCTTAGGTAATTGGCTCATGCTGTCTAAGATTGGCTGATAATCACTTTGTGCAAGTCCATTGGCTTTAAACTGTGCCGCCATTTCTGCAATTGATGAATGGTCACCATCGGCAATCATGATATTCGGATTCTTTGTTCCCACCATATCAACATTGATATAGGCTTGAATGCCTTGAAGCTGTTTCTCACTGAGTGATTTCACAAAAGCTTGTGAACCTGCAATACCAACCTCTTCCGAATCCCAAAAGGCAAGATATAGTGTGTGTTTAGGTTTTACCTTTTGCTTCGCATAGTCTTGTAATAATGCTAACAATACTGCAACGCCTGAAGCATTATCATTAATCCCAGGCCCCATTTTCACCGAATCATAGTGCGCGCCGACAATCACAGCGGTATCTTTGGATTGCCCTTCAATCTCAATCACAATATTTTGCCCAACGGTCTTTTCTCGATTTTCAAATGGCAACATTTGCGCGTGCAAGCCTGCTTTCTTGGCTTGTTCAAGAATATATTGTGCGGAAGCCAATCCACCTGCTGTACCTACTGCACGATTGCCACCATTTTGTTCAGCAATTTCTTCAAATGTTTGTAAATGATGCATCATGCTATTTTCTGATGCAGCAGCATTTTGGTTTGGCTGCACTTTCGTTATATTTTTTTCTGTATTGAAACTTGTACAACCTGACAAAAAAAAAATGTCACGCCCAAACTTAGTGCAGTCAACGTAGGAAGAAATTGTTTTCTATACATTTAAATTATTCTCATTAAAAATTAAAAAATGGCATAAAAGGTAAAATTTGCCCATCTATACTAACAGCCCATTTTTAAATTTCTGTTTTGTTTTGCATTTCATTAAGGCAAATCACTCATACATCTTTTAAGACAAGTTGTGTCGCCCCAGACTAGTGCTTTTCTGCTAAGTTTGGCATTATTCAATTCAAGTAATAATTGAATAATGATAAATGACTCAAATGCGTTGGCTTGAACTTCTTTCTACAGTTCGTATTGGTAGCAATAAACACAGTTCTGAACAGGCACGTAGCCCTTTTCATAAAGACTATGACCGCATTATATTTTCGCAGAGTTTTCGACAGCTTAATCGCAAGACCCAAGTTCATCCTTTAACTCAACACGATGGTATTCACACCCGACTTACGCATTCACTTGAAGTGTCTTGTATCGGGCGTTCACTCGGCATGTTGGCTGCGGAAAAAATTAAAGATGAATTGCCAATGTGGATTTCGCCTGCCGATGTTGGCGCGATTATTCAAGCCGCTTGTTTAGCACATGATATTGGCAACCCGCCTTTTGGGCATGCTGGTGAATATGCCATTCGCGAATGGTTTGATGATGCATCACATACAGACTTTTTAAAAGATTTAAGCCCAGAAGAAGAAGCCGATGTTCGTCAGTTTGAAGGTAATGCACAAGGCTTACGTTTACTGACTAAAATTGACTATCACCCGAATGATGGTGGTATGCGCCTAACTTACGCAACCTTAGGGGCTTACTTAAAGTACCCATGGCTATCCAAAACCATTGCATCACAAGGAAATACGCCTGCCAGTCAGCGTGCCAAGTTTGGCTGTTACCAAGCCGAAAAAGACATCTTGCAGCAAATTGCAGAACAACTCGGCTTAATTCAACTCGGTGAATATCATTATTGCCGTCATCCTCTGACTTATTTATTAGAAGCAGCGGATGATATGTGCTATGCCCTGATTGATTTGGAAGATGGCATTATTCTCAATATGTTGAGTTATAACGAAGTTGAGCCAATTTTCCTTGACCTGATTGGTGATTATGGTATTCCTGCCGAACTTGCAATGACGGATACCACATGGCAGCAGAAAATTGCCGCTTTGCGTGGCCGTGTGATGAAGCGTTTGGTTGAAGAAGTAACGACAGCTTTTGCACGTCATCATAATGAAATTTTGTCTGGCCAACTTAAAGGCAGTTTATTGCAATATTGCAGTGAAGATATTGAAATCGGGATTAACCGTGCAAAAGAACTGGCTCGTGATAAAATCTTTGAACATCCGCATAAGGCAGGTTTGGAAATTATTGCACACCAAAGTTTGCAAAATATTTTGGATGCCTTTATTCCACTGACCACACCCAATAAAACTTTGAGCTTTAAAGAGCAACGATTGATGTCTATTTTGCATCGTTCAGGAGCACATTTTGGTATGTCGCATTATGACAATATTATGCAAGTACTCGATATCATCTCTAAGTTTTCAGATCATCAAGCCTATAATTTAGCGCAAGAGTTACAAGGGAATAAAGTTGGTTTCTTTTAAAGCTGAAAAAATGTGAAGGCTAGTAATTCGCTGGCCTTCACGCTAATCTCACAACAAATTGAAATTGAGCAAATAGCTCAGACTAAACTGAAATAAAGTGAATAAATGACATGATCGGATGCTTAATTGGCGAAGTGCTAGCATTGGAAGCACCAACAGTATTACTTAATGTAAATGGCGTAGGCTACGAAATTGACACTCCGCTTTCTACATTTTGCCAACTACAAAAAGGTCAAAAAGTTACGCTCTGGACACATCTTGCAGTACGTGAAGATGCACAACTGCTTTATGGTTTTAGTAACCCACAAGAAAAATTAATTTTCCGTACTTTACTTAAAGTAAATGGTGTTGGGCCCAAAATGGCGCTTGGCATTCTTTCAACGTTAAGTGTCGAAATGCTGATTCATACAGTTGAAAATGAAGATGTAAATACTTTAGTCAAAGTACCAGGTGTGGGTAAGAAAACTGCAGAACGCTTGATGATTGAACTTCGTGACCGTTTTAAAGCGATGTCATCTGGCACAGTACCAAGCAATTCAACTTCGGAGCAAATCCAATTTACCGGTAATTCTGCCGTTGCAGAAGCTGAAGCTGCATTACAATCACTGGGCTACAAACCACTAGAAGCACAAAAATTAGTGAATGCTGCCAAAGGTGACTTCACCGAAGCCAGTGATATCATCCGTGCTGCCTTAAAGTCGATGAATAAGTAAATACCTATTAAACGCAAGCCAACACTGGCAATGCTAAAGGCGACATGGATGTCGCCTGTTGAGTTGGGATACACGACGTATCCTCAACTCAACAAAAGATTTTTGTTACTTTTGATCTTTCAAAAGTAAAATAATGCCTACACAATGGTAGCAAAATACAAATCAAGATTTGAGGCTGTGCATGCAGCATCAAAATGCTCAGCTCACGAGATTAGTTTATTCAATATGCAAGACCGTCTTATCAGTGGTTCAGAAAAACCCGAAGATCACTTTGATCGTGCTATCCGCCCTGCCACACTCAAAGACTACATCGGGCAACCCGTTGTCCGCGAACAAATGGAAATTTTCATTGGCGCTGCCCGTGGCCGTGGTGAAGCACTCGATCACACACTTATTTTTGGCCCACCAGGTTTAGGTAAAACGACGCTTGCCAACATCATTGCACATGAAATGGGTGGCAATCTCAAGTCAACCTCTGGCCCAGTACTTGAGCGTGCCGGCGACTTGGCAGCCATGCTGACTAACCTTGAAGAAGGTGACGTACTGTTTATTGACGAAATTCATCGTCTTTCACCTGTGATTGAAGAAATTTTATATCCAGCCATGGAAGACTATCAGTTGGATATCATGATTGGTGAAGGACCAGCTGCCCGTTCTATCAAGCTCGACTTACCTGCATTTACATTAGTTGCAGCAACCACACGTGCGGGACTACTCACCTCACCTTTACGTGATCGTTTCGGGATTGTGCAACGTTTAGAGTTCTATTCCGTAAAAGATCTGACTCATATTGTGACTCGTTCAGCAAACTTAATGGATGTACCGATTACTGAAGATGGCGCACTGGAAGTTGCACGTCGTGCACGTGGTACGCCACGTATTGCCAACCGTTTATTACGCCGTGTTCGAGATTATGCCCAAGTCAAAGGTACAGGCGAAGTGACCCAAGAAATGGCGCAACGTGCTTTAGATATGTTGAATGTCGATAAAGATGGTTTAGACACTTTAGACCGTCGTTATCTTTCAATGTTATTGGAACGTTTTGACGGCGGCCCTGCAGGTGTTGAAGCTTTGGCTGCAGCTATGGCTGAAGATTCAGGCACATTAGAAGATGTGATCGAGCCCTACCTCATTCAGCAAGGCTATGTCATGCGTACTGCACGTGGACGTATTGCCACCAACATGGCGTATTTACAGTTTGGGATGACACCACCAGAGCCGAAAGATAAGTAAACGATAATTCACTGAACGACTTCAGGGAGTTAAATGCTCCCTGCATATTTATTTAAATTTTTAAAATAAATTCAATCCACTACAAACAATAAACTAAAATGATAAATCTTGAGAATAGAATAATTAACAAAATTAATAGCGATTACATTCAAAACCTACCATTAGATAGTGCCATTGAACACATTCCCAGAGAACAACCTATCAGTTCATTTAGCCCAAAACAAATGAGTGATTTTGAAAGCTTATTCCACACAGAATACAATTATTTTATCACTGTCGAATGTGAAAACATTCTTAGCAAAGAAACCATAGAAGTAAGTGAAGATAATATCTTAACTATTAAACAATCGCCTTCTGCATATCGTATAAAAAACCTGAGCTTCAACTATACTTCTGCCCTCATTTTTATTGGGACGTACTATCACGACGACGTACAAGCTTTGGTCAAGGAAAACTTTAAGCCAGCAAAAATTAATACGTTGTATTTCAGCTTCTCATTCTTTGCTTTAGTCATACTCGTTTATGTGTTTTTCTGGATAGATCTACCTAATAAACTTTTACTCATGTTAGTTATTGGCCTTGGCTTTTGCTGCTTAACGTATATGTATGAATCTTTAAAAGCATTACTTCCAAAGCAACAGAAAAAGAAAATGGAAGAAACTCACTTTCATATTGCAGGATATTTAGCAGCTCAACTACAAGATTTTGTCGATGCAAAATTTAAATTAGATGAACAAACAAATTAAAAGCAGTCTCTTTTTTAATCAATAATTACAACTACGAAAGTTAAAGATTTACGTGAGTTGAAACCTTGTGCCATTGGACTGATGACTCACGGTGCTAAACTGCCCGTCATTGAAGCACTTGACGAATCATTGAATTATCGCCATTTTTAAATGCTCTAATTCTTTGCTGAAGTGCAGACCAATATTTTTCAGATTTTATAAAGACGGAACACTCTCATGGCGAATAAATTCGAATTCAACATTCGTGTATATATTGAAGATACAGATGCAGGTGGCATTGTTTACCACGCAAATCATATTCGCTTTATGGAACGTACCCGCACAGAATGGCTACGCGCTTCAGGTGTAGACCATTATTGGCATCAAAAAGATTACAACTTTGTCGTTCATAAAATAAATGTGAAATATTCACGTCCTATATTAATGGATGACCTGATTACTGTTACAGCAAGTGTAGTTTCGTGTAAGGCTACGTCATTTGTGTTGCAACAAAATATTTATCGTGGTGATATTATGCTGGCATCAGGTGAGGTAGAATTGGCATGTATCAGTGCAGAGATGAGACCCCGTCGCCTTCCTGATGAAATACGTGAACTGATTCTGAAAGAATTGGAACAAGATTAAAAAAATTATTTGGCACATGTAGTAACTATGGCAACTCAACTAGAATCAACACTCAAAGTTTCAGACCTCATCTTACAAGCAAGTCCTATCGTACAACTGGTAATGCTCCTGCTGCTCTTAGCGTCGTTATTCAGTTGGTATCTGATTGCCAAGTTACACATGAGTTATAAAAAAGCGCAGGCCGATGATGAACATTTCCAAAAAATCTTTTGGTCTGGCGCCGAACTCAACACTTTATACAACAATGCCCAACTCAACTCGAAACGTGTTGGCCTTGAAGATATCTTCTATCAAGGTATGGGCGAATTTTTCAAACTAAAAAAACGCAGTGCGACATCAGAACAGTCAATTGAAGGCACTGAACGTATTTTACGTGTGGGTTTAAGCCGTGATCAAGGTCATCTTGAAAATGGTCTAGGTGCCCTTGCCAGCATTGGTTCAGTTGCACCTTATGTCGGTTTATTCGGTACCGTTTGGGGCATTATGAATGCTTTTATCGGCTTGGCTGATGTTGACCAAGTTACACTTGCAACGGTTGCGCCAGGTATTGCTGAAGCTCTGATTGCGACTGCCATCGGTCTATTTGCTGCAATTCCTGCGGTATTAGCCTTTAACCATTTTACAGCCAAAGGCGAAGCCGTTTATAACGATCGTGCGCTGTTTGCCGAAGAAATGGTTGCGTTATTACAACGTCAGTCTGTAGGTTCAACTCAGGACAATGACTAATGGCTATTCAACGTTCTGGACGCTTTGAGCGCATTAAAAAACCTTTAAAAAGTGACATGAACGTCGTACCTTATATTGATGTCATGTTAGTTCTTTTGGTGATTTTTATGGTGACCGCACCAATGATCACCACTGGTGTCAAGGTCGACTTGCCACAGGCAAATGGCACGCCTATGCAAGCGGAAGATCGCCCTGCGATTGTTACACTTAAGGCGGATGGCACGATCACTCTCAAAGATAAAAATCATCAAGATGATGTACTCACACTCGATGAACTAAAATCTGTTTTAACGGCTTCGCAAAATGAAGCGAACGAACAGAAAAAGCAAATGAGTGTGCTCATTAACGGCAGTGAATCTCGTCCCTATGGTGAAGTCATGAAGCTCATGTCAGCACTTCAAGATGCAGGTTTAACACAAGTAGGTTTACTGACTGAGCCATTAAAATAATTTATGAAAGATTTCAAAAAGCCGCCTTTTAAACAAAAAGCCGTTGCGATTGGTTTCACACTAGGTGTGCATGTCGTCGCTGTGGTTGGCTTACTTTATCTTGGCATGAGTAAACCACCTGAGCCTCCTAAAAAAATAACCACTGTTTTGGTAAAACCGGAAGATTTAAAACCTGTAACACGTGAAGTCACTGAGTTTGATGAAACCGCACATGAAAATGTAACTGAACAAATCACGCAAACAGTAGAACCTAGCGTTGAACCTGCACCTGAAGTTCCAACATCTGCTCCACCAAAGCCGACTGAAACACCTAAAGCGGATCCACAGATTGCAGCACAACAAGCACTTGCCGCAGCAAAAGCACAGCAGCTTGCTGAACAAAAAGCTGCGGACAATGCTAAACGCGCTCAAGAAAAGGCTAAAGCTGCTGAAGCGGCTAAATTAAAAGCTCAACAAGATGCCAAAGTAGATGCGGCTAAAGCAAAAGCAGATGCCACAGCGAAAGCCAATGCCGACGCAGCAAAACGTAAAGCAGATACTGATGCCAAAGCCAAGGCTGAAAAAATCCGTGCAGATGCGTTAAGAAAAGCAGAAGCTGACAAAGTCAAAGCTGCAGCAATGGCAAAAGCCAATGCTGATGCAAAAGCTAAGGCCAATGCAGACGCAGCAAAACGTAAAGCGGATGCAGATGCGAAAGCCAAGGCCAATGCGGAAGCTGCAAAACGTAAAGCAGACGCTGATGCGAAAGCTAAAGCCAATGCAGATGCGGCGAAACGTAAAGCAGACGCCGATGCAAAAGCTAAAGCCAATGCGGAAGCTGCAAAACGTAAAGCAGACGCCGATGCAAAGGCTAAAGCCGATGCCGAAGCACGCGAACGTGCAGCCGAAGAAGCCAAAGCTTCATCAGCTAAAAAAGCAGCTGAAGAAGCCGCACAGAAAAAGGCTGAAGCGAAGAAGATTGCATCTACTGCAAAGAAAGATTTTGAAAATAAAATCCGTCGTGCATGGGACACACCTTCTGACTCTGCGGGTAAATCGGCAACTGCTCGGGTGACATTATCAGAAAGTGGTTCAGTCCGATCAGTAATCGTAAACTCGAGTGATCCGGACATGAAAGCCAGTATTGAAGCGGCGGTTCGTGCTGCAGCACCGTACCCAATGCCAAGCGACCCTGATGCTAGACGTGAAGCACAAAGCTTTACCTCTACATTTAGATCTTCAAATTAACTTTGATAAATCCCTGCATTGATTGCGGGGATTTTTTTATATTTCTTCTGAATATGGCAAACTTTGGAAAATTCATTCTAATCAAGAGCTACATATTTCTTCTAAATATTTGATTCAAAAATTAAATTTCAACTATATAGAATTATCATTTCCAGTTCAAAATGTGATGTTGTCTGCACCACTTTTAAGATAAACTTCAGTGAACTCGAATAAAATCTCTGCATTTTTCACAGTGTTATAACAGTTCAGTCATATTTTCATGCTTTTAATAATCCAAAATCATGCCATTATGTGACACAACCAAATACAGACAATAACTCACATTTTTAGAGTAGTTAGCGAATGATGGAAATGACGCGTAAACATCTTCTTTGCTTAGCAATTATGACCGCTTTGAGTCCAGTTTTAGTCACTCAAACACATGCACAGCTTCATCTTGAAATCACTAAGGCGCCTGAAGCAGCGCCTAAAATTGCTATTGTCCCTTTTAGCAATGACACAAATATTTATCCTGTAGTTGAAAGCGATTTGAATCGTTCAGGAAAATTTACCAGTGCGTCTAAGAACTTAGCTGCAACTGCAGGGATGAATTCTCCAAATGCAGAAGCTTGGCAGGCGGCAGGTGTTCCCTATGTTGTAACAGGAACATCAAAAACAACAGCTGACGGTTCATATGAAATTCACTATCAACTATACGATGTCGAAAAAAAGCAATACTTATTAAATGAACTATTGACAGTTCCAGCTTCACGTTCACGTCAAGCAGCGCATATGATCAGTGATGCGATTTATCAAGCTTTAACAGGTATTCCTGGTGACTTCAGTGGTCGTATCGCTTATGTTCTGCGTAATGCAGCAACTCCAGATCAACGCTATACCCTACAAATTGCCGACACAGATGGGGAGCAGCCACGCACCATTTTAACTTCACGTGATCCAATCCTTTCCCCTGCTTGGACACCTGATGCTAAAAAACTGGCTTATGTATCATTTGAAACCAAACGTCCTGCGATTTACATTCAAGACTTAGCAACTGGTAGCCGTGAAAAAGTGGCAAGCTTCCGTGGTTTAAATGGTGCTCCAAGCTTCTCTCCCGATGGTAAAAGCATGTTGTTCACTGCATCTATGCATGGCAACCCTGAAATTTACCAAATGGATTTACAAAGCCGTCAGCTAAAACGGATGACCAATGATACTGCCATCGATACAGAAGCGCGTTATGCACCAGATGGCAAATCATTTATCTTTACTTCTGACCGTGGTGGCTCTCCACAAATTTATACCTACAACTTAAGTGCTGAAAGTGTAAAACGTTTGACTTTCCGTGGTGCATTTAATGCCCGTGGCACTTTAAGTGCTGATGGTAAAAAATTAGCTTTAGTGCATCGTCCAAGTGGCAGTAACTATAAAGTTGCCGTACAAGACATTAACTCAGGTGTGACCAATATTTTGACGCCTACGAGTTTGGATGAATCTCCAAGCTTCTCGCCAAATGGTCAAATGGTGGTGTATGCAACACGTGAAGCGAACCGCGGCTTATTGTCAATTATGTCTTTAGATGGACGCTTCCGCATGAACTTACCAAGTGAACAAGGCGAAGTTCGTGAACCTGCTTGGGCACCAAAGTAAAATAACTGAATTGATAATTTTTTATTCAGCATTTAGCTCATAAATTTTTTATTAAACATCATAATGAATCGTCATGGAGATGAAAATGAACGCAGTAAAATTATTTGCTCTTCCTGTTTTAGCCACTGCCTTGGTCATGACAGGTTGCGCAAGCCGCAAACCTGCAGCAGATATTCAAGCAGGACAAAATCCGTCTAGCTCTACCACTGTAAATACTACAGGCCTAAGTGAAGATGCAGCGCTTAATGCACAAAACCTTGCAGGTGCCTCATCAAAAGGTGTAACTGAAGCTAATAAAGCGTATTTAGCAAAGCGCGTCGTACACTTCGATTACGACAGTTCTGAACTCAGCAATGAAGATCTTCAAACACTGCAAGCGCACGCACAGTTCCTTGTAGCGAATGCTAATTCACGTGTTGCTTTAACAGGTCATACCGATGAACGTGGCACACGTGAATACAACATGGCGTTGGGTGAACGTCGTGCTAAAGCGGTTGAAAGCTTTTTAGTAACAACAGGTGTTAATCCAAACCAACTTGAAGCTGTAAGTTATGGTAAAGAGATGCCAATCAATGCGGGTCATGATGAAAATGCATGGAAAGAAAACCGCCGTGTAGAAATTAACTACGAAGCTGTTCCACCACTATTGAAATAAGTTTATTTTCAGGATGGTAGACCTAGCAATAAAAAAGCACTCAAATTGAGTGCTTTTTTATACAAAACCCAGTCCATTAGGCTTCTGTTTTTACCGATTCAGAATTTTCTTTTTCAGCGTGCATAGATTCAATCAAATCATGCTTATTGAACTTTTTATATTCTGCCTTCGACTCATAGCCACTCCACGCAGCTTTCACAGTATCTGCAGAAATATTGTCTAAATTCAATCCTTCAGTTGCGGTTGGAGTCGCATCAAATTTTTGTGTGGTCATTGTTGTGCTCCCTGTCATTGGATTTTTATACCTCCTTCAACATAGCATGTTCAACCAGACTTGCAAGGGTAAAATGAAGGCAAATAGTCGAGTATGATTTTTCTTTTGCGTCGTTCTCATCTAAAATGTTGCACAATCACGTTTTTATCATTTTTGATAAATCAATATTTGGAGTTTTCCTGTCATGTCAAATCTCACCCTTTCCCAATTTTTACAACAACAAAGTGGTAATCTAACTCCTGCATTAGCACAAGTTATTGAAACAATTGGTAATACTTGCAAAGACATCGACCTTCTTTTACAAAAAGGTGCTTTGGCTGGCGTATTGGGTAGCGCGCAACACGAAAACGTTCAAGGTGAAGAACAAAAGAAACTCGACGTTATCTCTAACGACTATTTAATCGATGCTTTAAAAGTTCACCCACATGTAGGGGGTTTGGCTTCTGAAGAATTAGATGAATTCACACCAGCGCAAGAAAATGGTGAATTCTTAGTATTATTTGACCCGCTTGATGGTTCAAGCAATATCGATATCAACATGTGTGTAGGTACAATTTTCTCAATTCTTCCAGCTAAAAATGCTGTAACACAAGCAGAAGACTTCATGCAAGCTGGTGTTAACCAAGCTGCAGCAGGTTATGTGCTCTATGGCCCATCAACTATGATGGCACTAACTGTTGGCGCTGGCGTTGTATTCTTTACATTTGACCCAGAAAGCAAAGAATTCTTATTAACAAAAGATGCAATTGCAGTTGCTGCTGACACCAAAGAATATGCCATCAATGCTTCGAACCAACGCCATTGGGAAGAGCCTGTTAAACGCTATGTAGACGAACTTCTTGCAGGTAAAACTGGTCCACGTGAAAAAGACTTCAACATGCGTTGGGTTGCGTGCATGGTGGGTGATATTCACCGTATTCTTTGCCGTAGCGGTATCTTCATGTATCCATACGACTTTAAAGATCCGAAAAAAGCAGGTCGCCTACGTTTAATGTACGAAGCAAACCCAATGAGTATGCTTATGGAACAAGCTGGTGGTGCTTCTACTACAGGTCGTGTACGCATTCTTGACATCCAACCAACTGAACTTCATCAACGTGTACCAGTGATTATTGGTTCTAAAAATGAAGTTGATTTAGTCACCTCTTATCATAACTAATATTTACCCTTTTAACGAAAGTCAGTTATTCAGCTGACTTTCGTGGATATTTTCCCATGGCCCTGATTTATCTCGAATCAAAAGACAATCCTAAAATTAAGCATCTGCGTGGCTTAATCGACCAAAATGCCTATCGTAAAAAACAAGGTCAAACTGTTTTAGAAGGCACCCATTTGGTTCTCTCTTGGTTAGATGCAAAACGACCAATTAAATCTATTTTCACCACTGAAAGTGCGATTAATCACGCCGATTTTGACCTAATTGCTGAAAAATATTTAGGTACAGTGTTTATTCTAAGTGAATCACTTTATAAAGATATCAGTACATTAGGTACTTCAATTGCTTGCCTAGCGATTGTTGACTTACCCAACTCAAGTGAAGCGCTCAACTTTACTGAAGACACCTTAATTTTAGACAATATTCAAGATCCTGGTAACGTAGGTACTTTGCTCCGCTCTGCGGCTGCAGCGGGTATTGAACAAATTGTATGTACTAAAGGTTCAGCATCGCTTTGGTCTCCACGTGTTTTACGTGCAGGCATGGGCGCGCACTTCTCAGTACATACTTATGAAAATATCGTCCTTGAAGATATTTTGCCAAAGTTCAAAATTCCTGTTTATGCTACCAGCTCACATCAGTCTGAAAACCTATATTCAAAAAATTTACGCCAGCAATGTGTATGGATTTTAGGTAATGAAGGCCAGGGTGTGTCTGAATATGCATTAAAACATGCGGAAGCAGTTGCCATTCCCCAACCTGGTGGACAAGAATCACTTAACGTCGCAATTGCCGGTTCAATCTGCTTTTTTGAGATGGTTCGCCAACGTCAGTAAAATCGTTACTTTATTTTATTAAGACGCGACCATTCAAAAAAATAGATTACACTAGAAAAATAATAATTCTTTTTGTCAACCTAACCATTATTTCCAACGTTATTTAAGTATGAATATGGAAATAATGGTGGGTGTCCAATGACAGGATTTTCCATCCCTATGGATTTAGCACCCAAACAGTCCGAGACCCAAAATAGTAGTGTTCTGAAGAGCACAGCTGAATCTCGCCTGAAAAACTTCATGAATGAAGTAACGGGACGTGCTTTAGTAATGATGGAAAGTGCAACACACGGACAACATGGCATTGCTATGGATTTAGTCCAAGAAGCATTTATATCATTGCATAAAGCCTATGCTGACAAATCTACAGATGAATGGTATCCCCTGTTTTACACCATTTTAAATAATAAATTGCAGGATTGGCGTCGTAAAGAGGCTCGCCGTTCTCAACCATTTTCTTTATTCAGAAAAGTTAGTCTTGATGACGATGATGTTGAATTGCAAGATGTTGTTGATGAATCAACGCCTAATCCATTCGACTTCTTAGATCAAGCAGTTACTGCAGATGAAATACAAAATGCCATTGCAGAGCTTCCTGTTCGCCAGCAACAAGCATTTATGTTGCGAGCTTGGGAAGGTTTCGATACGCATACCACTGCAGAAATTATGAATTGTTCCGAAGGCAGTGTGAAAACACATTACCACCGTGCCATTCAAGGCTTACGTACCGCTTTGGCACATTTGAATCCACATATGGGAGGATCATCCGAATGAAACAAGATGATTTCTTAAAGCAAGTAACTTCCAAGCTTGATGGACTCGCACAGCATCACAAAGACAAAGCCAATGTCATGAATAACGTGCTTGAAGAAATTCACCAGCATGAAACTTCTCGCTACGGCTTTTGGAAAATGTCAGGCTTTGCGTTAGCCGCTGCAATCGCTGGTTTTGTTGTATTACCGAATGCAACTATTTTAGATGAGAAACCACAAAATCAAGTGATTTCAACCCCAAAACTCTCACCTCAAATGGTGGAAGATCTTGAAATGTTAATGGTTCTGGGTGAGGACAAAGTTCCACATGGCAGCTAAAAAAATCGCAATTGCATTTTGTGCATTCAGTTTTTTGCAAACAAGTTTTGCAGGCTTTGATCGTTTTTGGATTTTCTCTAAAGACGCGGATACTCAAGTCAATGAAACTTGGGATGCATTATCTGATGTTGAGCAACAAGCACTCATAAAAAAATACCAAACTTTGAAAGAAATTCCTGCTGCACAAAGCGTTAGCTTACAGCAACGTATGGATTGGTTTACTCAACTTCCTGATGCAGAAAAACAGCGCATGCGAGAAACATGGCAAAAAATGAGTACGTTAGAGCGTAAAGAATTAGCCACACGTATGCAAAGTGCAGCTCCAGATGAACGCTCAGCTATTCGTGATGAGTATATTAATAAATACTTGCAACCCGCTATTACAGTGCATTAAGTTAGACACTTTTTTAATATGTTTGCCAATAAAAAACCCTCTGTGAGAGGGTTTTTTTATTGCTATTGAATTCTAGTTCATTCGACGACGATAGACTACTAAACCAAACAAACTGATTAAACCTAATATTCCAAAAGATCCACCACCACTCGATGAGGTATTGGTGTTTTTAGCTGTATTTTTCAAAGTTAAAATACCAAAATTGGATTTTGCTCCCTCGGAATCAAATACCGAATATTTGACAGGGTAATCAAATTGGCTCAGATTATTTTTCACACTAAAAGAAAGCTTTCCACCATAGCAGGTCTCTTTGACATAACTCCCTGGACACTGTCCACTGCGTTCAGCTGTAAAATTCAGGCCCGCAGGAATGCTATCTAAATGAATCGGCAAATCTAATCCATTAACATCTTTATTCCACAATGCTTTGCCTGAAGGGAGTGTAGCTAATGGACCATCTCCCTCCTCACTGGCATTCAGCATTAAGTTATCAATGTTCAAAGTCAAATTACTTGATGGATCAATTGAATAAGTTTTGCTTTCAACAATTGGTTCAATATTTTTAAATACAGCTTTTAGAATTCCTGAAGAACTATTTGATGTATTGGTTTTTTCGGTCAAAGTATATTGGCAAAATGCGAAATCTGTTGCATCCGTTACATCTCCACCCGCTCTATAAATCACAACTTTATGAAGTTTAGCATCCCATTCACATTTCAAATCATCTAGATCACCACCAACTACCGATGCCTGGCCTGATGCGATTGTAATTTCTGAACCAATTCCCAGCGGTTTTGCACTTACCGTATAATTATCTGCATTTAACTTCTGTAATTGTCTTGATTGGGTGCCAATCACAGTTACTTCTTGAGGTAGCGATTTTTCAAAAGGATTAAAATAAATTGCCCGATATTTTAAATTGTTTTTCAATGCAGCTAGTTCAGCTTCTTTGACCGATAAGTCTTCTTGATTCGCAATTTTATATTCTTTATATACGGGATCATTAATATCTGCTTTAAGTCCATCAATTTCATCTTGATAACCTTTTACTAAGACCTTTATCGATGAATTTGTTAACTCCTCAACATCGGCTGCCGTAAGATCCATGGACTCTACAGAACCAATTTCACAACTATTGCGAGAATCTGGATTAAGTTGCAAAGTCCCATCTGTAATACGAACCAGCCCTCTTTGATCATTTTCCGAACAATTACTAAGACCAGTATTCATTAGGCTTGTAGCTAAATTCGTCTTCAGTGGATAATACAAAGGTAAATATAGGTTATATTCAGATGTTTCCTGTAAAGGTGTGAGATAAGTCGATATCGCATTATTTTTTACATCAATATTCTTTATAGAGCTATTGGTGCTAGTCAAAACACTTTCAGGTAAATCACATAATGCTTCTGTTAACTCAAAAGCATTACCTGTCGCGTAAAATATTTGGGTTTTATCAGGTACTGTATTATTCAGATATCGACAAGATTTACCGGTTTTATTAAATGCTAAGACATTAAAAGCCAATGATTTAGAACCATTTTTATCATAGTAATAAGTACTGTAGGCATCATTTTCAACAATGGTGTTACTGGTAAAGCTGAATAAAGATGCAGCACTTAGACGCTCAACACTATTGTTTACCGTATTATCAATCGCTTTGATAATACTACCTGTTGTTGCACTTGCCCTATTTTTTGCTATGGTATTTGCCATCAGTACTGAAGTAACTTGGCCACAGTAATCAAATATACTTTGACTATTCGCTGAACCATTTTCAATAAAGCTACTTTGGGTGAAACTAATATTAGGCTTACTATCACCAAAATTACCCACACAATCCATTGCCAAGACACTACCTTTAGGTGCCTGATTTGACTGCACTAATGTACTCACTAAATCTACATTTTTTTCGGTGTTTAACGTAGAGGCATAAATTGCACCACCTGCAATATCCGCCTTAGAGTTATCAATAATGCCGTTACTAAGCACAAAACTTCCGCCGACATTTACAGCTCCCCCTCGGGTATTAGAATATCCATTAGTTAAACGAACACTTTGCATCACAACATTTGCTTCAGTTTTGCCCGTATTTAAAATACGGGATTTTCCTTGGGCATTAATTGTGGTTTTGATTGCTTCGTATGCAGGGTAATTTCCTGTTAATTTATTTTTAACATCAAAATTCCAGCGACTTTTGCCTTGAATCGTAATTTGTGTCTCTGGAACTAATTCACCTAAACTGAGTTTGTATTCACCAGCTTCAAGTTGAATAATGTCGTTTTGTCCATTTGCTGTATTGCCAGCTTTACATCCACCAAATGCGGCATTTTTTCTTGCTGTCTCTATCGCTTCACGCAATGAACAATTATTTGCATTTTCACCATTTTCATCATCAAAAGTATTTACATATATGATTTTATCGTCAGCAGCCATAAGTGACATGGCTGCAAGCACCATGGCAGCTAATAATCCTTTTTTATAATTTTTCATGACACATCCTTATTACTTTTTATATCGGCGTAATCCAATCAAGCCAAAAAGTGCAGTTAAGCTTAACCAACCCAACGCGCCACCAGAAGTTTTCACAGATTTATTTTCCATATGATTGACCGGTTCTTGGAAAATTCGAACTTCTGCTGATAGATAATTTTTTGAAGTCTCTGTGTTAAAACGTGTTGATGACGTTGCAATTTGAACTTCAAAAATATCGGCTCCATGCCAATCACCATTTGGCGTATAAGTCACATCACCATTCAAGTTCAGTGTCATTTTTCCCTTTGACACTGTACTTTGCTTAATAACTAAACAACCATCTTGCCAAGGCTCACCCGTTGGATTCGCTTTGCCCATAACAGCATCACACTCTTCTTTAGGGATTAAATCACTGTCCCCAAGCTGTTCTAAAATATTAAACTTGGCTATTTCACCTGGATGTATGTCTTGGCCTAGTCGAGAAATACTTGTTGGTACAACAATTTCAATCGCACCTCTATCACACCAAACATCATCAGCACTTCTAGATTTGCCACGTTGATCACTAGACTCGCAGTAAATATGTTCTTCATTTCCATTCGCGGAAGTTGTACCTTTATTTAAAATTGGACTTGAAAACAAAGTACTATAGGACAATAGAATACGTGGGCGTAAATAACCAATAAACGTATTACTTGGGGTACTGAATGGACAGAAAAGTGACTCACGATCTTCAGAAAGTGTCTTACATGCCCCTTCATCACTTCCAGCAAATAGTTGAGTACCATTCCAAATTTGATTTAAATTATCAACTTTCTTTGTAGCTAAATCATTACAACTGTTAGCCATTAAATTATTATATATAACTGATTTATCAGCTGTTGCATCCGCAACGCGGCAATCCTGTGTACCATTTCCTAATATTATACTATTAGCCAGATACGCAATTTTTGATGCATTAAAATCAACACCCGCTGAATTTTTAACTACACTCACGTTATTTACTGCTAAGCCGTCTAATAAATTAAGAGCAGAACCTGTATTTTTAAAAAAAGTGCTATTTGTAACTGTTGCTGTAATAGTTTCCCCAGTCGCACCTGATTTGCTAAAGACAATAGCTCGACCACTCGTGCTACTATTACCTTTAAATAGACTCATCGAAATAGCAAAGCTTGGTGCTAATGCGTAAACAGCGCCACCTTCTGTAGCAGTATTATTTTCAAATATGGTATTTTGAATATTGAGTAGACTTGCTGCTGTTTTACCCTCTTCTGATAAACCAACATTATAAATTGCTCCGCCCAATCGCGCATGACCATTAATTAATTTGACATACTCTAAGCTTAATAGCTCGTTGTTATATATAATTCCACCTAAATCAGCACATTGACTAACACCACACCCTTTTAAAGTAATTTCTTTGAGAGAAACTTTAAATTGTGTATTTTTTTCATCATCAATATGAAAAATTTGGTCGGAACCAGTCATTTCAATAATGGCATTATTTAATCCAGGAACAGTGTCATCATTAAAAGAAGCGTCATAAGTCGTTTTAATATTGGTTTCAGCTGTAAGATTAATTTTTTTATCTAATTTATAGGTTTTTTGTTTTTCCAATAATATAGATGCAATAGCACCTTTACCACCACAGCCATTATAGCCTGCTTCGGGCATTCCTTTATTAATGTATTCAATTGCTTCGCGAAGTGAACATTCCTTATCATCTTTCACGACATCATCCGTGGTAGTCACGGTAATTTCTGCGCTAAATGCATGGCCTGCCATCAATAGCATACCCATGCCTATGCTCTGTTTGAGCATATCCATCTCCTTAAATTTTTTTTATCTTTTTATTCTCTAGTTGCAAAATCACTGCAACATCGAAATATTTTTATGTACTTTGTCACAGCTTGAGTAATTACTCAAGAATTTTTATTGCTTACCGATATTCATCAATGAGGGCAAAAATTTGTCTTAAATTAGCATGGCTCAACTTGGTTTTTTCGCCTTTAAGCATCTGTATGAGCTGCTCAAGCGATCTCAATAATATAGACGCTTGATGTGGGCCATGTGCCAATAAATAATCAACAATTTGTTGATCCATATGAATGCCACGACGGTTTAATACAGAATTGACTAAAGCTTGGCGATCAGCAAATAAACTGCCGTTAGGCACTTTCACACTCACAGCCTGAGTAAGACGTGATTGTAGATCTGGTAACTCTAACTTCAGCTCAATTGGTGCGACGCGTGATGAAAACACTAATTGACCACCTTCTTCATTATTATAATTAATCAGGTGAAAAACCGCTTTTTGCCAATGTGGAACACCACTTATAGCTTCTATATCGTCTAAGGCTACTAAATCATAACGATCTAAAGATGTAATCGCCTCAGTTGGGGCATCAAGCAATTCAAGCAATGAAACTTGAATTGCTGATTTTCCAATTTCTAAATATGAATCACAAATTGCAGAAAGTAAGTGGCTTTTACCTGTACCCGCACCACCATAGATATAGAACCGATTCATCAGTCCCGCATGTAGCTGGCGTACACCATCAATTACATGCCCCCAACCTGGCCCGGAAAAATCACCAATTCGGGCATCGAGTTGTGGTTCAATATCTAACTGCAATTGACGCATATCTATATTTTGGCCTTATCAATCTTTTTTATCTGATGAGTCAATGTTACTCGAAATTTCAGAATCTTGCAGTGAATTTACTTCGTGATTTTTGAGTTCAATATCGACTGCTATCTGCTCTGTTTCAACAGTCACTGAACCTGTCGCAGCATCACTCAGAACCACGACATCACTCCGATAGAGCTGACTTTTTTCGTAATTTTCACGAACATGACGAAGCAAAACAACAATAACAGCTGCTACAGGCAAGGCAATTAGCATACCCAATAAACCCGCTAACTGCGCACCAGCCAAAACTGCAAATACAACAGCAACTGGTGATAAACCAATTTTATCGCCCAATAGAAATGGCTGTAGAATATAGCCCTCTATTGCCTGCCCAACCATAAAAACGACAAGTACGAGTGCAAGATGCACCCAATCTAAACCAAATTGGAATAAACAAGCGATAACTGCTGAGATAATGCCAACTGCAAAACCAAGATAAGGAATAATACTTGCCAATCCAGCGATCATACCAATGATAATGCCAACTTCAAGCCCAATAAGTTGCAGTCCCATGGCATAAACTACGCCTAACAAGAACATTACTAAAAATTGTCCTTTAACAAAGGCACCCAGTACTTCGTGACATTCACCAACAATTGTTAAGGTACTTTTTTCATACTTACGAGGAATCAGACGACGCATGCTATCCAACATGCGCTCCCAATCTAATAAGAAGTAGAAAGCAATAATTGGAATAAGAACGATGGTACCGCCAATTTGAATAAAGTTCAGACCAGATTGTGCAACTTTCAAAATCATGGCTTGAATACTGTCCGCACTATAATTAGTCTGGATATATTCCATAATTGCTGCAGACATTTGCTCAGTGTCAATTTCCATTGGCACTAAATTAAATGTATTTGATAGCCAAGGCAGGAATGTGTAATTCAACCAATGAATATTTCCAGGAATGTTTTTCTTGGCATACATGAGCTGTTCCCAGACCAACGGCACCAAAAACCACATCGCAAGAAAAATAACTACACCAATCCCGATGAATACACAGCTAATTGAAAGCCAACGCGGCAAACCGATATTGTGTAATTTATCAACCAATGGACTAAATAAATACGCAATTAAAAAAGCGCCAATGAATGGTAAAACAACAGGTTTTAGTAGATATACGACCCAGAGGATCAACGCAATTCCTGCGAGGATAAAAATACGACGTAAAGTACGATCTACCATAGAGTCTCGCCTTTTTTCAATGAATCATTATAAAAAGTAAAATATTTCAATAAAGATAGCATTTTAGGGCATAAATAACATAAGAGTTTCGTATATTCAGGTTATAATCCCCGCGCGAATGCGGAGACTTCATTATGAGCAACTCAACTTCTACCCCAAACACTGGTTTAAGCTACAAAGATGCAGGTGTCGATATTGAAGCGGGCGACTTATTAGTCGATCGAATCAAATCTGTCGCTAAGCGTACCAAACGTCCTGAAGTGATGGGCGGACTCGGCGGCTTCGGTGCCCTTTGTAAAATTCCTAAAGGTTATGAAGAACCTGTTCTCGTATCTGGCACGGATGGTGTAGGTACAAAACTACGTTTAGCATTGAATTTGAACCGTCATGACACGATTGGTCAAGACTTGGTGGCAATGTGCGTAAACGATCTTTTGGTTTGTGGTGCTGAACCACTATTCTTCCTCGACTACTATGCAACTGGTCACTTAAATGTAGATGTTGCTGCCAATGTTGTCACTGGTATTGGTGCAGGTTGTGAACTTGCAGGCTGTGCATTAGTAGGCGGTGAAACTGCTGAAATGCCAGGCATGTACGAAGGCGAAGACTATGACCTTGCAGGTTTCTGCGTAGGTGTTGTTGAGCAAAGCAAAATTATTGATGGTTCTAAAGTTAAAGCAGGTGATGTTCTTGTAGGTGTTGCATCTTCAGGTGCACACTCTAACGGTTATTCACTGCTTCGTAAAATTTTAGATGTGAAAAACGTAGATTTGACTCAAATCGTTGATGGTCGTCCGCTTGCTGATGCAGCAATGGAACCTACACGCATCTATGTGAAACCAATTCTTCAGTTATTAAAAGAAGTTGATGTTCATGCGATGGCCCACATCACTGGTGGTGGTTTACCAGGTAACTTACCACGTGTACTTCCAAATGGGGCTCAAGCGGTTGTGAATGAAGCGTCTTGGGAATGGCCAGAACTGTTCAAACTTCTTCAAAAAGAAGGTGGTGTTGAACAATTCGAAATGTATCGTACATTTAACTGTGGCGTAGGTATGGTACTTGTTGTAGATGCTGCTGATGCTGATAAGACTGTTGAGTTGTTAAACGGCCTTGGCGAAAAAGCTTTCACTATGGGTCATATCGCAGATAATGCTGAATCTGTTGAAGGCGCTGACGAAAAAATCCGCGTTGTGTTCGCATAAGCAACGTCCATGATTAAAATTGCTGTTCTTGTTTCAGGTAGCGGCTCCAACTTACAAGCCTTGATTGATGCCAATCTCTCAGGTCAAATTGTTGGGGTCATTTCAAATAAACCTGAAGCCTTTGCATTACAACGTGCAGAAAAAGCAGGAATTGCAACTGCAGTCATTGAGCACAAACAATATCCTACTCGCGAAGCTTTTGATGATGTCATGCATCAACAATTGCTCGCTTGGGATGTTGATTTGGTGATTCTTGCTGGCTTTATGCGTATTTTAAGCGCTCAGTTTGTGAAAAATTGGGAAGGGAAAATGATCAACATTCACCCTTCACTTTTACCAAATTATAAAGGCATGCATACTCACCAACGTGTACTCAAAACTGGCGATGTCTTTCACGGTTGCACCGTTCATTATGTGACTGCTGAATTGGATGCTGGGCAAGCTCTGGCACAAGGTGTTCTCAAAGTGAATGTACATGATGATGCAGGTAGCCTAGCAAATCGTGTACATGTACTCGAACATGTCATCTACCCACAAGTCGCTGAATGGATTTGTAATGGTACGATTCAACACACTGAAAATGGCGTGTTATATCGTGGTCAGCCAATGCAAGATGCTGTGCAATTCTGCAAATTTTAATTGATGAATTAAATGATCATTTGCAAAATGGTCAGCAATAAAAAACGCATCCTTGGATGCGTTTTTTATTGCCTACAAGAACGATGTTTCACTTTTTTGCATATTCTGCGAGCATCATTTTAATGATTTCAACAGTTTCATCGGGCTTTTCTAAAGGAAACATGTGACTGCCTGATACTACTTTAAATGATGCTCCAAATTTCTTCTCAACCATTTGTGGAAATTTACGTGGCAAGAATGGCCCTTGCTCTGCAATTAACAATTGCACAGGAATTTTTGGCTTTGCCTGTGGCAACCACCACAATGATGGATTGGTTCTAAAAATTTGAACTTCATCATCACGCGAAATGGTCAGTTCAACGCCACCACGCTCTAGATCATCCATCAATGCATAATCAATATAGGCTTGAAAACAATCTTCATCAAAGTTTTTATAAAAACCTTTTGGACGCAGGAGCTCTGCCGCTTGCTCACGACTTTCCCAGTGATCACGGCGACGCTTCGACAATCCAGCTGGAGACATAGCATCGACCATTTTCAGCTTCAAGATTTTGGCAATATGCAATGCCAAAGCTTCTTTACCCATAATCATCGGTGGATCAATCATTAAGATTTGCTCAAACAATTCGGGACGCTGCAAAGCCGCCTGAAAAGTTAAAACAGAACCCAATGAATGCCCTAGACCAATCACTTTTCGACCTTGTGATTGGCGTACAATACTATCAATCACTTGCTGAGTCAGGCTGTACCAATGATTATCAATTGGATAACGTTTATCTGGCCCTAACAAAGGCACATAAATCACGTCATATTCATCACTAAGTAAATCGAAAAGTTTTTGATATACCTTTGATGGCACGCCATTGGCATGCGCAAAGTGAATTAATGGCTTCATTGTAACTTCGTGGTATTTTCAGATTGGACTTGCTGAGAAATTGACGTTGCAAAACCTTGACCAATTGAACTTCCCATACGACCTAAAACAGAGTCAAATGGACTGTATTCAATTGTATAGTTCACAGCTTTTTCAGTTTTGAGTTCACGTTTTAATGTGTTCAAACTACCTGTACGGTCTGCAATACCCAATTTAACTGCCTGTTCACCTGTCCAGAATAAACCAGAGAAAATCTCAGGATCATTTGATTTTAATTTCTTACCACGACCTTCTTTTACTGCATTAATAAAATGCGTGTGGACATTATCAAGCACAGCTTGTACATGTGCTTTTTGTGCAGGATCAACAGGTTGTGTCATTGAAAGAATGGCTTTATTTTCACCTGATGTCATGGTTCGGTCTTCAACACCTAGTTTTTGCATTAAACCGTTTACACCATAATTTGGCATAATTACACCAATTGAGCCCACTAAGCTTGATGGATTAACAATAATTTCATCCGCAGCTGAAGCAATATAATAAGCACCTGATGCACCTGTATCACCAATAATCGCATAGAGCTTTTTACCAGTATGTGCTTTTTTCAAATACTGTATCTCTTGCCAAATTTCATCCGACTGAACTGGTGAACCACCCGGCGAATTAATATTGAGCACAACAGCTTTACTTTGTTTATTTTCAAAGGCTTTTTTCAAAGACTTAATTGTGTTGGTGCTATTTACACTTTGTTTATCCGCAGCAATTGTTCCAACAATATCAACAACTGCAATATGCGAACCTGCTGTTGCTGTCGGATCAGAACTCGCTGTACTGCAACTTTTTCCCATCGCAACGATGATAAAAAGTAGATACGCAAAAGTTAAAAATTTAAAAAATATTCCCCATCGACGGGCACGACGTTGCTCTTCCACAGAAGAAAGCACTGCTTTTTCTAATATCTTCCATTCATTGCCTGTAGGCTGATGGATATTATTTGAAGAATTTGGCTGTTTTTCTTCAGGTTTTGGTGGCCATTCGGACATATAAAAAACCTTATCTAACGAAAATTTGTTGTCATTATATACACGCTACAGCGGAAAACTGTCTAATCAATTCATTTTCCCCTATAATTATTTTACTTTTTTCTTCTATCAATATCAGACTAAAACGCGATGACCGACAAGAATTCACAGGATACCACTTATCACCTGTTAAAATTTATCAGCCGTCAACCAATTCAAATTTCAAAATTTATCGCCAAAGGTTTGGCTGGGCTTGTCAACATTTTTAAGATTTCTAAAACATCCGCGACGATTCAACGAAATCTCAAAATTGCATTGCCTGAGTTATCTGATGAAGAACGTGAACAACTCACGAAACAAGCTATCCGCAATGAGCTCATGTCTTACTTTGAGTTTTTTAGTATTTGGGGTGCAAGTACTGAAAAAAATATTCAGCGTATCCATAGCATACATGGTGCAGAATATTTACATGATGCACTTAGTCTAAATAAAGGTTTGGTCTTAGTTGTGCCACATTTTGGTACTTGGGAAATCATGAATGCATGGATTGCTCAATTTACTAAAATGACCATCATGTACAAACCTGTAAAAAGTGAATCAGCCAATAACTTTGTGCGTGCTGCACGTAGTCGTGAACAAGCAACTTTAGTCCCGACAGATGAATCTGGTGTACGTCAGATTTTTAAAGCCCTAAAACAAGGCGGTACAACAGTTATTCTACCTGACCATACGCCTCATGCTGGTGGCGAATTAATCCCATACTTTGGTGTTCCCTTATTGACCAGCAATTTAAGTGCAAAACTCATTCAAAAGACCAAAGCATGTGCTTTACTTTTATATGCGATTCGAAATGAGGATCATGGTTTTGATATGTATATTGAACCCATTGATGAGAAAATTTATCAGGGCAATGCCAATGATGGCTCTATTGTGATTTTCAAAGCAATTGAAAAATTAATCCAACGTTATCCTGAACATTATCACTGGAGTTATAAACGCTTCAAAGCTAATCCTCAACTCCGAAATTTATACAATGTCAGTGATGAAGAAGTTGAAAAGCGTGTACATAATGTACGTGAACAATATGAACGTGAGCGAATGAACCAGACATGTGAACAAAATCTAAGCTAATCAGCTGTAATGGATTTTGTGCTGTAGTCATACCATTTATATTTGGCTCTTTCTTCAAGCAGTTTTATATCTTTACCCTTTTCTACAAAATGTATTGTTCCACTCTTTGCGGTTTGCAAAAATGGGATACCGAGTTTATCTAAACGTGATTGGGTCAACATAGCTGGATGCCCATAACGGTTAAAACGCCCAACCGATGCAATCGCAAGTTTCGGCTCTAAATGCTGCAAAAAAGTATAAGCTGAACTATATTGGCTGCCATGATGACCAAGCACCAATACATCTACGCTTAAGTTAGGATAATTTTGCAAAATTTTATATTCAGTCTCCCAACCTGCATCACCCATCAATAAGAAATTTTTAAATCCATTTTTTTCGCGAACCGAAACATAGAGTACGCATGAACTTTCATTGGTATTAAATGGAATCGCTTCTTGTTGTTCTCTACTCGGGGACAATACTTTAAAAAATACCTGGTTATCCCAATTCCATGCTTGCCCTTGCAGACACAACACCTGTGGTACCGCCCCGATTTGCTCAACCTGTTGATTTGTATATAACTGACCAATAGTAAGCTGCTCATATATTGAAAAGAAACCACCACTATGGTCTTGATCCAAATGTGTCAGCACAACTTGGTCCAACTTCCGAACCCCATTCACACTGAGAAAGGGCTGAATTATATTCTTTCCAATACTAAATTTTGATTCATCATAGTATCCTCCAAAATCAACCATCATCGTGTGTTGATGATAACGAATAAAAATAGACTGCCCTTGCCCAACATCTAAGACTGAAAGCTGAAAAGGCACAGGATTGCGTATAGGCAAGACCACAAATATGAGTCCTATCCAGCCCCAACTTTTTGGCATAAGTCCTTGTGGTAAAAATACAATCACTAAAGCCAAAATGAGCAATAAAATCTGCGTGTTTTTCATTGCAACAGCATCTAATGCCGGCGAAAATATTCGATCTAATCCATATAACACGACATGCAGTAATTCTATAAAAAGATCGTTGAGCTGAAATAATGCACTTGAGAGCGGTTCAAAAATGAAATAAGCCAACGCAGCCAAAATATCGAGAGGCACAACTACAAATCCAAGCCAAGGGATGGCAAATAGATTACTCAACGGTGTAATCCACGCAATTTGTTTAAAGAAAATAATCATTAATGGAAACAGTGCGATAAAAATTTTCCACTGTGACTCTATTAATATCATTAACGCATTTTTAATGCTTTGTGCATATGTAAGCTGCTCTGCATTCATTTGCTTACGCTGTAAGGTTTGATAAATCCTTAATAAAATAAAGCAGGCTCCATAGGACAACCAAAAAGCTGCGGATAAAATACTAAAAGGATCAAATAACAATAAAATTGATGCACTAAATATTAATAACGCAAAAGGCCGAATTCGCTGTTGAAGTAAAAGCATGGCACTTGCGACCAAACAAATAATTAAGGTACGTAGGGCGGGAATATCAAAACCTGTAAAAGCACAATATAAGCTCACACACATGATAAATGGCAAGACCAATACATATTGTTGAGGCCATTTTAGATACAAATCTGGTAGCCATTTAGCTAAACTACGTCTAATGCACCAACAAACCAAAATAGCAAATATCAAGACATGTGGCCCTGAAATGGCCAAAAGATGACTCATACCAAAACGTTGAAATAATTGCTCTGTTCCTTTATTTAATAAGCTTTTATCTCCAGTTAGTAAAGCCAATATCAGCCCATTATTTCTTAAAGGTTGCTTTTGAATAAACTCTCGTAATCTCAATCGTTGTTTTTCAATTGCTATTTTGAATTGATGCAAAATAGCTTGGTGCTGACGTATATCTGAATTAAATCCAAGTGATGCCACTTGCTGTTCAGTCAAAAATTCCAGTTGTTTCACGTCAAAACTTGCATGAAGATTTTGCTGGATATTCCATTTTTCCATATCAAATGCACCTGGTGTTGCATAACTTTGACTGGGTTTTACTCTGCCCCACATTCGGTAATATTGACCAGGCTCAAGCTTTAATTGTTGTTCCTGCAAAATTTGCGTACTTATCGATGCAGAAAAATATTGTGCTTGAGAGCTTAAATTTAAAACTTGAATGGTTTGCTGTAATTTTTGTTCTTTAAGCTGACTAATTTCTGGTAAATAGACAATCAGTTCAGCCTCATATTGCTCATGTTGGATGAGTGCTAAACGTTCATCCAATTGAGTATTGGCATAACCAAAACCTAAAACCATGCCAATCAAAACATTCAATATTAATTGTAAGGTTAAAGGAAATATCTGTTTAACATCAGGGATAAAGTGACTTTGGAATTTTTGCCATAACACAAAAATAGCCAAGACCAACCATGTTGAAATGTGCAGATCCCAAGCATGGCTTCCCATAAGAGAGATACCAATAATCCACCCCATACAAAACCATTGCAACATGTCATATTCTTTTTATTTTTTATGAGCGGCAATAATAAAGCCCACCGAGGTGAGCTTCAATAAAACAATCTTAATCCATTAAATCACAGCAAGAAAAAGCTTTACTCTTCTACCCATAAACCATCTTGCATATGTAAAATGGCATCTGCGGATTGGGCGAGATATTCATCATGTGTGACAATCAGCATCGCCATGTTGAACTCTTTACGCAATTCCGTCAGTAATTCAAAAATTTTTACAGCGGTTTTACGATCCAGATTACCCGTCGGCTCATCAGCCATCATCAGTTTAGGTTTTGCAACCAAAGCACGTGCTAAAGCAACACGTTGACGTTCACCGCCCGATAATTCACCCGGTTTATGCGTCATACGATGTGACAAACCAACACGCTCAAGTAGATATTCAGCTTGCTGTTTCACTGCTTTGAAGCTACTCGATTTGCGTAACATCAGCGGCATTGCAACATTTTCAAGTGCGCTAAATTCGGGCAACAAATGATGGAACTGATATACAAAACCCAAATGTTCATTACGAATATAGCCACGCTCTGCTTCACCTAGTGTGTCAAAACGCTGTCCATGAATAAATACCTCACCGGACGTTGGGCGGTCTAATCCACCCAACACATGCAATAAAGTACTTTTACCTGAACCACTTGAACCAACAATTGAAACAAACTCACCTGCTTTAACCTGTAACGATAAGCCACGAATGACATCGACATTGGACTTACCATCGGTGAAAGACTTGGTAATATTTCGGGCATCTAAGATGAGATTACTCATAACGTAATGCCTCCGCAGGTTGTACTTTCGCTGCACGTAATGCTGGATAAATTGTCGCTACAAAGCTCAAACCTAATGATAATGACACAATCACCGCAACATCTTGCCATCTTAAATATGAAGGCAAGTAGTTGATGAAATAAGCATCAAACATATTCAGGCCCAATGTGTTGTTTAACCAACCAACAAAGTTACTGATACTTGATGCTGCAATAATACCGAGGATCGCACCTGAAACCGTACCAATCACACCAATCACCGTACCTTGCACCATAAAAATACGTGTAATCGTGCCTGGAGATGCCCCCAAAGTACGTAAAATTGCGATATCCGATTTTTTATCAGTTACCACCATGACCAATGACGACACAATATTGAAAGCGGCTACCAATACAATAAGGAACAACAGTAAGCTCACCATTGCTTTTTCCATTTGAATAGCGCTAAACAAATTACCGTGTGTATAGGTCCAATCAGATGCATAAAAGTTTGCAGGTAGATCACGCACAATTTCTTGCGATACTTGTGGGGCTGCAAAAATATCATCTAATTTCATGCGCACGCCTTGTGCACCATCCGGTAAGCGTAACAGGGTTGATGCATCATTCAATGCGACATAACCCATCATCGAATCTACTTCAGCACCAATACTGAAAATACCCACGATTTTAAAGCGTTTAAAACGAGGAACTACACCTGCTGGCGAAGGCGTCGCTTCAGGAAGTACCAAAGTCACACTATCATTCAAACCTAAACCTAAGGCATCGGTCATCTGCTTACCCAGCACAATGCCAAACTCACCTTTTTTCAGGCTATCAATACTGCCTTCAACCATGTGGTTTTGGATAATTGAAACCTTTTTTTCGTATTCAGGCTCAATACCACTAACCATAATGCCTGAAACTTGTCCCTGAGCTGTCAACATCCCCTGTAGCTGTGTAAAAGGTGCTACACCTTGAACATGCTCATGCTGTTCAATTTTTTTTGCAAGTTCTGGCCAATTTGTTAAAATTTGTGTTGAAGAAACAGTGGCTTGAGGTATCATTCCCAAAACACGCGTTTTAAGTTCTCGATCGAAACCATTCATCACAGATAAAACTGTAATTAAGACTGCCACACCTAAGGTGAGGCCGATCATAGACACCAGAGCAATAAAAGAAATAAAGTGGTTACTGCGCCGTGCGCGAGTGTATCTCAACCCTATATACAGCGAGATTGGTTTAAACATAACCATCTAGTCCGAGGTAATAATTATGGAAAATTTACAGCATCAAAGCGTTCAAACTGAACGCCGTGTAATGTCGCGTATCGATGCTGCCTTGCGCATTAACTATCAGATTATTTCTGATGATGTTGCACTGAATGATCCTTACGATCCAAATTTTGTGTTGCCGCGCTATTTTCTACTACTTGCTGAATTAGATCAATTTGATCATGCACTCAACTACGAATTAGAACAATTAGCTGAAAAAGATCAACAAATTGCTCGAATCTTATCCTTATTTAACCAAAAGTTAAACCTGATAACGGGCTCTTTGTATGACGCAATTGTACAAAGCATGTTACCAGTGCCTGAACATGTCAATTTTTCAGAAACAGGATTAAGTTTTTTCAGTGAACGTCCAATCAAAGAAGGTACTTATATCCACCTCACCTTAAGCCATCCTGAAAATTTCTTTCACATTGCTACAACAGCACAAGTCGTTTACAGCCGTGAAGAGGAAAGCAATTTATACAGAACAGGCGCTTATTTTGTCACCTTACTGCCACAAGACCGCGTCAAACTTGCAGAGTGTATCGCACTGACCCAAAACAAAGAGTGATTTTTAATCAATGTTTTAATTTGTGGGCGAGCTCTCTGTTCGCCCGAAAATCTTTATAAAAATAAACAAACAAGCCTGATAATAGAATCACAGCACCAAGTAAAACCATCAATGATAATTTTTCCTCATTCAGTAAAGCACCAAAGAGCATAGCAAGCATGGGGGTTAATACTGTCGTCAACGATAAAGTAGTCGCTTTAATATTTTGAACCAATTTGAAATAACAAAACATCGCAATTAACGATGCCATGATTACCGCATAACCCAAACCAAGTAGTGCTTTGGCTGAAGGAACACTTGTTGGTGCAAGATGCCATATAAACGGCAGCATACACAATGAAAATAATGCTGAAACCATGATGGAACCCGTTGCCTGAGACATCGGCTGCAAGGGTGCATTCACTTTTTTAACCCAAAAAATTGAAGCGCAGTATACAAATACACTGATCAGCATCAAAACGATTCCCATCGGATGTACATGTTGATCACTCCCACCGAGACAGATGATACCGAGTCCAACAACTGCAATACCCATACCCAGCCATTGCAATCGGCTCAAATAGACCTGAAAAAAGAAACGTCCAATTAAGCCTGTCATGATGGGTGCAAGTCCAAACATCAAAGCAATAATGCCGGAGCTTAAATATGCGGTTGCCATGTAAGTAAAAACTTGTGACCCAATAAAACTAAATGCCCCGGCTAAATAGCTATGTAGCGATTTACCATCTAAAGGCAATGTATTTTTAAACAGAACAAGTAACGCAATCGCAAGTGGTAGTGCTAAAAAGAATCGCAGTGCTAACGCCCAAAAGGCATTAATATCACTAACACTCCACACAATGGCTAAAGGGGTGGTCGACCAAATAAATACCAGCAGTGCGTAGGTCATCCCCAAGTTTACTTTAGAAGGCATAGAGGATTACTTCTGCGCAGTTTTGCGTTTTTGCTTTTGAATAGTTTGATCCAAACTACTGGAAAACTCTCGTTTATCTCGCTCTGAAATCGGCGCTGGACCACCGGTTTGTACACCTGCACCGCGCAAGGTATCCATAAAATCTCGAAGATGTAAACGTGCTTTCACATTCGCAGTGGTGTAGATTTCCCCACGGGGATGAATCGCAATTCCACCGCGCTCAATCACTTCCGCAGCTAAAGGAATATCTTGTGTCATCACGATATCATTTTCATTCATGCGCTGAATAATTTCTTTATCTGCTGCATCTGCCCCGCTCATGACTTGAATAGAGTTAATACGTACAGATGGCGTGATACCCACATTTTGATTTGCCACAAAAGTCACTTCTAATTGGTAACGATCTGACGCACGAATAATCACGTCACGCAAAATACGTGGTAAAGCATCTGCATCCACCCACAGTTTAAATGGCAGCACGAGAAATCCATCAACAATCAAAGATAAATCAGTTTAACAAATCCCCATGACAATTTGGGTGCATTGATCAAATTGATACAACAAGCATTCTCTTATATCGAGAAAAACTAATGCTGCGTTTGAAATCGTCTAGAAATGAAATGCGCCCGATAAGCCAATTGAATTACATAAAAAAATGCTATTAAGCATCCATATCTACTGATTTCATGATAAATATGAGTTCAGTGACTTGAAAATCACAAATTACCCTCGATTTATATATAAAACCAACCCAACATCAATTGTGCATATGAAAAAACAAAATAGCCCTGAAATTATCACCATTGAAGATCAAACCTTTGGCAGTCATGTCGAACATTGGAATTTACTTACCAGTAACCCCGCGACAGATGTGCCGGTATGGTTAGGACAAGCACTCGATGCGCCAATCATGCCAATGGGCTTATGTGCACAAGAAAGTGATATGGATGCTTCTTCATGGCTGATTCAAGGTCCTGCCAAAGCCAGCATTCAATTGTGTCAGGTCATTGCTGTTGAAAATAATAAACCTAAAGCGGTAAAAACGGCATTTCCAAGCTTTGATAGTCCGTATAAAACCAAAGCGACTATTGAGCGAATTATTACCTGCAAATCTAATACACAAGCGGTGCTCTGCCTTGATCTGGGTGCGAATACCAGTGTGTATGCCTTTGACAGTCTGTACAGTGTCAACCACAATCAATATGAAAAAGATGCCTCATATAGCGTGCAACTTAATGCATGGGCATATGAGCTAGAACCTGTTGCCGATCATGAACAATTGGTCGTCGATGATCCCGCATCGATTAAACATCATCGTGCACTCAATGACATTTTGGCAGCGAATAACGGTGTCGCGCCTGCAGATGTCCATGAACAAATTAAAGCATGGCAGCCAAAGTCTGAAGATGACAAAGCACCTGTCACTGTAGATTTTTCAAAAATGGTCGCTTACCTCTATGGTGAAACATTAGGGCAAGAAGATGAAGCTTGGTTCCAAGGGCATATTGTGGGTAAAACCCATATGCAATTTAAAGATCAAGAATATACGCTCTATGACGTGACCTTGATTCACGAAGACAACCAAGAAGCGGTCATTGTACGGGTTGCAACTCGCAATGCTGCGCATAAAGATTTTACTGTCGGTCAGTATATTCGTGGAAATCTATGGATTCAGGCAAATATTTACGCAAAATATGCCTAATTTAAATTCAAAAACCGTTACATTATTCAAAATACTGAAGAATGTGGCGGTTTTTTATTTATCTATAAAAACAAACAACTAAGTTAATATTTTAATTTTTGATCAATATTTATCCATAGCGTTTAAATTTAAAACCAGATTTAAATTCATTTTAAAATAAGTTATCCACAATATTAAATTCAAAATAAACAACAAAATTAATCAAAACTTCTAAATGAAATTATTTAAAAAACCTGAAAAATAAACAACATATATGCAAATTGAAACTATTTTAATGTATTAGGTTGAGTATTTTTAAACAAATTAAATAGTTTGGTAAGTTTATCTAAGATAGTACTTTATTTAATCAAATATTTATGTTAAAAATGCGTTTAAGAAATATGAATTAACGATAAATAGATCGGAAAGAATATCTATGAAAGTCGTGCAAGAAGAAAACTTATCGCAAGTCGATCATCAAATTGAATCTCGATACCGTATCGAGCCAATGTCCTGCTTATTTTTTATCTTAGGCATGCTCATCTGCGCATATTTTTTACATAATTTTGTGCTTTAACATCGACTTTAAACATCCCATACGCATAAAAAAACCGGCTTAAGCCGGTTTTTTTCACTTTATCAAATTATGCATTACGTTTTGCAAAATCATCCATAAAGTTTACAAGTGCTTGTACGCCTTCAAGTGGTACAGCATTGTAAATACTTGCACGCATACCACCAACAGAACGGTGACCCGCTAAGTTTAGAAGATGATTTTCTTCTGCTTCTTTCAGGAATTGTTTTTCCAACTCTGGTTTTGCCAAAGTGAAAGGTACGTTCATAATTGAACGGTTTTCTTTCGCAATCGGGTTCGCATAGAAATCGCTTGTGTCGATATAGCCATAAAGTAATTCAGCTTTCGCCAAGTTTGCTTTATAAATTGCTTCTACACCACCCTGCTCAAGTAACCATTCAAATACTAAACCTGATAAGTACCACGCATAGGTTGACGGTGTGTTCACCATTGAATCATTTTTCGCTTGCGCAGAATATTTCAAAATGCTTGGAATTTCTGCTTTAGCTTGATCTAGTAAATCATCACGAATAATAACAATGGTCAAACCTGCAGGACCAATATTTTTTTGCGCGCCTGCATAGATCAGACCAAATTTAGAAACATCTAAAGGTGCCGATAAAATACTTGATGAAAAGTCAGCAACCAATGGTTTATCAGTTTTGGGAATATTCGCAAACTGAATACCACCGATCGTTTCATTATCTGCATAATGTACATAAGCAGCATCGTCAGATAAATTCCATGTGCTTTGATCTGTAATCGCTAATTTACCATCAACCATTGTACCAGCTTCAACAACATTGATATCGCCATAACGCTGCGCTTCTTTCAATGCTTTTTCAGACCAGATACCAGTGTGGATATAATCAGCTTTGCTGTTTTTACCCAAAAGGTTTAATGGAATTGCAGAAAACTGAAGTGATGCACCACCTTGAAGGAACAGAACTTTATAGTTATCTGGAATATTCATGAGTTTACGCAGATCAGCTTCAGCTTTTTCTGCAACAGCGACATAGTCTTTGCTACGGTGGCTCATTTCCATGATCGAAAGACCTTTGCCATGCCAGTCAAGCATTTCAGCCTGAGCTTTTTCTAATACGGCAGTTGGTAATGCAGCAGGACCAGCACAGAAGTTGTACGCGCGCATGATTTTTCCTTTCAAAGTGAAACACAATAAAATGATGGCATTTAACCACATCTAGGCAGGGCTTGCAGTACATATAGCTGAAAATATTCCAATGCTGTCTAACATTTAAAGTTAAAATTTCAATAAAGATTGGCTTTATTTCCTCATATTTCAAATTATTAGCTTTACTGATATTTTTTATGGATTGGATTGATGCTAATTTAGGCCATGCGCTCAGAGAAAATGTTCGTCTTACTCTCAATACAAAAAATTTACATATGTATATGAAACAATACAACTACTTATACGTATAACGTGAATATAAAATACCGCCTATAATGGCGCAAAACCAGCAGTGAGTGAGCACTATGCCTCTACTTGAAATTCAGCCTTTTAAACTTAAGTTCAATTTATCTTCCGTGCTGTATCTCTCACTTACGTGTACCACTTGTTTTATTAGTCATAGTGCTGGGGCACAAAGCATCAGTTATGCGCAAGCCGAACAAGAACTATTACAAAGCTCTTATAGCAGCCAGGCCAATCAAGCCTTACAACAATCTGCCCAACTACAAGCGCAAGCCATGAAAGGCTTAGGTCTGCCTCGTGTAGACTTAAATGTCAGAGCATATGCTTTTCACAATGAACTCGATGTGCCCTTGGGCGCATTGAAAAATAATTTAGAACACACATTAAGTCAGGGGGTGAATAATAAAATTGATGAGACCTTGCCAAGCGATGTTGCTGATCCACTAAAAGATGCATTACAACAACCGATTCGTGATGGTGTTGGACTGATTCCAGACTCATCTCAAGTGGTATTAGATGACCAAGTTATACGCCCGACTGTTTCAGTGATGATGCCCCTCTATACAGGTGGCCTCACGAGCAGTGCCAAAGAAATTGCGAATATTCAAGCACAAAGAAGTGAGTTAAACACCGAGCAACAACAAGACATTCAACGTTTTGAATTAATTCAGGCTTATTTTAATGTGCAACTGCAAAAAAAATTATTAGATAGTAGCCGTTTCAACTTAAAAGCCATGCAGCAACATTATGACAATGCTCTAAAAATGGAGCGACAAGGCTTCATCAGTAGAGGTCAGCGCATGCAGTTTGAAGTCGCAAAAAATAATGCACAACGTAGTGAGCAAAACACTGAAGCAAATTTGCGTTCTAGTCTATTTAAGCTCAATAATTTATTACAGAGTAGCGAAATCACTGATTTAACGACACCTTTATTTATTAATCAGCAGAATCATCAAAATCTCAATGCGCTACTCAAGACTTACCAGCAACAATCGAGTCTGATTCGTAAAATACAGATGGACACTCAACTTGCAAATGCAAATGTTAAAGCGCAAAGTGCAGCGAAAAAACCCAATGTGTTTGCCTTTGGAGAATATAGTCTAGATGATAAGCAAAATTGGATTGTCGGAGTGGCTGCTCGCTATAATCTTTTTTCAGGTATCGACAAAAATAAAAATATACAAGCGGCAGAATTACAACGTTATGCCTCTGAACTCATGACTGAACGCACCAAACAAGAAATTGAAACTGTCATCTACAGTTCCTATAACGAAGTGACATCGGCTCAGCAAAGTCATGCTTTGATACTGGCGAATATGCAGGCCGCACAAGAGAACCTAAGGATTCAACAATTGTCTTTCAAAGAAGATATGGGTACTGCAAGCCAAGTCATTGATGCACAAAATGCTTTGAATACATTGCAAAGTGACATGGCATTAAATGCTTATAAATATGTGATGTCACTCGCCACCCTATTACAGAGTCATGGCTCGATTGACCAGTTTCAAAGTTATGCCAATCAAGCACAAACTGATTTTATTCGTTAATTTAGACTGAGGGAAAAAAATATGAATCAGCAATCCACTGATAATACAAACACAACCTCAGCTGAAAACAATGAAAGAGCTGATGAAAAAATGTCGAATAAACAAGACTTAAACCAATCTTCAGAAACCATTGATTCCGAAGAAAAAACTGATAATGGCCTATTAGCAAACACAGAGCCTGTAAATAAATCAAAGAAAGGAAGCTCTCCTTCTCACGCATCAGCAAGTACTGAACAGCCTACGCCGCCAAAGCAAAAATCCAATATGATTAAACTGATTATTGCGATTATTTTGATTTTACTGGTGGGCTTAATTGCATTTGGATTATGGAAAAGTTATCAACCAAAGTTAATTGAATTACAAGGCCGTGTAGAAGCTGAAACCATTCATGTCAGCACCAAAGTGCCAAGTCGAATCGAAGAAATTTATGTCCATGACGGTGAGAAAGTGCAAGCTGGGCAAGCCATGGTGCGGTTTAGTAGTCCTGAGGTTGAAGCAAAAAAACAGCAAGCCCTAGCGACACTTCAATCGGCACAAGCTTTATTATCAACCACTGAACGTGGTTCTCAACAAGAAAATATTGATAGTCTGTATGCTAATTGGCAAAGTCTTAAGGCACAACAACAACTTGCTCAAACGACGTTTCAACGTGGGCAAAATTTATTTAAGGAAGGTGTCATTTCTAGACAACGCCGTGATGAAATGCAAGCTGCTGCCATTTCATCAGCACAAATGACAGAAGCATCCTACCAACAATATGCACGTGCAAAACGTGGCAGTACCCCTCAACAGCAAAGCTCAGCCGAAGCACAAGTCAAAATTGCACAAGCTGCTGTAGATGAAGCTAATGCTTTAGAAGCTGAAACACAGCTGGTTGCGCCTTCTGCGGGAACAGTGTCTAAAATTTATGGCAAAGTTTCAGAACTGGTTGCTATGGGGGTGCCAGTTGTGAGCCTTCTACAAGATGATAGCTTGTGGATCAGTTTAAATGTCCGTGAAGACCAATATGCGCAAGTTTATCAAGCCAAATCATTAACTGGCTTTATTCCAGCTTTGAATCAATCTGCTGAATTCAAAATTGAGCATATTGAAGCTGAAGGTGAATTTGCCACCATTAAGACTACGCGCCAAACGGGTGGTTATGATATTCGCAGCTTTAAAGTTCAGCTTAAACCAGCTCAAAAAATCCCTGGACTTAAAGTTGGTATGAGTGTGCTGTTCAAAATTAAAGAGAACAACTAAATGTGGATGGGCATGCTACGTGAATTCCGCTATTTGATTCAGCATAAATGGGACTTGTGTATGGTTACACTCGCCCCTGCTTTAATCATACTTCTCTTTAGCAGCATGTTTTCCCAAGGCAAGCCTGAACACCTTGCAATTGCCATTATCGATCAAGACCAAAGCAGCTTAAGCCAAAATATTATTCGCTTTACAGAACTCAATCATGGTCTAAATGTCAAAGCGATTACTACCAATGTTAACGAAGCTGAACAATTAATTAATCAAACAAAAGTTTGGGGTTATATACACATTCCTGCGGGCGCAGAACAACGTTTGGTGCAAGCGAAGGATGCTCAAATAAGTATCGCCTATAATCAAAGCTATTTTAGTGTTGGCAACAGTATTTCTTCTGCAATGCTATTAAGTACTTTACAAGCGATGGCCGATTTCACTGGAAATCATTATTTTGAAAATAACATTCCTTATCTTGATGCCCCAACGCCGAATGTCAAAATTTCTCCCCTATATAACCCAGGCCTGAATTACGAGTTCTACCTAGAACCTTATATGATCCCTGCGATTTTACATTTGCTCCTCTGTTGCTGTGTGGCGTTTTCTGTAGGGCAAGAAATTAAAGCGGGTAAGTTACAAAATTGGACGCAAACGCAAAGTTTATCTCGTGCCTTAATCAGTAAAAATTTAAGCTATGTGCTGATTTTCAGTTTATGGACTTGGGCATGGATGTTCTGGTTAATCGAATTTCGTGGATGGTTCATTCAAGGCTCATTATGGATCATTCTGCTCGGTCAGCTATTCTTCTATAGTTCCTATGCATTTATTAGCTCGACTGTCGTTTTAGCAACCAAAGACCTAGCAAAATCTTTTGGCTTTATTGCAGTCTACGGTGGATCATCACTTAGTTTCGCAGGCGTGACCTTACCTTTAAACAATGCACCGATGTTCACCAAATTTTGGGCAAACATTATTCCCTATACACCTTATGCAAAATTACAAACAGAACAATGGGTGATTGGTAGTCCACTAAATATTTCGATAACTCCACTCATCACATTGATGATTTACTGCACGTTCTATTTTGGACTTGCGTGGTTCTTTCTTCGAAAAATCACCAAGGAGGCCGTGCAATGACATCTTTCTTTCAATTTTATATACAGACGTTTAGAGATATCTTTAAACATAGCTCTATATTTACCACTCTCGTACTGTCAGTATTTCTATATAGTTTTTTCTATCCAATTGCCTATCAAGCCGAACATGCCGAGTCACTGCCCATCATTGTGGTCGATGAAGAACAAAGCATGATCACCAATCGGATTATTACGACTGTAGCAAATAGTCCTAACGTTGAAATACGTGCTATCACAGGCAATTTTGCAGAAGCTGAAAGCATGTTACGTAGGCAACAAGCCGACGGTATTTTACTTTTACCGAGTAACCTTTCCAACAGCATACGGCGGGGTGAAACAGGTGGCATCGGATTATATTTAAGTGCAGCGAACTTTCTTAAAACTCAAAAAATTGGCTTGGGTCTCGCAACTTCAATAGAAAATGCACTAGTAGAACATACTAAAAAATTTCAAAATATCTCTGAATTCAGCCCTGCACTATCCATTCATAAAATACCACTGTTCAATCCACTCTCCGGTTATGGCAGTTATATTTTCCCTGCGGTTGCCCCCTTAATTATTCATCAAACCATTTTGCTTGGTCTGTGTATGCTCATTGCGACCTATCGACAAAATCTTGCTTGGCGTACAAGTACCACACAATTTTGGGGAATCTTTTTTACGATCTTAACTATCGGTACGCTTGGCTGCTTGTACCTTTTCGGCTTTACCTTTTGGTTGAATGATTATCCACGTGGCGGCAACTTTTGGGGTATGGTCATTGCCGTACCGATTTTTTTAAGTAGTATCATTGCGATCACGCTATTTTTAGCGACTTATTTAGATATGCCTGAACGAGCTGGACATGTCATCGTTTTTAGCTCAATTCCACTTTTTTTACTTTCAGGAACAGCTTGGCCACATGCTGCAATGCCAATCTGGATGCAACATATAGCGCAATTATTACCCTCAACCCAAGGCATTCAAATGTTTATACAGCTGAATCAAATGGGTGTCCCAACTTATTTCATTATTCCAAAACTGATTTATTTAACTACTGTCGCAGCTGTATTTTTATGTCTTGCTTATTGGCGATTAAATCAAAGGAGAAATTAAGTAGCAATTGCAGCAATTTTTGAAGTTAGAACCTAGCTCTATGGTAAATGTGAAATAAAATGACTACATTGCCTAAATAGAATCAAGAACATAAATTTCATTTATTAAGATCAAGCAAATGCCTCATTTCATACAGAGTTAACTTTAGGTGTTTACGCTGACTGTTGAGGCAGCTTCAACATGGTCTGCAAGGGTTACATCGTCAGATGTTGGTTCATTGACTAGAGCATCATCTAGTTCAGCAGTATCCGTTAATTTTTTATTTTCACGCTCAACCCAAAGTCCACGCACTTTATCACCACCATCATGCCCATCAAATACGATACTCATATAGACGTCATATTGAGGATAGCTAAATTGATAAACCAAAGTTGTGGTTTTTCCTTCAGTTAAATTATTCGTTGCCAATGTTCGTTTTACTTCAACTTCTGATGTTTGCTCATCAGCAGGAATCATTAACTTCATCTGCTCGAACAAAGTTAAGTCCTTCCGCAGTGCGTCTTGTATATCTGGCTCAATTAAACTTAATAAGTCTGTTTGATTGGGTTGTTGCAATGCTGTATAGATTTTTTCTGCTTTATGCCGCTGCAAATTTGATTCTTCAGGTAAAGCTGCATCTATTTTATCAGCTACGTAACTTCCTATTTTTTCACATGCTGTAATCGGTAGAATTAAACATGAAATGATTAAAAATTGTTTTAACACCTACTGGCTCCTTCTTATTTATTATTCAATCTTTAGATGAAATCTTAAAATTATATTCGGCTTAAAAAATAAGTAATTTAGCTGATTAATTTATTGCCCAATTATAAATCAAACTACTATATAAATTCTGTTCAATGTACCAATTGCTTTATTTTTTCCTCGTTTTTTTCAAAAACGAAAATCTTCAAGACTGGTTATTAATAACTCATTTTTATTATATTCATAAATAAAAGTATAAATTTAAATCGTATTTCCAAATAAAAATGATAATTTAACAACCAATCAGTTGATCATTCATCAAAAATATTAGCTGTATTCTCATATTAGCTGCAAAATATTCAAGTATTTCTTCTCCCAAATTCTTCAGAAGCTTTTGCCAAGGCTGACTTCGTCTGTCTGCAGCATTTGTTTCATGGATGACTGTGGGCTTTTTTCCTCCCAAATCTGACATAAGAGCTTATGTATGAAAAAGATTAAGGTGAGCCTTGCTTGGCAAATCGTGATTGCTCTCATTCTAGGTATACTTGTTGGTTCTTTCCTACACTATTCTCCAGAATATCGTGATGCTTTAGTTAGTAACTTTCTAACCCCACTAGGTTCGATCTTTATTAACTTGATTAAGATGATCGTTATTCCGCTTGTCGTTTCGATGCTTATTTTAGGTATTGCAAACACAAGCCATGGCAGCAACTTAGGTAAATTGGGTTTCAAAACGATTATTTATTTTGAAATTATTACCACTGTTGCCATTTTAGTCGGATTGATTGCAGCCAACGTATTCCAGCCTGGTGCCGGCATTGATATGTCTGCATTGACGCAAGTCGATATTTCAAAGTATCAAGAAACAACACATGAAGTGAGCGAACACTCTCATGGTTTGATTCAAACAATACTTTCACTGATTCCATCAAACTTCTTCGCTGCATTGACCAGTGGTCAGATGCTTCCAATCATTTTCTTCTCAGTGATGTTTGGCATCGGCTTAGGCTCATTGGATCAGGAAGTAAAACAACCGTTAATCAATGTATTAACTGCTGTTTCTGAAACCATGTTCAAAGTAACGCACATGATTATGCTATTTGCACCCGTAGGTGTATTCGGTTTAATCGCGGCAACGGTTGCGAACTTTGGTTTTAGTTCACTTGTTCCATTGCTGAAACTCGCTATTCTTGTATATGGCGCAATCTTCTTCTTTATTTTCATTGTTTTAGGTGCAGTTGCTAAATTCTGTGGATTCAGCGTTTGGGCAATTATTAAAATTTTGAAAGATGAATTAATTTTGGCTTACTCGACTGCAAGCTCTGAAACCGTTTTACCACGTATCATGGAAAAAATGGAAGCTTATGGCGCACCTAAGCCAATCACAAGTTTTGTCATTCCTATTGGTTATTCATTTAACCTTGATGGTTCGACCTTGTATCAAAGTATTGCAGCAATCTTTATTGCACAACTTTACGGCATTGATTTAACCATTACACAGCAAGTCATTTTGGTATTAACCTTAATGATTACTTCTAAAGGTATTGCAGGTGTTCCTGGCGTTTCATTTGTTGTACTTTTAGCGACTTTGGGTAGTGTTGGTATTCCACTTGAAGGTCTTGCATTCATTGCAGGTATTGACCGTATTTTAGATATGGCACGTACTGTATTGAACGTGATTGGTAACGCACTTGCGGTTCTTGTGATCAGTAAATGGGAAGGCCAATTCGATGCTGAAAAACAAAAAATTTATGAAGCTGAAATGAAAAAAGCGGCATAAATATTTGTCTCAAAAAAGGACGCTTCGGCGTCCTTTTTTTCATCTCAAAACTTTTATTCCAATTGTTTAATTCTTTTCACCAAAAACTGAAATATTAAAGTCACGAATTTTGCTACTGCCCGCAGGCTTGTCAAAACTCACATCGTACTGAACTAAGTTCTTATTGGTATAACCATATTCGTAGGTCACAGTATACAACGAAGGCTTATCTGTGGCTTTTTCAATATGCTTAGCCACAATGTTTTTACGTGAATATTCTTGATTTGGAATGCCACGTGCAAATTTACGCAATTCTTTTTCATTCTGTACAAACTTAGCTTTTAGCTCGGGCTCAAAATAAGTGTATAACTGATCAAAATTACCTGTACGCAACTCATCATAAGCCGCCTGTGCTACTTGGGCTTGCTCTTGACTTGGGTCAGGAATTGCATTTAACGCCTTTTGACCAATCTGATCACACCCACTTAAAGCTAGAAGTGAAACAACTGCAAAATATTTTAGTCTCATGTTGTACTCATATCGTATTAGCAAATTCACCGATAAAAAAGGACGCCGTAGCGCCCTCTTTTCAGATCTAGAACTTAGTCTTCTTCAGGCTCATTTAAGTCCGATTCATTTTCAGTTTGATCCATAATTGTTGAGTCATCAACTAATTGTTCAGTTTCGATCGCATCAACTTCCTCAAAAGTTTCATCTTCTTCAACTGCTTCAATCGAAACAACACCAACAAGAAGCTCTTCATTACCTAAACGGATTAAACGAACACCTTGTGCATTACGGCCAGTTTGTGCCACCTCAGATGCACGAGTACGTACTAAAGTACCACCATCAGAAATCAACATCAGCTCTTTGGTCGAATCGATTGCCACTGCACCGACCAATTGACCGTTACGCTCTGAAGTTTTGATGGCAATAACACCTTTACCACCACGTTTCTTGGTTGGGAAATCGTCTACAGGGGTACGTTTACCGTAACCATTTTCAGAAGCACAAAGCACTTCACCTGTTTCTGGAACCACAACTAATGAAACAATACGGCTGATCAACGCTGAATCTGTAGTATCTTCATCATCCGAATCTACATCTGCATCTTCAACATCTTCTGATTGTGCTGCACCAATGGTTACGCGCATACCACGTACACCCTTGGCAGAACGACCCATTGAACGTACATCAGTTTCGGCAAATCGAATTGCTTTACCTTCATTTGAGAACAACATAATTTGTTGCTCGCCATCGGTAATTGCGACACCAATTAAAGTATCATCGCCATTCAATTCAATCGCACGTAAACCGTTTGAACGAACATTAGAGAATTGTTCTAGTTCAACACGTTTAATCGTACCGTATTCAGTCGCCATGAATACATAGAAGTTTTTACGAACCGCTTCAGCTTGTTGTGCGAAGTCATTGATGATTTCATCATCAAGATCAGTGGTAGAAAGTTCTAAACCAAGCTGTTTCAACTGAACTCGTAATGCATCAGACAAGTCATCTGCACCATCTTCAATTTCAGCCAATGCTGCTTCAAGCTCAACGAAATGACCATTAATCACTTCATTGCTTTGAAGTTGTTCGCTATTTGCTTTTACGAAAGCTTTAAAGTCCGCTAAACGCTCTTTAAATTTCTTCGGTGCGTCAATCACAGGTAAAATTGCTGTAATTGTTTCATTATCATCCAGTGGCAATAAGTTCACCATTGGGCGACCTTTAGCACCACGTGATGCTTGTGGCACTTCATACACTTTCAGACGGTACACTTTACCAACATTGGTAAAGCAAAGTACTGTCGCATGGTTAGACGTCACAATCAGATGCTGAATGTAATCATCTTCTTTCATGCTAGTCGCAGACTTACCACGGCCACCACGGCGCTGTGCAGCGTAATCTGACAATGGTTGAGTTTTCGCATAACCTGATTTAGAAACGGTTAACACCATTTGTTCTTCAGGAATCAAATCTTCACGAGAGAAGTCGATGCGAGATTCAACAATATCGGTACGACGCGCATCACCATATTGCTGAAGAATTAACGCTAACTCTTCACGAATCACGTTCATCAATAGGTTGAAGTCATTCAAGATTGCAGTGTATTCAGCAATTTGACCTAGAATTTCGGTATATTCAGCGTGTAATTTGTCTTGTTCAAGACCCGTTAAACGATGTAAACGCAATTCTAAGATCGCGCCCACTTGAGTTGGAGAAAGACGGTAAATATCACCATCAATACCAAACGGACGGTTTGGATCTTCACCTTCAATTTCATCAGGACGAACTGAAACAGAACCCGCTTTTTCAAGAAGTGCTGAAACGCTACCCGCTGCCCACTCACCTGCTTGTAAACGCTCACGCGCTTCAGCTGGGTTTGCAGAAGTTTTAATCGTTTCAATAATTTGGTCAATGTTAGCTAAAGCAACCGTTAAACCTTCTAAGATATGACCGCGTTCGCGTGCTTTACGCAATTCAAACATCGTACGACGTGTAACCACTTCCTGACGATGGCGGATAAATGCAGCAATAATATCTTTGAGGTTCATCAACTTTGGTTGGCCATTATCTAGACAAACCATGTTGATACTGAATGAATTTTCCAGCTGCGTATTTTGGAATAGATTATTCACAATCACTTCAGCGTTTTCACCACGCTTCAAGTCAATTGCAATACGCATACCGTCTTTATCAGATTCGTCACGAAGCTCAGAAATCCCTTCGAGTTTTTTCTCTTTTACTAACTCAGCAATACGTTCGATCGTTTTTGCTTTGTTCACCTGATAAGGAATTTCAGTAAATACAATTGTAGTACGACCCGTTTTTTGGTCTTCTTCAAAATGGTATTTACCACGAATATGTAGACGGCCTTTACCTGTACGGTAAGCATCAACAATACCTGATTTACCGTAAATGATACCGCCAGTAGGGAAATCAGGGCCTGAAATATGCTGCATCAAACCTTCGATGCTGATTTGTGGGTCATTGGCATAAGCAAGACACGCATTGATGACTTCAGTCATATTATGCGGTGCCATGTTAGTTGCCATACCAACAGCAATACCGGTTACGCCATTAATCAATAGATTAGGAATGCGTGTCGGCATGACTTGTGGGATACGCTCAGAACCGTCGTAGTTGTCTTCCCACTCTACTGTATCTTTTTCAAGATCTGCCAGTAATTCATGAGTGAGTTTGCGCATACGTACTTCGGTATAACGCATTGCTGCTGCACTATCACCATCGACCGAACCGAAGTTACCCTGACCATCGACCAATTGATAACGTAAACTGAAATCTTGCGCCATACGAACAATTGTTTCGTATACAGCAGAGTCACCATGAGGGTGATATTTACCGATCACATCACCGACTACACGGGCAGACTTTTTGTAAGCTTTGTTGTAGTCATTGCCCAATTCGTGCATTGCAAAAAGCACACGACGATGAACTGGCTTAAGACCATCTCGGACATCTGGCAATGCACGTGACACAATCACGCTCATTGCATAATCGAGATATGAGCTTTTCAGTTCATCCTCAATGGCAATCGGTCTAATTTCCGATACGCTCATGCATACTCCTTGTTATACAAGCAGAATTCTGCCCGCATTTATATATCGTAAAATCTGTAAAAATCGGTTCAAAAAACACCGAACCAATATTAAAAATTAAGTCAGACAGTATAGCATAAAAACCCTTCTTTTTGTGCTAAACATCTTTCACTATAACCATGATTTTTTGTATTTATTTTAACCAAAACTGTGATTCAGACCTACAAAAAAGCCTCTGTTTATAGAGGCTTTTTTAAGACATATAAATTTCAGATTGAATGATCAAAATTCAGCAATTAAATGTGATAAAAATCACTCATTTTGATATTGAAGCTCATCAGCAGTGACATCTACACGGTCTTGTAACATCATTGGATAAGACAACAAAAATAATCCAATGATCAATGGGAATTCATAAACTTCTTCAATTAAGTCTTTATAGGCAACATCATGCAAAAATACAAATGACAAGACACGACTATGTTCAACTGTATCTGACACAAACAGCCCAAATAACACCAATATCAAAGCCCACACAGGTAAAGACATGGTCTTTAGCTTATGCGCTATTTCATGACGCAAATGTGGCGAAAACAACATGAAGACCACTGGTGCAATCAAGAATATTGAAATCATACGAAAATAAGGTTTTGGCACATCTGGAAAATAGTCACGCCCCCAACTTATGCTCCGCCCAAATAGTAAAATCCACCATGCAACGGCCCAAAGCCAAAATTGCTTTTTGCCATCTTCCATTTCGAGTGGACGCAGATAAAAGAAACTAAACACACCAAAGAAAAGCAATAGAAGTGCTTGGACCGACTCAACTGCTGTGACAGTCATTCCATCAAATAAAGGGAAAGAAATACTTTGCAAAAAAGGAAAAAGTAGACAGCAGATCATCAGCACCAATGCACTTACTGGTAACTGAAAATCAAATTTCAAAAGGAAACTCCGCCAAAAGGCAAGATAAATAAAAATACAATAGTAACATTAAATATACAATTCATTAAGATTCATATAAGCTTTTGAAGAATTACTCACAATCAAAATCAGTTAAGACACTGTAATAAAAGTTGTTTTAATTAATAAATTTTAATTTTTATATACTGATGTTTTTCTTCATTCAAACTGAAATCAGTTTTTAAATTCCCTTTTAAAATTAAACCAAATAAAAAGCGCCCTTTGGCAAATATACCAAAGGGCGCTTTTAGAACGACGTTGTTAAATTAGATTTTAGAAACTAATTCAGGAACAACAGTGTTCAAATCACCTACTAACCAGTAGTCAGCTACTGAGTTGATTGGTGCTTCTTCATCTTTGTTAATCGCAACGATCACTTTAGACTCTTTCATACCTGCCAAGTGCTGAATCGCACCTGAGATCCCTACAGCGATATACAGGTCAGGCGCAACGATTTTACCCGTTTGACCCACTTGCATGTCGTTTGGTACAAAGCCAGCGTCAACTGCAGCACGTGAAGCACCTTGAGCAGCACCAAGCTTGTCAGCCAATGGATCAAGTACAGTGTGATAGTTTTCACCTGAACCCACACCACGACCACCAGAAACAACAATGCGTGCAGCAGTCAATTCTGGACGTTCAGATTTAACGATTTCTTCTGAAACGAATTTAGAGATACCAGCGTCGCCAGCAGAAGCAGCAGCTTCAATAGCAGCAGAACCACCCTCAGCAGCTACAGCATCAAATGCAGTACCACGAACAGTCGCAACAACGATAGATTCACCAGATTCTACAGTGGCAATTGCATTACCTGCATAGATCGGACGTTTGAAAGTTTTAGGACCTTCAACAGCAATGATGTCAGTGATCATGCTTACATCTAAAAGTGCAGCCGCACGTGGAAGCACGTTTTTGCCAGTCGTTGTAGACGCAGCAAGAATATGTGAATAACCAGAACCGATAGACGCAACTAGTTTAGCTACGTTTTCAGCCAATTGGTTTGCATAAGCAGCGTCGTCAGCAAGTAATACTTTGCTCACACCCGCAACTTTAGCTGCTTGATCAGCAACTGCTTGCGCACCTGAACCAGCAACTAATACAGTGATATCACCACCGATTTTTTGCGCTGCAGCAACAACGTTTAAAGTTGCACCGTTTAGTGCTTTGTTGTCGTGCTCAGCGATAACTAAAATACTCATGATTTTTATCCTTCTGTATTAGATCACTTTCGCTTCGTTTTTCAATTTGTCTACAAGTTCGTCTACAGACTTCACTTGTACACCAGCTTTACGTTCTGCAGGAGCTTCAACTTTAACTGTTTTAAGTTTAGTTGCAGGAGAAACACCAAAATCAGCAGGCGACTTAGTATCAAGCGGTTTTTTACGCGCTTTCATGATGTTTGGAAGAGCTGCATAACGTGGCTCATTCAAACGTAAGTCAGTTGTGATGATTGCAGGAAGCGCTAGTTCAACAGTTTGTAAACCACCGTCAACTTCACGAGTTACTTGTACTTTGTCGCCTTCAACTTTAACTTCTGAAGCGAATGTACCTTGGCCTACACCTAGAAGTGCGCCAAGCATCTGACCAACTTGGTTAGAGTCATCATCAATTGCTTGTTTACCAAGAAGGATTAATTGTGGCTGTTCAGCATCAACAACACCTTTTAGGATTTTAGCAACTTCAAGTGCGCCTAATTGGCTGTCGTCAGCTTCAACAAGGATACCGCGGTCAGCACCAAGAGCCATAGAAGAACGGATTTGTTCTTGAGCTTCTTTAGGACCAATAGAAACAACAACGATTTCTGAAACAGTTCCTTTTTCTTTTAAGCGAACCGCTTCTTCCACTGCGATTTCACAGAATGGGTTAATTGACATTTTAACGTTAGTAAGGTCAACCCCACTATTGTCCGGCTTAACGCGAACTTTAACGTTGGCATCAACCACACGTTTTACAGCAACAAGAGCCTTCATGTAATCCTCGGCTGTTTTAGCAAAAGTAAATGTTGAGAAAAGTTATTTTAAACTCTTCACTTTGAATTTTTTAGGTGCCCTATCTTGCTATGTGGACGGCATTTCGGTCAAGTCACAATTATCGAAAGACCTGTAAAAAAGCGTAATTTCCTTGAACTTATCGTTCACATTTTTTAAATAATACATTACTGATCTGAAATCGCTCAGGATTTAGTTACTTTTTAACCTTTGATTTTTATTATTTTTTTACTTGATTTAGTTCATCAATAGTTCTGATTTAATATTATTTTTCGATCAATCTTTCTGAAATAGAGCATTCTATCTACACATTCAGCAACATATCAGAACGTGTCATTTAAGACAGAAGCTTACAATTTTCCAAATATTAAGCCAAATTCGTAAAGAACGAGCAGTTCTCATTTTCAAAAACCTAGTGAATGAAGCAAGTGAAAATGAAAAAACCTCCACATTTGGGAGGTTCTTTTATTCTTGTTTAGTTCGCAATTAACCAAGAAGCAGCAAGTGCGAGTAAACCACCTGATGTTCCATCAATCCATTTTTGCTTACGTTCATCAATCTGCGTCTTTTGTGTAATACGTGCAAAGATCACACTCAAACTGCAATACACGATAAAAATTAAGCCAATAAATATCAGTGAAAGGATCAAGCCTTGGCTCACGGTATTACCTGTTTTATCGATAAACTGCGGTAAGATTGCAAAATAAATCAACATACCCTTGGGGTTTAAAAGCGCCGTAAAAAAGCCCTTTTTCACAGGATTTGAAGCTGATTTTTTCTCAATACTTAGTTTTTTATGAGTAAATACCGACCGCAACAAATGTGCTGATAAATATAAAAGGTAAGCGATCCCCAACCAGCGAATCGTTTCAAATAACACAGGAAACGAAACAATAATTGCTGCAATCCCTAATGCTACCAAAATCGAGTGCACCAAATAACCACTACATACACCTAGGGTTGCCATCATGCCCGCTTTTGCATCCTTACCCATCACTTGTGACAGGATAAACAGCATATCGGGTCCTGGTGTGAAAATAAGGGGGATTACCGTTAAGGCAAACAATGCAAATACAGACATTTCAACTTTTCCCTTTCGATGTCGTGAAAGTGGAATAAGTATGTTTGAAACTATATAAAATAGGATTTCAAATATTCTATAATATGTATTATTTTTCAAATTATATTCTAATTTATGAAGCTTTCTTCTAAGTCTATTTCAGTAAAGCTAGATCGAATCGATAAAAGTATCATTCGTGAGCTACAAAATAATGGCCGAATCCCAAATAATGATCTTGCCAAGGAAATAGGCTTGTCACCATCTTCATGTTTACGTCGAGTTAAAATCTTAGAAGACGCAGGTGTTATTCAAAATTACACGACTGTTGTCGACCCACAAAAAATTGGTTTTCAACTCATTTTGTTTTCACGTATTTGGTTAGTTGGTCAAGATGCTGAAACCATCGATACCTTTATTGAAGCCATGAAAGAATTACCACAAGTGATGGAGTGCTACATTATTTTAGGTGAATGTGATGCTATGCTAAAAGTCGTGGTACCAGACCTAGAAAGTTATCGTAAGTTTCAATCCACCCATTTAACCAAAAAGAATGGCATCACCAGTGTCAAAACCGATTTACCGAGTCAAATTATTAAACAGAGTTTCCAGTTACCTTTAGAAGATTTGTGAAGTTCATTTACACGCATATACAAAAATATAAAGGCACCAATCCAGTGCCTTTTGAGTCAGTATTCACAGTAATTAAGCTGTTTGGCTCTCTAAAAAATCACGATGTACATGGCTTAAGTCTATGAGCTCATATTTTTGTAAATCAAAAATGCGCCAAACTGTCATTGCATCTTCTTTACTATCAACCATTTCAGTTGCTTTGGTACTGAGTTGCCACTGCTTGTCTGAAATCCAAATATAATGCTGACCCGTTGCTGAATCATATGCCTGCACTTTCCCGTCAGCATTAATTCCTTGTACCAGTGCCCCCGCAGGCATGACTGCTTCCATATCTGGTAAGTTAATTTCAACAAAGTGCTTAATCTGGCGTAAACCATAGCCCGCAAAAATTTCTTTTTGCTTTGCACTTAACTGGTCATATTTTTCTTGAATATCTGCAATCATGTTATGGCCTATATATTTTGAACAATACAGCGTGACTAAAATGCCGAGTCAAACGGACTAATTTCATTACGACTAGGTAATGGACAATTTTTATACCTGATAATTTGAATTTTTATAATGCGACAATAGTTCAAAATATCAGTCAATTTTACCAATATTCTTGTCTAAGCTTATTTAAATTTCATGAAAGTGACTTAAATCGTACATTTCAGTGACTCCCAACTCGTTAAACCACTCTAAATATGTAGCAAAGATCAAACCACATTAAAGTGCAATATTTTTAAATTTGTTACTATTCTTTATGCTGCGCGCGTGGGTGTGCTTGATCATACACTTGCGCGAGTCGATCAAAATCCACATGCGTATAAATTTGTGTCGTGGTTAAATTACTATGTCCAAGCATTTCCTGCACAGCTCTTAAGTCCCCACTATTAGACAACATATGACTTGCAAAACAATGACGTAATAAATGCGGATGTAAATCTACATTTACCCCTGCGCGCTGTGCTTGAAATTTAACTCGATTTTCAATTTGACGCACGCCGAGTGGTTGCCCTTTTTGGGTAATAAACACTTGAGCTTCTGGTACAAAATCACCATGCCATGCAGGGTATAATTGTAGCCAATGCATCACCGCTTCTTTTGCTTTTAAGCCAAAAGGCACAATGCGGGTTTTATTCCCTTTACCTGTAATACGTAATAATTGACGATTAAAATCGATATCGCGAATGGTCAGCCCCTGCACTTCAGCTAAACGTAGTCCACTTGAATACAATAGCTCTAAAATGGCTTTGTCTCGAATCCACAGTTGTCGTTGAGTTTCCGTTTCGGGCTCAGGCTGTTCCATGATTTGTTGAATCGTTTCAATATCTACCAAACCAGGTAAAGGACGTGATTGACGTTTTAATTGAAAATCATCTGCAGGATTAAATGCCAGATATTGTCCTTGTTCAGCCCATTTCATAAATTGTCGTATAGAAGACAACATCCGCTGCAAACTACTCGGACTCAACTGAAACTTTTCAACTTTATAAGCAACAAACTCACGCAAGTCTGTTTTTTCAACATCACTCAGCTGAATATTTCTTGAGACACAGAAATGCATAAAATCCTGAACATCTCGTTCATACGCTTGCAATGTATGTTTAGACTGATTTTGAATTTCACGTTGCTTTAACCACATTTCAAGGAGTTGTGCATTATCTACCGTCATTTGCGATCTCCAATACTCAACTTGAATTGCTGTCTCATCAAAATATTCTACGGCCTGATTTGGTTCTTCATTGAGGAAGATTGTACGCTATGAAAATAGTCTTGCAAAAAAACCTTTTTTCTTGCCCTGTGCTCGCACATAAAAAGGTTCAGTTTCATCTCTTAAATATGCAACGACGCCCTCTTGATCATCATCCAGCATGTGAATCAAATCAACTAAGCCTTGTTCTTGCATACTGTCATAAGCAACGCGACTAATTTTACTATGTAAGTCTTGCACATGTTCTTTCGATAAACCTTCATTCAACTCAAGTCCAATCAATAAACTTGGCTCTTCATCTCTACGCTGATTAAACATTTGTGCCAAATATGCAGCTTTCACATCAGTTTCTGTCGCAAAAAGTATCGTTAATTGTTCGACCATAAATGTTGGATAATCTGCCGGTTGACCGATCAGGATTTCGGTATCTTCTTCAATCAGGTAATTCTCTGGTGAGGTTCCAAATTCTCCTTTAAGTAAGTAGTCAATTTCATCTGGAATAAAATCTTTGCTCGCATCAGGTGATTGTGGATTAAGTACCAAACGAGAACCAAAAGTCATTTCAAATAAAGTTTTTGCCGGTAAACAAATAAATGATTCTTCCTCTGAAATCGCTAAACGCATTTTTTCTAATGACGTAAAAAATGGAAGCACACTGGTATATTCGTCATCATCCCAACTTTTGAGTTGGATATTTGAACCAGTAGATAAATGACGCTCTTGTATGTCTATGGCGGTATCATTTCGATCTGTATGTCCAACACAATACACATTCGCAGCCAAAAGTTGCTGCAAAAATTCAGGCCGATAAGCAGGTTCATGTACAGCCTTCGCAAATAGACTTTCTAATATTTCTTCTTTTATTGTATCCATGGTCAGTCCTATTTTTTGATTGTATTTTTGAATTATTTTTATTGCTGATGTATCAAATACCGCTATAAAAAAGCCCTGAATAAATCAGGGCTTTCATTTTAACCTTGGAAGTAACTTAAGTCTAAGCGTCCTTCGTAAACAGTTGCGGTTGGGCCAGTCATCCAGACTACCTCTCCTTCTTTCCATTCAATTTGCAATTTACCGCCAGCCAATTCAATTTCCACTGAATTTGCCAATAAACCACGACGCATACCAGACACAGCTGCGGCACAAGCGCCTGTACCACAAGCTAAGGTTTCGCCCACACCACGCTCAAACACACGTAAACGTGCTTGCTTTTCGTTGATGATTTGCATAAAACCTGCATTCACACGTTGTGGGAAACGCTCATGTGATTCAACTTGTGGCCCAATCATCGCAACATCAGCGGTAATCACATCAGGGACTATCGTCACAGCATGAGGATTACCCATATTCACGACATCAATAGTCAATTGCTGATTATTTTCCAGTGCAATGTCATACAAGTTTTCAGGCTCGTCTGCCAAAAATGGAATTTCGTGCGGTAAGAATTTTGGATAGCCCATATTCACACGCACCCAACCATTTGCACCCAATTCAGGCTCTACAATTCCTGATTTGGTTTGCACTTTAATTTTGGATTTTGTGGTTAACTGACGTTCATGGACAAAACGCGCAAAACAGCGTACGCCATTGCCACATTGTTCTACTTCAGAGCCATCAGCATTAAAAATGCGATATTTAAAATCAACATTCGGTAAATCGGGTGGTTCTACAATTAAAAGTTGATCGAAACCAATACCAAAATGACGATCTGCTAAACGTTGGATGGTCACTGTGTCGAGGTATGCACGTTGGCTGATTAAATCAACCACCATGAAATCATTGCCCAGGCCATGCATTTTCGTAAATTCTAATAACATCTGATTTACTCCTTATGGCAACAGGCTTTCACGTTCCCAGAGCGACTCAATCGTTTCACGTTCACGAATTAAGTGTGCTTGGTCAGCATCTACCATCACTTCTGCCGCACGACCACGACTGTTATAATTAGAGCTCATAACAAAACCGTATGCACCAGCACCCAATACTGCCAGTACATCATTTTCTTTCAGTGCTAGCTCTCGCTCTTTCCCTAAGAAATCACCTGTTTCACAGATTGCACCAACGACATCCCATTGTTGTTTTTCAACATCGTTACGTGGAGTCACTTCTTGAATGTCCATCCATGCTTCATACAATGCAGGGCGAATTAAATCATTCATTGCTGCATCAATAATGGCAAAGTTACGGTGATTGGTTGGTTTAAGTAAATCAACTTTAGTCAACAACACACCTGCATTAGCAGAAATGCTACGACCCGGCTCCATATACACTTTTAGTCCCAATTTTTCTAAAGCTGGGCGCATCGCGTTGGCATATTCTTCAACTGTAGGCGGAACTTCATCTTTATAAGTCACACCCAAACCACCACCAATGTCGATATGCTTCAACTCAATGCCAAATTCTTTGAGTTTATTGATCATCACAATGACACGATCAAGCGCATCTACAAAAGGCTGTGTTTCGGTCAACTGCGAACCGATGTGACAATCAATACCGACTATTTCAAGATTCGGCAAAGATGCAGCATATTGATAAGTTTCAAATACTGAATCTGAAGGAATACCAAATTTATTTTCTTTCAAGCCAGTTGAAATATATGGATGCGTTTTAGCATCAACATCTGGGTTTACACGTAATGAAATCGGTGCTTTTTTACCTAATCCTGCCGCAACTTTTTGGATACGATCCAGTTCAGCATAAGATTCAACGTTGAAGCAAGCAATGCCAACTTCTAATGCTTTTTGAATATCTGCTTCAGTTTTGCCCAAGCCAGATAATACGATTTTTGACGCATCGCCGCCCGCTTTTAATACTCGCGCTAATTCTCCGCCAGTTACAATATCAAAACCAGCACCCTGCTTGGCAAGCACGTTTAACACCGCAATATTTGAGTTAGACTTTACCGCAAAACAAATTTGATGATCGATAAAGCTAAATGCACGATCCATATCTAAATAATGCTTTTCAAAAGTCGCTTTTGAGTAAACATATAGTGGTGTGCCGTATTGCTGCGCAAGTTGTTGTAATGAACATTGCTCTGCATGCAATACCCCATTAATACGGGTGAAACTCATGGAGGTATCCTTTCTAAAAAAGCATTAAGGTGTTGGGTTTGAATTAGACGCTTCAGCAGGTGCAGTTGTCGTTTCCTTATCCTGCTTTTGCTGTGCAGGCGTATCTGGATAAATCAAATATTTTGCTCGTTTATCTGCATTGCCATCAGAAGGCAAATGTAATGCACCAGACTGTCCACATGCAGTCAGTAAAACACTGCTGATCAGCACGATCATTTTATAATTCATAAAGCGATACATAATCGTACCTAATGAAAAGATTTTTCCGAGTATAACGTGATCAACACGCGGATAAAAGAAAAGCCCTGTAATTCCTAGATGGCTTATTTGCACCCTGTACTAATTTTAAGCATTTTTGTATTTTTATCGCTCATCTCAAAAAATCTACTTTGCAATTGTGCCTCAAAAACATTGATTTTACTGACATCGCTTATCAATTTGTAAACTATTCATAGTCCGATAAATGTTCTCTAACATCAATCGATTTCAGCTGTTTTTATCCATCAAACATTAAATTGGTGGTAAGGATTCAACCCATAAAGGTCACATTGGGTCATGTAAAAAATCAGCCTTGTAGTGAAAAATTCGCATAAAAAAACTGCTCCCTAAGGAGCAGTTTTTTCATTTCATCAGTATTATTTAGACTTATTTATGCTTCGGCTTATAGAAACAAAAATAACCAATCAATAAGACGACAAACCAAATTGGGCTGACCATTAATGCTTTCATGGTATCCGCTTCAAGGGATAGCACGTAAATCATACCAATAAAGAAGATAATCACGATCCAACACGTAAACAAACCGCCAGGAAGTTTAAATGTTGATTTAGCATGTAATTCTGGGCGTGTTTTATAGTAAACGATATAGCTCCAGATAATCATGAGCCACACACAGATAAATAAAATCGTTGAAAGTGTGGTTGCCAAAGTAAATGCTTCAACCGTGTTAGGTACAAAGTACTGTAATGCAGCACCGAGTAGTAAACACACTGCTGAGAAATACAACGCATTTGCTGGAACAGCACGTTTATTTAAGTGACCAAACGCTTTCGGGCCTTGCTCTTCACGAGACAAACCAAACAACATGCGCGATGTAGAGAACACACCACTATTCATTGATGACATTACTGAAGATAACACCACCAAATTCATAATAATGGCTGCAGCAGCAATACCCGCTTGGCTAAACAAATTCACGAAAGGAGAAATGCTTGGATCAATCTTATTCCAAGGCGTAACAGACATTACAATCACCAGTGCAAGCACATAGAAAATAATGATACGAATTGGAATCGAGTTCACTGCTTTAGGCAAGTTATGCTCTGGGTCTTTGGTTTCAGCAGCAGTTGTACCCACCAATTCCACCCCGACAAAGGCGAAAATAGCAATTTGGAAGCCAGCTAAGAAGCCTGTTACCCCTGTTGGGAAGATCCCGCCATGCGACCATAAATGATTAAATGATGCAACATCGCCCGCAGTCGATGTAAAGCCCGTGAAAATCATCCACAAACCAACACCAATCAATACCACAATCGCAATGATCTTAATTAAGGCAAACCAAAACTCCAACTCACCAAAGAGTTTCACAGTAACGAGGTTCAAGCCCATGATAAAGACAATGGCGGCAATACTGATCATCACCCCTTCTTCTGGCGAGAACGGGTTACCCCCATTAAAGAACTGTAAGTAATAAATAATGGCTGATAAATCTGCGATACCAATCGTGATCCAACATAACCAATAGGTCCACCCCACGAAATAACCTGCCCAAGGGCCAATTAAATCGGTCGCAAAATCGATAAATGATTTATACGCAAGGTTTGATAGTAATAACTCGCCCAATGCACGCATGACGAGAAAAACCATGAAACCAATAATCATGTAAATAATTAAAATGGAAGGGCCAGCTAAACTGATGGTCTTTCCTGACCCCATAAATAAACCTGTACCAATCGCACCACCAATTGCAATTAATTGTAGGTGTCGGTTGGACAAGCTTCGTTTCAAATCACCACTTGTTTCTGGCGATCCATGAATTTCGTTAGACATATTGTTAATTCAACTTCGCGTTCCATTGGCGACAAATTAACGTAAAAAACCCGGAATACAAAAAGAAAATTCGCATCATTTGTATTTTCCAACTAATCTTGCAAATTAATTTATTTTTCTTATATCAATATTCATTTATCTTTAGTCTTGGTTTTAAGGCGTAATGAATACAGGATTTTTCTTGTCAAAGTGCTGAAACTATGTAAAAAATAGAATACAAATCCGCCAATATTCGCATTTAGGATGAGCGCGCATGGCATAGAAATTGCTTTTCAATCAACATCTCAAATAAAGCTGACACGGATAAATAAGAAGAAATTTATGCAAAATTTACAAAGCATCATGGAAACCGTCAGTGGCTGGGTCTGGGGCCCATATATGCTGGTTCTCATTGTCGGTACCGGTATATTCCTGACTTTCCGCCTGCTGTTCTGGCAGTTCCGCATGTTGCCACTGGCCTTTAAACAGGTTTTTGGCAAACACCCTTCGCATGAAGGTGATATTTCCCAGTTTGGCTCACTCATGACCGCACTGTCAGCTACCATCGGTACCGGTAATATTGCCGGTGTCGCAACTGCCTGTGTACTGGGTGGCCCAGGGGCCGTATTCTGGATGTGGATGACTGCCCTGTTCGGAATGGCAACCAAATATGGCGAAGGTGTACTGGCCGTCAAATACCGAGTTAAAAATGAACGCGGTGAAATGTCTGGCGGTCCAATGTATTACATCGAGCGTGGCCTGAAATGGAAATGGCTGGCGCTGATCTTTGCATTCTTTGGCGCTGTCGCATCTTTCGGAATTGGTAGTTCAGTTCAGTCCAACACTGTTGCACTCGCGGTAGAAAATGGTTTCGGTCTGGAAACCTGGGTTACAGGTATCGTGATTACTGCATTTTCGGCACTAGTGATTCTGGGCGGGATTAAGTGGATTTCTAGGGCGGCCTCTTTCATCGTTCCAATTATGGCGATTGGTTATGTGGCGGGCGGTCTGATCATTATTTTCACCCATCTCGATTTAGTGGGCCCTGCACTGAAAATGATTTTCACCTATGCCTTTACTGGTGAAGCTGCTGTAGGTGGTGCGATTGGTGCGGCGATTCGTTATGGTGTCGCGCGTGGTGTCTTCTCGAATGAAGCTGGTATGGGTTCGGCACCGATTGCCGCTGCTGCTGCAAAAACCGATCATCCTGCACGTCAAGGTCTGGTGTCCATGACCGGAACTTTTATTGACACAATTATTGTCTGTTCGATTACGGGTATTGTCCTGGTAATGGGCTTCATCATGGCCGGCAGTGATTTTGGTGGACAAACCGGTGCTGTTCTGACCGTTTCTACATTTAACAAACTGCTGCCAGGTGTCGGTGGCTGGATCGTGACCTTCGGTATTATCTTCTTCGCCTATTCTACCATTTTGGGCTGGAGCTACTACGGCGAAAAATGTGCCACCTATCTGCTCGGTGAAAAATTTGTATTCCCTTATCGCATCATTTATATCGCTTCAGTATTTATTGGCTGTGTAGCAACACTGGATCTGGTCTGGCTGTTCGCAGACACATTCAACGGTTTGATGGCGATTCCAAACTTGATCGGCCTGCTACTGCTGTCTGGGGTGATCGTGAAAGAGTCGAAAGACTTTATTGCACGTCGAAAGTCAGGCGAACTGTATTAATTCTTAATAAAAAAAGCCACGGATATCGTGGCTTTTTTTATTTATATACCGTTTAGTTATTTATTGAATTGTCCCAATAGGCCCATCATCAAGTTGATCATCCGCATCATCATTTGGTTTTTTTAAGCTTCTCTTGCTTAAATCTTCTGGTCGTGAATCTATATTTTCAACAAAGCCTTCACCAAATTGATCACCAAACTCGTCTTCGTCATATTCCATTTCAAAGCCTTCGTCATCAAATTCATCATTTGCACGATCCGCTTCAATTTCTAAAGCGAGCTCCAAAGAGAGTGAATAGAACAACACACCATCAATTTTCATATTGCCTTGTTCATCTTCAAGATATTCACTCAAAGTACGAAACGCGGGATTATTCACATCAAATGGAACATCCACATAAATATCCCCACTATAGCTGACGAGCAAAGCCTCACCTGCAAGCCCCATACAAGGAAAATATTCAATATTTTGTAAATCTAACCATTCAAATAACGCATTACGTGCATGGTTATTTTCCTGATGTTCATGATCATATTCTTCAAAATGTACAAACAGCACATCACGATTTTTTTCACGTGCAATCTCATCAATGTGTTTCACTAAAAGTGGCATGCGTTGTTCCATTTCATTTAGAAGGTTTTAGCATTATAAACGTTGCACTTGATGAATGTATAAGTCTCTGCAATTAAACGTCGTGACTTGTCGTGAAAGCATTTTTTTCAAGTTAAGGTCTTGGTTTTTTTGTGCATTCACCGCTATGCTGTGACTCAATTTGAGTTGATGTATGTATTCCTATGGCTAAAGCAAAAAGTGTCTATCGTTGCGAACAATGTGGTGCCGACCATACAAAATGGGCCGGTCAATGTTCTGAATGTGGTGAATGGAATTCACTAAACGAAGTCAGTATTGCTCCTGTGGTAACTCATCGTGCCCAACCGAAAATGGGTGGCGGCTATGCTGGCCAAGCGGCAGCAGTCACTACGTTAAATCAAGTGTCTGTTTCAACAGAATCACGCTTAGCTACAGGTATAGGTGAGTTTGACCGCGTACTTGGTGGCGGTTTAGTCACAGGCTCCGTAGTTTTAATTGGCGGTGACCCTGGTATTGGTAAGTCGACTATTTTATTACAAACCGCTACGCATATGGCTGCAAGCAAAAGTTCAGCCTTATATGTCACTGGTGAGGAATCACTTTCTCAAGTTGCATTACGTGCTCAACGACTCGACCTGCCCACAGATCAACTTAAAGTCATGGCAGAAACATGCGTTGAGCGGATTTGTGAAATTTTAGCCCAAGAACGCCCTGCTGTTGCGATCTTAGACTCTATTCAAACCCTGTATACCGAAACGTTGCAATCAGCACCTGGTGGCGTTTCTCAAATCCGTGAATCTGCGGCATTGCTGACACGTTTTGCGAAGAATAGCGGGACGTCACTCTTTATTGTCGGTCATGTAACTAAAGAAGGTTCTTTAGCTGGCCCAAGGGTACTCGAGCACATGGTCGATTGTGTTCTGTATTTTGAAGGCCAGTCCGATTCTCGCTTCCGTATGATTCGGGCAGTTAAAAACCGTTTTGGTGCAGTCAATGAACTGGGCGTATTTGGCATGACCGATAAAGGTCTACGTGAAGTTTCAAATCCTTCGGCCATTTTCCTCAGTCGTTATGACGAAGCGATTCCCGGCTCAATTGTAATGATCAGTCGTGAAGGCACCCGCCCACTGTTGGTCGAAGTTCAGGCTTTGGTCGATGATGCTCATGGACAACCACGCCGTGTCGCCTTAGGTCTTGAGCAGAACCGTTTGAATATGCTGTTGGCAGTGATGCATCGTCATGGAGGCGTACAAACCGCTGGACAAGATGTATATGTCAATGTGGTTGGTGGTCTTAAAATTACTGAAACGGGTTCTGACCTTGCTGTCCTACTGGCTTGTGCCTCTAGCTTACGGGGTAAAGCCTTACCTCAGCATCTCGCAGTTTTTGGTGAAGTTGGTTTATCTGGTGAAATTCGCCCCGTACCCAATGGCCAAGAGCGGTTGAAAGAAGCCATCAAACACGGTTTTAAATATATTATTTTACCGCGTGGCAATGCCCCCCAGAAACCAATTCCGGGTGTACAAATTATTTCGGTCGCTCGTTTACATGAAGCCCTAAGTCAGGCCATGACCTTGTGTGATGAGACTTAGGTTTATTTTTGATTTATTTTGATGATTTTTCCAAGTTTTTACGCATGTTCTATTGAAATTAATGCCAAATGACTGCATAAATACAGGGCAATTCAAACTTTATATAGGAAAATTTGATGGAAGTTCGACAGCGTGGTTTGATGACTGCTCTTTTAACAGCAGCCCTTTTGGTAGCTCCAATTGCAGAAGCTAAGCGTGCCGGTGGCGGTAAAAGCCATGGTATGAGCCGTCAGGCAGCTCCTGCTCAGTCTTATCAACAACCTCGTCAATCTGCTCCAGCTCAACAACCTGTTGCTCCTGCAACAGCACCTGCTAAATCTGGTTCAAATGTTGGCGGTATGGTTGCTGCCGGTGTTGCTGGTGCGGCAATTGGTGCTGTAGCTGCAAACGCTCTTGCTGATGACAACAACGGTCAAGCAGCATCTGAAGCGCAAGCTCAACAACAGGAAGAAAAAGGCGGTATTCCAAGCTGGATTTGGATCTTACTTGCAGCTGCAGCAGCCTTCTTCATTTTCCGTAAGATGGGCGCAAAAAAAAAACTAGCCGCTAATTCAAACCCGTATGCGCCTAACAGCGGTGCGAATAACGCACCGTTTGGCCAGCAAAATGCTGTTCCACGTGCAGGTAACGATAGCACTAATATTTTTGGTCAATCTGTAGGTGGTTCAACTGCGTCAAATGCACCGCAAACGAATGCTCCTTTTGCTGGTGGTGCGTATACGAATTCGGGTAATCAATTACCGGATGGTACTGAACCTGCAACATTCTTACGTGTAGCTCGTCAGCGCTTTAACCACATTCAATCAATGAATACAGCAAGTAATATTGCTGAAATTCAACGCTACTTAACTCCAGACCTTTACCAGTCGATGTATAACGACATCATGGCAAATAAAGATGAAGACGTAGCTGAGTTTTCAAACTTAAATGCTATGGTTGCAGATTCTGCGACAGAAAATGGTCAATATGTTGTTAGCGTTCGCTTTACAGGTACTGTAAGCGAAGACTTAAACAGCCTTCCACAACCTTTCGCAGAAGTTTGGCATTTTGTTAAACCTGCTGGTTCAAATGAAGACTGGAAAGTTGCAGGTATTCAGCAAGAGCAATAATTTTAGGTTTTAACCTATGAAGAAGTAGCGGCTTAGGCCGCTATTTTTTTGCCTATTTTTTAAGACAATTCCCTCTTTTCATGTTGAGTAGCTTCTTCAACATTTTCTAAAATATTGAATAAAATAAAAATATACATCCTACAAGTATTCTAATACTTAATAATAATTGTTATCATTTAGATTAACTTTCATAAATTTCCTTGTAATTTAGACGATGATAAATAGCTCACCGCCTGAAGCTGTTGTGACGCAAGTTACAAATTCTGCACCTTCAAAAATCAAATCCGCACCCTCCCTCCTCGTCTATCGCTTGATGATTTTCTATCGCTTTGCCTTAGCCATGATTGGTGGTTATGTATTGGCCATGCTGTCAGCAATCGTCATCGCAGATTATTTTCAAGAAGACCGCGGCAGTGCTGCCATGAGCGCCACTCTAATCGCTTTTTTACTGTGGGCATGTGCATTTATTTGGGTATTTATGGTGAATAAAACCAGCAAAGCTACATTAGGCATTGTTATTCCAACGCTGTGCTTGTACATCATTTATAAAATGCTAGGAAGTTAATATGCGCATAGATGCAAAAACTGAAGGCCCACGCCAATCAATGTCTTGGCTACATACATGGGCGAGCCTAATTTTAGGTTGGTTGCTCTATGCAATCTTTTTGACTGGAACACTAAGTTTCTTCAAAAATGAAATTACAGTGTGGATGACACCTGAAGTTCATCAATCTGTTCCAGCAAGTTCGCAAATACAGCAAACACAGGTCGCTTTAAATTATTTACAGCAAAACCATCCAAATGCTGGCGCTTGGAATATTTTACTGCCAAACACGCGACAAAATGCCACTTTAGTTACTGTACGCGAACAGGGTGAAGACCCTCGTGCACGTCGTGGTGGTAAACAAATTTATATCGATAGCGCGACGGGTGAAGTACTAAAACCACGTGAAACTCGAGGCGGTAGTTTCCTCTATCGTTTTCATTTCGAACTGTATGGCATGCCACGTATATGGACACGTTGGTTCGTGGGCATTGCAACCTTATTGATGCTTGTTGCAATTATTAGTGGTGTGATCACTCATAAAAAGATTTTTAAAGATTTCTTTACCTTCCGCTCAGGTAAAGGTCAACGCTCATGGCTTGATGCACATAATGCGACAGCTGTTTTCGCGCTTCCATTCCATATCATGATTACATTTAGCGGTCTTTTACTTCTGCTTTTTACCATTATGCCGTGGGGTATTGAACGGATCTACGATAACCGTGGCCAATTTTTACAAGAACAAAACCGTGCTTTAGTTGAAGAAAAAAAATCAGAACAAGCTAACAATCAAAATGAACGTTCAGAGCGTAGTGGAAGTCCTGAACGTGCTGCAAAATCAGAATCTCCTACGCAAGGTGGAATACAACAAGCCCGTGGAAATCATGCCGATCAGCAAAATCGTAGTGAAGTACGCGGCGAGCGTAAAAAACGTGATGATAAACCAGCTGTAGCTGCACCATTGACAGATTTAGCGCCAATTGTGGTGGCAGTACAAAAGGAATGGAAAACCAATCCAATTAGCACAATCAGCATTATTGCGCCAAATACTGATCAAGCCAAAATCGAACTGCGTGCGCTTCATGGCGAAAGCGTGGCATATCGTAACGTATATGTGAGCAAACAGTTTGATGGTGTTAGCGGTAAAGACCTTACTGACGAAAGTGCCAAACTGAAAAATCCATCGGTACCCATGGGTATCTACAATGTCGTTACCACCTTACATGAAGCACGAGGTGTAGATCTTGTGCTTCGTTGGTTATTATTTATTTCAGGCATTGTTGGTACGTTAATGGTCGCAACAGGTCTCATCTTATGGTGTGTGAAACGAGCACCACAGCAGCAAAAGCAAGGCTATAAATCATTTGGTTACCGTACTGTAGAAGTAACTAATATTGCTGCCATTATTGGTCTTCCAATTGCCTGTGCAGCATTCTTCTATGCTAACCGTTTTATCCCTACCAGCATGGAAATGCGTTCAAATTGGGAAATTCGTAGCTTCTTTATTGTCTGGCTAATCACGTTCATTTATCCGATGTTCCGTACACATCGTCAGGCCTGGTTAGAACTTTTAGCGGTTGCTTCGGCACTTTATGCACTGCTACCAATTGTGAACTTTATGACTGGCGGCCAGCCACTTTGGAACACCGTCGCACATGGTCAGTGGATGATTGCATCCTTTGATATCGCGATGTGGTTGTTGGCTGTTTTATTTGCCTATTCGTTCTATAAAGTCAAAAATCATAAAGGACTCCCTACTAAAAAAGCACGTGTTACACAGGAGTTGAAAGGATGATCTTCTTCTTATGCATTTGGTCTTTAAGCTGTTTAGGTTTTTTTGCACTGGCCAGCAGTATGTCAAAACATCAAAAGCAATTTTTTAGTAAAGAATTATCTTTAGGGCAAACACGCCTAGCGACTTTGGTTGGTTGGTGTTTACTCATTGTCACTTTACTCATTTGTCTTTCCCTAGGAACACCAAGTAATAACATCAGTTATTGGTTTGGCGCGTTGACGATTGCTGCATTAAGTGTTGGCTTATGTATTAGTTATTTCCCAGCATACTTTTGGAAATATATTGGTGGTTTAGCGGTTATTGCGATTTTTAGCTACGGCATGTTGCTCGTTTAATTACCAATAATCGTTTTCGATACATCCTACACGTGTGAAAAGCCAATCTTCGGATTGGCTTTTTTCATACCAACCCATTAGGCTATATCTATTCTGCTCTTTTGGATTTCATATGTCTGAACTTTCGATCTCTCCTGCTTTATATAACCGCGCAATGGCGGGCAACAAAGATGCTCAATTTGAACTTGCTGAAATTTATATGCAAAGTGAAAATGATGAGCATGTTGAGCTTGCAGAAGAATGGGCACTCAAAGCTGCACAACTCGGTCATGTTGAGGCTATGTATTGGTTGGGTGAAGGTTATGCAGTCTATGCGAAAGATATGCAAGAAGAAGATCCTGAAGAATCTAAAGCTTATTTTGAACATGCGCATCGTTGGTTAGAACAAGCAGCTAAACATAATCACCCTGCTGCGATTTTAGAATTGGCAAACTTTTTCCGTCGTGGTGATGTAGTAGAAAAAGATGTAACAAAGTCGATTGAACTGGTGGAGCAATCTGCAAAATTAGGTGAGGTTCAAGCCATGCGTGATTTAGCTTTTATTTATGCCAACGGCTTAGGCATTGATGCCGATGAAGATAAAGCAGATTACTGGACAGAAAAAGCCAATACCTTAGAGCAACCAGAAGCTTAAATTTCAAAGTAAAAAGCCCGTCAATTGATGGGCTTTTTATTCATTTTTTTGACTACTTTTTTATTTCTTTAAAGCTTTATTTTTCCATGCCGTTTGCACCTGACTTGCCACATTTGGATAATCCAAAATAAAGCGTACATGACTTTCTACACCCGTTTTTAAGGTCGCATCATCCACAATAAAAAATGGGCTATGGTTTGGCGCTGCTTTACTCATATCCTGATTGGCTGGAGTAGCTCCCAAAAATACAAATAACGATGGCATCAATTTGCCATAGTAAGCAAAATCTTCACTGGCACTCGCATTATTATTTAAAATTTTGACATTACCATTTGCTGCCTGCTTTAAGGTCGGCACCATCACCTCAGTTAAAGTTTCATCATTCATGGTCACCGGCGCATAAGTCGCTATTTCCACCTTGGCTTTCACATCATTAGCAGCAGCAGTGTGCTCGACCACTTGTGGAATGGTCTTGAGGATATTATCACGTACCTGTTCATTATTTGAACGAATCGTGCCCAGCATTGAAACCTGTTCAGGAATAATATTACCAGCAGTACCCGCCTGAATCTGCCCAATACTGACTACACCCATGCCCTGAGTTAAATCACTACGACGACTCACCACAGTTTGTAAATTATTAATCATCTGTGCAGAAGCCACAATCGGATCACGTCCCGCCCATGGCATAGAACCATGTACCTGCTGACCGTTGACAGTAATTTTCAAATTATCCGCACTGTTAAGAATAGCACCAGTTTTATAATGTAAATGCCCACTTGGTATACCTGCAATCACATGCAAACCAAAAATCACTTCGGGCTGAAGGTCTTTAAACGCTCCATCACTAATCATTTTACGTGAACCAATCAAATGACCTTCACTAAAATTATCAATATCTGCACCGCCTTCCTCCGCTGGCTGGAACACAAAAACGACGGTTCCAGCAATCTGATCTTTATGTTGCGCCAACACCTTTGCTGCCCCTAAAAGTATTGCTGTATGCGCGTCATGACCACAGCCGTGCATAACAGGACTTTCTTTACCTTGATAGATTGCTTTGACCTTACTGGCAAAACTCAAATTGGTCTTTTCTTGCATAGGCAATGCATCCATATCAGCACGTAATGCCATGACTGGGCCGGGTTTACCACCTTTTAGAATGCCAATAACACCCGTTTTAGCAAATCCTGTTTTTACCTGAATACCATAGGCTTTTAACTCCTTTTGCACGAGCTTAGATGTGTTGACTTCCATATTGCCCAGTTCAGGATATTGATGAATATGCTGACGTAGCTGAATCGTTTTTACCTCTGCCGCTTGTGCAGCATCTTTGACCCAGTCAGCCAAAGTCATTTGACTAGTCGTCAATGCCAATGTCACGGCACCTAGCTGAATAAACTTTTTCATCGTTTCTCTCATCTTTATCCTATGGATAATCAAGCATAAGCAAATTTGAATATTTTTTGGGCACTTTATAGGTATCAGAGCTATACATTAAAGGTATAGTAAAATTATTTCTCACTGTGCAAATATTCAACCAAAGTCCTCGCTCTCTCTTTCCCACTCCTAACTTTCCAAGTACAATACTTCGCTAGTCGAGGGATGCTGCGACTTTTTCACAGACACATAAATGTGAAATCGCTAGGCTCGACGATTCGGTTCAAAGCTCTTTTGAATCAACAACGGCATCCGCGAACTGAATGATCAATTGTTTTTATTAAGGAGATCGTGATGAACGCGGTTAATGCTTCATTTACAGATTACAAAGTTGCCGATATTTCACTTGCTGACTACGGCCGTAAAGAAATCAAACTTGCAGAAGCTGAAATGCCAGCTCTAATTGGCTTGCGTAAGCGTTATGCTGCCGCTAAACCACTTGCTGGCGCTAAAATTTTGGGTTGTATCCACATGACAATCCAAACTGCGGTTTTAATTGAAACTTTAGTTGAATTAGGCGCTGAAGTTCGTTGGACATCTTGTAACATCTTCTCTACTCAAGACCATGCCGCTGCTGCTATTGCTGCTGCGGGTATTCCTGTATTTGCTTGGAAAGGCGAAACTGAAGAAGAATACATGTGGTGTCTTGAACAGCAAATTAATGTGAATGGTACGCCTTGGGATGCCAACATGATTCTGGACGATGGCGGTGACTTAACTGCACTTGTTCACGAAAAATACCCTGAAGTGATTGCTAAAATTCACGGTATTACTGAAGAAACAACGACAGGTGTTCAACGTCTTTACGAAATGCACCGTGACGGTACATTAAAAGTTCCTGCGATCAACGTAAATGATTCAGTAACTAAATCTAAAAACGACAACAAATACGGTTGCCGTCACTCACTAAACGATGCAATCAAACGTGGTACAGATATGCTTTTATCTGGCCGTCGTGCGCTTGTTATTGGTTATGGTGACGTTGGTAAAGGTTCAGCTCAATCACTTCGTCAAGAAGGCATGATTGTACGTGTAACTGAAGTTGATCCAATCTGCGCAATGCAAGCATGCATGGACGGTTATGAAGTTGTTGCTCCATACAAAAACGGCGTACAAACGGGCAAGAAAGAAGACATCAACCTTGATCTTCTTCAAAACACTGACTTGATCGTAACAACAACTGGTAACTACCACGTATGTGACGCAGCAATGCTTGATTCATTAAAAGCGGGTGCTGTGGTTTGTAACATCGGTCACTTTGACACTGAAATTGATACTAACTACTTACGTGGTTACAAGTGGGTTGAAGTTAAGCCTCAAGTTCACCAAGTTTATCGTTCTGAAAATGAAAACGATTACCTCATCCTTCTTTCAGAAGGTCGTTTAGTAAACCTTGGTAATGCAACTGGCCACCCATCACGTATTATGGATGGTTCTTTTGCTAACCAAGTATTGGGGCAAATGCACTTGTTCGCTGAGAAATTTGCTGATCTTCCTGAAGATCAAAAACAAGCGGCAATTCGCGTAGAACTTATTCCTAAAAAATTAGATGAAGAAGTTGCTGCTGCAATGGTTGCTGGTTTTGGCGGTGTATTGACAACGTTAACTCAAGAACAAGCTGATTACCTTGGTGTTCAAGTTGAAGGTCCTTTCAAAGCTGAGGCTTATAAATATTAATTAGCCCTCACCCCACCCCTCTCCCAGAGGGAGAGGGTGACCGCAGAACATCTTCATTTATGAATTCACTTTCATCTTTTGAAGAAAGTTAGCTTGCTCCCCTGCATCATTCCGCAATGAATTCTCCTCTCCCTCTGGGAGAGGTCAGGGAGAGGGTAAAAAATTAAATATTTATAACAAGGATTTGAAATGAGCAAAAATATACCCATTTCCTTTGAGTTCTTTCCAACCAAAACTGATGCTGGTGCGGAAAAACTTAAAGCTGTACACCAAGAACTTCAGCTACTTAATCCTGAATTTTTCTCTGTAACTTACGGTGCAGGCGGTTCTACCCGTGAACGTACTTTGTCTACATTGAATGATTTCAACGGTAAAGGCACACCAGTTGCGCCTCACCTCTCTTGTATTGGTGACAGCAAAGCACGTATTGCAGAATTGCTAGATTTATATAAATCACAAGGCATTGACCGTATTGTAGCACTTCGCGGTGACTTACCTTCAGGCCAAGTTGGCTTAGGTGAATTGCCATACGCAACCGACCTTGTGCGTTTCATCCGTGAACATTCAGGTGATCACTTCAAAATTGAAGTTGCTGCTTACCCAGAAATGCATCCGCAAGCAGATAGTTTTGATCTAGACATCAAGCGTTTCTGCGACAAAGCCAATGCAGGCGCGAATGCAGCACTTACACAGTTCTTCTTCAATCCAGATGCATACTTCTACTTTGTGGAACGCATTCAAAAAGAAGGTGTAAATATTCCTGTTGCTCCGGGCATTATGCCAATTACCAATGCAAGTAATTTAATTCGTTTTGCTGATGGTACAGGTGCAGAGATTCCACGTTGGATTCGTAAGCAGTTGGCGACTTATGGCGATGACACTGAATCGATCAAAGCCTTTGGTCATGAAGTGATTGTGAAACTTTGCGAACGCCTGATTGCCGGTGGCGCACCAAGCTTGCACTTCTACACCATGAATACAACTAATCCAACACGTCAACTTGTTCTAGACCTCGGTTTAGCATAAGTCATAGATTTCACCCATTTACGAGTAATGCAGTATGCCCCGTTTTTTTATTGAAGCTGATTTAGCCGAAAATACTTCTGTTGAATTAACTGAAACAGTGTTTCATCACTGGGTAAAAGTATTACGTGCGCAAGTGGGTGAACAAGCCATCTTGTTTAATGGACAAGGTGGTGAATACCAAGCAGAACTCATTGAAGTCGCTAAAAAATCTGCTGTTGTGCAGATTTCCGACTTTAACCCAAATAATCGTACGTCTGCAATTCGTACATTACTAGGCCAAGTCATGAGTAAGGGGGATCGTATGGATTATGCGATTCAAAAAGCTGTTGAACTCGGTGTTTCCAATATCCAGCTTTTGACTTCTGAGCGCTGTGAAATGCGTCTCAAATATGACCGCGATCAAAAAAAATTAGATCACTGGCAAGGTATTGCCGTGGCGGCCTGTGAACAATGTGGTTTAAACATCGTACCGCAAATTTTACCACCAATGAGTCTAGAAAAATGGCTGGAAACTGAATTACCAGAAACTCGACTAGTACTGGCACCAAACAAAGATGAAGCTGATGTACTCACTAAGGCGACACATGATATAGCTTTACTAATCGGGCCTGAAGGCGGCTTAAGTGAAGCAGAAATAGCAGCTTCAAATCAAAAAGGATTTGTGAATTGGTGCATTGGTCAGCGTGTTTTACGTACCGAAACTGCACCTGTTGTTGCATTATCAATTCTAAATTATAAGTTGGTTTAATTTTTTTTAACTGAAGAGTTCATCAGATAGTTAATATTTAGTTCTGCAGTGCATTGCATTTTTTTTGTAACGCAATTAACCTAGATTTAATAAAAATGAATCAACAGTTACCTGAATAAACAAATAGTTGCTGGAATACTACAAATACAATGATGGTTTTGATGTACTTGGGGCAAGGTGCTTATATTCATGACATATAATCAAGATGAATATATTAAGCAGCACAATCATGCTGCACAAATTGCGAACACGCTTCGCCATAGCCGCTATTTTTTGGTTAGCATCCTTATTATTTGTCTTTATATATTCGCTATTTACCAAGTTTATTTTACTCATCAATCTTTTTATTTCAGCATTTGGTTCATTTTCACTGAAGTTTTCGTCAGCCTTTGCTGGATGATCAGTACGGTTTATTTCAAACCAGGACAATATTCGCTGCAAATTGCACATCGCTGGTTACAATTTCAATGCTTTTCTGTAGGTACGCTCATCGCAAGCGGGATCTTTTTAATCTTTTATTACCTACCCTCTAACAATGAAAATTTTCAACCGATTCAAGCCTTAACACTTTCAGCCCTCCTCCTGATTGTTACGCAAACCTTTGGCCTAACTTATTTAACACAAAAACTAAATTATTTTTGCTTAGCATTTTTACCGTCTATCGTTCCCTATTTAGTTGCACAGTTTTTCTTTTTTGACGAAACCAATCATTTATTCAATCTCAGTATTAATTTTGGCCTTATTGTCATTTTAATGTGTGCAATGACTTCTTATCGTATCCATCGTCGTGTTTCGACCCTATACGCGAAAAATAATTTATTAGTCGAAAATGCAGAGCAACAAGTCAAATGGACGGATGAACTCTGCCAACAATTACAGGACGAAGTTAATAAATCACGTGATATCGAAATGCAGTTGCAGCTCGGCAATCAACTGTTAGAGCAGAAAGTCAAAGAGCGAACGTTTGATATTGAAACTATGAACAAGGACTTAGAAAACCAACAAGAAAACCTTGTTCTTGCCCATGAAATTGCAGGCTTACGTCCTTGGGACTGGAATGTCAAAGAACGTAGAATTTCTGTGACCAATCATAAGCATGAAAAATCCTTACGCAGTTCTAAAGACCATCAAATCCAGCTTCAGCATGTCATTCATCCTGACGATGTCATGCATTTCAAAACAGAAATGACCAGACATTTGCGTGGTCTGACAGACCGATATGAAGCAACGTATCGGATTCAAAACAGCAATGGTAAATGGAACTGGGTGCATGATATAGGTCGTGTGATTACTCGTGATCCAAACAATAAAAAACCACTTCGCATGGTGGGGATTCGCCGTGATATTCACCAAGAACGTACTTCACAAGAACGCCTAAAACTAGCTGCAAGTGTACTTCAGCAAGCCGCAGAGGGAATCTTTATTCTCAATGAAGAACTTCGCTACATTGATGTCAATCCTTTCTATGAACAACTGACTGGATTTAGCCACGAGCAAATTATTGGCAAGCATTTATTTGATATTACTGCAAATTATAAATCAGCACAGCGTAGTACCCATTATTCCATTATTAAGCAAGTACTTAAAATGGGTGAATATGATGGTGAATTACATGAAAAATTCTTATCTGGTAAAGAATTAACATTGTGGATGCACATTAATGCAATTACCGATGAGCAAAACCGTGTCACCCATTATATAGGTATTGTCTCCGACTTAACCGAACGTAAGCTACAAGAACAACGCCTGTCATATTTAGAAAACTACGACACGCTGACCGATCTACCAAATCGTTTCTACTACAATTACCAATTACATCAATATTTAGTGTCACAGCAAGATTCCATCAAGCAGTTGGCAGTTATTCGACTCAACATCGACCGTTTCCGCCCTTTAAATGAATATCTCAGCAATAATGGCGGCGATGAACTATTGCGCCAAGTAGCACAGCGTTTACGCCTAACCAATGCGGAAGCACTATTTGTTGCCCATCTAAATGGCGATGATTTTGCAATTGTATATGAGATGTCACATATTCGACCTTCGGTACAAGAACACTGTGAGCGCTTAACCAAAGCATTCAGTCTGCCTTTTAATATTTTCGGGCAAGATCATGTGATCACATTATCTATTGGTGTAGCTTTCTACCCCGAACATGGCCGACAGCTCGACTATCTAAACAACTGTGCAGAACAAGCACTCAGTGAGGCCAAAAACTTAGGTGGTAATACCATCCGTTATTATTCAAATGAAAATACGGCCCTACTCGAACAAGGTATCTTCCTTGAACGCGATTTACGTAAAGCAATTCAAAACAATGAATTAGTGGTTTATTACCAACCTAAAATTAATTTTAGAAATAAAGATATTTATGGTTTTGAAGCTTTAGTACGTTGGAATCATCCTGAAAAAGGACTTATACCACCCGGCCTTTTCATTCCGCTTGCTGAACAAACCAGTTTAATTTCAGATATTGGTCGAATTGTGCTGCAAAAAACAGCAAAACAAATCCGTCTCTGGAATAATTTAGGCTATAACAACATCTGTGTTTCAGTAAATATTGTGGCGCAGCAAATTCGTCGTGGCCAGTTACTAAACGATTTGGATCAAGCAATTGACGACAATCAAATTGATGGCTCGAGTTTGGAATTAGAAATTACCGAATCTTCACTAATTGAAAACTCAGATTCAGTACGTAACTTACTTGACGAAATTAAGAAACGTAAAATTAATATCTCTTTGGATGACTTTGGTACTGGTTATTCTTCACTGTCCTATTTAGCTGATTTTCCAATTGATATTTTAAAAATTGACCGTAGTTTTGTCTCTAAAATTGGAGAAAATAAGCAACAAGCAATTGTCAGCGCCATGATTGCTATGGGTAAAGCGATGGGCATGACAGTAGTTGCTGAAGGGATTGAAACAGAACAACAAATGCAGTATTTGCAAGATTTAGACTGTGATATTGCACAAGGTTATTTATTCTCAAAACCTCTGCCACAAGAAGAAGCCACTATCTTCCTCGAAAACAACATTAGTGCACCGACTTATACATACTTAATCTAAGTTAGTCGCTCGAACCAATAAGAATGTCTGAAAAACACACGTGTTCGACTGTCCCAATAAGACAACTAATGATATATTCAAGCTGATAAAGCAACCATATCCAGGCCCACTGGATAAACAAAACACAATCGAGATACAGATGGACGATCAATCTTTAAAACAGCAGGCTTTGTATTATCACGAATTTCCAACACCGGGGAAAATCAGCGTTACACCAAGCAAACAATTGGTCAACCAACACGATTTAGCCCTCGCATACTCGCCTGGTGTCGCTGCACCTTGTTTAGAAATTGAACGTGACCCATCTACTGCTGCACTTTACACAGCGCGCGGTAATCTTGTTGCAGTAGTCAGTAACGGTACAGCCGTACTTGGCTTAGGTAACATCGGTCCATTGGCGTCTAAACCTGTAATGGAAGGTAAAGGCGTACTATTCAAAAAATTCGCTGGTGTCGATGTATTTGACATCGAAATTGCTGAAAACGATCCAGACAAAATCGTAGATATCGTTGCAGCTTTAGAACCAACTTTTGGTGGTATCAACCTTGAAGACATCAAGGCCCCAGAATGTTTCTACATCGAGCAAAAACTTCGTGAACGCATGAACATTCCTGTGTTCCATGACGACCAACACGGTACTTCAATCATCGTTGGTTCTGCATTGTTAAATGCCTTACAACTCAACGGCAAAAAAATTGAAGAAATCAAAATTATTGCTTCAGGTGCTGGTGCTGCTGCACTTTCATGTTTAAATCTACTTTGTGCTTTAGGTGCAAAGAAAGAAAACATTATTGTTGCGGACTCACGCGGCCTACTGACCACTAAACGTGAAGGTTTGGACGAATCTAAAAAAGCATATGTACAAGACATTGAAGGCACTCAACTTGCCGATGTCATGGAAGGTGCTGACATGTTCTTGGGCCTTTCTGCTGCTGGCATTTTGACCAAAGAAATGGTTAAAGTGATGGCCAAAGATCCAATCATCTTTGCCCTTGCCAATCCAGATCCAGAAATTGTGCCTGAACACGCACACGAAGCGCGCTCAGATGTAATTATGGCAACAGGTCGCTCAGATTATCCAAACCAAGTAAACAACGCGCTTTGCTTCCCTTATATTTTCCGTGGTGCACTCGATGTTGGTGCTACGACAATTAATGAAGAGATGAAGATCGCTTGTGTGCATGCTATTGCACGTATGGCACACGTTGAAGCAGATGCTGCATCTTATGGTGAAAAATCTGCCTCATTTGGTCGTGATTACTTAATCCCTCGCCCACTTGATCAACGCTTAATTCTTGAAATTGCACCTGCCATTGCACAAGCAGCTATGGATTCAGGTGTTGCTACACGCCCAATCCAAGATTTCTCTGCATATCGTCAACGTTTGTCTGAGTTTGTATATAACTCTGCATTTATGATGAAACCGATTTTTGCACAAGCGAAAACGGATCCTAAACGTATTGCATACGCTGAAGGTGAAGATCTACGTGTACTTCGTGCAGTGCAAATTGCTGTAGATGAAGGTTTAGCAAAACCTATTTTGGTTGGTCGCCCTGCTGTTATTGAAGCAAACATCAAGAAACTAGGTTTACGTCTTGAAGATGGTGTGAACATCACTATCGTTGACCAAGAGAAAAACCCAGACTATGACAAGTTTGCTGATGACTACTATAAAATCATGCAACGCAAAGGGGTTACACCTGAATATGCGCAGCGTGAAGCTCGTCGTCGTTCGACTTTAATTGCTTCTATGTTGGTTCGTCATGGCATTGCTGATGGTATGCTTTGTGGTACGTACTCAAGCTACGATATCCATTTAGACTTCGTAAGTAATGTAATTGGTTTAAAAGAAGGTCGTAATAACTTCTTTACGCTAAATGCACTGATGCTTGAAGATCGTAACTTGTTTATTGCGGATACCTACATCAACCGTAATCCAACCGCTGAACAATTAGCTGAAATGACTATTTTGGCTGCAGAAGAAGTGCGTCGTTTTGGTATTACTCCACGTGTCGCGTTACTTTCTCACTCAAGTTTTGGTTCTGATCAAACAGACCCAAGTGCGCAAAAAATGCGTAAGGTGTTCGACATTTTGTCAGAAATTGCACCGGAGCTTGAAGTTGAAGGTGAAATGCATGCTGATGCAGCCCTGGATGAAAATATTCGTCAATTTGCATTCCCAAATTCACGTTTCAAAGGTTCTGCAAACTTATTAATTATGCCTAACCTTGATGCAGCGAACATTTCATTTAACTTGTTGAAATCAACATCAGGTAGCAATGTAACGATTGGTCCAATTCTACTTGGTGCTGCTAAACCTGTTCATATTTTAACTCCGACAGCAACAACACGTCGTTTGGTGAATATGACAGCATTAACCGTTGCAGAGATTCAAGAAAACGAAAAATTAGCCCTCTAATTTAAGTTTAATGGATCACACTTTGTGACTTGAGAAAACCTCTGTTCTGTAGCATGATGGCGATAAGAATAGAGGTTTTTTCATGCAAGTTTATTTAGTAGGCGGCGCAGTTCGAGATCACTTGCTCGGACACCCCTATCACGAGAAAGATTATGTAGTCGTCGGTGCAACGCCGGAACAATTACTTGCTCAAGGTTATCAACCTGTGGGTAAGGACTTCCCTGTTTTCCTTCATCCTGACACAAAAGACGAATATGCACTCGCTCGAACAGAGCGGAAATCGGGTCATGGTTATCACGGTTTTGAGTTTTATACAGACGTCAATGTTAGCCTTGAACAAGACCTCATTCGTCGTGATCTCACCATCAATGCCATTGCTATGGATGATGCAGGTAATATCTATGACCCCTATGGCGGTCAACGTGATCTAGAACAGCGTATCCTTCGTCATGTGTCTAATGCCTTCGTCGAAGATCCATTAAGGGTTTTGCGTATTGCACGTTTTGCAGCACGTTATAAAGCTTTAGGTTTTAAAGTGGCTGATGAAACACTGGAACTGATGCATGAGCTTGCTAATTCGGGTGAACTTGAAGCCCTTACACCTGAACGTGTATGGAAGGAAACGTCTCGTGCCTTAATGGAAGACCACGCAGATGAATATTTTGAAGTTCTGCGTGCATGCGGCGCATTAAAAGTACTATTCCCAGAAATTGATGCGTTATACGGTATTCCACAACGTCCTGAATATCATCCTGAAATTGATTGTGGTATTCATACCATGATGTCATTGCAGCAGGCTTGCCGTGCCAATTATTCTTTGGATGTTCGTTTTGCTGTACTGGTACACGACTTGGGCAAAGCACTCACTCCAGTGGATGAGTTACCGCGCCATATCATGCATGAAGAACGTGGTGTTAAACCGGTGACCGAAGTGTGTGATCGTATGCGTGTTCCCACCAATACCAAACAATTGGCAATTTCTGTTTGTAAAGAGCATCTCAAGTGTCATCAAGCACTGACATTAAAACCTGGTACCTTATGGCGTCTTTTACAACGCATGGATGTATTACGTCGACCTGAACGTGTGGAAGCTTTTGTTCAAGCCTGTGAATGCGATTCACGTGGTCGTTTGGGACTTGAAGATCGAGCTTATCCGCAAGCACAGTATGTGCTCGATGCAATGAATGTCGTACGGAGTATTAAAGCAGCAGATTTACCACCTGACATATCAGGCCCTGATATTGGCGAAATACTGATTGAACGACGTATTCAAGCTATTGCCGCACTTAAAACGAATCAATATACAATGGACGTATAAATTGATTTAAAAAAAGCACCCTCAGGTGCTTTTTTTAAATGTCGTCTAATAACAACGCTGTTATGAAATATCCGCTGGGAACGTGATGACCTTGTCTAAGCGCAATTGTTCAGTTGCTGTCATTAACAATCGATCTATACCCAGTGCAATGCCCGCACACTCTGACATGTGGGGCAACGCCGCAAGCAAATATTCATCAATTGGCATGATATGTAAACCAAGCTTTTCACGTTCAGCATTATCGGCTTCAAAACGACTGCGCAAAACATCAGCATCGATTAACTCGTCATAAGCATTGGCAAGCTCTAAACCTTCTATATACAACTCAAATCGCGCTGCAACTAACTCCCCATCGTCATCAACACGTGTTTTCGCAAGTGATGCCATTTCGGGTGGGAAATCTGTTAAGAATACTGGGGTATCAAAGCCTAGACTTGGTTCAACGAAATGTGAGAACAATAGATCAATATAACCAAGACGTTCATCACCTAAATCTAAACTCAAGCCAACACGACGGCAGCAATCTTTTAATTCTTGTACAGTCGCCTGTAATGGGTTCAAGTCCAAACGATCCATAAAAGCATGCTTATAACTTAAGATTGTTGGACGTACTTCACCAAAACGCTGTTTTAGCACAACATTGAGTAAGTCAGCCACTTCAAACATTAAGTCTTTTAAACTAAATCCTGGACGATACCATTCCAACATAGTGAATTCGCTATTGTGCTTACGCCCATGCTCATCGTCACGAAATACTTTACAGATTTGGTAAATTGGACCACTCCCACTGGCTAGCAGGCGCTTCATGGCGAATTCAGGTGATGTTTGCAAATAATGTATTTGAGCACAGCTCTGTACGTGACGCTGTGCTTGTACTGAGGCCAAGTGAACATCAGTCACACCAGCTTGTGACAACACCGGTGTTTCGACTTCGAGTACATCACGTTCTGCAAAAAACTGACGAATTTGTGCATACATTTTGGCACGTGCACGCAATGTATTAACATCACAGGTCGGCTGATAACGGACATCACTCATGCAGCTGGACCTCCATGTGCCGCCCACTCTCGGCGTAAAGGATAGGTTTTACGTAAATAGTCAAAGGCTTTTTGATCCACCTTACCGTCTTTTAGGCAAGTACGTAAGTTGGCATCATCACGAGCAATATCATAAATTTGATGTAAATAGACTTTAAGCGTTTGTTTTAAATCATGCTGAGCAAAATATTGTTCACCTACAGGTAACTGCGTTTCAAAGGCTTTATCGCTTTGAAACGAAAAGGTTTTGCAAAATGCTTCATAAATCATTTGCGTACCACGGGCTTTTCCCTCCAAGCTATAACCTGCGATATGCGGCGTCACCAAAGTAATAAGATTAAGTAACGTTTCTGAAATTTCAGGCTCATGTTCAAATACGTCTAATACCACTTTACGCCCAGTACTTTGAATATCAGCAATTAAAGCAGCTTCTTCAACCACTGAGCCACGTGCAGAATTAATCAAAATAGCTGATGGCTTCATGGTAGCGAAGGCTTCAGAATTGATGAGATGATAGGTCGGATGCGCGCCAGTTTTGGTTAAAGGTACATGCGTCGAAATTGCATCGGCCTGAGCCAGTAATTCTTCCAATTCAACTTGTTGTACATGATCTCGTTGAACAAATGGATCATAGCCAATCACATTCCAGCCCAATAGTTGCGCCATTGTCGCTAAACGCGAACCAACATTACCTAAACCAATGATGCCTAGAGTAAACTTCTGATTTGCATCAAGTACAGTTGGCTCTAAGTGTAACAGTGCCGTAATTACATACTCTGCAACAGCTTGTGCATTACAGCCTGCTGCATTCGACCATGCAATGCCTTGCTGCTCTAATGCAGAAATATCTAAATGATCAGTTCCAATCGTTGCACTACCAACAAATTTCAACGCAGTTTTGTTGATTAAAGCAGCATTAACCTTCGTCACTGAACGCACTAAAAGCGCTTCTGCATCTACAACATCATGTTGCGTTAAGTTACGTCCTGCAACTTGCTGAATTTCACCGAATTGCGCAAAAAAGTAATCTGTAAATGCAAGATTTTCATCTGCAACGATTTTCATAAGTCATTCCAAAATTTCACTGCATGAATAATAGCGCGTTACATAGATGCTGACTATGTACTGATATGCCAATGTGTTGAAATCATCCAGATGAATAAATACGAATGACAAAACAAGTCGGCATACACTTTATTGGCAATAATCAGTTTGCAGATCTTCAATTTGGGATAAAGCGGCTTGCCATGCTGCTTGAATAATGGGTTCAGCCATTGGGCTCTCAAATTGCTGAACGGTATATTCACAAATAGTTGTTTTCGGAAAATGTAAATTACCACCACTCATTGCTTTAACCTGTATTTGACAAGCACGTTCTAAAAAATATATTTCGTGAAATGCTCGGGCAATATGATTTCCTGTCGCTAATAATCCATGATTTCTTAAAATCATACAGCGATAATGCCCCATGTCAGCCACGAGACGATCACGTTCTTCTAATGAAAATGCAATCCCTTCATATTCATGATAAGCAATGTTGTTATAAAACTTTAAGGCATGTTGAGATAACGGGAGTAAACCTTGTTCTTGCGCGGAAACGGCAATGCCATCCGCTGTATGCGTATGGATCACGCAATTGATATCTGCTCTTGCATGATGCAAGGCCGAATGAATGACAAAGCCAGCAACGTTCACCATTTTCCCTTCATCAAAGCTTTCAACAATTTTGCCATCATGATCTATTTTAACGAGATCGGATGCTTTCATTTTTTCAAAGGTGACACCATAACGATTGATTAAAAAATGCGCTGGTTCATGGGGTAAACGTAAACTAATATGTGTATCAATTAAATCGGTCATTTTATAATAAGCAATCAACCGATACAAAGCTGCCAATTGACAACGTGCTTGCCACTCTTGTTCATCCATATAATCAGGCTTAGCCATTTTTTAAATCCTTTTATCATTTTCTAATCAATTATTTTGTCTGCATTATTGTTAGCAATTTTTTAGTCAATCAACAAGTACATTGTCTTTTTGATTTATTCACTGAATCAATATCTATAAAAAAACTAGGCAATAAAAAACCCCAATCAATGATTGGGGTTTTTTGAATTTGGCGGAAGCGGTGAGATTCGAACTCACGGAGGACTCGCGCCCTCGTCGGTTTTCAAGACCGGTGCATTAAACCGCTCTGCCACGCTTCCATGGGCGCTATCATATAAATAAAATTCCACAATGGCAAATTATTTTCCATGATTTTATGCCTTGCTTGAATCGTTTATTCACTTTTTATGCAATTACAACAATTGCATAAAATTCAGAACATCTTTTTTTTCAGCTAGAAACGTTTTTTTAGAAAAATTTCAGACTAATGATCACCAAAAAAATACATCCAAGTATATAAAAAACTATCGATCACCTTATTATTTATTTTAGAAATAGAAAATAAAGTCATTAAAAAACCCCCAATCAATGATTGGGGGTTTTGAATTTGGCGGAAGCGGTGAGATTCGAACTCACGGAGGACTCGCGCCCTCGTCGGTTTTCAAGACCGGTGCATTAAACCGCTCTGCCACGCTTCCATGGGCGCCATCATATAAATAAAATTCCACAATGGCAAATCATTTTGTCAAAAAAGCATTCAATTGAACAAAATAAAAGCAAATTCTATTATTTCGATGCTTCTTCTCTCAGTTCATAACGAATAGCATTGATATACCAACATTTTTTTCCTGATGGTGTAACAACTTCCACCTCATCATCTACCTGTTTAGACAACAGCGCCCGAGCCATGGGTGAATCAATAGAGATATGCTGTGGATGATGGTCGTAAATTTCATCAACACCGACGATGCGTAGCGTTTTTTCTTCGCCCAATTCATTTTCAATATCGACCCAAGCTCCAAAATAAACTTTGCCGGCTTGTTCGGGTGAATAGTCAATAATTCGGAGTTCTTCTAAACGCTTTCCAAGGTAACGAACACGTCGATCAATTTTACGTAACAATTGCTTGTTGTATTGGTAATCTGCGTTCTCAGAGCGGTCGCCTAAACTCGCTGCCCAGTTCACTTTTTTGGTTATTTCGGGCCGTTCTTCATGCCATAAATGCTTCAGTTCAGCGACCAATAAATCATGCCCAGCGCGGGTAATTAAGTTAGATTTCATGATGTTTTCTAGGCTAGTTTGATGAGCAACAACTTACAATAAAAGCCTATTTTATCCCCTATTTCTACACAGTATCAGTATATAAAATTTATTCCCAAACAAAATCAGTTATTTATGTTACATAATTTTATAATTTTTCGTACAAAATTTGACAAGCTTTTTTTTGATCTTTATTATGCGCACATCTTTTAAGCTTGTTTATTTTTTCATCAGTGTAGATTTTCTACATATTTTCCCGTTAAACCTTAGTCATTCTGAATGACGTCATGACTGCCCAACCCTTATTGAATTTATCAAACTTGAAAAAGTCTGAGGCATTTTTGCCTTTGCTTTTTAGGGCATAAATTACTTGTAGCGGAGACAACATGCACAGTAGTTCAACTTCTGGGTTTAGGCTTTGCCTTAACTCTTTTAACTCTCTCCCATTTAAAGCCCTTGCACTTTGTACTGTTGCAATACCATTTCACAGTATCAATGCAAGTAAAGCGACACATCAATATGATGCTGTCGTCAATAACAGTAAATTAACTGTTGTATCTGTAGCCAACCCAGATATCGTTTTTAAGGATGGTAAACATCTGCATGGTTTTGGTTATGACCTTGCACGAAATTATGCGGATAGTCTTAATGTCAAACTTGACTTTCGTACAGTCAAAGACAATGCCACTGCTTTAAAAATGGTCGCTAAAGGTCAAGCAAGTTTTGCGATGACGACGGCGAGCATGCAAAGTATTGAAGCAAAACACCTCACTTCATTTTCAGCAAGTTGCGGTGACACGGTTTCATTGCAAAAAAATGGTTTAAATAGCAATTTAAACTGGGTGTTTAAAAATGCCGATGACCCACTGAGCCAAACTGCAAGTGGCTTTGTTTGTCGTGCAAAGCAAAATGGAGCAATCAGTCAACTCGCTTCATTTTATAATCGTAATGTGGTCAAGCAAGATTCTTGGAATATCATTCAACGTGATTTAACCAAACGTATGCCTATCTATAAAGCTAGTTTTAAAAAGACTGCACAGCAATACGATTTAGATTGGCATTTACTTGCAGCCATTGGATATCAAGAGTCGTATTTGAAACCTGACTCTGTTTCGCCGACAGGCGTACGCGGCATTATGATGCTGACCAACAGTACGGCAAAAGCTATGGGTGTAAGTAACCGTACCGATGCGACACAAAGCATTCAAGGTGGTGCAAAGTATTATGACCAAATGTTAAATCGTTATAGTCATATTCCTTTCCCTGATCGTAATTGGTATGCCCTCGTTGCTTACAATATGGGGCCTGGTGCTGTTTCTCAGATTCAGAAGCGAATTAAGTCACAAGGTAAAAACCCAGATAAATGGGTGAACCTATACGCTTACTTAGACCGTAACAAAGCCAGCAATGGACGTTATCGTCAAACAGTTCAATATGTCACACGTATTCGTGCCTATTTAGAACATATCAAGACCACACCGCAATTGGTGAATATTTAAAGACTTGAAATTTTCTTAAAGCAAAAAAAAAGCTTACCTTCGGGTAAGCTTTTTTATTTCAAAAGACTTAAGCTGTTTGCTCTAGTACTTTTTTGAATAAATCTTTTTGTTCTGCACTCGGTTTTGCAGTTTGCAATGCCATCAGCTGAGACATGTCACCCTGAACTTTGATTTTTCCTGTCATGAATGCTTGCATCGCCGCAGCCATATCAAACTCTAGGAATACTTTACGTAATGTTTCAGCATCCATGTTTAATGTAGTTTTTGCATTTGATGACAAACCTTTTTTGATTGCGCCGCCATCTAAAGATAATTCTGTGTTACCTGCAGCTTCAGCTACAACTAGGTTAATTGCAAGGTTAGCCAACGCAGGTGGTAAATTTAAGTCACCAGCTTGAGCAGTCAAAGTTTCTACAGTTGAAAACCAATCATCAGTTAAAAAAGCAGGCATGATCTTTCCTCAATTTATTTTGTTCGTTTGTGTTGCCGTTCCAGACAACATCAGTGCAAGCTATTTTTGCTTGTCGCTTGTTATAGCATGATCAATTATAAAATGGCTAAAGTTTTTTGTACGCACCGTTCAATATTTAACACCTTAACAACAAAGTATTAAAAATCATCAATATAAAAAAAGGCACTCCTGAGAATGCCTTTCTTTTTACCCAATTATTTCATTAGTCAGCAGCAAAACCTAAATTCACCATATTGATGCGTTTGCTTTCAGGTTCGCCTGCCTCTGTCGAACAACTACTGCTTTCTTTAAAATCAAACTCGCGTTCTTCGTCTAATTTTTCGAAATCAAATAACTCACGGTCAGCTAATTGTGATGGTGATACATTTTGCAGTGCACCAAAAATACTGTGCAAGCGTTTTGGATATTCTTTATCCCACGTACGTAGCATTTCGTTTAACATGGCACGTTGTAAGTTCTCTTGTGAACCACATAAGTTACACGGAATTATTGGGAACTTACGCATTTCCGCATACTTGATAATGTCTTTTTCTTCCACATAAGCCAGTGGACGAATCAAAATGTTCTTTTTATCCGAAGATAAAAGCTTAGGTGGCATCGCTTTTAAGCTACCGCCATGGAACAAATTCAAGAAGAACGTTGCCAAAATATCATCACGATGATGACCAAGCGCGACTTTGGTTGCACCAATTTCTTGTGCAAAACCATATAAAGAGCCGCGACGTAAACGTGAACATACTGCGCAATACGTTTTACCTTCTGGGGTTAAACGTTTGGTAATGCTGTAGGTATCTTTTTCTAAAATATAATACGGAATGTTATTTTCTTCTAAATAACGTGGTAATACATCTTCAGGAAAACCAGGCTGCTTTTGGTCAAGGTTAACCGCAACCACATCAAAATTAATTGGTGCGATACGCTTAAACTGCAACATAATGTCAAGCAAGGTATAACTGTCTTTACCGCCAGAAATACACACCATGACTTTGTCACCCTCTTCGATCATTTTAAAATCACGAATGGCATGACCGACCTGACGGCGTAGCTTTTTCAATAGACGATAATACGCAGAGCTAGTTGGTAGTTCTGGTTTGAAATTAAATCCTTGTTCGGACTCAACTGGCGAGAACATAGACGAGTTAAACCTAAATAAAAATACCGCGCAATTTTAGCTGATTCGACGCAGCTGCGCATCAAAAGAATGTATTTTCCCGAAAATGTAAAATTGCTGTCATCGTCACGTAATCACTTGTTCATAATTTTATACGCAAGCGTTCATTTTTTACCCGAAACGCTTATCTTTTGGACTTTTCCACAGTTGTCCACAAAACCTGTGGATAACTTTGTGGATTCTAAAAGGCTTGACAGCTTGAGCCGCCCTTATTTTAAGGCTTCTATTTAAATTGATTATTTTTTGATCAATTTATTTTTACTTATTTTTCAACCATTTAAGTGTGTCAAGTTATGCTCATTAAAAAAAAATAAATATTTTTTTTTGATTATTGAATCATCAAAATGACTTGATTTTTACAAACTAGTGAAGAAATCAGCAACCGAAGCCTTTTCATCTGATTTTTTTTTGTTAAACTCTAATTCAACTGTTTGGGGACAGAAAATTTCTTCACTATAAAATGAAAAAAAATATTTGGACTTTGGGGCTCTATATTATCGGAAGTGCGGCCATATTTTGGACTGCGCCTAACACTTTTGCTGGGCAAACCATTTACCAATTACGCGAAAGTAATGGTACGACCTTATTAACCAATAAGCAGGGTCGCTATAGCAATCTGAAAGTTGAAAAGAAAACGTATTATCCGGACAGTAATATTCACAGTTATAGCAACTGGGGTTCTAATGAGTCTTCAGTTTTACCAAGCTATAGTCGCAATAAAAATGCCTTTGACAATATTATTAAACAAGCTGCTGCTCAGCATGGTGTCTCTGAAGGATTAATTAAAGCAGTGATGCATACCGAGTCAGGTTTTAATACAAATGCCCGCTCCCCTGTTGGTGCTCAAGGCTTAATGCAATTGATGCCAGCGACGGCCCGCCGCTTCAATGTCTCAAATGCCTATGACCCGCACCAAAATATTATGGCGGGTGCACGTTATCTGTCTTGGCTATTAAAACGCTTTAATGGTAATACCTCTTTAGCTTTGGCTGGTTATAATGCTGGCGAAGGCAATGTTGCTAAATATGGCGGCATTCCACCTTTTCGTGAAACCCAAGATTATGTGCGCCGTGTAACCAGTCGCTATAGTAATTTATATTCTAGTGGCTTAAACGTAGCTTCATCAGCATCTAACAGTGATAGCGCGAGTTCAAATGGCCGTATTATTGCTAGTTCTGACAATTATCATGCCGCGGCACCCACACCTTCTCGCCCACAGCGCCAAATAATTCAAAATGCGAACGGTAGCTATACCGATGCGCCAGCTGGATCATTTGCCACAGCCAATGCGTCTGCCTCAGCACGTATCTACTTTAATGAATAAAAAACATGCTGAGATAATTCTGTATCTGAATTATTAGGGTCTGTTGACATTTCATAATGGTAGCCAAATAAAGATACAAGCTAAGGCAACAGAATTTTCATAGCTTTGCTTTAGCTTGTCATAGCGTGTGGCAATTCCTCTAAATTGCTTTAATCTAGCAAAGGCATTCTCAATTAAGTGCCTGATTTTATAAAAATACCAATCCACATGATCATTATTTGAAAGCGTATTGGATTTCTTGGGAATATTAGCTTGAGTCCCCGTTTTTTCTATCTGTTCTCTCAAGGATTCAGAGTCATACCCCTTATCGGCACAGAGAATTTCTGTCTCATTCAGGTCTATGCTATTAATTAATTTCGGTGCCACTTTTACATCATGGGTCGTACCATCCTCTATCAAAAACTGAACAGGGTTCCCATGAGAATCAACTACCAAATGAATTTTAGAACTGTTTCCACCGATACTTTTTGAAATAGCCTGATCCTTGATTCCTGTAGCATGCTGATGAGCCCTCACATGGCTAGCATCAATAAACACCCACTCTAGATCAGCATCAGATGAAATTAACTTAAATATTTTTAATAACTTATTGTCTTTCGACCACCGGGAAAATTTCTTGAATATAGAATTTGGTTTTCCAAAGCTAGCAGGTAAATCCCGCCATGGGCAGCCTGTACGGATTCTATAAAGAATAGCTTCAATAAAATTTCGAAGATTTTGTTTGAGATAAATACGAAAATTACGGAAAATGTTTTCTAACTTAGACCAGTGTTGATCAGTCAACATTGTACGAGGCATAGCGAGGAGTAGATTTGGTTTGGCGATTAAATTCTACTTTCTCGCTATTTTTTTTGCACAGTAAATGTCAACAGACCCTAAACTAAATTTTAATTTTTTTAGCTTAATTGTAAATCACTCAAAATTACACGAAATGTGATCCAAGCTTTCAATCGAGATAGACTCAATTTTACTTTCATTACCAATATTATATATAAAATATCCTTTATTTCCCTTCATAGGAATCTTATATACAAATACGTCTACTGAATCATCCCCACTAAAAATTTTCTCTGACTTAATATTGCTATTTAAATTCTTAATACTACTTTCTAGCTTACCAACACTTATATTGTTTGCATCAACTGCCTTCAAATCTCGAGTATGAATAGATGTAACCACTCCATAATCATCAATATCAACACTTGTCAGAGTGTTGTTAACTAAAATATTCTTTCTCTTTTGACATTCTTTTAAATCAGTAATATCACTATAATTTTGAATAATTATATCCCCCTTAAACCTTTCCCTTAACACTTCTAAAGTATCTCCTATTTTAATATCATTTAATTCACTTTCTTTATTTTTATTCCCATTTAAATCCAATAAATTATTGTGACTATTGGAACAACCACATAACAATAAAATAGAAAAAATAAAATATATTTTTTTCATAAATTAAATATCCTCTAGATTTGGAGACAACCCTTGCAAATGAAGGTGATTGTTATGTCTTGGTTCAGCCAAATGCTTACAATTTGGAAAAATATAATTACTTTTAATACCTACCTTAGGATTAGTGAAATATTCACTTAGCATTTTTTTTGATTTACCCCAACCAAATATTATAAAGTTATTGATTAAATTTAAAGTCCTTTCATGGTCATAAATGTTATCTTGCAAGATCACTGCTAGAGGCTTTTTATCAGTTCTTAAATATCTCAGATCTCCAGCTTCACCATTAATATGACTTTTACTCTCACCTGGATCACCATTGACTCTGCTAAAGCCATTAAAACAAATGTCATCATACCCAGATTTACACAAAGCTCCTAAAAATGCTGCTAACTCTATACCACCTAAATAATATCGTTGTTGTCCAGAATTCATTAAAATTTTATAACCGACTACGCCTGAACGATATTTATCAAAATGTCTGACATCGACTAAATAAACATTACCACTACCTAACACGTTCTTAGAAGACCATCTTTTTGCGACAACATATTTTGATTTACCTAAATTATGAGAAGTCCCTGTAGAATCATAATATATGTACTGAGCATAACCTGTAGCTGCTTTGTTCTCCCTTTTAATTTTTCCATTATGATAAATATGATAACGTGTTGTATCACTTGTAGATGGAGACTGTTTACTAGCTGTAGTTAGTGGTTTTCCACCATTTTCTGTATATGTATTATCCTGAATAGACTGATTTTTTTCTGACTCTGATTTTGCTTTTTCAGATTGTTCTTTTGCCTTTTTTTCCTGAGCATCTTGTTGTTGCTTTTGCTGCATTTGGTCAGATTTTTTCTTAAGTTCATCTGCTCCCTTACGCTTTTGATCGGCAATTTCATACAGCTTTGAAGCTTTTACAAATCCTTCATTAACTTTAAAATACCTAATTGGTATTCCTTTCAAAACACGAAGCTTTTCCAACTCTTTATTTTTTATACCAAAGCCAAAAACAAAACCCAGAAGCATTTTGACATTAAGATCTCCATTACTATCTGTTCTTTTCGAAATTTGCTTATTTCTATAGAAAATACTCACTAGTGTATTTGTTACATTTTTATTATTTTCTTTAACATTTATTTTAAAAGAGCATACAGGTAATTTAATTTTAATAGTCTGATTAGATAAAGACTGTTCAACTTTAAAATGGTGTATTTTTTGAGGTTGACCAGCGCCAGATACTGTAACTTCGATATCTTCACCTACTTCAGCCACTATCCCTTTTTTAGTCCCTGACGAATCAGCTGTATGCTTTTTTATATTCCCTTTATATGTCAAGTAAAAACTCATATAAGAAATAGCTTTCCTTGTATCCTCTTCTATAATTTGAATATTAAAACTCACCTCTTTTGTATTACCAGCAGCTACCTCTTTTTTATCTTCAAATGAATTCTGCTCATTTCTTACTTCTTGAGGAGTCTTATCTGATTGAGGTTTTGGCTGAGGAGTACTATTTTGTTCTAACACAACAGGTACAGATATTTCTTTTGTTAATTTAATTGTATAGCTTTCTATCTTATCTTTTTGCTGTGTGATCTCTAGTTTCTTACCATCAATGATTACTTTAATTTTAGTATTTGGATGTCTAACAATAACAGGAATTTTCCCTTCATTGTTTGTCTTATAATCATTCGAAATTTTTCCGATTTTACTGTAATATTTACCTTCTTTATATTCCGACTCAATTATAACTTTTTGACCTAAAACAGGATTACCACCCTCATCTATTACATTAATATATATTTTACGATTACAACAACTTTCCAAATCGTAATGTGCAAATAAGGATATATATTCACCGACTTGCGTACCAAAAGCATCTGCACTGTTACCTAAACCTTGAACAAATTCCAGAACATATTTAGGTCCTTTTAAATGTGCTCCTGCTATACAACCTGATTCAGTTATTTCAACACCACCAATCCTAACACCATAAAATTCATTTAAATTTTGACTATTTAGTCTAATACATAAAGTATTAATCCATTTATTGAAAGCTTTTATTTGAATAGTTCTATCTTTTAAAAAAGTACTTTTTGAGGTGACACCATCTAAACCTGTCCAAGTACCATTCCAATCATTGATATTTAGCGATTTTTGAAAACTACTTGAAGATTTACCATTAAATTCAAAAGGCGGCTTAAAATAACCCAAATCATATAGTGCACTTTCACCAAATTGAAAATAGCCTATAAATCCATACCCAGCAATTTTACCGTTATGAACATTTCTAGCTTGTAAATTTGGTCTAACTGTATCAGACAATGAGAGGTTTGATGACGATTCTCTACGGGAAATAGCATATATATAGGCTAGTCGATCTTCTCCAAAAGACGGTCCATTTTTAAGCGAAACAAAACTCATTATAACCCCTTAGATTCAAAATCTATTTTTTTAAATAATATCAATATTTTATTTTTATTATTTTCATTTACATTTTTTGAAAATATAATCATATTTTTATTAAAATCAAAGCTTCTGTCTTCCTTTAAATTGAACATAACACTTCCTAAATTATTCTTGTCATCAACAAAGATATAAAATTCTAAAGGCTTGTTTTTATTTATAAAAGATATAAGAAAAAGGTCCTCCTTTGAGTTTTTTATATTCCAACACTCATAAGGGACATGCATCCAATTTCCAGATCCAAGATCTATCTTATTTATTTCTAGAATACGATTTATTGAACTTTTTAAATCTTTTCGCTGAAAATTACATTTATCTGATTCAATATAATCAAAGCTAATTTTTTCACCATCCAATATTTCATAAGGATATGATTTCAATATCTCCGCATGTGTAAAAGACATTAAACACATAAAAAATATAAAAAGGATTTTATTTTTCATAAAAATTCTCACAATCCAAAACTTTTAAAATCGGCTTCTAAATCACTATCATCATATAATTTTTCCGTGTTGTGGTGATGATCATCGTCTCCATCGCCACAGCAATCTTCACTAGAATCCTGATTTTTTGTGCTATTCAAATCATTTTTGATGACAAAAAGCTCATCATGATTCTGACTATCATGTCCTAAAATAATTACTTCAACATTATCAGCACTATCGCTAAAAAAGCGTTGAGTACGACCAAACTCATCTAAAAACCCATTAAATTCAGTTTTTTTGGAGTGATTTATAAATTTAAATTTAATTTTTTGATTTAGTTGATCTTTATCAAATAGTTCACCAAAATCAAATCTTCGGCTAAATATTCCACTCTCAGGCAGCTTCGGCAACTGAGCATTTACTGTTCTTCCCCCCACAAAACTATGCTGCCCTGCCTTACTCTCAAACTTGCCACCTGTCGTGGTAAATATTCCACTGCCATTAATTTTGAGTTGTGATCCGCCTGCGGTCAGTATGATTTCTTTTGGACTGGTAATCTCAATCTTATCTTCGGTTGAAATTAACTTAATGACTTTTCGTGCAATCGCTTCAATGGCATCATCTTGCGCTTGTAATTCCACTTTGCCTTTTGCGGCATAAGCACTAATTCCTTTTTGTGCGGCAAACAAACTCACTTTATCTTGTGCATGTCCAACAATATTCTTTTGTGCACTAAAGTTAATTGAACCTAGAGCACTTTCAGCAATATCTTGCGACGCCTGCAACACAATATCTTCAGGTGTGGTCAGTGCAATGCCATTCGGTGATGCCAATAGCATTAAAGCTTGGCGGAATAGTTTGCCTTGTTCTTGCTTCTTGGCACTATTCGACTGTTCTAATCCTTGTGCATAGCCTTCCATAAAGCCTTGAACTTTGGTTAAAGCTTTCATAGGTGTCAGGCTTTCAGGTAGACCGAAACCACCACTATTAAGTAAATCTGCCGGATTAAATTTAATATCTTCAAGCAGTTGACCGACATCTTTTAACGCTTTCAATGGATCATTTTGAATGTTGCTTTTTAAACTCGCGACTCGTCCTTGTAGTGCATCTTTTCCATTGTCTTCAATATGATCCAATACAGATTTCAGATTATCGAAAGCGTCTTCGGCATCATCAAAAAAGGCTTTGAACTCTTTAACAGTACTTTTGACATCTTTGGTCAGCGAGCCAATATCTTGAATAAAACCTTTACAGTTTTTAAGTGCTGCTAATGGGTCTTGACTGAGATCATCTTTAAATAAATTCAGCGTGTTTTTAACCGCCTCAACGGTACTTTTAATTTCTAGAGATTGAATTAATTTCGGTAGTCTACTTACCACATTCAATGCATCGGTTTGTTGTTTCACCGCAAGTCCACTCAGCACATGCATGCTTTCATGTCCTTGAGTCAGTAAAGACTGTGCTTCCGCAGCTGCTAAATGATCGGCTACAGCTTTGTCCTGCGCATAGGTACTGATTAATAAACCCTTACCTGCACGCATTGCACCCCAAGCATCTGTTCTTAACTCAAAGCCTTCACCACGCCCATTACTGCTGGCTTGTTCCTTAGGATGACTCAGATTACCGAGGTTAAGCTGCGTTGCTGCATGACTACTTTGCAACTGGGTACTGATTTGTCCAGTGGTGTCATCAAAACGCAACTGGTTAAAACCTTCACCTGCTACTTCTTGCGAACGAATACCACTGAGTTTTTTTGTTTCAGGTAACTGTCCTTTAATATCAAACATGGTTTGATCACGTTCCGCTTCATGGATCCGCCCAACCACAAAAGGTCGATCCACATCACCCTCAAAAAAGTCGATAACCACAATTTCCCCGACCCTCGGATGGAAACGTGCGCCATAACCATCACCCGCCCAAGGGGTCAGCACATCAACCCAAGCCGAATCACTATCATTATCATTGCTGCCCGCTCCACCATCATGACCATGATCATCTGCACGGGTAAAAGTAAAACGCACTTTAATGCGCCCCCATGCATCCACATGAATACTTTCACCCTCTGGCCCTACCACTTTTGCACGTTGCGGATAAGCTGCTGGTCGATGGAACATCGGATCATATTCAGGGACGATGGCAATATTACGCCGCACGATGTACAAATTATTGGCTTGACGTTCATCACCGAGCGATTGCCAACGACTGGCTGTCAGTAATTTGTCTAACTGAACTAAGATATCTTTGGGTAAATTATTTTGGTTGTAAAACGCTTTGCCTAAAATAAGGAACTCACGATCTGATCCTTGATGTTGATCTATTTCGGGGTGATTTAACAGCTCGAACCAATAGCCGACTTGCGCATCACGTACACTACTACTGACGGTAAAATATTTGGCTTGCAGTTCTTGATAATGATTCAGTTGCTGATTTAATTTATCCAATTGTTGGGTATTTGCAGTGGTCGCTTGATCTTCACCTTTTAAATCAGCAGTCCATGCCGAGCTAATGGTCCAAGCCTGCTCTAAACTCAAGCTTTCATTTTCTTGCAGTTCACTGTGCTGATGTACACTGAGCAGTGTGCCACTTTGATCTTGTGCAAGATGCTGAGCCTGCCAACGCTGAGTTTGAATAGTTGTAGATTGTAAAAATCGCTCGGCAATCAAGCTGGTAATGGTGTCTTGTCGCTCTGTAGCATGACTACGATGGAAACGAATATTAGTACGATCTAAAGCAGTAAATGCTTGGTTTTGATCGATTAAACGTAACTGCTGTGCTTCAATGGTCGATGCTGAAAATGGAACAAAGCGTTTGGATTCATCAATTAACCAATTGATGCCTTCACTACGCCAAAGTCGAGTTAAAAATGCATAATCTGTTTCATTGGCTTGCATGGTAAATGGGCGGACATCATAATCCTTGGCCAGCCCCGCCAAATTTAGACTCAGACTTGCAGCAAATAAGCTACTTTTGTTCTGCCATTCACTAAACAGCACTTCGGTGATGTCACGCACCGATTTATTCATGAAAACTCGACTGTTACGACGTTTATGCCATAGCACTGATGCGTCTTCGATCACTAATTTATAGACCGTCAATGAGCCATCACTTTGCCCTTGGCTCGCCCCTGTAATCACACCAGTCAGGCGACTGAGTTGTCCCAAGTCCGTGACTTGATCAACTGCGACACGTCCACCAATAAATTGCTTCAAGGCCAAATGTGCATTGGTCGATAGACAAATTATTTCCGCACGAAAGCCTTGATTGATTCGGTGTTCACCTTCAATGCGTTGAATAAAGACTTCAGCATTCAGAGCTTCATTGGAAAAATGAATGTGTAGAGCGCGTTTTTGCACGCTAAGGCCAAAGTTTTCCACCATGGCATAAATATTTTTTATCATTTTTTATTGTTGATATCATTTTTATATGGCTGCATTTTATGAAATGATGATTTTTTCGTCTACCTCAATTTGTAAATAAATTGTGAATTAGTTTTCGGCTTCAAATTTAAAACCCTGCTAATTAAGATCAATATCAGCAATATTTATGAATTTCTTTCTACAAATTCGGCTTTTAGCTCTGCCAATAGAGCTGTAAACTGGCAAAGCAATTGATAAAAATACCTAAGACCATGATCCAAATCGAATCTAAACTTCCTGCGCAAGGCGTGACAATTTTCAGCACTATGAGTGCCATGGCTCAGCGCTTAAATGCATTAAATTTATCTCAGGGCTTTCCTGACTTTCCTGCCCCGCCCGCACTGCTTGATGCCTTGTGTCAAGCGACACAACACGGTTTTAACCAATATGCGCCGGGTGATGGTTTACACAGTTTACGTGAGCAACTGGTTGGCCTATTTGCCAACCGTGATCAACTGCAGATTGATCCACTAACCGAAGTCACCATTACCCCTGGGGCAACTATTGGGATATTCAGTGCCATTCAGGCAGTGGTACACGCTGGCGATGAAGTGATTATTTTTGACCCAAGCTATGACAGTTATGCACCCAGCGTTAAACTGGTGGGCGCAAAACCCGTGCATATTGCCTTGCAAGCGCCAAGTTTTAGTGTCGATTGGAACAGTGTTGCTGACGCAATCAGTGATAAAACACGGATGATTATTGTCAATACGCCGCATAATCCTACGGGTGCCTTGTGGAGTCATAACGACTGGCAGACTTTAATTCAACTGATTGCAAATAAAAACATTGTGGTGTTGTCCGATGAAGTGTATGAGCACCTAATTTATGATGGCCGAAAGCATCTATCAGCGCTGTCTTTTCCAGAATTGCGTGAACGCAGTTTTGTGGTGGGTTCTTTTGGTAAAACTTTTCATGTTACTGGATGGAAAACTGGTTATTGCATTGCTGCGCCGAAACTGATGCAGGTATTTCGTCAGATTTATCAATTTGCCAACTTCTGTGGGGTCACTCCCGTCCAAATAGCTTTAGCTACATTTATGGCAGAACATCCGGAGCACATTGCTGAATTGGGCAATTTTTACCAAGCCAAACGTGACCGTTTCAATGCCGGCTTAAGCCACTCTAGATTTGAATTGATTCCATCGGCAGGTACGTATTTCCAAAACCTCGACTACAGCTTGATTCGTCCCGATCTCAATGATGTCGAGATGTGTCAGCTTTTAGCAGAGCAACATAAAATCGTGGCAATTCCTGTGTCCGTATTTTATCAACAAGCACCTGAAGATTTACGTTTATTACGCTTCTGTTTTGCCAAACAAGATGCCACATTAGACCAAGCTGCCCAGATTTTATCTGCGGTTTAAGTTCTCTCTGTTGGATCATGTATCTGATTAAAGCCATGAAGAAAAAATGAAGCCTGCGTTACCTAAAAACTAAGGCTTTTTTAAGCATAGGCATGTTAGTGTTATCAGTAACTTAAAAACATAACAATGCAGCACTCAGGACGTGCACGCCTATGTCGAAGCCTTCCCAACAGCAACCGCTCGTCACTCAACAAAATCTCTGGAAAACCTTTCTCATTTTTCTAGTGCCACTGATTGCGACCAATATTTTGCAAAACCTGTCAGGCACAATTAATACCGTGTTTGTCGGGCAAATGTTGGGTGTGCACGCCATTGCTGCGGTGGCAGTATTCTTTCCTATTTTGTTTTGCTTAATGGCATTTGTAATTGGACTCTCTGCCGGTGCAACCGTATTGGTCGGACAAGCATGGGGGGCTCAAAATACCGAGAAAGTCCGGAGTGTGGTTGGTTCTACACTTTTTATGACTTTAATTGGTGGCAGTATTATTGCGCTATTAGGTGTGCTATTTGCCAAACCTATTTTATTGGCTTTAGGCACCGACCCAGATGTTATGCATCTCTCATTGCCTTATGTGCAGTGGATGCTTGCCGGTAGCCCATTGTTATTTATCTATATTATTTACACCTCCATTTTACGGGGTGTTGGCGATAGTACCACGCCGCTGATTGCTTCGGGCATGACCATTGGTACAGGTTTAATTATCACGCCTATTTTAATTGCTGGAAAATTTGGCTTTCCACAAATGGGCATTATTGCCCCTGCCATTGCCACTAATGTCGGCTTTTTCATCGCCTTGGTCTTCTTGTTTATTTATCTCAACAAGAAAAATCATCCACTCAAACCAGATATGGAATTGCTGCGTCATGTGCGCCATCAACATGAGCTGAGTAAAATTATTCTGCGTTTGGGCATCCCAACAGGGATTCAGATGGTGACAACTTCTGTGGCAGGTTTAGTGATTGTGGGTTTGGTCAATCGTCACGGTGCCGATGCCACGGCAGCTTATGGCGCGGTCAATCAAGTGTTGAACTATATTCAATTCCCAGCGTTGTCGATTTCAATTGCTGCGTCTATTTTTGCCGCACAGGCCATTGGCGCTGGTAAGTCTGAATTGCTCAATAAAGTGAAACGCACCGCCTTAGGTATGAACATCATCATTACTGGTGCTTTGGTGGCTTTAGGCTATCTGTTCTCTAAATACCTCATGGCGCTGTTTATTACCGATCCAAATGTGGTGTTATTAGGTCAAGAGTTGCTGTTTATTGTCTTGTGGTCGATTTTATTCTTTGGTGCCAGCGCCATCTTCGCCTCGATTATGCGGGCCAGTGGTACAGTAACCGTGCCCATGATCATCAATATTATGGCAATTCTATGTATTGAAGTACCCTGCGCCTATTTGTTCAGTGAATGGTGGGGACTTCAAGGTATTTGGTATGCCTATGCCCTTGCCTTTGTCAGTCTCTGCTTATTACAAGGCTTGTACTACCAATTTGTTTGGAAAAAGAAAGCCGTCAAAGCCTTGGTTTAAAATCGATCTTTCATTCAAAAAATGCCGCTTTCCTCGCGACATTTTTATGATGATGCTATAGAGCATGCTTTTTGTAAAATCAGCTAGTTTTTTGCATAAGCTCTAAATAATTTCTGCTGTGGCTATCTGCTCAAATAGATGATTTTGCTGTTGTTTAATCAACATATATTCAACTCAAAATCGCTAAGCACTTCATTCCTTAATGATTTTTTACTGGCATACATCTTGTTCTAAAACAGAGATTAAATTGCTTTTAGAAATAAGGAAAAATAATGGCCAAGCGACAAATTAAACTCGGTGCTTTTATTCCCACAACGTCTCAGCATGTGGCTGGTTGGCGCCATCCTGAATCACGCCCACAAGATCATCTCAATATTGACTACGCCATTGAATTAGTGCAAACCGCAGAACGTGGCTTATTTGATGCTTACTTTTTAGCAGATGGTTTATCAGTCCGTTGGAGTTCAGCTGTCGAGGGTGAAAAAGGTCTGGGCGATAAAGGCGTTGGCTTCGAACCTGTCACGCTATTTGCTGCGCTCTCCACCGTGACCAAGCATATTGGCTTCATTGCCACGGCATCCACGACCTACGAAGATCCTTATATTTTGGCTCGAAAATTTGCCTCACTCGATCATATTTCTAAAGGTCGTGCTGCTTGGAATGTGGTCACTACAGCTTCTGCGGATACAGCAAAAAACTTTAATCTACAGCAACACCCCGAACCCAAAGAACGATATGAACGTGCTGATGAATTTATTGAGCTGAGTCATAAACTTTGGGACTCATGGGAGGACGACACCTTCCACTACAATAAAGAAACGGGACAATTTTTTGATGCACGTAAACAACATCAACCTGAACATCATGGCAAGTATTATCATGTTGAAGGCGCGCTCAATGTCTCTCGCCCACCGCAAGGCTATCCAGTGATTGTGCAAGCAGGTCAGTCAGAAGATGGCCGCGAACTTGCGGGTAAATATGCAGAAGTTATTTTTACTGCACAGCAAAATTTGGCCGATGCCCAAGCCTTTTACCGTGACGTAAAAAACCGTGTCCTAAAATATGGTCGTCATGCAGATGATCTAAAAATTATGCCCGGTGTGTCTATTTTTGTGGCCAAAACTGAGCAGGAAGCACAAGAAAAATATGACTTTTTAAATAGCTTAATTCACCCTGAAGTCGGCCTCAGCTTATTGTCTGCCTTAGCAGGTGGAATTAACTTATCCAAGTTTGATTTAGATGCACCCTTCCCTAAAATTGAAGATACCGACATTAATTTTTCTAGTCGTCAGCAAATGATGATTGATATTGCGCGTAAGCATAACTTTAGTATTCGCCAGTTGTATCAATATATCGCTTCAGCACGTGGGCATTGGACTTTAATTGGTACACCTGAACAAGTGGTGGATCAATTACAAGAGTGGTTTGAAAATGAAGCTGCTGATGGCTTTAATGTTTTACCACCAACCACACCGGCTGGATTAAACGATTTCGTAAATCTGATCGTGCCGGAATTACAACGTCGCGGTTTATTCCGTACCGCATATGAAGGCTCAACTTTACGTGAAAATCTAGGCTTAAAACGACCTGAAAATCAGTATGTGTTGAAAAATCAACAATCTCAAGCCTCGTAATTCATGCGAGCTGATTTCAGTTCAGCTTATATTTGCTAAATGCCTCATTTGAGGCATTTTTTATAATTAATCTTTAATAATGCCCACAATCCCATAAATTTTTTATGTGTTTAAATATATACAGATAAGTACTGCAATATTTTTGATGAACTATCTGCAACACTCAAAATTATCTATTGTTTAAATATCAACATTTTAATTTCAATAAAATTATAAGTGAATGTTTTTGTTATATTATTTAATTGGCACAACATTTGTAATAACTCTATGGATTAAAACATATACTCAGGTTAATTCATGTCAAAACGTCAAATTCGCTTAGGGGCTTTCGTACCAGGAACTTCACAACATGTTGCTGGATGGCGCCATCCAGCAGCACGCCCACAAGACAGTCATAATTTAAAATACTTTACCGAGTTGGCTAAAACCGCTGAACGTGGCTTATTTGATGCTTATTTCCTTGCTGATGTTCCGGTCACCGTTGACCCAGACACCACGCCAGATTTAGGACTCAATGGTACTTTTTCAGCAGGATTGGAACCCGTATCCTTATTTTCAGCACTTGCCGCAGTAACTGAGCATATTGGCTTTATTGCAACCGCTTCGACCACCTATGAAGCACCGTATAACCTTGCGCGTAAATTTGCTTCTTTAGACCATTTATCTGAGGGTCGCGCTGCATGGAATGTGGTCACGACTTCAGGCAGCGTAGTCGCGAAAAACTACGGCATCAATGATGCATTACTTCCTAAAGAGCGCTATGAACGTGCAGATGAATTTATTGAAGTGACTCAAAAGCTTTGGGATTCATGGGAGGATGATGCCTTTGAATACAACAAGCAGACTGGACAATTCTTCACTGGCGAAAAATTGCATCCACCACGTTTTAAAGGTAAGCATATTTCTGTACATGGCGCTTTAAATATTGCTCGTCCTCCACAAGGCTATCCTGTCATTGTACAAGCAGGTCAATCACATGACGGTCGTGAGTTGGCTGCAAAATATGCCGAAGTCATCTTCACCGCACAACAAAAAATTGAAGATGCACAAGACTTTTACCGTGATGTGAAATCACGTTTAGCTAAATTTGGCCGCCATCCAGATGATTTAAAAATTATGCCCGGTGTTTCGGTTTTTGTGGGCAAAACCGAAGCTGAAGCGCGCGCAAAGTATGACGAGCTAAACAGTTATATCCATCCAACCTTGGGACTTACCCTGTTAAAACAACTGGGCGGATTTACCGAAGATTTATCCCAATTTGATTTAGACCAACCCCTACCGGAACATATTGGTCAAATGGAAAACGGCGCCAGTCGCCAGCAACTCATCTTAGACATTGCGCGTGAAAACAATTTTAGTATTCGTCAGCTCTATCAATGGGTAGCAAGTGCTCGTGGTCATTGGACGCTCATTGGTACACCTGAACAAATTGTCGATCAACTACAAGCTTGGTTTGAAAATGAGGCGGCGGATGGCTTTAATATCCTACCGCCAACTACACCTGCAAGCTTAGATGACTTTGTCGATTTAGTGGTGCCAGAACTACAACGTCGTGGTCTGTTCCGTACCACTTACGAAGGTAAAACCTTACGTGAAAATCTCGGATTAAAACGCCCTGAAAACCAATATCTCTTAGAAAAACGTCATACCTCGCAAGCATCCTAAGTACCTGCAATGACGACACAAGGTGCCCCAAATGGGGCATTTTTTATGATGAATGATTTGGAATACGTATCACGGATTAATCTGAAAAGGCATTTACCAACTACAAAAAAGCCCTGTAATCAGGGCTATATATGTGTGTTTTAAGTTACCAAGCAAATTTATAATCTGCGAAACTCGCAGATAAGGGCTGAATTAATTGGTCTTTAACTGGATCACTAAAATCGGTCAAAATGTCATTTTTAATGTTGGTTAAGCGAATATCTTCACGTTTACGCGGATGCGGTAACTGGATATCGACGATCCGCTTAATCCGCCCTGGATGCGGCTGCATCACCACCACGCGATCACCTAAAAATACCGCCTCTTCCACATCATGCGTGACGATAATCATGGTGATTTTTTCACTTTGCCAAATCCGCTGTAACTCATCTTGCAAATTTTGACGTGTCAATGCATCAAGGGCACCGAAAGGTTCGTCTAGTAATAAAATCTGTGGTCGATTCACCAAACTGCGTGCAATCGCAACCCGCTGATTCATCCCGCCTGACAGCTGCGAGGGATAAGCATCTTTAAACTTGGTGAGTTTTACAAGTTCTAGATGTTCATCAATTAATTGATCTTCTTCCGCACGACTAAACTGGCTTTTGTGCAGCGCAATCCGTACATTTTCACGCACTGTTAACCAAGGAAACAGTCGATGGTCTTGAAACACAATACCACGTTCGAGACTGGTTCCCTCAATCGCTTCACCATCAACTAAAATTTGGCCCTGAAACTGACGCTCCAAACCCACCAATAAACGCAATAATGTTGATTTACCACAGCCACTGCTGCCCACAATACTAATAAATTCACCCGGCTTAATCTCTAGATTAATATCTTCAAGTACCGTCAAATCTTCATTTTTTTGTGTGGGATAATGTTTATTCAGCTGCTGAATAGAAACCGAACCGGTTTGTTCTACGCTCATATCATTATTCTCAATTCATTTTTGAATAGACTACTGACTCAGCTTAAAGTTTAGCCAACGACACTTCCGTAGATTTAATTAACACCACCACTTCTGAACCCACTTTTAAATCCAGATCTTTGACTGATCGTGTGGTAATCACGGATGTAAAAAAACCTGCCTTGGTTTCTACATCAATTTCAGAAACAACTGGTCCTTCTACGATTTCATTAATCACGCCTTTAAATTGGTTACGCACATTTACTGAAGTAATCGCCATTTTAATTATGCCTTTTGTTATTTAGAGATCTTTAATATAGAACACTTCAATCACTTACTATATCTCGATTTATCCTTTAGTTATCCCGATTTTATTTATCTCAAAAACAGATAAATAATCCCAAGTGGAATTTATGCTTGAAACTGATATTTAAATATCGATTTATTATTTATCTTTTATTTTTAAATCTTTCATCATGATCAACATTTTCAACAACTATAAGAATCTACATGTCTATTCTGACCCACCCTTCAGTGCCGTCTGCACTCAAGCATAAACGGGCGACAGCAACAGTTTTTGCAGATCCTTTATCGCAAGCGTTGTTATCGCGAATTGAACAAATTGCACCAAGCGATGCCAATGCATTAATTATTGGTGATACAGGTACGGGAAAAGAATTGGTCGCACGGCAAATCCATCAATTGAGCCATCGCACCAAAGGGCCTTTCATTGCCGTAAACTGTGGTGCCTTTACCGAATCTCTAGTTGAAAGTGAATTATTCGGTCATGAAAAAGGGGCTTTTACCGGTGCCATTAATAGTCGTGTCGGATGGTTTGAAGCAGCACACAATGGCACACTGTTTTTAGATGAAATTGGTGATTTATCTTTGTCTATGCAGGTTAAATTGCTGCGCGTTTTACAAGAACGTGAGATCGTGCGTGTCGGTTCACTCAAACCCATTCCGATCAATGTCCGAATTATCGCAGCGACCAATGTAGATTTAGAGCATGCCGTACAGGACGGACGTTTCAGGGAAGATTTATTCTATCGTTTGCATGTCGCATTACTCCGCATACCACGTTTAGCAGAACGGCGTGCTGACATTCTGCCCTTAGTCAAACACTTCATACAAGTCTATCAAACCAATCCCCATGAGACGCCTTTGCGCTTGAGTCAATTGGCGCTCAAAAAGCTCAGCTTACATAGCTGGCCGGGTAATATTCGTGAGTTGGAAAATACGATTCAGCATGCGATTTTAGTCAGTCAAAATGGTGTGATTGAACCTGAAGATATTAGCTTTTCCGGTATCCAAACTGCATCATATGCTTCTCGAATCGAACCGTTTAATATACATAAGGCCACTTCAGCACTGAGCAATATTCAAAATATTCAGGATGCGGGACAGCTTTTAGAACAGACTTTTTTACAGATTTTTCAAGCTGCCGATCAGCTCAAGCAAGACAATATTAATGAACTGATTGAGGAGAAATTTATCCGCAGTGCTTATCAACACTGCCAATACAATCAGGTGCATACTGCTCGTTTGCTCGGTGTGACCCGTAATGTGATACGCACACGTTTAATTAAATATGGCTTATTATAAATAGGCCCTATTTAATTCAAATAGAATAATCGATCAGATAATCATTATTAATAATCAAAAATAATTATTAAATAACAGTCTTGTTATTCAGAATAAATATTTAACATATAAAAAAACCTCGATAAATTTCGAGGTTTTTTATTTAAATAATCATTTTATTTGATTTATTCCACCGGATTACGCTTCCATGCCGTGAAGTATTTTTCCAGGCCAATAAGCAAATAGTTAAAGGCTAAACCCACTAAAGTAATGACCAAAATACCCACGAACATCTGCGGTATTTCAAAGCTAAATTGCGAGTAAATAATCAAATAGCCCAAACCGGCTTTGGCACCAAACATTTCAACCGCTACCAATGCCAAAATAGAGATCGCCCCGGCCAAACGGATACCGACAAAAATCGTGGGTACAGATGCCGGTAAAATGACTTTTCGGAACAACTGATAAGGTTTCAACCCCATGGTACGTGCAGATTTAATCAATAAAGGATCAACGGTTTGTACGCCAGTAATGGTGTTCAATAAAATGGGCCACGTGCAAGCATAGACCAACAGGCTAATTTTAGAAGTTTCACCAATGCCAAGAAATAAAATAAACAACGGCATTAATGCCAAAGCCGTGGTATTTCGGAACAGTTCTAACAAAGGGTTTAGGGTTTCTGCAACCAATTTATACCAACCAATTACTAGCCCCAATGGAATAGCAATGGCTAAGGCCAACAAAAAGCCAATAATCGAACGCTGAATACTGGCAAAAAAATGTATACCCAATTGACCGCTTTGATAAAGCTGCCAAGTGGTTTCAAGAACGACAGACAAAGGCGGTAAAAAGGCTGGGTTAACAATTCCGCTACGCGGCAAAACCTCCCAAAGCAGAAAAAATACCACAATGGCAATTGTGCGCTTAAACACAGTATTAAGCCAAGTAAATTGGAATCGCGGTTTTATAGCACTATAACTTTGCGAATAACTAATCGCTTGTTTTGTTGATGACATGAGTGAATCCTCTGAATATTTTAGTTATGGGCAAGCTGTTTATCTTTTTCGAGCGCTTGCGCTTTGATGACTTCTTCACTGAGCAATGACCAAATTTTGTGGCGGATTCTGCCGTATTCAGGCAGTGAACGTACATCTTCACTTGCACTACGTAAGCTTTGTGGGATTTCAATCACTTCTTTAATACGACCCGGCCTTGAGGTCATAATCGCCACACGCTGACTCAGATAAATCGCTTCATCAATACTGTGGGTAATAAAGACAATGGTCTTTTTCGAGCTTTTCCAAATATTGATCAGTTCGCCTTGTAAGGTTTCACGGGTCTGTGCATCTAGCGCAGCAAAAGGCTCATCCATCAATAAAATTTCCGGTTCATAGGCCAAACTGCGGGCAATCGCGACACGCTGTTTCATCCCTCCCGAAAGTTCATTGGGATAATGCTTTTCAAAGCCGCTCAAACCAACCAATTTGAGATAATACTCGGCCTTTTCACGGCGCTCTTTTTTAGCCACGCCTTTGGCTTCTAAACCAAATTCAATATTTTCTAATGCGTTCAACCACGGATAGAGTGCATATTGTTGAAACACAATGCCACGGTCTAAACCGGGCTGAGTGATTTGCTTACCACTGAGTAAAATTTGCCCAGATGATGGCTTAGTCAAGCCTGCAATCAAGTCCAGTAGCGTCGATTTACCACAGCCACTTGGCCCGACTATAGACACAAATTCACCTTGGCGAATATCTAAAGTGACATTTTCCACGGCGATAAATTCAGGTTTATAGTTTTTACTGCTGCTATGGTTTTGTGCAGGAAATACCTTACGCACATGATCTAAATGTAATGCACTGCTCATGCTTATATTCCTTTTAATTGCTGTGTGGTCGCATAGGGATTAAATTCATTGCTATATATGCGACTCACATCAATTTGATTTGGTTTTAATTTATGTTCTTGTTCTAAGGCTTTGACCCAGGGTGCGAAGTCCTGATCTTTTTGCACACCCCCGATTTCATGCACCCCAGTTCCTGTGTAATAAGGGATCAATACGGTATTTTCATTGCGTTGGCGCTTTTCAATAATGCTTTCCATACGAGCAATGATTTGTTGCTTCGGCGTACGATGCAGCCATTCTTGGGCTTGAGCAACACCACTAACAAACGTTCGTGCGACTTCAGGGTTTTGCTGAATAAAGTCGCCACGCATTGAATAACTGCCTGCGGTAAATGGCCCATACAGATCAATATCTTTAAAAATACTGCGGACCCCACCTGTCTTTAAAGCACGTTTTTCTAAGATGCCGGAGAACACGGCAATATCAATTTGCCCGTTACGCAGCGCTTGTTCAGAGCTCACAGGCGGTAACATAATCAGTTCGACTTGACGAATTTCTTGTTCAGTTAGCCCATGTCGTGCCAAATAGTCTTTCACTACAAAGTCGTAATGCGCACCATAGGCATTTACTGCAACTTTTTTACCGATAAAATCACGAGCACTACGAATCGGACTATTTTCCAATACATAAAATCCGACATTTTGCTCGGCATCGCTGCCGTAGGATGCCACGACCGGTACAACATCCAGACCTGCAGCAATCACTTTCACCACAGCACCATTAAACGCTCCGGCAAAATCCACATCCCCTGCAACCAAGGTCAATAAATCTTGCGGACCACCTTGAACTGAACCGACGTAACTTAATTTAATATCGCCGAGATACCCTAAGTCTTGTGCCAATTCAGGTAAGGATACGAGGCCTGGATAGCTTTGATAACGTAATTCATGCACTGCCGCATGTTGTTCAACCTGTGGGCTGCTACACCCCACCATGACAGTGCTACCGATTAATGTGCCCAGTAAAAGATTGCACCACAATTTTGGAAATTTATTCATTTTTATGTACTCCTATCCCGCCTGCTGCCACGCCAAAACTTTGCGTTCGATCCATGTCAGAATGCTGTTTAACAACACGCCCACCGTACCAATCAACAACATGCCAAAAATAATCAGTTCAACATCAAATGCCTGTCGCCCCTGAATCACGATGTTGCCCAAGCCATTGCCATAATTCGCCAGTAAAAATTCAGAACCAATTGTGGCAAGCCAAGCGAAAATCAGCCCAAGTTGTAGACCAACAAATATCTGTGCCGATGCACCAGGTAGGATCAACTTACGGAACGCGAACAGTCGAGGAAATTGATAGACTGCGGCAACTTCACGATATTTATGCGAAATGCTGCTAACGCCCTCGAAGGTATGTAGTGCTACTGGATAAAACACAGATAAAGTAATAAAAAGAATTTTTGCGCCGTGACCTTGCCCTAAAAAGGTCGAAATCAATGGCAGCCATGCAAATAATGAAATTTGACGTAGTACATGAAAACTCGGTGCCATTAACCAATTCGATAGACGTGAGCTGGCAATTAAAATACCGAATAACACGCCTGCCACTGCCCCTATGCCATAGCCGATAAAGTTACGGGCTAAACTTTCAGTTAAGCCATCAATAAAGCTCGGCTGTTGTAACACCGCAACGGCTTTTTGCAGCACCAATAAGGGAGATGGAATCAATTTGGCATCAATCCAGTTTTGCTGTGAAGCCACCGCCCAAAGCGCAATAAAAACCACAGGTAAAAGCACAGCCTTGAGCGTTGTTTGCAGGATTCGCACTGCATTTCGATTGAAAGAAACAGTATGACTCATAGCTGTACTCCTACTCGAGTTGCATGAAAGCGTGCGGTTTTTTCGAGCCAAGCAAATACCGTATCCAACACATAGCCCGTTATGCCGATCAAAATAATGGCCATGAAAATCAAATCCATCTGCATCAATTGACGTCCCCAAACCATGAGGTAGCCAATACCTTCACTACTTGCTAATAACTCGACGAACACCAGTGCCAACCACGCTTGCATAATGCCTTGACGTAAACCACTAATCACACTTGGTAATGCCGCAGGCAGAATGACATTTTTCAATTTCTGCCAGTTGCTGTATTGGTATACATCTGCCACTTCCATCAAGCTATGTGGCACTTGAGTAATACCTTTATAAGTTGCAATCAGCAGCGGTGGTAATACCGCTAAAGAAATCGCTGCAATTTTTAAAGCTTCATCTATACCCAAGAAAATCATCAGTAGCGGAATCCAGCCGACAATTGGAAATTGTGCAATTAAATTGACAGTCGGAAAGACATAATCGCGACTGCGTTTTGCCAGTCCCAACACGGTTCCAAGCAGTACACCCACACTGGCACCAATCAGTACGCTCCATAAAATACGCTTGGCACTGACAGCAAAATGAAAGCCTAACTCACCGCTTTGCCACAGCTCAGCAGTGCTTTGCCATACCAAACTCGGCGCAGGTAAAATTTGTTCAGGTAACCACTGCTTTAAAGTTGCGACATACCATAGCCCCAGAAAAAGAACCGGCAACAGGAGTCCACACGCCACTTGCAAAGTTAGTTTTAAATAGCTCTTCAAAAAATCAAAAACACTTCGGTCACTTTGCAAGGGAACCGAATGTGCAGATACATCCGTTAGGCTCATAATTCTTGTCCTTTTACGCTTTATTCTGTTACATCAGGTTTTAAAAATTGAATAAATGCCTGATCTCTGCTGATCAAAATAATCAGACCAATAAACGCCAGTCCGATCGGGAAAAATAAATTTTGTAGTCCAACACTGGCACCAAATACAGCACCAATCACACCACCCACCATGCCACCGGATGGGCCGACCAAAGCCAAAATTGGTGAAATCTTTGCCATTGCGGTTTGCTCACCGACACGAGCAAAAGACATAAAGTTAGCAATGTGCAACATGCCCAAACCCAATCCCAACATGACCGATGCTGGCCACATCAACAGCGTGGTATGGGTTAATGCTAAAAGCAGTAATGCTGCTGCCATCAAGCTCAGCCCAATCACATAAAATTTCTGGTAGCCCATCAGCTCAGCCAACCCCCCCATGCTAAACAATGAGCCGACAAAGACGATGCCTTGTACGGTTAATAGCATCACCGCCACTGGCTCAGATAAGGCAAAGCTTTGGATCGCAATCACCACGATAAAAAAGCCAAAATAATTATTTGCAAGGCTGCTTAAAAATTCCAAAGTACAGATCACCCGCAGTGAAGCATGGGTTTTGATCAGACTTAAGGGTGCAATCACATCACGCCATTGAAAGCCCGAAGTATTGCTGGCATTTTGATGACCACGTTGAAAGCACCACGGCGCAAATACTAAGGTTGCTAAAAACAATGCCGATACCACATAAAAGCTACCGCTATAACCCAAATGCTCAATCAACAGCACAGTTAGAGCAGGTGCAATCAGAAAAAAACCCATCATGTGCGAACCACGAAACCAGCCGGCACGTGCTGGGCCTAAACGTTTAAGGTTGCTCAAAAACACGGTATTGATGGAGACAAAACGCATGGGCAACACAAAGCTCACCAATGCAGTCACCGCCAATAAATACCAAGCACTGCTGTGAAATGGGGTCAGGCTATAAAGCAATGCGCCAAATAAACTTCCCAAACTAAACACTTTGAGTGAGCCAAAACGCTGAACTAACACGCCAATGGGTAAAGCCATCAGTAAAATGCCGAAGTTTTGCGCTGCTGATATCAATCCGAGTTGCAATTCGCTGGCCTCTAAATGCACGGCATAGAGCGAGATCAACACACGTGCCACACCAACGCCTAGCCCTGCCAAAATCGTGAGCAGCACGAAACTGCTCATAAATTTGCTGGTTAAAGGGCTAGCTACAACATTGCTTTCAATCGGGTTTATGCTCATAGTCGGACTTACTTCGGCTGACCTTGAGCATTAAATTGACGCCAGTAACCTTCAAGTTTTAACTCTTTCAAAGCATTGTTCAGATACTTAGGCTCGTACCATGTTTTGGTATCAACATCACGGCGAATTAAGCGCGCGTCTTTGGCAATTTTTAAGGCACTGTCAATTTGCGAACGATGGAATTCATCCAGTAATGGCGTAGTACGGTCTTTTAAGTTCCAGCCATCCCATGTTTTTTGATAATCAACCAATGGGATACCGCTTTGTGCCCACAATTTGTATTGCGCACTACGATTGGCTTCTTGTGAACTCCATTGAGCTTGTTTGATTAAGGTGGTGACAACACGCTGAACCACCTCTGGATATTGCTTTTCAAAACTTTCAGTTACCCAAAAATGTGCAATCGGTGCAACTTTGGGATCTTTAATTTCCAGTAAAGTTTTAGCGACTCCACGCGCTTGTAGGCTAAATGGCGATGTAATCGTCGCATCAATATCACCTGTGGCTAAAGCAGTACGGGCAGAGTAAGCATCTTGTGAAATAACGCGTAAATCACGTTCGGTAAAGCCATATTTTGCCAACACACGGTTAAATACAATTTGACCATTGGTACCTTTAAATACCGAGAATTTTTTGCCTTTCAGATCCGCAAATGATTTGGCATTTGAACCTGCTGGTACCACCACATAGGTCGGGCCAAAACGACCAGTGGAGAACAGCACTTTGGTTTTTAAACCTGTTGAACGCCCCACCAATGATGGCAAGTCTCCATGTCCTGCAAAATCAACTTTACCATTGGCTAAAGCTTCATTGGTTGCTGGACCAGCGCCGGGGAAAAATAGCCAAGTAACTTTAATACCGTCTTTCTTAAACTCTTGTTCTAATACCCCTCTCGCTTGGGCAGTCGCTAAAAAACCTCCACCAACACGTGGTTTACCACCTTCACCCGCTCCCGAAACTGAGATACGGATTTCTTTCGGGTTAGCCGCATGTAATTGCACACTTAAACCCAGTGCAGAAAGTGCCAAGAAAGTTGCTGCAATTTTTTTTGAAAAAATATTCATTTTTAATCGTCCTATATATTTAAATCATTGGATTAGAATGTGTATTGAAGCTGCGCTTGCAGTTCGTTGGTGTCTTTTTGATTTGCTGTTTCCACATCAAATAGATAGTGATTCAGCTGTAATTGGAATTTGGTGGTTTGCGCAAAAAACAGGTTTAAGCCCAGTGAATGAATGTCATATTCACCAATACGACCACTGACCGTATCTAAATAATTGGCAAGATTTTTATTTGGATTAAAGCGATCAAATCGGTAATAGCCCTGCACAGACTTAGGCCAAAAGTCATCAAATTTAGCATTCGATTTAATGCTGTTATAAAACTGATCGCCTAAGGTATAGAATGCAGTAAAGGTATGCCCTTCAGCTTTGGCTTGTTTAATCTCCTGCGCTGCGACATCCACATAATCGGTTTTACCTTGGACATATTCATAGGTGGCACCAAACGGTGCATGGTTGTAATACAAATCAAAGCCTAAACGATCGCGTTTTGCCGAGTTGTCGCTAATACCAGCGGTATTTAACTTAGATTCACCTTTGATGTACGAAGCACCAAATTTCAGCTCACGGAAAATGCTGGCGTAATCCACAGGTAAGGTAAATGCAACACGCCCGATATAATCTTTGCCATTGTTGTCATCAGCTTTGTTACTGGCATTACCATTGGTCACACCCAAGGCATATTCAAACAAAGGCGCACGATAATTCGATCCATAATCAACAAACGGTTTCACATCACCACGAACAATAAAGCCATTCTGACGATTAAATAAACCTAAATAAGTAGATGCGGAAGCGGTACTAATCGTCGGTCGTAAATCTTCAGGGGATTGAACATCCAGACCAAAAGGCAACAGTTGTTGACCCAAAGTAAAGTTCAGTTTTGCCGTTTCCGGCCCCGCATTGGTCGCTAAAGCGTTATAACGAACGAAAGCATCTAACAGGTTAAAGTTGCTGTTATTAGTGCCATCATTACGTTTGCCATAACCGAAAGATAATTGGTAATCGAGATTCTTGCCCTCGTTATAGTCACGGAATAAATTACCGCGTACCCCAATCAAAGCCGTCCCAATATCAAAGGTCGATTTGGTCGCACCAATCACACCTGTATCATCCACGGCATTGGCACGTAACTGCACGGTGCCATACAAAGTGGTATCACGCGTTGATTTGGTGGTTTGACGTTCATACTGGCGCGATTGATCATATTTATAATTTTCAATATCAGCACGTAAACCATCAATATCTTCAGAGGTTGCAGCGGTCACCTCCGCTGCTTGCTCCTCACCTGCAACATCCGCACTCAAGGTTTCATCTGTCGTGTTCACCTCACTGTGTTTTTGTTTCGGTGACGCCGACTCAACTGCATTTAGGCGTTGCTGTAAGCTTTCTATTTGTTGCTTTAAAACAGTTAATTCTTGCTGTAGCGCATTATCTGCGGCAAAGCTCAGTTGACTGCTGGTTGCTAGAATCAATCCAACAGCAATCGTTAAGGTGGTTCTTTTCATACTCTCAATTCACTTTTATATTTCCCAAAGCGCAAAGCGCCCCCAACCCCATAGCAATTGCATGGAGTGAATGTACTGCGTGGGTTTTAAATTAGATGTCCTCAGTCACTTCAGCTTTATTCAAATATGTGTTGCTGCGGTACTGAGACAGACGGCGGAAATTAAGCGCGCATCATCACTTGTGTCATCATGCAACAACAAAGCTGCGCGACACGAAGTGGATTAAGCGGTAGATGCGATAAAGTGCTCATAAAAATTCCATAGGTTGAGTGTTTGCATTCGCTTTAATATGGCAACAAGTGTGCCAAAAATATAAATTATTGTTTTTATTATATTTATTTAATTTAATCCGATAAATTCTGTTGGTTTTCATGCGCGTATGCTGTTGAATATTCAACACTTGCTTATTTAAAATCAGCAAATAATTCAATGTTTATATCTTTTTTCATGCAATAGATTTGGCTTCACTTTTTACCGTACTTTAATAGTGTTCTGACATAAAAAAAGCCTACTCACGTAGGCTTTTTTTGGCTCAAGCTTATTTCCCCATTTTGGTCGCCAAGGCTGTCAATTTTTGATAACCCGTTGGCAATAAACGTTGAATTAAATCAATCGCTTTCGCATCATTACCAATCAGTAAACGACGCTTGTCTTTTTGTACAGCTTCTATAATTTGACGCGCTGCTTCTCCTGGTGGGCAACGTAGGAATTTATTAAATGATTGCGCAGATTTTTGTGGATTCATACCCAAACTTTTCAGGCTATCATTCATTTTAGCTGCATTGGCAATATTGGTACGAATACCACCCGGATGTACGCACAGTGCGCTGACACCACAGTTTTCAATATCTAATTCTTGACGTAGTGATTCCGTAAAACCACGTACCGCAAATTTAGTTGCGTTATACGCTGACTGAGTAGGTTGCGCAGTTAAACCAAATAGACTCGAAATATTGATGATATGACCTTCGCCGCTTTGTTTAATATACGGTAGGAACTCTTTGGTGCCATAGACCACACCCCAGAAATTAATATTCACAATCCATTCAAGTTCTTCGTAACTTGCACCTTCAACAGTTGTACCTAAAGCCACACCTGCATTGTTAAAAATCATATTCACCGAGCCGTGGTCTTGCACAGTTTTGGCTGCCCAAGCTTTCATTGCCGCAAGATCTGAAACGTCGAGCTTTTGAGTGGTTACACGAACATTATGTGCTTTGACCAATTCAACCGTCGCTGCAAGCCCTTGTTCATTCACATCACTCAGTGATAAATGACAACCCTGTTTCGCTAATAAAACTGCTAACTGTTGACCAATACCTGAACCTGCACCTGTAATGGCAGCCACTTTATTTTTGAAGTTTTTCATTGTGATTCCTTATTCCTTTATGCTGCCCATTGCGCCACTACTGTGGTTAAAAACGCGAATATGCGCAGTTCATCTACTTAATATAGTTTTGACAATTTATATTGTCAATATCTTCTCAGGACGTGCTATGCTGTCAAAATAGCCAAGACTTAAACATAGGTTTGAGCTTGAATTATTGATAAAATACAAGCAAATTTAGCTTCAATTCAGCGTATATTTTCCATGACAGATTCTACCCAACATACAGAACAACAACAGGCAAAAAATGTGAAGGAACGTCAGTTTAAAGGACTTTCGCTGAGTGAGCGCAAACAAGCGCGTCGTGAAAAGCTCATCGAAGCTGGCATTGAAGCCTACGGTACGCATGGCTTTTTTTCAGTTACTGTTAAAGATATTTGTCTGGAAGCAAAACTGACAGAACGTTATTTCTATGAATCCTTTAAGAAAAGTGAACAACTGTTCCAAACTATTTTCTTAAAACTGATCGACGAGTTACAGCAAAACGTGATGCAAGCCATTATGCAGGCATCAACGGATTCAAAAAAAATGATTGAAGCGGGTTTAACAGCGCTATTGATGACCTTAAAGAATAATCCACGTATGGCACGCATTATTTATATTGATGCCATGTTAGTTCAAGAACTGCATAACCAGGCCACCATACATGAAACCATGTCGCGTTTTGACCGTATGATTCATGCCTTTGTCATGCTAATGATGCCGAATATCAATAAATCAGAACGTGAAATCTCAATGATTGCTACAGGTCTCAATGGTTATGTGACCCAAATTGCAATTCGTTGGGTCATGAGCGGATATAAGCAGCCGATGGAAGAAGTCTTATCATCATGCAGCGCGGTGTTCTTAGCTTTGCTCGATACGTTTTCTGAGCCGCAGTCACTGAATAAAAGCGCAGTAAAAAAATAAGCATCCGAGATATGAGCGATTATTTACAATATTTTTTTAATGACAGAAAGATGATGCAAAGCCTATCTAGCTGAATCTTTCAGCATTTAATTTGTCACAATTTCTTTCTAAAGCGGAATGAAAGATTCTTTTTGCAATGATACTGTCATAATTAATCTTTGTAATAAGCCTGTCATAAATATAAAACGGTCCACCGTTTACATGAAATAGGGTATTGCGCTGTGAAAGATGACTATATTTTAATCGTCGACGACGAACTCCCGATTCGGGAAATGATCCATACTTCGCTCGATATGGCAGGTTTTCAATGCCAGCAAGCCGAAGATGCCAAACAAGCGCACCAAATGATTGTGGATCAGCGCCCTGCATTGGTATTACTGGACTGGATGATGCCTGGTGGTGTCAGCGGTGTTGACCTCTGCCGTCGCTTAAAGCGTGATGAAAATCTATCTGAAATTCCTGTCATTATGTTGACTGCACGTGGCGAAGAAGACCATAAAGTCCAAGGTCTTGACGCAGGTGCAGACGATTACATGACCAAGCCATTTTCTACCCGCGAATTGGTTTCCCGTATTAAAGCAGTTCTACGACGCTCAAATGCACTGGGCGGTGAAAAAACCATTGATGCAAATGGTTTGATCCTAGATCCGGTGAGTCAGCGTGTGAGCTTTGGCAATACCATTTTAGAAATGGGGCCAACGGAATACCGCTTATTGGCTTTCTTCATGACCCATCCTGAACGTGCCTACACTCGTGCGCAATTACTTGATCAAGTCTGGGGCGGAAACGTGTATATTGAAGACCGCACCATTGACGTTCATATTCGTCGTCTACGTAAAGTCTTAGAACCTTTTAACGCAGACCGTTATGTCCAAACGGTTCGTGGCACTGGTTATCGTTTCTCTACACGTGCCGATGCAGTATTAGGTTAGTTTTTTAGGTCATTCATTATTTATGTACGAACCATATCCGGTCCCCGAAATTGCCAGTGAACACAAAAAGTTTCGTTATAGCAGTTTATGGACTTTTGCCAAACAGGATCTAAGATTACTGGCTTTTTTCCTGCTGATTGCCGCACTAATCGGCTTTGGTATCGGATATTTATGGGTCTGCATTTTAACCGCCTTTGGGGTATTTTTTGCCCTGCAATTACGTTCTTTATATTTGGTCAATGATTGGATTTCCAACCGCCCCTACGATGTACCGCCCAATTTAGACGGTATTTGGGGCGCTTTATTGTTCAATGTTTACCGTGCACAGCGCCAAGAACGTATTGTTCAAGCTGAAATGGTCGGTTTGATTGATCGTGCTCAGTCTTCATTGGTCGCTTTGGCTGAAGCTGTGGTGTTAATTGATGAACTACATCAAATTGAGTGGTGGAACCCTGCCGCGGAAAAATTACTCGGCATTCAGCAACTCGATCATGGCCGTAATATTTTGAGTATTTTGCGTCAACCAAGTTTTATCGAATATTTCACCAATATTGACCTCGCACCAGATGGTTTGAAAATGAAATCATCCGTGTTGGAAGATCACTATGTGCAAGTGAAATTGACACGCTTTGGTCGAGAAAGCCGTTTATTGGTGGCCTATGACGTTACCCGTATGCATAACCTCGAACAAATGCGCAAAGACTTTGTCGATAATATTTCACATGAGCTGCGCACACCCCTTACCGTACTCAGTGGTTATATAGAGACTTTTACCGACCAAGAAGACTTAAATCCACGCTGGAAACGTGCATTTGATCAAATGCAGTCACAAACTCGGCGTATGAATGCATTGGTGAATGATTTATTGCTGTTATCGCGTTTAGAAAATGATAAAAAAGTAGCAAAAAATCAAATCATTGAAATGCCAAGTTTAATGAACCAATTATATGACGACGCACATGCCTATAACGTGGATTATGGACACACGCTGAACTTAGAAATAGACAGCCATTGCGACTTGATTGGTTCAGATGTCGAACTGGCTAGTGCTTTTAGCAACTTGGTGACCAACGCCATCAAGTACACTCCCAAAGGTGGCACGGTGACTATCGGTTGGCATGATGATGGAACGCACGGTTATTTCACCGTAGAAGATACCGGTATTGGTATTGATCCTAAACATTTGCCACGACTGACAGAACGTTTTTATCGTGTCGATAGCGCGCGTAGTCGTCAAACAGGTGGCACCGGTTTAGGGCTGGCCATCGTCAAACATGTACTGATGCAACATCAAGCATATTTAGAAATTGAATCGAAAGAAAATCGTGGTTCATTATTTAAAGTGGTATTTCCGAAAGAGCGTCTTTATCACGTCAGCTAAAATCCAAGTCTCATTATTTCAGTATGGTTAGCTAATGCGTTGCTCCGACTCGATTTGATGTTCACGTTGTTTCGCTTGACGGTAAGCATCACGCTGCTGCATGCGTTGCAAAAATGCTTGAATCTGCGGATATTCACCTTTACTACGTGTGAGTAACGCTTCCAACGGAAATGTCATTTGAATATCTGCAAAGCTAAATGGCCCTGCGAAATATTCATTCTCGGCCAAATGCTGCTCGATAAAATAAATTTGATCTTTTAAACGTGGGCGAATAAAGCCCCGCTTGACCCCATCACACACGCGACTGGCAATAGGTTTGATGACCCAAGGTACATGCTGTGGCACATTGGTCATCACCAATTGCATGACCAATAAAGGCATCAGGGAACCTTCTGCATAATGCATCCAATATCGGTATTGCAGTCGAGATTGTTGCGTTTTCGGTGCAAAGTAACCGTGACGATCATAGTTCTCTTGTAAATATTCCAAGATCGCAGCCGACTCCGCCAATACCAAGCCATCATCAACCAAAATGGGGGATTTTCCCAAAGGATGAATGCTTTTTAATTCAACTGGCGCAGAAAAGTTCGGCAAGCGCTTATACAGCTTGACTTGATAATCTAAGCCTAACTCTTGCATGGCCCATAAAATACGAAAGGAACGGGACTTTTCTAAATGATGTAATACCCGCATGGGTTCATCTCCTGCTGTATTCAAATCGAATTTTTTGTTATCTGGCAGTCATACTTTTTATCGTTGGCTTATTACCAACATGTACAGGTTTTTATTCGCTTAATTGATGCCTAAACATATAAAAAACTTTTATTTTTACATACATTATATGAGTCCTGTTTTAATGTCTAGACTGCGTAATAGGGTCTTGGTGACAGGCGTTTTTTCACAAATTGCCAAGACTTTTTGCTGAAGCTCGTCACTTAAAGGGGTTTGAAAATTCAACCGACGATCAATCCATTCTACGCCTTCTTTATTGGCACAAAAATCTGCCTCAACGCTAAACTCACCCAATTTAATTGCCTTGTGCTGTGCATACATGCGTAGCGTAATCATGGTACAGGAAATTAAAGCCGAACAAAGCAAATCATAAGGTGCCAAACCCAAATCACCACCACCAAAAGATACTGGCTTATCGGTAATTAATTGATGCTGCCCACTCTGAATTTCACCCGACCATGGTGCGTTCAATGTTAGTACTTTAGCCTTTGCAACAATACCCATATTGTGTTCCTTATTGTTTTCGATTCTATTATTGGCTAACAGCATCCAAACGTAAATTAAGTGCTGGAGCCATAGTTTTGATGCTTAAATTAATTTGAGCAAATGTCGTTAACGTGAGGCACGCATTTTTTCAGGGAATGCTGGCGCTTCCAAACGTGGACCTTCATAGTCAGGGATTGAACCAAATCGTTCATCGTGATTAATCCATTGCTCTCGTGCGGTATTGAGCTCTTCTTGGGTGCGTCCAACAAAGTTCCACCACAGTAAAATCGGCGACTCGAAAGGCTCACCACCCAGTAGTAAGATGCGACTCCCTGCATGTATATCAACTTTTACTTGGCTTAAACCTGGCTCTAAAATCACCATGTTGTCATCATTGAGCTCATGACCATTAATTGTCGCTGTGCCCTCAAGTGCCATAAAACCATATTCGTACTTTGGATTTAGTACCAACTGTGTCGTCGTGCTTTCATTGGCCTGAAGGTCAACCCCTAAAAGTTCTGTATGTACCTGTACAGGCGATTTGGTTGCAAGAAACTCACCCACCAATACTGTAAATTCAATACCATCTTGACTCACAACGGGTAGTTCTGGATAGTGGTCAAACTGGGGAGCCATATTAATTTTATCGTCTGGCAACGCAATCCAAAGCTGTGCCGCATGCATTTGAGTTTCTGTATCCGGTGCCACTTCTGTATGTGAAATACCGTATCCAGCCGTCATCAAATTAACTTGTTTCGGACGTATTAATTGCTGTGTACCCAAGCTATCGGTATGCATCATTGTGCCATCAATCATCCACGTAAACGTCTGCAAACCAATATGGGGATGTGGGCCTACATCTAAGCCATCACCTTGCGGAAAATGTACGGGACCAGCATGATCCAAGAAACACCATGCACCAATCATGCGTTTATAACGACTTGGTAAAGCACGTTTAATCACTGTACCTTGCCCAATTTCGGCACTACGCAATGGAAATTCTTGAATAAATTGGTTGACATATTTTTCGCAATCGTCCGAGTGAGATAATTCGGTGTAATTGGCATTAGTCATATGGATACCCTTAATAATCTGGCTAAACCATCGTAAGCATGGTTTTAGCTCGGAAGTTTTTTACATTATATCTGTATTTTTTTAAGCGAATTTGTCCCCATTAATACGCTGAATCACAGCAATAGGACAATAGTTTTTTTGTTGCTTGATATGACGTCAAATACATATCAAAAGAAAATCTTCCTAATAGTCGCTACAAGAAAAATGCAGCTTGAAATCACGTGAATTGCAAAGTTGTGTAATGATTATTTTATTTAAAGTACATGATTTAAAACTAAAAAATTAATTAAATCATTGTCATATTGATGTTTATTATTTAAACAAAATACGTTAAATTATAAAAGTTACATAAAATAACATTAGTAACCACTCTCAAATGGTGTACCTGCTGCATGATCAACGAGTATAAAAAAGAATCTCGACTACTGATTCAAAAAGCACTTGAGCAATCCTTTATCAGTGTTCCTGCCCAATTCCGCCAAGAGTTTTTTCGCTACCAGCAAGCCCAACTATTTAAATTTTTTCTACAAGTCAATCTGGTCGCTCAATTGGCCTATTTCTCCTACATTTTTGCTGATTGGTTCATGCTGCCAGATATAGGCTTTATTGCATTTTTAGTCAAAGGTTCTTACACCTTATGCATGACCTTGATTACCTTTGCCATTTATAAATACAGTAAAAGTAATTTAGTCTTTGATTTGATGCTGCCCGCTTCCATTGTGGGCGCAACTGCTATTTGGTTTTGGCTGGTGAATTTATCCCAAAGCCCCGATGTACCTATTTATTTATATGCATCTTTGGTTTTTATTGTTTTAGCCAATTTATGTATTTAAATTCGTTTTAAAGCTGCGGTCATTATTTCAATGCTGATCAGCTTGATTATGTACATTGGCGTCTATTTTGCAGTGTCTAAAAACTTACATCAGCTACAAATCTTTGCGCTGATTTATAACCCAGTCTTGATGTTTAGCTTATATATCAGCTGGAATTCGACCCAGAAATCACGCATTGTGTTTTTACATAATAAGTTAGATCAGTTAAACCGCGAAGCACTCGACATCATGGCACATACGGATGTGTTGACTGGGCTCAATAACCGCCGTCAATTTATGCAATTGGCCAATTATCATATTCATAGCCAAAATAAATTACAGCACCCTACCGCCTTGCTTATTTTTGATGTAGATCGGTTTAAAACTATTAATGATCAATTTGGGCATTTTGTCGGTGATTTTGTCTTACAGCAAATTGCTGATACCTGCCGTCACGTGTTACGTAGCCAAGATATTCTTGCCCGTTTTGGAGGTGAAGAATTTATTATTCTTTTACCCAATACCAACCTGCATCAAACGATAGAAATCGCAGAAAGACTTCGTAAGTCAATTGAAAATTCTGGTGTGAAACTTGAAACGCAGCAAGAACTTAAGTTTACCGTATCGATTGGAATCGCAGAGTTTAATGCCAAAAATCGCGATTTACATCACGTCATACAACTTGCAGATAAGGCACTTTATCAAGCAAAAAACATGGGACGCAATTCAATATCAACTTATAAAACAGCATCTTAATAAACAATTTGTAACACTATAAATCTCTGTTTTTTATCAACAAGTCTAAAAATACCCAATTTCAGGTAGATCAATTTTTAACCATTTTATCCATACTACGGCTAAGCCCAATCTGATTGGAGAAGGATCATGTCTGTAGATGTACGAATGAGTTCCCGGACTGATTCGTCTGTGCAGGGAAAAAATAAAAATCAGACACATATGCTGAAATTATCGGAATGTGACCTAGCAAATCGTGCTGTGATTGAAGACGCACTTGCTGATCCCTATGCACGTATCCCTTTACAGTTTAGAGCGTATTTTCTAAAGCATCAGTATGCGCATCAGTTGCCCTACTTACGTCAGGTCAACTACATTGCCCAGATTACTTTCCTGCTGTATTTTTTTGCCGATATTTTTATTATTCCAGACATGATGTTTTGGTCAGGCTTATCTCGTGTAGCCATGATCATTGTCGCGCTCATTGTGAGCTTTTATTTATTTAAATATAAAAAAGACATTCGCATGTTAGACATGATTTTACCTGTGGGTACGGTCTGTTGTACGGCTATTTGGATTGGTCTACTACTCTTTTCAAATAGTCCTTTTGTTACTTCTTATATTTATGGCGCGGCTATTTTTATCTTGGTTGCCAACGTCTGCGTACAAACTCAGTTTAAGCCAGCGCTGTATTGTTCTGCACTCATCACGACCTTTGTTTATGTGGCAGTGACCCAACTTTTGGCTTGGCAACAGGCCCTGATCTTTGTCATTGTCTCTATTCCAGTATGGATGATTAGTATTCACATGAGTTGGAATAATACTTTGAATGCGCGTCGTCATTTTTTACGCACATTATTAGACGACTGGAATATGCATACGTTGAAAAACTTAGCGCATACCGATGAATTGACTCAACTATATAACCGGCGCCAGTTTGTACAAATGGCAGAGCACCGTATTCATGAGTGGCCGACCCCAGCCAGCACCTGTTTATTGATGTTTGATGTCGATCATTTTAAGAAAATAAATGATAGCTATGGTCATGATGTTGGCGATCAAGTCTTAAAATTAATTGCTGAAACAACACGTAAAGAAATGCGTCATAAAGATGTTCTTGCCCGCTTTGGTGGTGAAGAATTTATTGCATTGTTGTCGGAAACACAAATTCAGGATGCCATGCTCATCGCTGAGCGTATTCGCTTAAGTATTCAGCATCAGTTTTTGCATGACCGCGCCGATCACCGTATTCAATTTACCGTATCTATTGGGGTATCACAGTTAAAGTCACATACACAAAATTTATCTGAATTAATTAAACAAGCTGATATTGCGCTTTACCGTGCCAAAGAAAATGGACGTAACCGTGTTGAACGTTATGACCCAACAATGAAGCCTGAACGTAAAACCACAAGGGCATGGAAGTCGTTTACACATAAAACTAGTGGTGATGCAAAACTTGAAAATTAAAACGATCCATCATGGTCAATTGTATATAAATGACCTTTATAGAAATAAAAAAAGGACGCCAAAGCGTCCTTTTTTATTGAAATATTCAGGTTACCCTGAATAGCCTCAAGCGTAGCTCTTGGCGTAATTTAGGCAAGAAGCTTCGCTTCTTGAAACCCCTCACTGCCGCGAGCGTAGCTCTTGGCGTAATTTAGGCAAGAAGCTTCGCTTCTTGAAATCCCTAAATTACTCCCATTCAATTGTTGCAGGTGGTTTAGACGATACGTCATAAACAACACGAGAAACGTCAGCAATTTCGTTCATGATACGTGTCGAGATTTTGTCGACTAAATCGTATGGAAGGTGAGCGAAACGTGCTGTCATGAAGTCAACTGTTTCAACTGCACGTAGAGCGATAACCCATGCATAACGACGGCCATCACCCACTACACCAACAGATTTAACAGGTTGGAATACAGCAAATGCTTGCGCAGTTTTGTCATACCAACCGCTTGCGCGAAGTTCTTGCATAAAGATGTCATCAGCAAGACGAAGAATATCAGCATATTCTTTTTTCACTTCACCCAAAATACGAACACCAAGACCTGGGCCTGGGAATGGGTGACGGTAAAGCATTTCATAAGGAAGACCTAAAGTCGTACCTAAACGGCGTACTTCATCTTTGAACAAATCACGGATAGGCTCAACCAATTCAAATGCTAAATCTTCTGGTAAACCACCCACATTGTGGTGTGATTTAATCACGTGTGCTTTACCATTTTTGGTTGCAGCAGATTCGATTACGTCTGGGTAAATCGTACCTTGAGCAAGGAAGTTTACGCCATCAAGCTTACGTGCTTCTTCAGCGAATACTTCAATGAACTCACGACCGATGATTTTACGTTTTTTCTCAGGATCAACTTCACCTGCAAGTGCAGTCAAGAAACGATCTTCAGCATCAGCACGAATCACACGGATACCCATGTTTTTCGCAAACATGTCCATCACTTGCTCGCCTTCGTTCAAACGAAGTAAACCGTTATCTACGAATACGCAAGTCAATTGGTCGCCAATCGCACGGTGAAGCAATGCAGCTACAACAGATGAATCTACACCACCTGAAAGACCAAGTAGAACTTTTTGATCACCAATTTGCGCGCGAAGTTGTTCAACACGTAAGTCAATGATGTTTTCAGAGTTCCAAAGGTTACGACAACCACAGATACCATGTACGAAGTTCGATAAAATCTCAGCACCTTTTGCAGTGTGCGTTACTTCAGGATGGAATTGGATACCATAGAAACGACGTGCTTCATCAGAAACCATTGCAAATGGGCAGCTTGGCGTGCTTGCAGTCACTTGGAAACCTTCCGGAATCGCTGTTACTTTGTCACCGTGGCTCATCCAAACTTTGAGTTGGTTTGCTGTATCTTCAAGATCGCCAATCAATTTGTCGCGAACTTGAATGTCTACTTCTGCATAACCAAATTCATGTACATCACCTGGCTCTACTTTACCGCCAAGTTGTTCTGACATGGTTTGTAGACCATAGCAAATACCAAGTACTGGCACGCCTAAGTTGAATACAACTTCAGGAGCACGTGGACTACCCGCTTCATAAACACTTTCTGGACCACCTGAAAGGATGATCCCGTTTGGGTTAAATGCACGAATGTCTTCTTCTGACATATCAAATGCGTACATTTCTGAATAAACACCAGCTTCACGTACACGACGTGCAATAAGCTGACTATATTGAGAACCGAAATCCAAAATAAGGATACGGTCTTCAGTAATTTGGGTATTGGTAGTCATGGCAAACAACTATGCAGGCAACGAATATAAGCGCCATATTCTATCATTTTTCTTAGGCTTTCGCACACTATTCGGACAGGGTCAAAAATAGTCCATCAATGGATAAAAAAACGATATATGTACGGTTCAAAAATCTGCATTTTAAAAGGCAAAAAAGCGACCACTGGCCACTTTTTTAATGACGCAATTTATTTTTCAATCACATGATCCAGACTGAATTTTCCAGCACCGTGCAACATTAAGAAAAATAAACCACCTGTCATGGCTAAGTTTTTCATAAAGTTAATACCATCCTCAGCGCTGCCATGGAAAAGAAATGCAGTAATTAAACTAAATACCGCTAAACCCAATGCTGCAAATCGAGCTTGAAAGCCAAATAACAAGGTTAAGCCACCACCTAATTCAACCAAAATGGTCATCGGCAACAAGGCAGCAGGCACCCCCATAGACTCCATATATGCCGCTGTCGCTTGGTATGCGGTGACTTTACCCCAGCCCGCCACAATAAAAATGTACGCCATCAATACCCGCGCAACGAGACTCATCACTGCATTGAACTGTGTGTTTTGACTTAAATTTTTTAACACTACATTTGGATTTAACATGTTCAGACCTAATTTGAATATTGTTCAGAAGATGTGCACAGCTTAGGTCGTTTACTATTCGCTTTAAATATAGTTTTTTAATACCCATCATTCTATTTATGCAACGAAGTCTCGGCAAATTATTTACGTTTTAATACTGACTTTAAAGGCACAGGCTGATAGCATCTGAGCACTATTTCACGTACGAAAGACTCATGGAACTGATTGATTTTATATTACATGTTGATGACCATTTGCTCGAATTTATTCGTAATTATGGCGTTTGGATTTATGCAATTCTGTTCCTGATTATTTTTGTCGAAACTGGCCTTGTAGTCATGCCTTTTCTACCGGGCGATAGTTTACTTTTTGCTGCAGGCGCCTTAGCTGCCTCTACCGGAGCAATGGATCCTTGGGCACTCATTGCCTTGTTATTTATAGCCGCCGTTTTAGGCGATACGCTGAACTATCATATTGGTAAATATATTGGCCCGCGTGTCTTTGAACTTGATTCCCGCTTTATTAACCGCCAACATTTAGTCAACACACAAAAGTTTTTTGAAAAGCATGGTGGTAAAACCATTATCTTTGCGCGTTTTGTACCTTTTGCACGTACCTTTGCACCTTTTGTTGCTGGCGCAGGTAGCATGAATTATAAATATTTCATTACCTTTAATATGATCGGTGCCATTTGCTGGGTAGGTTCGTTTATTACCCTTGGTTATTTATTTGGCAACATGCCGATTGTAAAAGACAATTTCACCCATCTTATTTTTGGCATCATTATTATCAGTGTCTTACCGGGAATTATTGGTTATATTCGCTCAAAATTAAAAAAATAAGCTTAATTTTTTCTCATTAAAGTTTAAGCAAAAAAGCGAAAGACCACTGGAAACATACACAAGATGAGCATCAGGGCCGATCCTTTATACAAAAGGTCGGCCTTAATTTTTTGGTTTTGACCCGATAAAATTGCGCGGCCAAATGACATCCAGAACAATGCGACTGGCAGTAAAACCAATGCAAACACAGCAAATACCATCACAAAGTTCAGTGGGCTGTTCCACGTTTCGAGTGGAAAAATGCCCGCTGCAAATAAAATTGCTTTGGGATTTTTAAGGGAAGTCAAAAACAATTCACGCGGCTGAATCGATGGATGTTTTTGATTATGCTGCTGTAAATGTGCTGACTTCCATAGATGAAAAGCCAACCAAAGAACATAAACAATACTGAGAAAATGTAAGATATGAATAAGGTTCGGCCATACTGGTGCCGATAAATGAATGATCAATGCCCAAATATTAATCGCATAAAAATATCCCATTAATTCCGCTGGAACCAACACGATGGTTTTTGCCATTCCCTGTTGATGGGCAGAGCTTGCAAGTAATGCATTTGACGGACCTGGGGTCATTAAAACCGCCATCATCGCCAATACAAAAAGCCAACTCTCAATCATATAAACCTATTCAAATACTGCAAAGCGCACACCTTAGCCGAAATAGATTCTTAAAAACAAGTACGCCACAGGTCACATCTATTTATCTTTATAGAAAAGAAAATGCTGAACAAAGCTTTGAATATTTTTCATTTCAAAACAAAGTTATGCTGAATAATTAATATTTTTTAATAACTTATAATTCTTTAAATATGACAGTTTAATGACTTTCTTTGAGCATAAAAAAAGCCAGCTTACCTTTGGTCAGCTGACAAATTTTATTACACTTTTCTCATGCTCAAATTGCAAAAACGCGCAAATTGATCCTTTAAGATTTTGCAGCAGTGGCCGTATTGGTTCTCACAATAATTGGGCAACCTTTAAATTTTGCAGCTTGCACAATGGCTTCTTGTTCACCTAAAACACGTGAAAGTTCAGTACGTTTGGTATTTGACGATTGTCCCATATTGACCGAAATACTTGGGCCAATCCCCCAACCACCACGGCTACCCCAACCACCCCCAAGACCGACACCGACGCCTACACCCGTACGTTTAGGCGTTTCGACGCCATTTTCAATATATTGATGAATACGGTTATATTCGCTTTGCAGCTGTTGGCAGCTCAATGACTGATATTGCGTCGGCGAAACATAAGCCGGTTTTGGCGTACTTGCACATGCCGTCAACAACACAGTAGTTACAGCAAGCAAACCTAATTGAAGCGCTTTCATAAAATTCTCGATACTACTTTTGCTCAATTTCATTGAACAATGATTGATAGGCCTGCGTCAATTTATGATCTGCAGCTAAATGGATTAACGGTTGATTTTTATAATGAGATTCTTTCATTAATACTGATGGCGGCAGCATACTTTCTAATACGGGTAAACCCTCATCTTTCAACTGCTGTACCACTTCTCGCGGCAATTTTGCCTGCGCCTGATACTGATTCACCACAATGCCTTCAATTTCTAAATGATCGTTATGATCATCTTGAGTTTCCAAAACATTTTCAATCAAGGTTTGTAATGCACGTTTAGAAAATACATCACAATCGAATGGAATCAGTACACGATCAGCAGCAATTAATGCAGACAAGGTAAAAAAGTTAAATGCCGGTGGCGTATCAATAAACACGCGATCATATTGACCTTTCAACTGTTGCAAGGCATCACGCAGTTTATAAATTTTATGTTTAGATTCTAAAGCATGTGCCAACGCACCCAAATTTGGGCTAGCAGGAATCACATCTAAATTTTTAAACGGTGATTGATGCACATAGCTTTCTAGACCTTTGGTACGATTTTTTAAAATCGAGCCAATAGCATTGCTTAATAAACCTTTGCTTTGCTGCGAACCCAATACTTCATCAAAATAATTTTCGATATTTGGCTCTAAGGCAGGTTTATCTGCTGAATAAGTCGCATCATCCCCGAGTAAATACTGACTCGAATTGGCTTGTGGATCGAGATCGATGACCAAGGTTTTTAAACCTTGATGTGCACTGATTGCAGCCAAATTCACGGTAATACTCGACTTACCCACCCCACCTTTTTGATTAAACACCACACGTGTGCGCATTCAAAACCCTCTGATCTTTTATATTTTTGTACTCAGGCCATGAATTCGGCCATGTGGATCTGTTTTTTTAAACTATCCAAAAACTGGTTTGATTATAACCAATGTAATAATAGAAATAAGCGCAACTGCTGCAATAAATAAGCCAGCGCGCCGTTGTACTAACATTGCATTGTCATCTTTTTTATAGGCTTTCGACAATGATGATAACAACACCAAGAACAATACCACTTTGGCATAAAACCACGGCTGGACATCAAAGTTCTTCATGTACAGTAAAACAAGACCTGTTAAAGCAATCAAAGTCATTGAGCCATGTTGCAATGCAACAAATAACTTGCGCCCTGCGGGGTTAGGTAAATTGCCTTGCGTCCCTTTAAATAAGGTAAATGCACGAATCAAAATTGCGAAACAACCCAATGCAACGCCGCACATATGAATGATTTTAATCAGTAATTGAGTTTCCATGCCGCACCTTATGATGATTTTGGTGCATGCGCACATTCAGGGCTTGGTGTTGCTTGACCTTTCCACTCTTCTGGAACAAATGCATGAATGGCAAGCGCGTGAATTTTACCAGGACTCAATAGATCACCGGCCGCAGCATAAACTTTCTGATGGCGCTGTACCAATCGCAAGCCTGCAAAAACCTCACTCACAATGACGGCTTTGAAATGCGATTCTTTACCTGGAAAATAGCCACCATGACCAGCAGATTCATTCACCACTTCAAGATGTGTTGGCGCTAACGTTTGTAAGCGCTCAATTAATTGTTGTTCCAAACTCAAAAGGGTTCTCCAACATGTATACCTAATATTGGCTTTAGTATAGCCTGTTATTGATAGTGTTCTTATATCTTGACAAGCTTAAAACGCAGTTGGTTCAGCCAAAAAAGTTTATTTCATTAGAAAAATCAAAAAATGAGCTTAATTTTAATCAAATTGTTTTTATTTTATGCAAACGATACAGCATTCTTCATAAAGTTATTGACCTGAAAAATGCTTAATGTATTATACGTGGCTATGCGGGAATAGCTCAGTTGGTAGAGCATAACCTTGCCAAGGTTGGGGTCGGGAGTTCGAGTCTCCTTTCCCGCTCAAAATTTTTTCATTCGGTTTTTTATTTAAAAAATTGGATAGACTCCGCGGGAATAGCTCAGTTGGTAGAGCATAACCTTGCCAAGGTTGGGGTCGGGAGTTCGAGTCTCCTTTCCCGCTCCAAAATTTTTTCATTCGGTTTTTTATTTAAAAAATTGGATAGACTCCGCGGGAATAGCTCAGTTGGTAGAGCATAACCTTGCCAAGGTTGGGGTCGGGAGTTCGAGTCTCCTTTCCCGCTCCAAATTCAAAAAGCCCTCATCGAAAGATGGGGGCTTTTTTATGCTCAAATCTTCTAAACCGTAAAAAAGGTGTATTACGACGGGTAATACACCTTTTCTAAAAAATTACACAATAAATATTAGTATGTTACCCACACATAATCACGGTATTCAGGCTTCCAGAAATTTCCTTCAATGGCATGCTGTAAAACTTCAACACTAACATTCGGTGCCACACCATCCGCAATGGCAGCTAGTGCAACCTTCAATGCAATTTTCTTCGAAATGTCTTGCAGATGATCCAGACTTGGCAATAGATCTGCTTCAGGATCTTGCAATTTTGGTGAACAATCTGCCAAAGCCGTACTCGAAGCCATCAACATATTTTCAGTCACACGTTTCGCACCTGAAGCAATCACCCCTAACCCAATCCCTGGGAAAATATACGAATTATTGCACTGTGAAATATGATGAATTTTCCCCTGATAATTCACTGGCGCAAATGGGCTACCTGTTGCAATAAGTGCTTTGCCTTTGGTCCATTGCAAAATATCCGCAGGTACAGCTTCTACACGGGAAGTCGGGTTGGAAAGTGGCAATACAATTGGATGTTCGCAGTTGGCTGCCAAGGTTTCAATCACTTCTTGGCTAAATAATCCCGGTTGCCCCGAAACGCCAATCAGTACCGTAGGTTTGGCATTTTTCACCACATCCAACAGTGAAATCATAGATTCGGCATCAGCCCAATGTGCAACATTGTCTGTAGATTGGGCAAGTTTACGTTGGAAATCTAAAAGATTCGGCTGATTTTCAGTAATTAAACCAAAGCGGTCGACCATAAACACACGTGCACGTGCTTGTGCATCGGTTAAACCCTCAGCCACCATTTGCTTGATGATTTGCTCTGCAATACCACAACCCGCAGACCCAGCACCCAAGAAAGTGACCACTTGATCTTTGAGTTGTTTGCCCGCAGCACGTGATGCTGCAATTAAACTTCCGACAGATACCGCTGCTGTCCCTTGAATATCATCATTAAAACAGCAGATTTTATCGCGATATTTTTCCAATAACGGCATCGCATTTTTTTGTGCGAAGTCCTCGAATTGAATTAATGCTTTCGGCCAACGCTGCTGAATGGCTTTAATCACCTTTTCAACAAAGTCGTAGTATTCTTCGCCACTAATACGGGGCTGACTCCATCCCATATATATCGGGTCATTCAATAACTGCTGATTGTTTGTCCCCACATCGAGCGTAATCGGCAACGTATAAGCGGGACTAATGCCACCACATGCGGTATACAACGACAATTTACCAATGGGAATCCCCATACCGCCAATCCCTTGGTCACCTAAACCAAGAATTCGTTCACCATCTGTAATCACGATCACTTTCACATTCTTTTTATTTACATTATGAATAATCTGATCGATATGATCACGGTCAGGATAGGAAATAAAAATCCCGCGATGACGACGATAAATATCCGAGAAACGCTGACATGCCTCACCTACCGTTGGGGTATAGATGATCGGCATCATTTCACTGAGGTGATTTTCAATTAAATGATAAAACAGCGTTTCATTGGTATCTTGAATATTACGCAGATAAATGTGCTTATTGATGTCACTATTGAAAGCACAATATTGCTGATAAGAACGCTGACTTTGTTCTTCAATGGACTCTGTTACATGAGGAATTAAACCGTGTAGATTAAAGCTCTTACGTTCATCTTCAGTGAATGCAGAACCTTTATTTAAAAGTGGGAGTTCTAAAAGTGTGTTCCCTGCATAAGGGATATATAAAGGACGTTTGGTATTTACATTTTGACTGGGCATTATTTAACTCATTTAATTAATCTTTCTCGCTGAATGTCTTCAGCACAAGATTTAACGGTTCTGAATCTCTTTGTTTTGTATAGCCTATCCTGATTTGGGCTCTTTGGGGCATTTAGTAAATTGATACTACTTTAAGCAAGATTTTATAATCTGATAAGACCAAAGCGATTCATACCAATTTCAAACACATTTATTTTAATCTTTTGATTCAAATGACGCAGAATGACTACGACTTTTAGCGAATATCGTTCAATATTATTTTTATAAATAAAATATAAAATCAAAAACTTACTAGGTATTAATACAAATCCATAAATTTGGTAGGTCTTTGGTAGGTGTCATTCTTTGTGTGCCCTCGCAATACTCATTTCAGGTGAGTATCACCCATAACAACTCAAAATGATGGTAGAAGGAATCGCACCATGGCTTTTAAAAATATTGCAGATCAAACAAACGGTTTTTATATCCCTTGCGTTTCACTTTTTGGCCCAGGTTGTGCCAAAGAGATTGGTGCCAAGGCGCAAAATTTAGGTGCAAAAAAAGCACTCATCGTTACCGATGCTGGATTATTTAAATTTGGCGTGGCAGACACAATTGCTGGCTACTTAAAAGAAGCTGGCGTTGACTGTCACATTTTCCCAGGCGCAGAACCTAACCCAACGGATACGAACGTACACAGTGGTGTTGACGCTTATAACAGCAACGGCTGTGATTTTATTGTTTCTCTCGGTGGTGGCTCTTCACACGACTGTGCCAAAGGCATTGGTTTAGTGACTGCAGGTGGTGGGCATATTCGTGATTATGAAGGCATTGATAAAAGTACAGTGCCAATGACTCCGCTGATTGCGATTAATACCACTGCTGGTACAGCATCTGAAATGACCCGTTTCTGTATCATTACCAATACTGAAACCCATGTAAAAATGGCCATTGTCGATTGGCGTTGCACACCACTCATCGCAATTGATGATCCAAAACTCATGATTGCTAAACCTGCGGCATTAACTGCTGCAACTGGTATGGATGCCTTAACGCATGCCGTTGAAGCTTATGTATCAACTGCTGCAAACCCAATTACCGATGCGTGCGCAGAAAAAGCTATTTCAATGATTAGCGAATGGTTAAGTCCTGCGGTAGCCAATGGTGAAAACCTAGAAGCGCGTGATGCGATGAGCTATGCACAGTATCTTGCAGGGATGGCATTTAACAATGCGTCTCTTGGTTATGTTCACGCAATGGCACACCAACTGGGTGGCTTCTACAACCTACCTCATGGTGTGTGTAATGCCGTACTATTACCGCACGTTTGTGAATTCAACTTGATCGCTTGCCCTGATCGTTATGCACGTATTGCACAGTTGATGGGTGTTCCAACTGATGGTCTTACTGTGACTGAAGCAGCCTATGCAGCAATTGCAGCAATTCGTGAACTTTCAGCATCCATTGGTATTCCATCAAGTCTGTCTGAACTCGGTGTGAAAGAACAAGACTTAAGCGTAATGTCTGAAAATGCACAAAAAGATGCCTGCATGCTGACCAACCCACGTAAAGCGACTCATGCTCAAGTGGTCGATATCTTTAAAGCAGCATTAAAACCAAGTGCATCTGTTGTTGACTTCAAAGCAGCTGTTTAAGTTCTATATTTCTTGCTTCATGCTAGCAACCTGAGTGCCTGCAAAATCTCAGCTTTTGCAGGCTCAACTGAGTATCCATTTCACATTCATTCAGGAAAGGCTGACCAAGGACGGGTCACTTTCATGCTCAGGTTGTTCTTTTTCTCTTTCTAAATTATTCCACCTACCTTCATTATTTAATTTGACAAAATGCCATGTCTCATCAAGGATAAAGTATAAATTCAAGAACATGGAACACTATAAAAATGACGCATTCAGCAGTGCACTATCAACCCGACATTTTAGGCACGGGCTATGAACAAACCACACTTCATTTTCCGGATGATTACGAAGGTGCTGTTGTTGCCACATTAGTTCGAAAAAAAGCAGCAAAGTCCACATCTAAAGCCGTTCTGTATATTCATGGCTTTATTGATTATTTTTTCCAAACCGAAATGGCCGAACAATTTAATCAGCATGGCTTCGACTTTTACGCACTAGATTTAAGAAAGTATGGACGATCAATTCTACCGCATCAAAAATATTATAATGTGCACAACCTCCCCGAGTACGATGCTGAAATTGACCAGGCCCTTGAGATTATCTCCGCTGAAGGTCACGATGCCTTACTGCTCTGCGGTCATTCCACAGGTGGCCTCACCACGACCTTATATGCAGCCCATCATCCCAATCATCCTCTAATTAAAGCCTTGTGGTGTAACAGCCCATTTTATGACTTTAATATGAATCCGATTAAGCGTGCGCTGGGGATTCCACAGCTCAGTAGACTGGCAAAGACTTTTCCAAATTTAAAATTCCCAAGTGAGCTGAATAAATGGTATACGGCGAGCCTACATCAAGATTTAAAAGGTGAGTGGGACTTTAATTTAGACTGGAAAAAAACTCGCTACCCAATGGTATACATCAGTTTCGTCCGCAGTATTTATGAAGCTCAAAAGGAAATTCATCAAGGTGTGACGATTGATGTACCGGTATTAGTGATGCATTCACATCAAACTAAAAATCCCAAAAAATGGGGTAAATCGGCTCAAAGCAGTGATGTTATTTTAGGGGTAAAAGACATTCAAAAATATGCCAAAAAAATTCAGGGCGATGTAACTATTCAAAGTATCCAAAATGGTTTACATGACTTAGTCCTTTCTGAGAAATCAGCACGCGAACAGGTTTATCACAATTTATTCCAATGGCTGAACAGTAAAGGTTTATAGACCAATCAACGCTTAAATAACGGATGTTTCACAAATGAATAAGCTATGGGTGCTGTTTAAATTTTAATAAAGTTTGATGAATAGGATGATTGCCAGGCATCAACTCAATTAAACGCTCAACAGCATCAATCGCCTCAGGGAAACGTGCCACATGTTTTAACAGCACATCGGTTTCTTTGGCATTAAAAATCGCCTGACTCAGACGTGATTCCAAACAATCTCGCCATGCACATAAAAATGGGCTTTCAGTTTTCGCCAAGAAGATACCTGAACACAGTTTTAAGGCCGAATCGAGATAACCAGCATCGAGTGCCTGTTCAGCTTGCAAAAAATCGGCTTCCACTTGCGCCAATAAGCGATATGGTCGTGAACCTAACATACCACCCAAAATATCGCGCAACTGCGACATTTCAGCCTTTAAAGTACCGATACTGACTTTGCGTTCGCCATATAAAGCTTGATGCAATGTATCCAAAGTCATGCCTTGCGGGCACAACGCTAAAATCGTGAGTATTTCAATCTGACGCGGCGTCAGTACCATCACCTTGCCATTAAAGAGCACTTGCGGCACTGAAAATGCTCGTATATATAAATGCTGCTTTTGAAACTCTAATAACGCTGATTGAATAATCGAAGCACAACGTTCTGCGGCCAATAAACCCAGACTATTATGGTTTTTCCACACTGTTGATAAATCAATGACCCCCAAAATTTGTCGGGTATGCGGATCAATAATTGGGGCAGCATAACAAACCCAATCATGTACCGAAGGCATGTAATGCTCATTGGAAAATACGCAGCTCGATTGCTGTGTTTTAAGTGTCAATGCCAGCGCATTTGTGCCGACCAATTCTTCTCGCCACTGCCCACCTGCAATAAAATGTACGCTTTCAGCAGCGCTTTGCATTTGCCGGCTTGAAGCACTCCAAATAATGGTACTGCCCACATCACCCACTGCAAGCACCATCGAAGACTGCTGGGCAATATGTTTCAACTCATCAGCGCAATGCTGTAAGGCATGCTGTAAGGCCGTTGGTTGCGAATTTGAAGGAATTGGAAGTAAAGGCGCAGCAACACGATGCTCAGGAATTTCCGCCTGTGCAGAGCGTTGCCAAGAGCTCGCAATACTCTCATTGAGCTGCGAATTTTGCTGCTTAGACAGACTGGTTCGCTGCCTTAACCGTTCAATATTCTGTCGTTTTTCTAATAAATCCTGCTGCATCATCATTCATTATTCTCACAACAATTCATGACTGAAAATCCATTTTAACGGCTTTTGTTTTAAGGGCTGAAAAAAATATTGTAAACCTTCTTGTCTCCAACCTTTTTCCAACCTTATACAAGCTATGCTAATCAAATAATGTACAAAAGTACCTTATACCAAAGCTGTAGACAGCTAAGGTAAAGCAGCAAGACCAGATCATAATAAACAAGCAAAGGAAGATTTATATGCGTTATGTCGATCCTAATCAACCCGGTTCAAAAGTTCAGTTTAAAGCTCAGTATGAAAACCTGATTGGTGGCGAATGGGTCGCACCTGTCAAAGGCGAATACTTTGAAAATATCTCCCCTGTAGATGGTAAAGTCTTTACCAAAGTGCCACGTTCATCAGCTGAAGACATTGAATTGGCTCTCGATGCTGCGCACAAAGCAAAAGCGCAGTGGAATGCATCTTCACCAACCACGCGTTCCAATATTTTGTTAAAAATCGCTGATCGTTTAGAAGAGAATCTTGAGCTTCTGGCAGTGGCTGAAACATGGGACAACGGTAAACCGATCCGTGAAACTCTAGCTGCAGATATTCCACTGTGTATTGATCATTTCCGTTATTTTGCAGGCTGTATCCGTGCACAAGAAGGTGGTATTTCTGAAATTGATGAAAATACCATTGCTTACCATTTTCACGAGCCGTTGGGTGTGGTTGGGCAAATCATTCCATGGAACTTCCCTATCTTGATGGCTGCATGGAAACTTGCACCGGCTCTTGCTGCAGGTAACTGTATTGTATTGAAACCTGCAGAACAAACACCGGTGAGTATTTTAGTTTTAGCTGAATTAATTCAAGATATTCTACCACCAGGCGTACTCAACATCGTCAATGGTTATGGTGTAGAAGTTGGTCGTCCATTGGCGACTAATCCACGTATTGCCAAAATTGCTTTCACCGGTTCAACCGCTGTGGGACAAATGATCATGCAATATGCCACTGAAAATATCATTCCTGTGACATTGGAACTCGGTGGGAAATCACCGAACATTTTCTTTGAAGACATCATGGACAAAGACGATGAATTCTTAGATAAAACACTCGAAGGTTTTGCCATGTTTGCGCTCAACCAAGGTGAAATTTGCACATGTCCATCACGTGCATTGGTACAAGAAAGCATTGCAGATCGATTCTTGGAAATGGCAGTAGAGCGTGTGAAACGTATTAAGACGGGTCATCCACTTGATACAGACACCATGATTGGTGCACAGGCATCGCAAGAGCAGCAAGACAAAATTTTAGGCTGTATCGCTACAGGTAAAAATGAAGGTGCACAGCTCATTACTGGTGGTGATCCACGTAATGAAGTCGGTACAGGTTTCTATATTGAACCAACCATTTTCAAAGGCACCAATGACATGAAGATTTTCCAAGAAGAAATCTTCGGCCCTGTGCTTTCAGTAGCAACCTTTAAAGACTTTGATGATGCCATTAAAATTGCCAATGACACCATTTATGGTCTAGGTGCAGGTGTTTGGTCACGTTCAGCGCATACTTCTTACCGTGCAGGCCGTGCGATTCAGGCGGGCCGTGTTTGGACTAACTGCTACCACATTTACCCAGCCCATGCAGCATTTGGCGGTTATAAAAAATCAGGTATTGGCCGTGAAAACCACAAAATGATGCTTGATCATTATCAACAAACCAAAAACTTGTTGGTGAGCTATGACACCAAGCCAATGGGATTCTTCTAAGTCTGAATATTGAAAAACAAAAAGCGAACTTCGGTTCGCTTTTTTATTAGAGCTACGTTTAAATTGAATGAACAGTTTGCTGCGCTGGGTCATTCATTTTGCAGACAAGGCATGCTCAACAAAATGTAAATGATCGACACCCCAATATAACTCATCATCGACAAACCAACTTGGCGCCCCGAACACACCACGTGCAATGGCTTCTTCGGTAATAACTTTAAGCTCAGACTTTACTTTTTCATCCTCAAGCCACGATTTAACTTGCGCTACATCCAATCCAAGCTCTTGCATCAATTGAATTAATTCATGTAGGTCATTTAAATTGCGTGGCTGACCAAACATCGCGTTAAAAATACCCGTCAGCACATTGAGAAATGCTTCAGGCTGAAATAACTGGACTGCGGTTATCAAACGCATCAACTGCAAAGTATTGATTGGAAAATACGGATTCATTTGCACGGGAATCTGCCATAGATCTGACCAGCGCTTAAGATCCCGCATGGAATAGCGTGCCTTTGCAGGCACAGCCATCGGACTACTGTTGCCAGTAGCTTTAAACACCCCACCCAATAACATCGGTTTCCAGATAATCTCTGCCTGATATTGCTCAGCAATGTGCTGAATACGGTGAAATCCGATGTAGCTATATGGACTGCCAACATCAAAATAAAACTCGATTACTTTCATTTTTTTCGTCCTTTTTTGCTTATTTTCCTAATATTTTTAAATCAGTGCTTACCAATGTTCCATCCATGGTCGCAGATCTAATTCATGCGTCCATGCATCCCGTGGTTGCTGTGAGAGATGCCAATAATTTTCCGCAATATGTACTGGATTTAAAATACCATCTTGCTCTTTTTTAGCATAAAGATCAGGGAATGTATCTTTGATAAAATCGGTATCAATTGCACCATCAACCACTACATGTGCCACATGAATATTTCTTGGTCCAAGTTCACGTGCCATGCTTTGTGCCAAGGCACGAAGCGCATGTTTTGCCCCAGCAAAAGCGGCAAAGCCTGCGGCACCACGTTTCCCAGCGGTTGCCCCTGTAAAAATAATCGTGCCTCGTTCACGTGTCACCATGCGCTTCGCCACTTCACGTCCCGTGAGGAATGCAGCGAAACAAGCCATTTCCCAAATCTTAAAATATTTACGCGCTGTTTCTTCCAAAATACTACAAGGGACGTTGGCACCGATATTAAAGACCATCACCTCAATAGCACCAATACTGGACTCTATTTGCTCTACCAACTCAATGACTTGTTCTTCTTTACGTGCATCAGAAGCAAAACCATAGGCTTTGCCACCGAGTTGTTCAATCTCATCAATTAAAGGCTGTAATTTGTCTGCATTTCGTCGTGTCATACAGGCAATATAACCCTCTCGGGTAAACCGCTTGGCTATTTCACCACCAGTTGCATCACCTGCACCAATCACTAAAGCGACTTTTGACGAAGTCCGATTGAGTTGTTGCATAGTCTCACTCCATTGCTGTTTTATTTTTATTCCACGCTCATTTTATTTACGCGTCGGTTTTAAACCACACATTATTAAATAACGATCGTTACTATAACGAATACTATGTTATGGTTAATTTATCGTCAATCTTATTTTCAAGGGTATTGCAGATGCGCTACAAACCCGAATACAAACAAAAAAAACGCCAAGAACTTTTAACGATCAGCGGACAAATTGCGAAAAAAGACGGCTTTGCCGCAACAGGTGTGGATGGATTCATGAAAGCCGCCGGCGTCACCAGTGGTGCCTTTTACTCACATTTTTCGTCTAAACAAGAGCTACTTAAAGCCTTAATTGAACATGAGTTACAACACAGTTTTGATATGTGGCAAAACAATCCACATGATAATGCGCAAGATTGGATTGAATTTGAGCTTGACCGCTATTTAACCCCTGCACATGTTCAGCATCCCGAGCAAGGTTGTTCACTCCCCACGCTTGCGAGTGAAGTAGCGCGTGCAGATCAGGACACTAAGTTGATATATGAAACTGAATTACTGCGTGGTCACGCTTTATTTAGTCAGCATCTCGGTAGCGAAGAACTCGCTTGGGCCATCATCTGCCAACTTGCCGGTGCCATTTTAATTGCGCGAGCAGCTACTGATCCACATTTGCAAAAAAACATTTTAGACGCCAATAAGATGATTATTCGGCAATATTTAGACAGTCATCCCGCCGTATCAACGTGATTCATTTTTATGTGACAGTTCATGGAGTTAAAGACCGACAGTTTTCCGACAAACTGTTCATCTTTTTCATTTGAATTATTTAAAATCTGTATAAGCTTACCCATTTTTATGCTTTTCAAGTGTTTAAAGATTCAGCATAAATGGCACAATTCAAATAAAGTCCTCTTTTCAAGGTTCTGACGACTGTGTATAACAATGAGCCAGTAAAGGAAACTCATAAGCATAGGCAAAGGACGCAAAAAAACGTTAGACTATGCAACAATCAATGCAAGTAAATGTCATTCGAGACAAACAAAAAGGTGAAGATTGATGCCGCTCAATACTGTTGAAGAGCTCGTAGCTGATATTCGTGCAGGTAAAATGGTCATCCTGATGGATGATGAAGATCGTGAAAATGAAGGCGACCTTGTCATCGCTGCGACCCACGTACGCCCTGAAGATATCAACTTCATGATTACGCATGCGCGTGGTCTTGTATGCTTAACCTTAAGTAAAGAGCGTTGCCAGCAGTTAAATTTACCTTTAATGGTCGATGCAAACGGTGCACAGCACGGTACAAACTTCACATTATCGATTGAAGCAGCAAATGGCATTTCAACTGGTATTTCTCCTGCTGAACGTGCACATACCATTCAAACTGCTGTAGCAGCACATGCAAAACCTGCTGATATTGTTCAGCCAGGCCATATTTTCCCGCTTATGGCGCAGCCAGGTGGTGTACTACACCGTGCAGGTCATACTGAAGCAGGCTGTGATTTATCGCGTTTAGCCGGCCTAGAACCCGCATCTGTGATTTGTGAAATCATCAATGAAGACGGCACTATGGCGCGTCGCCCAGACCTTGAAGTGTTTGCTGAAAAGCATGGCTTAAAAATGGGGACCATTGCAGATCTGATTCACTACCGCATGACCAATGAACAAACGGTTGAACGTCTAGACCAGCAAACACTAGATACAGAATACGGTACATTTGAATTGTTCCGTTACCGTGAAATTGGTAATCCAGATATTCATTTAGCACTGGTTAAAGGCGAACCAAAGCAAGGCGTGACCACTGTACGTGTACACGGTTTCAGCCCAGTTCGTGACTTATTAAAACTGAATAAACAAGATGGCGCTCCGGCGTGGAATCTCGATAAAGCACTCAAAGAAATCGCATCCAGCGATCGTGGTGTTTTAGTGTGGATTGGTCAGCGTCATTTACAGGACTTAGGCCCTGCTTTAGAAAATTTAACTGCACCGAAAAATGTTAAATCCAATGCGGCACTGTCTCAGCAGTATCAAACCATTGGTGTCGGCGCACAAATTTTACGTGATTTAGGCGTGGAAAAAATGAAGCTTCTTAGCTCGCCATTACGTTTTAATGCATTATCAGGTTTTAACTTAGAAGTGGTGGAATACATCACCGCAAATCAAACATCAGAGAAATAATCGAGGTTGCTATGGCAGTTCGCCGTATTGAAGGTATGTTACATCTCGCGAACGAAGACCGTTATGCGATTTTAGTTGGTCGTTTTAATAGCTTTGTTGTTGAACATTTGCTAGAAGGTGCCGTTGATACATTGAAACGTCATGGCGTATCAGAGGATAATATCACTGTTGTTCATGCACCAGGTGCTTGGGAACTTCCAGTGGTTGCAAAGAAACTTGCAGCTTCAGATCGTTTCGATGCCATCATCGCGCTTGGCGCAGTGATTCGTGGTAGCACGCCTCACTTCGATTTTGTTGCTGGCGAATGTGCCAAAGGTTTAGGCGTTGTTGGTCTAGACACTGGCTTACCAGTAATTAATGGTGTATTGACTACGGATAGTATTGAACAAGCGATTGAACGCTCGGGTACAAAAGCAGGTAATAAAGGTAGTGAAGCTGCCTTGACTGCTATTGAAATGGTTAACTTGTTAAAGGCTATTTAACGCTATGTCGCAAACACTTCAAGCAACTTATGCAGCAAAACGTAAAGCACGTCGCTTTGCTGTACAAGGAATTTATGAATGGCAAATGAGCCGCAATCCTGTGCATGAGATTGAAGCACGTACGCGTGTGGAAAATGCCATGCACAAGGTAGATCTCGGCTATTACCACGAGTTATTGACCGAGGTTGTTGCCAATCATGAAGCATTGGATGCGCTTTTAATCCCTGTACTCGATCGCGAAGTTGAAGCCTTAGATGGCGTTGAACTTGCAACCCTTCGTTTAGGCGCGTATGAACTCAAAGAACACCTTGAGATTCCTTACCGTGTCGTACTCGATGAAGCGATCGAGTTAGCTAAACATTTTGGCGGTGCAGACAGCCATAAGTACATCAATGGTGTATTGGATCGTTTAGCGACTACATTGCGTGCAGCAGAAAAGCAACAAGCTAATTAATTTATTAAGTAGCACGTTGTATGGCTGAGTTCTCTATCATTGATACCTATTTTAATCGTCACAGCAGCAGTGCTGTCGATTTAGGAGTCGGTGATGACTCAGCCTTGCTCACCCCTCCTCCACAGCAACAATTGGTCATCTGTGCCGATACTCTCGTTGCTGGACGTCATTTTCCTCTCGACACCAACCCACATGCCATTGGTTGGAAATCTGTTGCCGTCAATTTATCTGACATTGCTGCAATGGGCGCCAAACCGCATAGTATTTTACTGGCATTAAGCCTACCCCAAATTGATCATGAATGGCTCAAAGGCTTTAGTCAGGGTTTATATGATTGTTGCGATCAATTTGGTGTGAGTTTAATCGGTGGGGATACCACTCAAAGTCCTCATCTGACGATTTCAGTCACAGCATTAGGCTGGGTCGATATAGGCAAAGCAGTAACCCGCTCAGGCGCTCAAGTTGGTGATTTCATTTGTGTCAGCGGTCAAGTTGGCGATGCTGCGTATGGAATACAGCATTTAGGACACCCACTGCAAAAGCGTTTAGATTATCCAACACCACGTTGCCAACTTGGTCAACAGCTCAAAGGCTTAGCTCATAGCATGATCGATGTCTCTGACGGCTTGGCTCAGGACTTAGGACATATTTTGCATGCCTCTAAAGTGGGTGCAGAAATCGAGTTAGATCAACTTCCTATCGACGACCATGTAAAACAATTACAACAAGAATCCCAATGGCAGTATGCACTCGCGGGTGGTGATGACTATGAGTTATGCTTTACAATAAGCCCGCAGAATTATCAAAAACTTCTGCAACTAGAATTAGATGTAAACATTCATAAAATTGGTCAAATTACTGAGCCACTCGGGCTGCGTTACAAAAACTACGGCACTGACCATATACTAAAATTTCAGGGATATCAGCATTTTGCATAAACCAGCCATTAACTTCAAACAAATGTCTTGGGCCAACAGAATAATCGCATTCTGTGGCGTGGGCTTTGGTTCTGGTCTTGCTCCCAAAGCACCGGGAACATTTGGCTCTGCGTTTGCTTTATTGTTTATTCCTGGTTGGCTTGCAATTGGATTTATCAACTCCATTATTGTCATGATCATCATGTCAATTGTCGGCATATTTATTTGTGGTCAAACCGCGAAAGTGATGGGCGTGCATGACGATGGGCGCATTGTCTGGGACGAGTTTGCAGGACAGTCTATTACTTTCCTTCCCGTTTTATACCTCGGACAAATGAACTGGACTTGGGCACTGATTGGTTTTGCCCTATTCCGTTTATTCGATGTATGGAAGCCTTGGCCTATTCGTGTCATTGATCGTCAAGTGGGTGGCGGTTTTGGCATCATGTTTGACGATATTATTGCGGGCCTTTGGGCTGCGCTTTGCATCTGTATTTATTTTTATATTTCGTCTATGTAATAGAAACACCTAGGATTTAAAATGTCTACGAGCGTTATTATTCTTGCTGCAGGTAAAGGAACACGTATGCGTTCAAATTTACCCAAAGTATTACAACCACTTGCAGGACAACCTTTACTCGGCCATGTCATTCACACTGCAAAAAAACTACAAGCAGCAGAAATAATTACCATCTATGGGCATGGCGGTGATCAAGTACAAAAAGCATTTGCCCATGAAAATATAAAATGGGTTGAACAAGCTGAACAATTGGGAACAGGTCACGCAGTGAAAGTAACCCTGCCCGTTTTGGCTAAAACAGGTGTATCACTGATTTTATCTGGTGATGTTCCATGCATTAGTGAAGATACTTTACAAAAACTACTCAATGCATCTACTCAAACAGGTATTGGCTTAGTGACCTTAACGGTTGCTGATGCGACAGGTTACGGGCGCATTGTGCGTGAAAATGGTAAGATTCAAGCCATTGTTGAACATAAAGATGCTTCTGAAGAACAACGTAAAATCAAAGAATTTAATACCGGTATTTATGCAGTGAGCAATGCCAAATTGCATGAATGGCTACCAAAATTGAGCAATAATAATGCGCAAGGTGAATATTACCTGACCGATATCGTTGCCATGGCGATTGCTGACGGTCTCGAAGTTGCATCTGTAGAACCAGAGCGTGCATTCGAAGTCGAAGGTGTGAATGACCGTGTACAATTAGCGGCATTAGAGCGTGAATTTCAAAATTTCCAAGCAAAACAGTTAATGCAACAAGGCGTTCACCTCATCGACCCTGCTCGTTTTGATTTACGTGGCACATTAAAAGCAGGTCAAGATGTTCGCATTGACATTAATGTGATCATTGAAGGCAATTGTGAGCTCGGTGACAATGTCGAAATCGGTGCTGGTTGTGTAATAAAAAATACGCAAATTGCCGCAGGCACCAAAGTTCAACCGTATAGTGTATTTGACAGTGCTATTGTGGGTGAAAATACGCAAATTGGCCCATTCTCACGTTTACGCCCAGGTGCAAAATTAGCTGCAGAAGTACATATTGGTAATTTTGTTGAAGTAAAAAATTCAAGCATTGGCTTAGGCTCTAAAGCCAATCACTTCACCTACTTAGGTGATGCTGAAGTGGGTGCTGGATCAAATATTGGTGCAGGCACCATTACCTGCAACTATGATGGCGCAAACAAATTTAAAACCATTATCGGTGACAATGCCTTTATTGGCTCAAACAGCTCATTAGTCGCTCCTGTCACCATTGGTCATGGTGCAACAGTGGGTGCTGGCTCAACCATTACACGTGACGTGGCAGACAATAGCCTTGCGGTAGAACGTTCTAAGCAATTTGCCAAAGAAAACTATCAACGTCCCCAAAAATTGAAGAAATAAGAGGATAAAATTATGTGTGGTATCGTCGGTGGCGTTGCAGAACGTAGTATTACCAATATTTTAGTAGAAGGTTTAAAACGCCTTGAATACCGTGGTTATGATTCAGCAGGATTAGCACTGATCAATAAAGGTCACGTCCTTCGCGAACGTCGTGTTGGTAAAGTTGCAAATTTAGAGCAAGCTGTAGAAGAAGCTGACATTACAGGTTCTGTCGGGATTGCACATACGCGCTGGGCAACCCATGGCAAGCCAACAGAGAATAATGCCCATCCACATATTTCTGGCACAGTTGCTGTTGTTCATAACGGTATTATTGAAAACTATCAAGAGCTTAAAGATGATCTTGAAGCTTTAGGCTATGTATTTACCTCACAAACAGATACCGAAGTTGTTGCACATTTAGTCAATGATGCCCTAAAAAGTACGCCAAGTTTATTGGAAGCGGTAAAGCAAGTTGTTCCTCAACTCAAAGGCGCTTATGCACTGGGTATCGTACATACCGACCATCCTGATGAATTAATCACGGTACGTGAAGGTTCACCACTTGTGATTGGTGTAGGTATTGGTGAAAACTTTATTAGCTCTGACCAATTGGCACTACTTCCAATTACCAATCGCTTCATTTACCTTGAAGAAGGTGATATTGCGCGTTTAACCCGTAATACCATTGAAGTATTTGTTGATGGTCAACTCGTGAACCGCCCAATTAAAGAGCTAGATGCAACGGTAAGTAACGCATCGAAAGGTGAATACAAGCATTACATGCTCAAAGAAATTTATGAGCAACCTGAAGCGATTAAGCAAACGATCTCTCAGGCATTAAATGGCAATGTACTACGTGATGATTTCTTAATCAATGCGACTGATGCTTTTACTAAAATTCAGCAAGTACAAATCATTGCCTGCGGTACCAGTTACCACGCTGGTATGATTGCCAAATATTGGTTTGAGCAACTCATTGACGTACCTTGCCAAGTTGAAATTGCTAGTGAGTTCCGTTACCGCTCACCAGTGATTGTGAATAACACCCTGTATGTGTGTATTTCTCAATCTGGTGAAACTGCCGATACGCTTGCTGCACTGCGTGATACACAAAAGCGTGCTGGCGCTAAGGGTTTAGATATTACCACCATGACCATTTGTAACGTTGCGACGTCTTCAATGGTCCGTGAAACCAACTATAGTTTGTTGACACTTGCAGGCCCTGAAATTGGTGTCGCTTCAACCAAAGCATTTACTACGCAGCTTGCAGCACTCATGCTTTTAGTTCTAAAAATGGGGCAAATTAAGCAGACCATTTCTGAAACTCAAATTGCTGAAATTATTGCAGACTTGTGGCATACGCCTAAGGTGATTTTAGATACGCTGCAAAACAATGCAGAAATTTTGCGTTTATCTGAGCTGTTTGTTGAAAAAAATCACTGCTTATTCTTAGGCCGTGGTACTGAGTTCCCTATCGCACTTGAAGGTGCTTTAAAACTCAAAGAAATTTCATATATTCATGCAGAAGGTTATGCTGCCGGTGAACTTAAACATGGTCCATTGGCTTTAGTGGATAACGACATGCCTGTTGTGATTCTAGCACCGAAAGATGACATGCTGGATAAACTCAAATCAAATATGGAAGAAGTCCAAGCACGTGGCGGTGAGTTATTTGTTTTCGCTGATGAAAATAGTGGGATTAAAGCCAAAGAGCGTCAACACGTGGTTTATGTGCCAAGCGTGAATGAAATCTTGGCACCGATTGTGTATAGCATTCCAGTACAACTGCTCTCTTATCATGTTGCAGTGCTACGTGGAACAGATGTCGATCAGCCACGTAACTTGGCGAAGTCTGTGACGGTGGAATAATTTGAGGGTATTAAAAAGGGCGCTTAAGCGCCCTTTTTATTCAGTTTTATTTTTCAAAGAATAATGATATTAGTTCACTTTTATTTCTTTGCCACGGATATAACCATCTACATGCAATTCTAATTGCTCAATAGCCCACTCAACATCACTCTCAATTGCTGTAAGCCCTGAAATTCGCTCAAAAATAGGCAATAACTGTTCTAAAGGATAATGTTTTTCAAATGAGCGGAGAATACGACTATGATCAGTCACTTGAGTATCTTCCTGATCAATCAATAGCTCTTCATACAATTTCTCACCAGGACGTAGTCCAGAATAGCGAATTGCTATATCGCCAATATCTGTTCCTTCTTCACGAACTTTTAAACCACTTAAAGCGATCATTTGACGTGCTAAATCCTGAATTCGAACAGGTTCTCCCATATCTAACAAAAATACATCACCACCTGTGCCGAGAGCTCCAGCCTGAATAACCAATTGTGATGCTTCGGGTATTGTCATGAAGTAACGTGTGACATCAGGATGTGTAACGGTAATTGGTCCACCTTTGGCAATTTGCTGTTTAAACAAAGGTACAACCGAACCTGAAGAACCTAGAACATTACCAAAACGCACAATACTAATTTGTGTTTGATTTTGCGCCTCAGCCATTGCTTGGCAATATAGCTCTGCCATTCGCTTCGAAGCACCCATCACATTGGTTGGGCGAACTGCTTTATCAGTTGAAATCAATACAAAGGTTTCCACGCCTTTTTTAACAGCTGCATTTACACTAAATGCAGTCCCTACAGAGTTATTTTTCAAACCTGCTAATGGATTACACTCTACAAGTGGAACATGTTTATAGGCCGCTGCATGGTAAACCGTTTGCACGCGGTATTGTTCAATGACTCGCTCAAGTTTAGCTTCATCTAATACTGTTCCTAAAATTGGAATAATTTCAATATTACAATTCAGACGTAGCTCTTTATCAATGCTATATAGTGCAAACTCAGTGAGTTCAAATATTACTAATTTCTGTGGATGGTTTTTAATAATTTGCCGACATAACTCTGACCCAATTGAGCCTCCTGCTCCTGTTACCATCACCACTTTATTATGAATATTTTTAGCGAGCAGCTCAGGAATTGGTGGTACTGGATCGCGACCTAATAAATCAATAATATCGACTTCACGAATATCTGAAATTTGGATATCACCATCTACAAGCTTAGTTAAGCCAGGAATTTCAGTAATTTTGATATGAGCAGGTTCTAAAAATTGAACAATTTCACTTTTACGTGTACGTCCAACTGAAGGAAGCGCAATTAATATCTCATCTATTTTTTCATTATTGAGATGTTTAAGTCCTTGATCAGCATTATAAACTTTTAATCCACCAATAATTTGCCCTGTAAGTGACTCATCATCATCGATAAAAAATAATGGAAAATGCTCATCAGAACGATTTAACATAGCCGCAATTTGTTGACCTGCGTAACCTGCACCATAAATCACAATTTTTCTTTTGGGCATATTCGTCTGTAAACTCGCTCTCACAATAAAACGAATTGCGCTACGACTAAACCACACCCAAGCAAACATTAAAAAACCAAACATCAACGGAATTGAAGTTGGTATAAATGCATGACTACAATACGCTAAAGCATATAAACCTAAGATTGTTAATCCTGTAGCAATTGCTAAACGCGTAAAAAAAACTTCGTTAAATGTACGAACAATAAAATGATAAAGTCCACAAATGAGTGACATAGCTACAGCAAGAGTACTTACCCAAAGTGAGCCGTATGCGATATTAGGAACAACTTCAGCACCTAAATTAAATTCACGTAACGCATAACAAAACCAAATGAGAACTGGAAACGCTAAAAAATCTAAAATTACTAAAAATAATTGTTTGGCGTATCGAGGAGAATTCACCAAGGGCATAATGACTGATTTCACAGGATTAGTCTTCTCTATGCTATTTATATAATTGAACTAAAAATGTTTTTAGTCGATCTAGCATTTTTAAACAAATGTAAAAATGTAAGCGAGTTCAATTACTGAGACTCGCCACACAGAAAATGAATTAAATTTTTGAAAGTACACTTTGAATTGCGTGAATTGTTGTACTTAAACTACTTTCACTTAAGGTTGGATGCACAATAAACATCAGACTAGTTTCTCCAAGTTTTTGTGCATTTGCTAAACGCTGTTCAGGGCGCCAAGGCGTTTCATCAAAAGCATGTTCTAAGTAAACTTCAGAGCATGAACCGCTAAAACATGGGACACCTTGTACCGTGATTTCATTCATAATGCGATCACGTGACCAACCTTCTGGTAAATGCTCTGCATTCACTTGCACATAACATTTATATGCTGCATGTACATATTCCTCACTTGGTTGTGAGACAGTAATATATGGTGTTTCAGCAAAGGCTGCATAGATTTTCTGCATATTTTCGTTACGGACCTTGGTCCATTCAGCCATTTTTTTCAACTGAATACGCCCAATGACTGCTTGCATTTCCATCATGCGCCAGTTGGTGCCAAACGAATCATGTAACCAGCGGAAACCTGGCGGGTGTTGTTTGTTATAAATACTGTCGAAGTTTTTACCATGGTCTTTATAAGACCACATTTTTTTCCATAACGCTTCATCATTGGTGGTGACCATACCGCCTTCACCGCCAGTGGTCATGATTTTATCCTGACAGAAAGACCATGCACCAATATGACCAATTGAACCCGCAGATTTACCTTTATATTTTGCACCGTGTGCCTGTGCACAGTCTTCAATAACATAAATGCCTTTATCGTGCGCTAGCTGCATGATTGGATCCATATCACACATCCAACCCGCCAAATGCACACAAATAATAGCTTTAGTATTTGGTGTTAAAACAGCTTCAATCGTACGCGCAGATATATTTTGTGAATCTAACTCTACATCTGCAAATATAGGGTTTGCACCAGCCGTCACTATGGAACTTGCAGAAGCGAGAAACGTACGTGAAGTCACAATCACGTCATCCCCTGCCCCAATACCTAAGGCTTTTAGTGCAACATCGAGTGCAACCGTACCGTTTGCCAAAGCTACGGCATATTGAGTTTCTGCAAAAGCGGCAAATTCTTTTTCAAATTCACGGCATTCTTGACCCGTCCAATAGTTTACTTTATTTGACAGTAAAACTTTTGATACAGCATCTGCCTCTTCTTGCGTAAAGCTTGGCCACGGTTCAAATGCAGTGTTTAACATATCTCTTTCCTAAATTGATTTTTTAAAAATCTTTATTTCTTCTCTAAAATTCGGGCTGGATTACCTACAACAGTAACACCTGCGGGAACACTTTTAGTCACGACTGCCCCCATACCAACCACAGCACCTTTACCAATCACTAATGGTTTGTCTGGGGTACCTTGTTTGATCACCGCACCAGTACCAATATAGGCATGATCTTCAATGTGAATATTGCCATTGCATTTTACACCTGGTGCAAATGTGACATAGTCACCAATAATGCAGTCATGTTCGACGTAACTGTATAAATTTGCGTGAAAACATTTACCGATTTGAATATTTGACGTTACTGTTACAAATGGGCTTAATGCTGCACCTGCGGCAATAATAGCCCCATCCATAATAATAGTATTATTCGCTTGAACCGACCAAAGTTCAATTTCATCTTGATCGAGTTTATTTGCCAATTTTTCACGCACTTTGCTATTTGCGATCGCAATTAAAACTGATTTCCGAGAACTCTTTAAGACCTTGAACATTTCGTAGCTAATTGCTTGATGTCCATTAATTACAGTCGGTTCCGCTAGATTGTCATCTATAAAATAGATGTCAGCCTGAATACCTGTACGCGCTAAATGCTCTCTTGCAACAGGCATAAGGCTTCGGCCGCAGCCAGAAGCGCCATAAATCGCATACAGCGTTTCAGTCATGATGTTGCTCCGGTTTAGTGCCTGTGAACTTTGTCATGGTCGCTTCACCTTCTGCACTAATGTCATCTTTAGCAATAACCTTTTGCACAGTTTTCAACATGATTTTAAAGTCCAATACGGTTGACTGGTTTTCGACATACCATGTGTCCAGCTTGAATTTTTCTTCCCAGCTAATGGCATTACGACCATTTACTTGTGCATGACCTGTCATACCTGGGCGAACATCATGGCGCTTTGCTTGCTCTGCATTATAGAGAGGTAAATATTCCATAAGTAATGGACGTGGGCCAACCACACTCATATCACCTTTTATGACATTCCAAAGCTCAGGCATTTCATCCAAGCTCGTTGAACGTAGCATTTTGCCAAATTGCGTCAAGCGCTCACTGTCTGGCAACGGATTGCCTTGTGAGTCTACAGCATCTTTCATGGTACGGAACTTGATCATTTCAAAGGGCTTGCCATGTAAACCGGGACGCACCTGGCGAAACAAGACCGGAGAGCCCAGATTTTTTTTCACTTTGTAAGCCACAAAGGCATAAAGTGGTGAAAGCAGGATCAGGGCGATGGAGGCGATGATAATATCGAGAAGGCGTTTAATCATTAAACTTTCCTTGTTTTCTTGCACCCTCTATTAAAATGGCTTCTAATTTTTTTGCCAACATATCTCTTGAGAAATCATTTAAAGCAAGAGATTTTGCATTTCTACATGCTTGATTATATTTTTCTTTATTGTTTAAAAAATTTTCTACATCATCAATCGTTTCTTTGATTGATTTCCCCCAAGCTACGAGACCACATTGATTATTTTCAATAATATCTTTTTGCCATCCACCATAATTAATTAATATAGGTTTTGAAGCAGCAAGAGCATCGAAAAATTTATTTGCAGAATTAGCTTGGATAGCTGGAATATTTATTGCAAAACTAGAAGCCATAGCAGCATATTTTAAAAAATAAGGGATCTCTGTTTTAGGAACCTGTTTACGAATATATAAAGTTTGATTTAATACATCTTCATTTATAGCTCTTTTATAAACTTTATCGAACTCCAATCCATCTCCTATTAACAAAATACTAATACTCGATTGGCGGTTTTTTAATTCTTTAGCTAGATCAACAGCGATACCCACATCATTAACTATACCAAATGTACCGGTATATATGATTAGATCTCCTTCAGGGAGCCATGCGTTATGGGACTTAAAAATTTCAAAATCATTAGATTGCACTTCAAATAGATCGTTATCACAACTATTTGGTATGATTGACACCTGATTTTCAGGATAACCAGTTGCAATTACTCCTTCTTTCATACCTGGAGATAAAGCTACTATATGGGCAGAATTTTTATAAGCCCATTTTTCCAATTTTTTGGCTAAGAATATTTGATACGGCTTTTTTAAAATTCCCATAGCGATAGGTACTTCAGGCCATAAATCTCGGACTTCAAAAATCATCGGAATTTTTTGTTTACGTGCACCAAGAACACCGGGTATGGCAATAGTTAAAGGCGTACTTGTTGCGAAAACTATATCAGCAGGAATAGTCGCTATTTTTTGCATAGAAGCATAAGCAAAGCGTAAAAATGCCTGAATCCGCTGTTTATAAGACATTTTATTACTATATGGATTAGGAAACCAATGGACCTTTATTCCATCAATTTCTTCATTAAACCAATCTAGATGATTTGTCTCCTGAACCCAAGAGGTTATCATATGAACCTCATGACCAGCGGCAACTAAACGCTTAGCCATTTCATAAGAACGTGTGCCACCAGACATTTGAGGAGTATTAAAATATTGATGTAAGTAAATAATTTTCATAATAAATCTAGAATAACATTAAGCTCTTGTTTAGAAATCTCTTGAATATTAAATTTTTCTAATAAAAAATTTCGATTTGATTCTTTATTGACAAAAAAATCTTCGTTTGAAATAATTTTTTGAAACATTAATTCAGGATTTTCATTACTAATAAAATAAGCTTGATTATACTTGCCAAGCATTTCATAACAAATAGGGATATCTGAAGTAATTATTGGCATACCATAAGTAGCCAATTCACACATCATAACTCCTTGAGAATCTAATCTAGTAGGCATTAAGGCAACCTTAGCTTCATTCAATTTGTCAAGTAATTGATTTGGCTTGTAAAACCTATCATCCCAATCAATATTATCTAATTTAGGATTATGTTTAAAAAAATCGCCCTTACCAATTATTTTAAATTTAAATTCAGGATATTTTTTAGCTAATCTATACACCACATCCATACAATACTTGGAGCCATCTAATGGTCTTATAGTAATAAAATCATATATTTTTTTACTTTCTTTATCATAAGTATTTACTGAAAAAATTTCATTAATTGGATTATGAATAATAAAAGTTTTAGACAAGTACTGAAGTTTTAAATTTTTTAATGCTTCATCTTTCATCCAGTTACTAACGAATACGAACTTAAAACTACTACTGCGAATAAAAAAATTTGAAATTATATTAAGCTTAAAATAATCATATATTATTCTTAATAACTTATTTTTTTCTTTATCCCAACTATAAGGCTTAGGATAGTATTTATTTACTTTTAAAACTTCATGACCATGAATAAAAAAAGTCACATTTTCAATTTTATTTTTTTTTAAAAATCTAACATGATTTTTCAAATTTGGCGCATGCGAAACAAAGGAATCAAATTTATGAAGACCTATTTCTTTAATTTCTTTCTCAGAATAAACTTGAATACCATCCCATACATATGATTTTTTGGCTTTAAATGAAAGTATTGAAATTTTAAGATCAACATTCTCATTTAAATAAAGCTTATTTCTAGTATGTACATAAGCCATAGGATAGGCATTAATTTCACTTGGATAATCTTCAACGATAACTAGAATATGCTTAGACATTCTTTCTGACACCTTTAAACTTGATAAAATATAAAAAATAGCCAATTAAAAAAAATAAAGGAATTACTGCTTTATTTGATGAAAAACTATCTTGCAAGAATCCAGAAAGCAATAAACAAAATAAATATAATTTCATGGAAATGAAATATTTATTTTGTTTATTTTTTAAGAAAATAATACTAATCAAAAATAATATAAAAACAATTAGATAAAAAATCCCCCCTTCTAAAAGAAGCTTAAGATAATAATTATGCATTTCATTTGTATTTTTATTAAAATGACTTAAAGCACCCAAACCATGCCCGATAAAAATATTTTCATTTATTTTCCCAATTGGTTCAGCCCATATATCCCCTCCCCTAGCCTCATATGAAGCTAAAACTCCTTCTAAAGTGAATCTATTATTATCACTTTTAGAAATAGAAATCTTAATAATACTAAATAACCACATAGAAGCAATTACAGAAAAACTTATAATTAAATACTTATAAAATATATTAGTTCTAACATATATATATATAATAAATCCCAACAAAACACCTAATAGACTTACTCTAGACTGGGTTAAATATACGGCATAAGCCAAAAATAACCCCAATAAAAACCCTAAAACTTTAAAACTTAAACTTTCTTTTTCATAAAAGAAACTTAGACTTATAAAGAAAAATAAAGATAGTAAAGAGCCAACTTGAAATGCTGCTGCTTCTCCAATTAATGCTAAACCATATGAAAAAGCTTTATCTGCACCCAGTAAAGATCCAAGATTCCCTGATATAATCTGATAGAATATCCAAAGAAAATTAAGTCCCAAACATATATATAATGTTATTTTTATAGTAGTATTATTAAAGGAATTAAATTTCCCACTAAAATACCCTAAACAAATAAATGAAAAAAATAAAAAATATTTAGAAAAATATATCCAATTAAAAAATTGGATATCATAATATAAAACATCACTATATAAACTTAAAAAAAAGCTAAATATTAAAAAAATAAAATAGATAATACATGGCATGATTTTCCTATCAAAGCAGAATAATATAAAATATGGTAATACAAAAAAAGCATATATTACTGTAACAATTTCTTCTAGTCTTATATTTGCCACAAATCTAGGTAATATAAAAAAAGAAAATATAGCAATAAATAGAAAAAAATTATGAATATTTTTTTTATCTAATAGATTAGTCATATTAAACCTACTAACACAACTATTACGGGTGAAATAATGGCCACTCCTAAGAAACGTCCTAGTAAAAGCGAATATACATCAAATTCAGCATTTAGTAACTTTTTATCTATTGATCTTGATATCCGAGGTTCTATATATAAAGTTAACACTAAAGTAGCAAAAGCATTAACCACTCCCGAAAGCTGACTGATTGTTGATCTAAACTCGTAAAAAACTAAGGCAAAATAAAAAGATAAAAAAACTGCAATACTATAGGAGCAAAAAATTAAAGCTGAAAAAAATACCATTTTTTTATTAATTATACCTTTTACCTTATATTTAGGGATATCCCCAATATATAAAGTCTTGTAAATACTCTTTAATATTGATTTAAGATAGCCAGTATTTTGACTATATTCCTCAATAACACTAATAAAAAAAAATATAATTTTTTCTCTCAAAATATATGCTATTAAATAGCTTACTGTAGCAAATACAAGTGAAAAAATAACCATAATCAAGTATGTATTTTTATCAATTCTACTATCTATAATAAAACCTAAAACTGGCATTAAAAAAATAAAAAAGAATCTTGTTCCAACAAATGCAGTTTGTTGTAAAGAGTAGGAAATCAATCGATTATCCGTTCTAATACCTGCAATTCTTGAGTAAAAACTAAGAAACTCAATAAAATGAATACTAGAAAAAAGGAAAATCACTAATACTATTAAATATAAATTCATTACATATAATTTCTTCAGTAGTACATATTTATAAAAAAATTAATTCGTGCTTAAATCATCAATTAATATATTTATAATCTTTTTAGCTGCTTTTCCATCCCCATATGGGTTATGTGCCATTGCCATTACTTGATATAAATCTGGATTTTCTAAAAGCTCGATAACTGACTGTTGGATTAGTTGTGCATTAGTACCAACTAGTTTAACAGTACCTGCTTCCACTGCTTCTGGACGCTCTGTAGTATCTCGCATCACTAACACAGGCTTACCTAATGAAGGCGCTTCTTCTTGAATACCCCCAGAATCAGTTAAAATTAAATAACTGCGGTTCATTAAGTACACAAAAGGCAAATAATCCTGAGGTGCAATCAAATGAACATTAGAAATATCAGAGAGCAATTCGTTGACAGGTTTTTGTACGTTCGGGTTTAAATGGACAGGATATACGATTTGAACCTCAGGATACTGCTTGGCAATATTAGCCAAAGCTGAACAAATATTTAAAAAACCTTGACCAAAGTTCTCACGACGATGTCCTGTTACTAAAATCAGTTTTTTGTTTGGATCTAAAAAATCAAATTGCTGTTCAAATTGTTTAATAATAGCTCGATCTGTTTCTACCTTATTTTTCACTGTTAACAAGGCATCAATTACTGTATTGCCTGTGATAGTAATACTTTTAGGGTTTATATTTTCTCTAATTAAATTACTATAAGATGACTGAGTTGGTGCAAAATGATATGTAGTTAAGGCTCCGGTTAATCTACGATTAGCCTCTTCCGGCCACGGGGAGTAAATGTCGCCTGTACGTAAACCAGCCTCTACATGACCCACAGGAATTTTATGATAATATGCGGCTAAAGAGGCTGCAAAAGTTGTTGCAGTATCACCATGTACTAATACAATATCTGGCTTCCATTCAGCGAAAACTTTTTCTAAACCTTTTAGTACACCAGAGGTGATATCAGATAAGGTTTGTCCTTCTTTCATTAAATTTAAATCAAAATCAGGGACAAGACTAAAAAGATCAAGTACTTGATCTAACATTTGTCTATGTTGCCCAGTAACACAGACTTTAGTTTCAAAACAACTAGCTCTTTTTTTTAGCTCTAAAGCTAATGGTGCCATCTTAATAGCTTCTGGTCTCGTACCAAATACTAACAATACTTTCTTTTTCACAGTATTATCCTATAATCGAATTGAGCTATCTTGTTTATTTAATGCATATTTTAAATCATATAAGACATGTAAAGGCTTGCCTAAAGTATGTATTTCTCTAGCCGTCATTTGTTTAAACTGCTCATGAGCTACAGCTAGAATAATTCCATCATAATTATTTTGAATTAATTCTTTTATAGGCCTTAAACCATATTCTAATTCTGCTTCTGAAGGATTAACCCAAGGATCATAGATATCTATATCAAGCTCATATTCTTTTAAAGCTTTAACCATATCTACAATTTTGGTATTACGGATATCAGGACAGTTTTCTTTAAAACTCAAACCCATTACTAGAATTTTTGATCCAGTTACCTGTATGCGTTTTTTTACCATCTCTTTGATCAGTTGAGTTGCGACATATTCTCCCATACGGTCATTTAAACGGCGTGCCGCTAAAATTATTTCTGGATGCAAACCCAAAGATTGAGCCTTATGTGTTAAGTAATACGGATCCACCCCAATACAGTGTCCACCGACCAGACCTGGACGGAATGGCAAGAAATTCCATTTAGTACCGGCAGCCTGCAATACTGCTTCAGTATCAATTCCCATTTTATTAAAGATCACGGCCAGTTCATTAATCAGGGCAATGTTGACATCACGCTGAGTATTTTCAATTACTTTTGCCGCTTCAGCCACTTTAATACTGGTTGCTTTATGCGTACCTGCTTCAATCACCAGGTTATACACCTGATCCACAAATTCAGCAACTTCAGGCGTAGAACCTGAGGTAATTTTCAGAATATTGGTGACACGGTGCAGCTTGTCACCCGGGTTAATTCGCTCCGGACTATAACCGGCAAAGAAGTCCTGATTAAATTTTAGACTAGATACTTGTTCCAGAACTGGAATACAGGTTTCTTCAGTCGCACCTGGATATACAGTAGATTCATAAACCACGACATCGCCTTTTTTAAGTACCTGGCCAATACTGGTCGAGGCTTTAACAAGGGGCGTTAAATCTGGCTGCTTAAACTCATCAATTGGTGTTGGCACAGTAACAATAAAAAAGTTACAAGATTTAAGATCTTCTAAATTTGCGCTATATGTTAAATGTGTAGATTGTACTAATTCTTCTGGAGATACCTCGAGCGTATGGTCCTGCCCTGAACGCAGCTCATCAATTCGTTTTTGGTGAATATCAAAACCCACTACAGGTACTTTTTTACCAAATTCAACAGCTAGTGGTAAACCCACATAGCCCAACCCAATTACAGCAATTTTTAGTTCCGAGAGTTGCAACATTCCAGAGCCTTATAATTTATGATTTAATCATGTGAAAAACGCCTCATAATATAGCAGAAATCGCCCTTATATTTTTCGAGAATTATTATTTTTCGTAATCGAAAATTATAACTGCAAAATTAAACGTTTATTTTTTAACCAATATATTAATATTTGATTTTTAATACCTATTTTGTAAATTAAATTATTTTTTCTTCTTGAAAGAAAATGTGTTTTATTTCACACAAAACTCATTACATTGCTGCAACACATTTTGACAGCAAATCCTAGGATGTTTACTTTACATAGTATAAAATGTTCCGTTATATATTTTAAAAATCAGGCTTTTGCCTTTTTTACAATTCAATTATTTTTATAAGTAGGATTTCGAGTGAGTTACTATCGTTATAGCTTCTTGTTAGCACTCAGTTTAGGTATGACGGGTTGTGCAATTACATCAGGTCTTCAAACATATGACCTTCCTAAAGAAGGCACTTATCAAACTGAGCTCGGGTCTACTGTAAATGTGATTAAATTATCCCAAGATAATTTAGCAGCGGTTCAGCCTGCGCAAATTAATCAACAAAATTTTGCACACCTTTTTAATCAGCAACAAAAAAATTATCGGTTAAGTTCAGGTGATATTTTATCTATTTATTTATGGGCATATCCAGAAATAACACCACCTACAAATACAATTAGCAACCAAGAAGCCATTAAGTCAAATGGTTATCAGATTGATCAAAATGGCTACATTCAATTCCCAATCATTGGTCGTTATAAAGCAGCAGGTAAATCACTCAATCAAGTCAATCAAGAATTACGTAACCAATTAGCACGTTACTTAAAAACACCTGATGTGATCGTTCGTGTGCTTTCCTACCAAGGCCAGCGTTATTCAGTGCAAGGTAATGTAATGAAAGGCGGTCAGTTTAACCTTACCGATCAGCCTACAAGCATCTACACTGCACTTGGCCTTGCCGGTGGTGTAAATAGTCAATTTGGTGACAATGCCTCATTAACTTTGGTTAGAAATGGACAAAGTTATGCACTCAATAGTATTGAACTTGAAAAAGCTGGATATTCTTTACACAACTTACTCATCAAACCGAATGACACAATTTATGTCAACTCACGTGAAAACCAAAAAATTTATGTGATGGGAGAGTCTGGTAAAAACCAATCTTTACCAATGCGTGAACAAGGCATGAGCCTCAGTGATGTCCTAGGTGAAAGTCTAGGTATTAACTCACTTTCAGCAAGTCGAGGTAAAATCTACGTAGTGCGTAGCGATATGAACAGCCCGATGACTGAAATTTACCATTTAGATTTAACCAGTATTGGTGACTTCGGTTTGGCCAATCAATTTAAAATGCGTAGTAATGATATCGTCTATATCGATGCATCTGGGTTGGCACGTTGGCAACGTGTAATCAATCAGGTGATTCCATTCTCAAATATAATTTATAACTTTGATAGAATGGGTCAATAATGCATTTTAAGAATATCCTCGTCGTTTGTGTGGGTAATATTTGCCGTAGTCCAATGGCTGAGTATCTCCTAAAAAAAGATCATCCCGACCTGAATATTTATTCAGCTGGAATCTCAGGTATGATTGGGCATGCTGCTGATGCAAAAGCGCAACACTGTATGCAAAAAATTGGCATCGATATGAGTGGACATATTGCCCAAAAATTAAATGCTGAACTGATCAAAAAATCAGATTTAATTTTGGTCATGAGTTCAAATCAACAAAAGCATATTGAACAGACATGGCCATTTGCAAAAGGAAAGACTTTTCGTTTAGGTCATTGGCAAGGTAAAAATGTGCCTGACCCATACCAGCATGATCAGGCTTTTTTTGACCAGACCTCAGAACTGATCCAATCTTGCGTTGCAGATTGGACTAAACAAATTTAACTTTTGATGTACGATTATGAGCCAAAATACCAATACAGAAGATACAATTGATTTAAAAGAATTATTTTTCTCTCTGATTGCACAGTGGAAGTTAATTGCTCTATGTGTAATTTTAAGTCTTGTTTGTGCTTTACTTTATTTAAGAGCAACACCGGATACTTATTCAGTCAATGCTTTAGTACAAGTGGAAGAGAGTAAAGGGACTTCTGCTGCACTCTTAGGTGATCTATCAGGCATGATTGATCAAAAGCAGCCTGCCCAAGCAGAAATTGAGATTCTTAAATCACGTTTAGTTCTTGGTAATGTCATTCAGAGTTTACATCTCGACCTAAAAATTTCCGGTACAGAAAATTCTTTCACTGATCGCTTATTTTCCCCGCATGAATATGTCACAGAATATAAAAATAAATCAGTAACTTTTAAAGACGATGAAAAAAGTTTTGAAGTCCGTCAATTTAATGTGCCTAACGTATATCGTGATAAAGACCTCAGTTTAAGCTTCGAAGATAATCTCATTACACTGATAGATACCGAAACTGAAGAAAAAATTCTGACTGCGAAGCTCAATCAAGCGAATTCATTACGTACCACTGATGGATCGTGGGATATTTCGATTTTTACCCGCGACAAGTTAAAAGATCACTACCTAATTCAAAAGCAGTCTCTACCTGCTGCAGTTGACAGTATTTTGGCAAATTATTCTGTTGCTGAAAAGGGTAAAATGACGGGCGTGCTGGGACTAGACTACCAAGGGCAAGATAAAGAACATATTACACAAGTTTTAAATGCCATCCTTGCAGCCTACAGTCATCAAAATATTGAAAGACGTTCAGCTGAAAGTGCACAAACATTAAAATTCCTTGATGAACAACTCCCTGAACTAAAACAACAACTGGATGTTGCGGAACGCGAATTTAACAAATTCCGTCAAGAGTTTAATACGGTAGATGTCACTAAAGAGTCTGAGTTGTATTTAACTCAAAGTATTACACTCGAAACCCAAAAAGCACAGCTTGAACAAAAAGTAGCTGAGGCGTCTGCAAAGTACACTAGTGAACATCCAGTGATGCAGCAAATGAATGCACAACTTGGTGCAATCAATAGCAAAATTGGTGAACTCAATACAACTTTGAAAAAGCTTCCAGATTTACAGCGTCGTTATTTACAACTTTATCGTGAAGTTGAAGTAAAACAACAACTGTACACTGCTCTACTTAACTCTTATCAACAATTACGTATTGCGAAAGCAGGTGAAATTGGTAATGTACGGATTGTTGACACAGCAGTTGAACCTATTGCGCCAATCGCACCTAAGAAATTACAAATTTTAATTCTCTCTATTTTCCTAGGTGGCTTCTTAGGAACACTCTTAGCACTCCTTCGCAATATGATGCGTTCAGGTATCAAAGATTCAACTGAAATCGAAAACAACCTTGATCTACCTGTCTATGCAACGGTACCGCGTTCTCCAGTTCAAGAAAGCCGCATTAAACTGTTGAAGAAGAAGAAAACAATTCCTGTACTTGCTGTTAAACACAGTGATGACATTGCGATTGAAAGTTTACGTAGTATGCGTACTGCAATTCACTTTGCTTTATCGTCTGCAAAAAATAATTTGATCATGATTTCAGGTCCAGCACCTGAAGTGGGTAAATCTTTTGTTTCAACGAATTTAGCGACTATTTTGGCGCAGAGTGATAAGCGCGTACTGATTGTTGATGCCGATATGCGTCGTGGTTACTTAAATAAATACTTCAATCAAGACAACCAACCAGGTCTTTCTGAGTATTTAAATGGTCAGCGTGATCTAGACAGCATCATTAAAACCACTGAAATTCCAAATTTGAGTGTGATTACTCGTGGTAAAAGCCCTTCTAATCCATCTGAGCTTTTAAGTTCTGGTAAATTCAAAGAATTCTTAGATTTGATTTCACCGATGTTCGATCATGTGATTATCGATACCCCGCCTGTACTTGCTGTAACTGACGGTATCATCATTTCACAATTTGCAGGTGTGAATCTTGTCATCGCGCGTTATGCAAAAACCCAGATGAAAGAACTTGAACTCACTGTAAATCGCTTTGAACAAGTGGGTGTCAAAGTTAATGGTATTATCTTGAACGATATCCAGCGTAGTTCTGCTGGTTATGGTTATGGTTATAACTATTCATACGGTTATAAAGCAGCTAAAGATCAAGACTAACTTTCAGCTATTAAAAAAAAGCCAGTGTTTATACACTGGCTTTTTTATATAAGTAATAAACAAACACCTAAAGATTATGTATAAAAAATGTTTTATATATTCATGCTGTTATAGTATAAAAATTAGAAGATGACTATGATGAACTTTCCTACGCAGTGTTTGCTCTAACTTTGTTAGCAATCGCATGTTAGGAAAAGTCTGCTAGAATTTCAGCAACTTTTTACATATAAAATAATTGTGGGAAAATATATGAGTAAGGCCCTACCTATCGCTGTCGCTGTTCTACTCGGCGGTGCCGCACTTGTTCCTGTTTACTATGCAACCAAGACACCTGCTACGCAATCAGCAACATCAACTCAACCTGCTGCAAATGCTTCAGCTGTCGCTAAAATCAGCTATGCTCTAGGTTATGAAGTTGCCCATCAAACGCCTCCAGAATTAGATATTGATAGCTTTGTCACTGGCGTTCGTGCAGGCCATGCTCGTACTAAACCAGCTTATACAGAAGAAGAACTGCAAAAAGCATATACTGAATTCCAGCAAGAAATGCAGAAAAAACAACTGCAAAGTAATCAGCAAGCGCAAAGTTCAAGCGATAATTTTTTAAATGAAAACAAAGCAAAAGCAGGTGTTAAAACTACAGCGTCTGGCTTGCAATACCTAACAACGAAAGAAGGTACAGGTAAACAACCTCAAGCGACTTCTGTAGTAAAAGTGCATTACACGGGTAAGCTTGTTGACGGTACTGTATTTGATAGCTCTGTAGAGCGTGGAGAACCAATTGAATTCCCACTGAACCAAGTAATTCCGGGTTGGACTGAAGGTCTACAGCTCATGAAAGAAGGCGGTAAAGCAACGCTTTATATTCCAGCTAATCTCGGTTACGGTGCGCAAGGTGTTCCAGGAACCATTCCACCAAATAGCACATTAATTTTTGATGTAGAACTCATCGAAGTTAAATAATAAAACTATGCAGGAGAGCCTAACAGCTCTCCTGCTTTATTTTGAGATAAAAGCATGAAATTAGGACTGGGTTTATTGTGTTTAGCACTGTGCACAAGTAGCACCTTTGCCAAAGACGTTAATAATAAAAGTAGCGCCGCAGAGCAAGTCGGTTATAGCTTTGGCTATTTAATGGGTCGCAGTAATGCCGAATCTATTAAAGATCTCGATATTGATGCTTTTGTTTCAGGATTAAAAGCAGCATCCAAAGGTCAAGTGTCGTCGCTCAGCGATGAAGAAATGACACGTGCCTTAACCCAATATAAAAAGCAAGCTGAAGCAAAACAACTCATTGAGCTGAAGCAAAAAGCTGATGCAAATGCAAAAATTGGCAATGCTTTCCTAAGTGAAAATACGAAAAAGCCCGGCATTCAAATCACAAAATCTGGCTTACAGTATCAAGTGATTCAACAAGGTAAAGGGAAAACGCCAAAAGCCAATTCAACGGTCAAAGTACATTATGAAGGTCGTCTTTTGGACAATACGGTATTTGATAGTTCTATCGCACGTAACCAACCTGCTATGTTCCAAGTGAGCCAAGTGATACAAGGTTGGACTGAAGGCCTACAACTGATGAAAGAAGGAGCAAAATATCGCTTCTTTATTCCTGCGAATTTAGCTTATGGACAAATTGGCTCAGGCGATGTCATTGAGCCAAACAGTACACTCATCTTTGATGTTGAACTCATCGAAGTTGTGAATAAATAAAATTCTAAAAATGTTTAAACTGGGCGTAATGATCAACTGATCACGCCCAATGCTCAATTATTTAATTTCCACTTTCTTTATTTATTTTCAATCATCAAAATTTCACATTGCCATCATAGATTTAGATAAATCATTTTTGCTATTTATGCTTTAATTTCTAAGCATTCAAACGTTCCATTGTCTTACAGGGATTTAAACATGACCGTCAAAATCAAAACACGCGAAATTGAATATACTGCTGCAGATGGCACAAAACTGATTGGCTATTTTGCCACGCCTGAAACATCTGAACCCGTTGCAGGTGTATTGGTTTCACCTGAGTGGTGGGGACGTAATGAATATACCGAACAACGTGCTCGTGAATTGGCTGAACATGGCTATGCAGCTTTAGCACTGGACATGTATGGTGACAAAAAAGTTACTACAGATGCGAAACAAGCTTATGAATGGATGATGCAAACCTTTGATCATGCAGACACAATTGTGACCCGTGCGTCTGCCGCTTTAACCACTTTGGCACAGCAATCTGAAGTAAATGCAGCTAAACTCGGAGCAATCGGTTTTTGTTTTGGCGGTAAAGTGGTCTTAGACCTCGCACGTTCAGGAGCAGAACTAGATGCTGTGGTCACATTTCATGCGACCTTGGCAACAGCAACACCGGCTCAAACTGGCCAAGTCCAAGCCGAGCTTTTGGTGCAACATGGTGAACTCGACTCTATGGTAACACTGGATGATGTGGCGAGTTTCCGTGAAGAAATGCATGCTGCGGGTGTGAACCATAATGTCATCGTGTATGCCGATGCCAAGCATGGATTTAGCAACCCTTTGGCTGATGAACGTGCAAAAGCGAATAATGTCGATTTAGGCTATAACGCAGCAGCAGAGCAACAAAGCTTAAATGCGATGTATGAATTACTGGATCGAACTTTAAAAGTTTAATCAGTATCTGGTTAATAAATAAAAAGTGATGAAATAAAGTTTCAAATTCAAAAAATAAACGAGGAGATAAAGATGACAGAACTCAATTGCCCATATTGCAACTTCGACGAATATGACGTTCTTGCAAAAAATGATTTTGGTGTTGTGCTTCCTGAGCCTCATAGCTTGTCGAAGGGTCATAGTGTCATCGTTCCCCTTCGACATGTCAGTTCTTTTTTTGATGTGACCGACAAAGAACGTAAAAGTCTGATGTCGCTGCTTGAACAGGCACGTAATGAGCTGAATTTAAAATATCAACCTACAGGCTTTCATATCGGTTTCAATGATGGTCATGTTTTTGGTGAGGAAACAGCCCATGTGCATATTCACATCATTCCACGCTATGACAATCAAAAACTAGCACTTGACTCACGTTGGGGTTTTGAAAATTAAACCATAACCCACTTTTAAAAGGAGCTTCGGCTCCTTTTAAATGCTCTAAATCTTGTAGTCTAAGCAAGCTATGTACGCTAAAGCACCAACTCAAAGCATGTATACTATGCTCAGATTTTAGTTTCGATGTTGTTTCATGTTTAAATTTTCAGATGCCCTGCTTGAATGGTTTGATATCCATGGTCGCCATGATTTACCGTGGCAAGTTGCAGATGATCCGTACAAAGTGTGGGTATCGGAAATTATGTTGCAGCAAACCCAAGTCAAAACGGTTTTACAATATTTTAACCGTTTCATCACACGCTTTCCAACTGTAAACGACCTTGGTATGGCTTCTTGGGATGATGTCGCACCCTATTGGGCTGGACTTGGCTATTATGCACGTGCACGTAATTTACATAAAGCAGCAGGAATTGTTGCACGGCAGGGACATTTTCCAAAATCTTTAGCTGAATGGATAGAACTTCCTGGTATCGGGCCATCTACTGGTGGTGCCTTAATGTCACTGGGTTTACGCCAATATGGCGTGATTATGGATGGTAATGTGAAACGTGTACTGTCACGATTTTTTGCCATTGAAGATGACTTATCTAAACCGATGTATGAACGTGAAATGTGGAAATTAGCAGATGAGCTTTGCCCTGTTGAACGCAATCATGACTATACTCAAGCCATCATGGACTTGGGAGCTACCATCTGTACCCCCAAAAAACCACTATGCCTATATTGCCCAATGCAACAGCATTGCAAAGCACATCAACAAGGTATTGAAGCAGACCTTCCTTTTAAAAAACCGAAAAAAGCTGTTCCTATTCGTTCAGCAAAAGTCTTATTAATCCAATCTCAAGATGAATGGTTTTGGCTACAACGTCCAGACAGTGGCTTATGGGGCGGTTTATGGTGTTTACCTATTTTTGATGAGCTTGCAGCCTTACAACAGCAAGCGCAAACTTTAGGCTTAACCGCGTTGCCACAACGGGTCGAGATTTCACATAGCTTTACCCATTTTACTTGGCAACTTGAAGCATTATGTTTCAAAGCAAGCGATGATCAAAAAGAACATATTTCAATTGAGCTACAAGGTCAGTGGTTAAGTCCAACTGCTGCAACACAGTTAGGAATACCCACTGCAATGAAAAAACTCATTTCTGCGCTAGAAAGCTCGGCCGTATCTGTGCCATAGTCAGACTCGATTTAAATAACGAATAGGGATATTTGTGATTCAAAAAGTGTCTGTTAGCCGCCTTGTCATTGGCACTGTAACCAGTTTGTTTTTAGCCCTACTTTCTGCCTGTACCTCAGCACCTAAAAAAGCACCCTCTTCAAGCCTTCCTGCTGCGGAAGTGAAAAAGTTGCAACAAATGCGCTTGGCTAATCAGCTTCCTGTACCCGTTCATCAAGTTAAACGTAGTCAACTTAAAGACACTTGGGGTGCAGCACGCAGTCAAGGTCGCAGCCATGAAGGCATTGATATTATAGTTCCACGTGGAACAAAAGTATTGAGTACTACAGAAGGTTTAGTTGCCGACTTACGTAATAACAATTTGGGTGGTAAAGTGATATGGATTATGGGGCCTGCTGGTTCATGGCACTATTATGCGCACCTTGATGGCCACAAACGTGGTTTACAGGTCGGCGACTATGTCAAAAAAGGCGATGTGATTGGTTATGTGGGTAACACTGGAAACGCACGCCATACCGCACCGCATTTACACTATGGCATTTACTTAAATGGTAAGGGTCGAAATGCGGTAAACCCTTATCCATATTTACGTTAATTTTTTAGGAATCTTACATGTCAGAAGCGTTGATCAATCGTCTGGTGGAATTTGCAGAATCAGGCAATCAACAAAAAATTAGTCTTAATGGTCAGTCACATCAGGGCTGGATCATGGAGATTACTGAAGAAGCCCTGCTGATTAGCACAGGTTACGCAGACAAATCTGGCAAAGATGTATGGATTCAATTTGCCGATTTAGGACAAGCCACCCTGTCCTATTGGGATAATAAAAGTGATCAATGGACTGAGTTTAAAATTTAAGTTTCAGTTGTCACAGGAGCACTGGACATGACAAAACAACGCTGTGGTTGGTGCTCTGAAGACCCTTTATACATTCATTACCATGATCATGAATGGGGAATAGCCAATCATGATGAAACACACTTATTTGAAATGTTGTGTCTTGAAGGACAACAAGCTGGCCTATCTTGGATTACCGTACTCAAAAAACGTGACTGCTACCGTCAACATTTTTTTCAGCATGCTATAGCCGATATTGCTGCATTGACTGAAGTACAATTACAAGAAAAATTAAAAGATGCTGGACTCATTCGACATATCGGAAAATTAGCTGCTATACGTGATAATGCCAAAGCTTGGCAAAGTATTAAAGAGCAAGGGATTGATCCGGTACAGTGGTTATGGTCATTTGTTAATAATACAGTTCAACATAATGATGTCGCAGATTATCGTGCTGCTCCCGCACAAACTGTGCAGAGTCAAAGCCTATCTAAAGCCTTAAAAAAACACGGCTTCAAATTTGTAGGCCCCACCACTTGCTATGCATTCATGCAAGCAATTGGTATGGTAAACGACCATGAAAATCATTGTGAATTTAAATAGTTAAACAAATAAATTTAGAGTATTCATAGATTAATAAGGACTAAAGACAATGAGTGACAATTTAATTCGTGCTTTTGCGGCAATGAATGCCGGTGAAGCATTGGTTCCCTATCAATTTGATGCAGGCGAACTACAAGCCCATCAAGTTGAAGTCAAAGTTGAGTACTGTGGTTTATGTCATTCAGATGTTTCAATTATCCAAAATGACTGGAAATCCTCAGTCTATCCTGCAATCCCAGGCCATGAAATTATCGGAACGATCACACAACTTGGTAGTGAAGCCAAAGGCCTAAAACTAGGTCAACGTGTTGGGATTGGTTGGACTGCTGAAAGCTGTCAACACTGTGATCCCTGCATCTCAGGGCAGCAAGTACAGTGCACGGGTGGAAAAACGGCGACCATCGTGGGACACGCAGGTGGTTTTGCAGATAAAGTCCGTGCAGGTTGGCAATGGGTGATTCCCCTCCCTGATGATTTAGATCCTGTGAGTGCAGGCCCACTTCTATGCGGTGGCATTACCGTATTTGATCCAATTTTGCAGCACCAGATTCAAGCCATTCATCACGTTGCAGTGATTGGGATTGGCGGCTTAGGTCATATGGCAATTAAGTTATTGAAAGCATGGGGCTGTGAAATTACCGCATTTACCTCAAGTCTTGATAAAACTGACGAACTCAAAACCATGGGTGCAGACCATGTGCTCAGTAGTCGTGACACGGCTGCACTTAAGGCACATCGTGGCACGTTTGATTTAATTTTAAGTACAGTAAATGTCACTTTAGACTGGCAAGCCTATCTATCTACACTCGCACCAAATGGCAGTGTACATATGCTCGGACTTGCACTAGAGCCAATGCAGATTCCTGCGGGTATGTTGATTAGCGGTGCTAAATCAGTCACCGGTTCTTCAACTGGATCGCCTGCCGCACTGCGTCAACTTCTGAAATTTGCCGCACGTCAAAATATTGCGCCACAGATTGAACTGTTCCCAATGTCACAAGTGAATGAAGCCATTGAACGCTTACATTCAGGCCAAGTGCGTTATCGTGTTGTGCTTAAAGCTGATTTTGATTAACGCTATTCAAATCAAATTTTTAAAGTCTTTTTAACCCAATTGGCCAATAACTGGATCGCCTGTTGTATCTGTTCAGACAGTTCATGTCCTGCATTCAGGCGAATACAGTTACGGTAACGATCTGCACCACCAAACAACAGTCCCGGCACAATGTTAATACCGTGCTGCTGGGCAAAACAATACAGATCCCAACTGTCAATCTGCGCGGGTAATTGCAACCAGAGAGCATAACTTCCCTGTGGCTGATTCAAACGGATCTCCACACCTTCAAATGCATGGGCAATAAAATCACGATATTGCTGCACTTGCTCATGCAGTTTAGGTTTTAACGCCGTTAAATGCTGACGATAAGCGCGACTGTAAATTAAATCGGCCAAACCCAATTGCAGCGGTGTATTCACCAAAACATTTTGAATAAGTAGCCGCGCATGTAAATGTTTAAGCCGCGTCGGTAGGCAAAACCAGCCCACCCGATAAGAAGGTGACAACGATTTCGAGACCGAACCACAATACACCACATATCCGTGTTGATCCCAATATTGAATGGGTAAAGGTCGCTGCTGCGCATGACTGCACTCGGCATAAATATCATCCTCAATCACTGGACATTGATACTGCGCCGCCAATTGTGCAATTTTTTCTTTCTCTTGATTACTTAAACAAAAACCCAAAGGATTTTGAAAATTTGCTGTCAATAAGCATGCTTTTGCATGGGGTTGTTGCATGGCTTGGGCTAAACGTTCTAAATCAAAGCCATTACTATCTGCAGGTATTTCAATGATTTTACGTTTTAATAAAGCGAGCAATTGCAACTGACCATTATAATTCGGTGTCGGCACAATAATGCTGTCACCAGGTTCAGTTATAGTTTGAATAATCGTCGAAAGTGCGGGCATGCAGCCATTACTGATATAGATTTGTTCAGCTGCAATATGAAAACCGTCTTCAGCCCAATGCGCTGATAATGCTTCACGCAGTATTGGATGTCCTTGTCGATCACTATAAAGAAAATCTTCGGGCTTACAATGTTTGAGCGCACGCTGCACAGAACGACGCAAGGCTTCAGTAGGAATCAAATTCGGTGAGAGTTGAATGGAACCAAGATGAATCAATTGATTATTGATAGCATCTTCTTGAATCTGAATTTGTAATTCTAAATGCGACACATCACGCGATGCAGGTTGAAAATCTGGATGCTCTGGTAATGCTAAGTGATCATACGGGTTAGCGAGCTGCTGCCATTTTACAAAATAGCCTGCCTTATTTTGCGCATAAATCAGACCTTGTGCCTCGAGCAACTCATAACAATTTTTTGCGGTATTCAAACTAATACCTTGCTTTTGAGCAAATTGACGAAGCGAATTGAGGCGCTGCCCTGCGATAAGTTCACCGCTATATATTTTATGCGCCATGCTTGCCGCTAAGCTTTGATATTGAAATGCCATCTGTACCCTATTTTTAATATTTTCTGTATCTGTACCCATAAAAATAACAGATTTAAGCTGTGCTTATTCAGTTAAAAATCAAAAAATACAGAGGAGGATGTATGGCTTTCAAACTTACAAAATTTACTTTGGGCAGCGTTGTCATCACTACATTTTTATTGAGTGCCTGTCAGCAAGATGCGCAAACTGTGGCAGAACAGCAGCAAAATTTCGTTTGTAATGCATTGATTGAAGGCTTTCTCAATGCCCAAAAGCTGAATGAATATAAATTAAGACAGATCCTACCCTTAGCAGCTGGTAATCTACAGCAAAAAATCTATGTCTATTCAGCTCAACACAGTAACAACTTAAATTTGACGCCCCAACAAGCGAAGTTACGCTTTGCCTGTCAACAGACCCCGTCACGCCAAATTCAAATTAAGTTGCATGATCCACAAAAAGCTGACAACCAGCTAGAAACCCTGCTGAGTATTGAACTACCAGAACCTCAACAGCTTAAACAGCTGACTGCTTTTTCATTGGCTGAAACATCACGACCGAATTTGCAAAGATAGCTTTTATTTTAAAACGTCATGAAGTGCTATTGGTTTATAAGTTGCCAGTTGCACTTTCATTTTTTGCAGCATTTGATAGGGCTGTTGCTGTACGAACATATTCACAAAGCTGAGTGGAATCGACCCTTCAGGATTCGCATATCCTGAAGTCGATACTTTCACTTTTTGATTACTTAAACGTTGGAAGGTCCAATCACCTTCATATTCAGTTAAACGTACATAATTCGGATGAAGTGGATAGCCTTTTTTAAGGCCTTTGTTTTGAATACTGATATTGCCCTGTGCATCTTTGCGTATTTTACCCTGCACAACTAAGTCACGGTCTTTTAACGGAAAAGGAAAATCCAAAACCATGTACAGCGTAAATTCACCTTTTTTGTCATCTCGGGACAGTACTTTTACGCTACCCATATAAGGTACCCATTTCACTGCATTTTCCACATCTAAAACCAAACTGACCGCATTTTCCATCGGCACATCAAAACTGGTTTCAGCTTTGTATTGAATGACTGGGTTTTGTTCATTTTGATAAGTCCAAACTTTAATATTGTTTTTATGAATACTCAGTTTAGCATTATCCATTGGTTTCGCTTGTACTGCCGCAGTCACTGCGACAGTACAAAGCATACATATGACTTTTTTCATTCCATTGATCGTCTTATTTTAATTTTATTTTGTTGTTATAACGGAATTTAACGGAGGTTTATACCTCAATATCGTTAAAGCCCAATACATCTTTCATATCATATTTACGTGCATCACGACCCACAACCCATGCTGCGGCACGAACAGCACCGGCTGCAAAGTTCATACGATTGGTCGCTTTATGGGTAATTTCCACACGTTCACCATCAGCAATAAACATCGCAGTATGTTCACCGACAATGTCGCCACCACGAATCGTTTGGAAACCAATAGTTTGACGTTCACGTGGACCAGTATGACCTTCGCGGCAATACACGGCATCTTGTTTTAAGTCACGCCCTAAAGTATCGGCAATGGCTTCGCCCCACATTAACGCTGTACCTGATGGAGCATCGACTTTATGACGATGATGGGCTTCAATCACTTCAATATCTACTGTGTCGCCAAATACTTTTGATGCAAGTTCAAGTAGTTTGATCGAAACGTTTACACCGACCGAATAGTTCGCTGCATAGACTACTGGGGTTTCTGTTGCTGTTTCATCTAGATAAGCTTTTTGCTCATCATTCATACCCGTCGTACCAATCACAATTGCAACACCCGCTTCACGGCATAATTTTAAATGCTGTGCTGTTGCAACAGGTGCAGTAAAGTCGATGACCACATCACAGTCTTTCAGTACATCAGCCAAGTTACCGACAACCTTCACACCCACTGCACCAATGCCAGCAAGCTCACCAGCATCTGCACCAATTAAGCTGCTTTCAGGACGTTCTACTGCAGCAGCCAATTGATAGCCCGCTTGCTGAACTGCTTGAATTAAGATGCGTCCCATACGACCGCCTGCACCTAATACACCAATGCGTGGAGAAGCTGACATAACATTTTCCTAATGTTGATTCAAAATTGGTCTTACTATAGCAAAACTCCATACACAGGCTAAGTTAGAATTCATAAAAAGTTCAAATTTCCTGATGCTTTTACAGTCAATACTATACGCACTGTATGTCCATCGCTTTTCAGTCTGTTTGACGCTTACATCACCAAGCTCGCTCAATTTCACGGTATGATAGGCGCGTTCTTTTTATCCTGAATTTTCATGAAAACCCTACTGTATCTTTGTGCTGCTATATGTATTGCATTGGCATGGCTAATTCCGATTCATTACCGTCCTTGGGCAACCTACACGGGTGAGCTTTATACCTTTTTTGCACTGTTTGCTTTAGCTGCTACCTTCTTCAAACAAAAGCTAGATGTCGCAAAAATTTCTTTACCCTTGTTGGTTTTAGCTGCCGTTCCGTTGATGCAGCTGATGTTAGGGCAAATCTACTATTTCAGCATTGCGCTCCTGTGCATGCTGTTTGTGTTTAGCTTTTGGCTGTGCGTTAATTTGGGCTTTAGCTTGTCTCGAACTACAGTAGATCGTGAGAAAACATTCCTTTATTTAAGTTATACCTTTGTGGCTTCTGGTGTTCTGACCGGACTGATAGCGATTTGTCAGTGGTTAGACTTCGATTCGTTCTTACCATTTGTCATGAAAATCAGTGGTACAACTCGTCCTTTTGCCAATTTTGCTCAACCTAATAATATGGCGACCTTCTTGCTGATGGCATTATTGGCTTGCTTATATCTATATGAGCAAGGCAAAGTGAAGACTCGTTACTTGGTGGCTGCTGCCATACCTATTTTAATTGGTATTGCCTTAAGCCAATCACGTACCTCTTGGGTCGCAAGCCTCTGTATTTTACTTTACTTGGCTTATGCACAATATCGCGATTTTATTCGCTTACGTTGGTTTTATAGCTTGGCGTGGTTTATTGGCTTTATCGCGCTGATTGTGTTGATGCCGAAGCTGAGCCAAATGATAATCCAACTATCCGACATGAATATTCAGGAAAGTCGTGATATTGCACAACGTGCTGGTGGAGATATGTCGCGGTTGGCAATTTGGACACAAATGGCCCATGCCGTTGCTGCACAGCCTTGGTTTGGTTATGGTTGGCATCAAACCAGTACTGCGTTTGTTGCCATTTCAGATACTGTACCAGGCCCGGTTTGGGTGCGTAGTGCGCACAATTTCATCTTAGACTTTTTATTGTGGAATGGCGCGATTATTGGTATTCCATTTTTGGCTTATTTTGCTTATTGGGGCATCCAACTCCAGAAAATGGCAAAGTCTGCCTTGTCGGTCATTGGGCTACTCATGGTCGGCGTATTTGTCATTCATGCCATGTTGGAATTTCCGCAAAACTACGCTTACTTCCTGTTACCGATCGGTTTTATTATCGGGATTTTGCAAGCTGGTAAGCTGAACACTTCAGCTTTTCAATTATCACCGTGGTTCATACGTATCGTGTTTATGGTGGGTGCCATTTTAATCACTGTGATTTACCGTGACTATGCCAATGCAGCGATCCAGTTAGGACAAGCCTCTAAATATGAAAAGAGCCCTGAAAAGATCACCAATCATGAGCCAATTTATTTACTGACCGAATTTAAACATCGTGTTGCGATCATTCGCTTAAATCCATATCAAAAAGTTTCGGCACAAACCCTACAAGAAACAGATAAATTGGTGCGTAGTTATCCAGCCAAATACCACATCATTAAATATGCACGTTTATTGGCTTTTAATGGCTATGAAGCTGAAGCTCGCCATCAGCTACAACGTTTAAAAACTATTTATAAAATCGATATGCCTTACGAAGATTTACTTCCACCTATAACCGCTACTCACCAATAATTTGATCAATAAAAAAGCCTGCTTTTCAGCAGGCTTTTTTATTTGAATCAGGACAGTTTTTACATACTGTCCATTTCATTTCAACTTAGTCAAACAAACGGTCGAAGAATGATTTTTTCTTCGGTGATGATTTGTTGTCATCGCCATCCATTGTATCTTGCAGTTCTTTTAACAACTCACGTTGACGTGCAGTTAAATTCACTGGTGTTTCCACCACAATACGGCACAGTAAATCACCCGTCATGCTGGTACGTACAGGCTTCACCCCTTTTCCACGTAAGCGGAATAATTTACCCGTTTGTGTACCCTCAGGCACTTTCAAACTTACACGACCTTCCAAAGTTGGAATCTCAATTTCTTTACCTAAAGCGGCATCTGCAATTGAAACCGGTACATCCATATACAGATCTGCACCATCACGTTGGAAAATTTCGTGCTCACGAACAACCACTTCTACATATAAGTCGCCAGATTGGCCATCACGAATGGCTTCACCTTTTCCACTTAAACGTACGCGGTCGCCATTATCCACACCCGCAGGAATTGTGACTTCTAGAGTTTGCTGACGATCGGCAACACCTGAACCATGACACTTGTTACAAGGGTTCTTAATGATTTGGCCTTGACCACGACAAGTACTACAGGTTTGCTGTACAGAGAAGAAACCTTGTTGCATGCGAACTTGACCCGCACCATGACAAGTTTTACAGGTTTCAACGTCTTTCGGATTTTTTGAACCCTTTCCATCACATGCGTCACACGGTGCTGGAGCAGTAAAGGTAATGGTTTTTTTAACGCCTTTTACCGCTTCTTCAAGGGTCAATTCCATAACATATCGAAGATCTGAACCACGACGTGCACGTTGTTGACCGCGGCCACCACCGCCACCAAATGCGCCACCGAAAATGTCACCAAATTGGCTGAAAATGTCTTCTGCGCTAAAACCACCGCCGAAGCCACCTGCACCACCGCCCATACCACCTTCAAACGCTTGATGCCCCATACGGTCATACATACTGCGCTTTTCGCTGTCCGATAAAACTTCATAAGCTTCTGCAGCTTCTTTGAATTTTTCTTCAGCTTCTGGGTTGTCTGGGTTACGGTCAGGGTGATACTTCATCGCCAACTTACGGTAGGCTTTTTTAATTTCATCATCACCTGCGGTTTTAGATACGCCTAAAACCTCATAATAATCACGTTTAGCCATGTCTGGCGATGCTCCTCACGGAATTCAATTTAATACTTAACTGTGGTCTGAAATTGGGGGATCAAACCATTTTTTCAAGGGGAATGTGGGAAAAAAATTTAAACGGCTTAAAATACCGCTTTGTTTTTAACGAATTTTGAAAGACCTTGGATCCAAGCATTGAGCAAATATAGAAATGCAATGCCAGAAAAAACCACGCCAATAACTGTACATGCGGTTACCCATAGGTAAGTATCCCAATAGTAGAAAAATAAAGGAATAAACCAGAGTGCTGCAAACACAGCCATACAGGTATAAATGACCACCGTACGCATCACCCAGAGTGCTTGGGCTTGCAACCAAACTTCAGCAGAATCAATTTGAGTGACTTTACGTGCAAGAAAGTAGGCAAAAACACCACTAATCAATGTGAAAAGGGCAAAAAACATGAAGACATAAGAAATCGCAACATAACGGCGATACTTGGCTAGATTGTCTGCTGTCATCTGTTCTTCAACCCCATAAACCACAATATACCGAACTTCATTTGTGGCTTTTTTACTTTTTAAAAATGTCTTTGTAGATCAGGTGCTACTATAGAGAAAAATTCCATATTTCGCACCCAATATTATGACAGTTTTAAGGATTCTGCTGAGTTTTTTTCACTTTAAACCACTGCGCATACAATGCTGGTAAAAAGAAGAGCGTCAACAGCGTCGCCACGATCAAACCGCCCATAATGGCAACTGCCATCGGCCCGAAGAAAATACTACGAGAAAGTGGAATCATTGCCAGTACCGCAGCCAAAGCGGTCAACACAATTGGACGACAACGGCGCACTGTGGCATTAATAATGGCATCCCATGCAGACTCCCCCGACTGAATATCTTGCTCAATCTGATCAATTAAAATCAGTGAATTTCGCATGATCATACCTGACAGCGCGATTGTGCCCAGCATCGCCACAAAACCAAAAGGTTTATTAAACAATAATAGGAACAGCACTACACCAATAATACCCAGTGGCGCTGTTAAAAACACAATCACTGCGCGTGAAATGCTACGCAGCTGAATCATTAATAAAGTCATGACCACTGCAAGGAAGAGTGGCATGCCCGCATTCACTGAGTTTTGACCTCGCGCCGATTCTTCAACTGTACCGCCTACTTCAAGTAAATAACCATTTGGCATCTCAGCACGTAACTGATCAAATGGCTCTTTTAACTCACCAACGACTGTAGCAGGCTGTAATTTACTGCGAATATCCCCACGCACCGTAATGGTTGGCAAACGGTTACGATGCCATATCAAGCCTTCTTCAAAGCGATATTCAATTTTTGCAATTTGAGCCAAGGGGACTGAACTGCCATTGCTGGTCGGTACTGCCAAACTACTGAGTGAACCGACATCCAGCCGCTCTGCCTGATCGCCACGCATACGTATTTCAATCAATTCACGCTTTTCACGATATTGGTTAATCACTGCGCCACTGATCGAACTGTTAAGAAAATTCGCCAAATCTAAACTCGACACACCCATTTGCCGTGCACGGTCTTGGTCAATATCCAACTGAATGACTTTACTCGGCTCACCCCAATCTAAATGCACATTGGTGGTGTTTGAGTTTTCACTGACTGTTGCAGACACACGTTGCGCCCATTCACGTACTAAAGTCAGATCCTCCCCTGAGACACGGAACTGCAATGGATAACCCACAGGTGGACCATTTTCCAATAACGACACACGAGTACGCACTTCAGGCAGTAATTTACGAATTTCTTCTGCCAATGACTCACGGATTTCATTGCGATCATCCAAAGAGGAAGCCAACACCACAAACTGTGCAAAACTTGCTTGGGGCAATTGCTGATCTAAAGGTAAATAAAAACGCGGCGACCCCGTTCCGACATAAGCAACAAAGTTATCAATCCCCTGTTTTTTCGAGAGGAACGCTTCGACTTTTTTCACTGCGGCTTCAGTGGCTTTCAGCGAAGCACCTTCTTCCAGTTTTAAATCCACCAAAATTTCAGCGCGATTCGACGGTGGAAAAAACTGCTGTGGCACAGTTTTAAACATCAAAATGGATAACACAAAAATGCCGACCGTCGCAGCAATGACAGTTTTACGATAAGTCACGCAGGTATTGACCCAACCGCGAAAGCGTTGGTAGAACTGAGTTTGATAAGGATCGTGCTGTTCGCCCGCATGATGCACTGTTGGCTGAGGTTCTGGTTGCTTACGCAAACGTGCCCACAAACGCTGATACCACGGTGCTTTTTGAATTAGATCTTTATTGAAATCAGGCAATAATTTATCACCCAAATATGGTACAAACAGCACCGCTGCAAACCACGATACAATGAGCGCAATAGTCACTACTTGGAAAATTGAACGGGTGTATTCACCGGTGCTTGATGCCGCTGTCGCAATGGGTAAAAAACCTGCTGCGGTGATTAAGGTTCCGGTCAACATTGGAAAAGCCGTAGTCCTCCATGCATGACCGGCGGCTTGCAGTCGGGTATAGCCCTGCTCCATCTTAATCGCCATCATCTCGATCGCAATAATGGCGTCATCCACTAAGAGTCCCAGCGCTAAAATCAGTGCACCTAAAGAAATTTTGTGCAGCCCAACATCAAACATTTGCATGCCGGCAAAGGTCATTGCCAGTACTAAAGGAATGGAAAATGCGACCACCAGTCCGGTACGAAAACCCAATGAGAAAAAGCTGACCAACAAAACAATAATGACCGCTTCAGCCAAGACTTTCATAAACTCATTGACACTGCGTTTCACTGCCACTGGTTGATCAGAAACTTTTTTCAGCTCCATACCCAAAGGCAAAGTTTTTTGCAGGCGAGCAAACTCGGTTTCAAGATTTTTGCCCAGAGACAGAATGTCACCACCCTTTCGCATCGACACGGCAATACCTAAACCATTTTCACCCATAAAACGCATACGCGGTTGCGGCGGATCACTAAAGCCACGATAGACATCTGCTACATCACCCAGTTGAATGGTTCGACCATTCACCAACAGTGGCATCTGACGCAGTTCATCAATATTTTGTAAATTGCCACTGACCCGAACTTGAATACGGTCGGAGTTGGTTTCAAAGAATCCAGCACTGGCTACGGTATTTTGTTGCTGCAAGGCTTGTTGAATGGCAGTTATCGGCACACCCATCTGCGTTGCTTTGGTGTTGGAAATTTCAATCCAAATTTTTTGGTCTTGCAGCCCGATTAAATCCACTTTGGCTACATCTTTGACCCGTTGCAATTGCAGTTGTAAGCGGTCGGCATATTCCTTCATAGTGGCATAGTCGAAGTCTTTGCCGGTCAAGACATAAATGTTGCCAAAAGTATCGCCAAACTCATCATTAAAAAATGGTCCCTGCACGCCAGAAGGCAATTGATGTTTAATGTCGTTGACCTTTTTACGTACCGTATACCAAACATCCGGAACTTGCTGTGAACGTAGGCTGTCTTTAGCGACAAATGTCACCATCGACTCACCCGGCCGTGAATAGGCCATAATCCGTTCATATTGCCCGGTGGTCATCAGTTCCTTTTCAATACGATCCGTTACCTGCATTGAGACTTCTTTGGCTGTTGCTCCAGGCCAATAAGTTTGGATGACCATGACTTTAAAAGTAAATGGTGGGTCTTCACTCTGCGACAATTTGGAATACGACACGATGCCAATAATGCCCAGTAAAATCATAAAATAGAGGATTAAGCCTTTATTTTTCAGTGCCCACTCTGACAGGTTAAAATTCATGATTTCGCGCCTCCAGAAATTTGGACAGCACGATTTTCACGGTCAACTGGATTAATTTTTTGTTTTTCACGCAGTAGATGCACACCGCCGACCACCACATAATCATTTGGATTGAGACCACTCAATACGGGTACGGTTTCACGGCCATATTCACCCAAAGTCACCGGAACTTTACGCACAGTATGATCGGCATTCACCACCATCACATAGGCCTGCTGACCACTTGCAGACACACTCGACAGCGGAACTTGAATGACGTTGTGCTGTGCTTTGTTTAAAAAGACTCGGGCACTTTGACCCAATTGGATCGCGCTATTGCCCTCACGCAGTGCAACTTTCACACTATAGGTACGCGACTGATCTGCGGCAGGGCTAATTTCACGCACATACGCAGCAAATTTTTCCTGTGGTTTAGACCATAAAGTGACCCAGGCATCCTGCCCGGCTTTAATATCGGTTACAGCTTGTTCCGGCACCCCAATCACCACCTCACGTTCACCGGCAATCGCCAACTGATAGGCGGGCTGACCGGCTGAAATCACTTGGCCAATTTCAATATTACGCTCAGTAATCACACCATTTTTATTGGCGATTAATTGGTTATAACCGGTTTGATTACGACTGACATCATAGTTAGATTGTGCTTGTTTTAAATTGGACTGCGCAGCTTTGTACTGATTATCGACTGCATCATACTGTGAGCGACTCACGGCATTGACTGGTAGCAATTGCTTGAAGCGCTTTAATTCATCTTCAGCAATTTGCGCTGCGGAACGTGCGCTTTCAAGCTGTGCTTGCGCAGCATTGAGTTGTAATTGTGCATCTTTGACATCCAGTTTTGCCAAGACCTGCCCTACTCGGACTTGATCACCAACTTCGACATAGCGTTCGGTAATTTGTCCGCTGACACGAAAAGCCAATGCCGTTTGCTGACGGGCTTGCACATCACCTGCATAACTTTTTTGTTCAAAATGGCTTGCACTCGGCTGAGTCACCATCACAAATGGAACTTCCTGTTCAGTTTGGGCTTTATCCTTGCTGCATCCCCATAAGGTCACACTGCAAACGATGATCATGCTGACAACTGTGGTCTTAATCGTACTCATGAAGTTCGCTCTTAATAAAAAGTATTTTTTAGGGCAGAATATTATTCAATTAGTTTGGTTATTTTTTAATTAATAAACCATGCGGTACATTAATTAGATTATTTATCCGAAATCAATGACCTTTTCGCCTTTTTTGGAATTTTTTCAGCAAATGAACGTCGGCCGCCCGAAAGACTTAGAAAAACGACAACGCATTTTAGAGTCGGCAAAGCAGCTATTTTTAGAAATGGGCTATCACGGCTCCAGTATGAATCAAATTGCGCAAAATGCTGGCGTGACCAAACTCACGGTGTATAACCACTTTCAAGACAAAGCGACTTTATTTACCTGCGCCATTGAAGACACATGCGAGCACATCTTAAGTACCCGTCCACGTGAACTAACAGCTGACAGCAATTTTATTGTGGTGTTAAACGAAGTCTGCGAACTCGCCCTGAACATCGTCAATTTGCCAGAAGCCATTAAGCTCGATTTGTTGCTTTTAGAATTAGCTGCTGAACATAGCCCTTTGGTCGAGCAATTTTATCGTGCTTCACATTTGAAAATGCGACAGGTTTGGGAAAATTTCTTTCAAGATGCAGCGGCTTTAAATTTCATTCAGCAGGATCATCCTGCCCGACAAACTGAACTGATTGTGTCGCTACTGATGGGACTACGCCATCAAGAAGTCTTATTGGGCATGCGCCCAGTACCTGAAGCAGCAGAGCGGCAGGCCATTATTCACTCTGCCATCGACATCTTTATGCTGAAATATCAACTCGGCACGCAAAACTAAGCATTTTCTGAAATATTTCAACGCTAAACTGAAACAAATGGCATAGCTATTGCTCATTTACCTAGAAAAGTCATCCGACTTTTGTCTGTACCCCCTTTTGCCACGGCACTTTCGGGGTATAGTCGAGACAGGAATACGCGGAGAAATAACAAATGATTCAACAAATTGATGCTCCATTACGTGAAGACGTGCGCTTACTGGGCAATTTATTGGGTGAAACCCTAAAGCAGCATGCAGGACAAGATTTGTTTAATCAGGTAGAGCAAATTCGTGCTTTGTCTAAAGGCGCGCGCGATGGACAAGTTGAAGCCGAAAAACAGTTAGAACAATTATTTTTAAATTTAAAAGATGAAGAAATTCTGCCACTGACCCGTGCATTTACGCACTTTCTCAACTTTGCCAATATTGCCGAACAATACAATGTGGTGCGCAGCCGTCGCCAAAGTGAGTTTGATGAGCAAGCGCCCTCACCGAATCCACTGGATCATTTATTTGAAAAATTTAAAAGCAATAACATCAGCGCAGAACAACTGTTCCAACAAATTTGTGAATTAAAAATTGAATTGGTACTGACTGCACATCCAACCGAAGTTAGCCGCCGTACCTTGATCCAAAAATATGATGGGATTAATGATTGCCTGTTTAAAATGGATCAACAAAAACTTACGCCACGCGAACGCAAAGCGGTTTTAGATGATTTAAAACAACTGATTTGTTCGGCATGGCAAACCGACGAAATTCGTCAACACCGCCCAACCCCTGTCGATGAAGCTAAATGGGGGTTCACCACCATTGAACAGACCTTATGGAATGCTGTACCCAAATTCATGCGTGAGTTGGATGGCATGGTACAAGACCACTGTGGCAAGACCTTGCCTTTAAATGTTGCCCCTGTGCGCTTTGCATCATGGATGGGAGGTGACCGTGATGGCAACCCAAACGTCACCCATAACATTACTCAAGAAGTGCTGTGGCTCTCACGTTGGAAAGCTGCCGACCTGTATTTACGCGATATCGAAGACCTGCGCTGGGAACTTTCGATTCAAGAATGCAGCAAAGAGCTTAGTGATGCCTTGGGTCATTTCCACCCTGAACCGTATCGTGAATATCTACGTGATGCACGTGAACGCCTCAAAGCCACTCGTCACTGGTTGGCACTGAAACTCCGTGGCGAAGATGCGGACGATAGCCAAGTCATTAAAAGCCGCCATGAGTTGCTTGATCCACTGTTGGTTTGCTATCGCTCTCTGATTGACAGCGGTTTACCTGAAATTGCCAATGGTCAGTTACTCGACTTTATTCATCGAGTGAATTGTTTCGGTATCGAATTACTCAAATTAGATATTCGTCAGGAATCCACACGTCATCGCCAAGCCATTTCTGCCATTACCGAATATTTAGGTTTAGGCAATTTTGAAACATGGACGGAGCAAGCCCGTCAAAACTTCTTGATTCAGGAACTCCAAAGCAAACGTCCACTGTTACCGAAGTTTTTAAATGAGCCAAAACAAAGCCTGATTGAACATCCAGATGTACAAGAAGTCTTCGCCACGATGCGTACCCTAGCCGAACAACCTGCTGAAAGTTTAGGTGCTTATATTATCTCAATGGCAGAGCATCCAAGTGATGTTTTGGCTGTGCTATTACTACAAAAAGAAGCAGGTATTAAGCAAGCCCTGCGTGTGGTTCCGCTATTTGAAACCCTGAAAGATTTGGATGGCGCATCACGCACCATGAATACCCTATTTAATATGCATTGGTATAAACAGCATATTCAGGGTAAACATGAAGTCATGATTGGTTACTCAGACTCAGCCAAAGATGCGGGCTTTATGTCGGCCAACTGGGCGCAGTACCGTGCCCAAGAAGAATTAACCGCGGTTGCGAAAAAACATGATGTACAACTGACATTATTCCATGGTCGTGGCGGTTCTATCAGCCGTGGTGGCGCGCCAACCCAACAAGCACTGTTTTCGCAGCCGCCGGGTTCGATTTCAGGTGCAATTCGGGTGACTGAACAAGGCGAGATGATTCGCTTCAAGTTTGGATTAGAAGGCATTGCCTTACAAAACCTGGAAATCTACACCGCAGCGACCTTAGAAGCGACCTTATTGCCACCGCCTGAACCCAAACAGGAATGGCGCAAGCTCATGCACAGCATGACTGATTTATCGGTTCAGGTTTATCGCCAAACCGTGCGTGAAAATCCACATTTTGTAAAATACCTGCGTACCGTAACGCCTGAACTTGAGTTACAAATGCTACCACTTGGCTCCCGCCCTGCTAAACGTAAGGTCAGCGGTGGCATTGAGTCTCTTCGTGCCATTCCTTGGGTATTTGCTTGGACGCAAATTCGTTTAATGCTACCGGCATGGTTAGGCACAGGTGCTGCAATTAATCAGGTGATTGATCAGGGTCAAAAAGCAACCTTAGAAGAAATGCTACAACAGTGGCCGTATTTCCAAACCTTAATTGATATGTTGGAAATGGTCTTGTCTAAGGCTGATGGTCATGTAGCACTGTATTATGAATCTCACCTGACAGATGATGCTGATTTGAAATTACTTGGCGAAGAACTCCGCCAACGCCTACGTGATGCAGTACAAACCTTATTGGCACTTAAAGGTGAGTCAAAACTGCTGAGTAGCAATGATGTACTCGATCAATCCATGAAAGTACGTAAGCCCTATCTACTGCCGCTACATTTACTGCAAGCCGAGTTAATGAAACGCCGTCGTGCTTATTTGGCAGCACGCCAAGCAGAAAATACGCCTGTTGATCATGCCTTGATGGTAAGTATTGCCGGTATCGCTGCCGGTCTACGTAATACTGGCTAAAACTTCCAACCCCAAACGAAGCACATCCATGGATGTGCTTTTTTTTTAAGCAATCACTTTAGCTTTAAATTGTTTAGGAATATATAAAATAAGAAAAATTTATGAACTAAGATAAAAAACCAACAATGATTAATTACATGATTTAACATTAATTTTACATATAAAAAACTTTTACCACTTGGTAAAAATACATGTAAAGTCAGGTAATTAATTTGAACAAAATATTTTTAAAAGAGATTAAATCTTCTAAAAAACAAGAGTATGATGTGCACAATTTATCTATTGAGTGCTCATTTTATGTCCAATTGGTTTCCCAAATGGCGCCCGTACGAAGGCAATATTGATGCACGTCCTGTAGGTACCAATGAGTACCTACCTCCGGTGCAAAGTGTTGTATTGGGGATACAACATGCTTTTGCAATGTTTGGTGCAACTGTCCTTGCGCCATTTTTGATGGGCTTTGATGCCAACCTTGCAATTTTAATGTCGGGCATCTGTACCATCTTGTTCTTCTTTATGACTGGTGGTCGTGTACCAAGTTATCTGGGCTCAAGCTTTGCCTTTATTGGTGTGGTCATTGCCGCAACAGGTTATGCAGCGTCAGGTACTGGTGCAGCAAATGCCAATATCGCATTGGCTGCTGGCGGGATTATGGCCTGCGGTATTTTATATGCCATTTTTGGATTTATCGTGATGGCAACGGGTACCCGTTGGATTGAAAAACTCATGCCACCTGTAGTGACAGGTGCAGTGGTGATGATCATTGGTCTCAACCTTGCCCCAGTGACCATTAAAGGGGTTGCCGGTAATAACTTTAATATGTGGATGGCTTTAGTAACTGTACTATGTATGGGTTCAATTGCTGTGTTCACGAAGGGCTTATTACAACGCTTATTGCTATTGGTCGGTCTATTACTGGCATATTTGGTGTATTACATCATTTCCAATGTCATGGGTCATGGCACGCCAATCAATTTCGTTCCAGTACAAGAAGCCGCTTGGTTTGGTGTTCCTCAATTCCATTCGCCTGTTTTTGATTTCAATGCCATGCTGATCATTGCACCAATTGCTTTGATTTTGGTTGCAGAAAACTTAGGTCACATTAAAGCTGTCGGTGCGATGACAGGTGAAAATCTGGATCCGCACATTGGTAAAGCTTTTGTTGCGGATGGTGTTGCAACCACGCTTTCAGGCGGTGTCGGCGGCCCAGGTATGACCACTTATGGTGAAAACATTGGTGTGATGGCAGTGACTCGCGTTTACTCAACCATCGTCTTTGTCTTTGCAGGTGTATTTGCCATTTTCCTTGGTCTTTCACCAAAATTTGGCGCGATTATTCATACCATTCCACAAGCGATTTTGACAGGTGCCTCTATTGTGGTATTCGGTTTGATCACCATCGCTGGTGCTAAAATCTGGATTGAAAACAAAGTTGATTTCTCTAAGAACAAGAACCTAATGGTTGCAGCAGTTACTATTATTTTAGGTACGGGTGACTTTGCCTTGCAATTCGGTAACTTCAATCTAGGTGGTATTGGTACTGCAACCTTTGCAGCCTTGATTTTGAACTGGTTCTTTAGCTTGGGCGATAAATCAGAATAAGTCTGAGCCAATTACAAAGCATAAAAACGATTGAAAAATATTGATTGAATTTTGAAAGCAGCCAACGGGCTGCTTTTTTTTCTGCCTGATATTTCGGTAAGATAAGCCATTACCCTAGGATAGTGCTGTATGCGATTGGATTTGTTCGACCTGCAACTGATGCTGCATATTGTAGATACAGGCAGCCTGACCAAAGGTGCTGCGCATTCTGCCATTTCCTTACAGGCAGCCAGTGAACGGATTAAAAAACTCGAACAACACTACCGCACGACCCTGTTTATACGTCAGGCCAAAGGCGTCAAGCTCACCTTGGCTGGACAAACCTTTATGGAACATGCGCAGCAAATCTTGCGCCAAGGACAACAGCTCGAACAAGCCATGCTGCCTTTTGCCGAAGGTCTAAGCTCGAGCATGACCTTATGGTGTAATTCTTCAGCGCAAAGTGAATATCTACCGGTTTTGCTACCGCGTTATTTAGTGGAAAATCCCAATACCCAAATTGAACTACATGAAGCTGAGTCCAAAGACATCATTGCTGCCATTGAACTAGGCAGCGCACAACTCGGTCTGATATCTGGTTTCTTTAAATCCGAGCATTTACAAACCTTAGAGTTTGCCGAAGATCCATTAGTACTGATCTGCCCGCCGCAGCATGAACTGGTGGCACAGTCAGCGGTACAGCCAATGCAAATTTTGAATTATCCCTTTGTCGGTCTCATGCAATATCATTCGCTACAGCAGTCTATTGAAGCGCAAGCCAGATTATTCGGCTGTGAAATCCAATACCGACTGCGCCTGCCGAATTTCGCCGCGATTGCCCAAGTGGTGGCCAATGGTGTGGGCATTGCGATTATGCCAAAACGCGCAGCGCAGCGATTAAGAACCCTATACGCCTTTAGTCAAGTTGAACTGATTGGTGAGTGGGCGAATCGAAAACTACTGCTTACAGCGCGCAATTTTGATGACTTGCCTGTAAGTTATCAGCATTTCAGTCAGTTTCTACTGTCACAAAAATCTGCTTTGGATAGCTAAGTCTAACCTTTAAATCACGCCAAACTGGTGCAGCATCATATAACCACCGAGGGCAATCAACCCGATAAAAAACACCTTACGGAATTTTTGTTCTGGAATGCGGTAACGGACTTTTTTCCCTGCCCACATGCCAATCAGTGCCGGTATAAGCGCCATAGCGGAAATGGCATAATCAATGGGAATATCTTCGACCGGATTTTGTTGTAAGAACACTGCTAAACAAATGGTTGAGGTGGTAAAAGCAAGACCAAGTGACTGCACCAAATCATCACGTTTAAGCTGTAAGCCTTGCAAATATGGCACCACAGGGATCACCACTACACCCGTTGCCACAGTCAATGCTCCACCAAGATAACCAATGATTGGAGACAGCCATTTTTCGTGTGCTGCAAAGTTCAGCAGGCTTTTGGCGCAAAGTCCATACAGTCCGTATAGTGCCAACATGCCCCCTAGTAAAGCTTCACTTTTAAATTCACCATGCCCTAAAGTTGGAAAAATACTCCAAATTGATCCGACGATAATCCCAATTAATAACGGCCAAAAACGTTTAATCAGGCGCATTACCTGCCCTTCAGCAAATAGTTGCCAAAAGTTGGTGACCATAGATGGAATGATCAATAACGTGGCGGCCTGAAATGGACTGATCACCATGGTGAGTAAGCCCATCGATACCGCAGGTAAACCTAGTCCAATCGTGCCTTTAATTAGGCCTGCGATTGCAAAAACTGTGATGACGAACCAAATCATGGCGAAACTCGCTGAAGAATTGGCTCTATGCTATGCAATTCAGGCGCTTTGAAAAATCAGTGTTTTTGGAATAGAGCCTCAATGAAAAGTTGAGGCTGGGTTTTAACGTCTAAAACTGATAGCGTAGATGGGCTTAACAAACTATTTTGATTTTGAATAAAATATAAGCGTATTTCTTGAATAGTGATATAAAAACTGTTCCAATCTGCTAGTTACTTAAATAGTCTCACTTAAGAAATTGATATTTATGTGAAAATCTAAATAATTTCGTATAACGTGTATTATGTTAATTTTAGAAAAAATTGATAATTAATGAGTAAAATATGCATAAATTTTGGAAAATTTTTATCGGATTAAATATATTTGGATTCATAATTTCAATATCAAATTTCTTTTTCATGCTATTTTACCCAATTATATTTTGTATAAATTCAGCATCAAGTTTGCTCATTTATATAATCTTTAGGTTTATAAAAAAACATAAAGTTAATAATTTTTTGAATATCCTTTTTTCTACAATTTTAGTAATTTTTTTAAATATTTTAATAAGCTACACTTTTTTTAGTTTAGATAAAATGTCTCAGATAATGATATATGCATCAATCATATATCTATGTTTTCAGCTTTTAATGATAGTTCTGCTAGAAGCTGCTCTTTAACTCATTTATTTTCATTTAACATAATGGTTGTTATACGAAATAAAAAAACCTAGGCACTGGCCTAGGTTTTAAATTTAAAAAAACAAATAAAAATCAGTGTAATAAACTCAATTTTAGCGTTTCGTATAAGGTGTATTATGTTAATTTTAGAGAAACTAAACTGATTCAGATTTAAAAAATAAACTCTATTAAAGAGAAAAAATAATGCAGCACAAAGTAATGGTCTCTTTATGTTTGGTTTTTCTTATAGGATGTACACCTAAAGAAAAATCATATATTCCTCAGGAAGGAGATCTAGTGACATGGAAACAGAATCCACAATTGATAGTTAAAGCGAAACTTGGACTGAGACGAGAACATATACCTGATCAATTTGATTATGAGTTTTATAGACCTGCACGAGAACACTATTTAGGTCAATTTCCAATTGATTATACACCTGAAAAATTTGAACCTATTGCACAACAAGAAGCTGACAGTTTGCCGATGCCTGATTCGAATCGACAATTACAGTTTGATTTAAAATTAAGCAATTTAGATTTTCAAGCAACAGATGGCTATTTACCTGATCATGATGACCAAGTGAGAGTCAGGATCGAAGGTCTTACCATAGATATGCGAGCTGAGAAATTAGACACATATAAGACATTTTTACAAAGGAAAGAATTTTTTAAGAAAAATTCAAAATTTGAAAAATATGGTCTGACTTGTTACCCAAAAAAAGTGGCTGATAATTTCTATGGTTGTTATGGGAAATCCAAAGAACAGGATGTTGCTGGTGTTTTATTGGATGTAGTTGCTTTAGAAAATACGGTAGATAATCGATTTGTTCAAATTAGAGGAGAGAGTTATGAGCCCAATAAATATGGCGGTATATGGGTTCAGTGGGAAACGAATTTAAATAATTGGGACAAATGGCAAGAGATAGATAGTGCAATTTGGCGCTTATTAGGTACATGGAACTCTGCTCCATCACCTCAAAAACTAACTAAATAGTTCCCCATTTAACATAATGGCGGTTATACGAAATTTAAAAACCTAGGCATTGACCTAGGTGTTAAATTTAAAAAAATATATAAAAATTAAGGTTATAGTCTCAATTTTAGAAGTTCGCATAACGTGTATTATGTTAATTGTAGACTTTCTAAATAATTAAATTTGTACGACTTAGAAAACGCATTCAATAGTGCTTGAATAGATGCTGTAGCAATATCGGTATCAATTGCTATTCCCCAATACGCATGCCCTCTAGAGTCTATACAACGAATATAACTAATAGACCGACTACTACTCTGCTTTCCTAAAGTATGTTCTGAATACTCAGCAATCGTTATTTTACAAGGCCATTTCATATTTAAAGCATTGACTGATGCAGATAACAACCCATTTCCACAACCTACAAGATTGATAATCTCATCTTTTAACTCAATAGATATTTTAACTTCATAAATATCATCTTTTTTACTTGATTGATAATTTACAAGTTTAAAATCACAGCCCTCCACGCTGATTCCATATTCTTCTCTAAATACTGTCCAAATTTCAGCATGAGATAATTCTTTCTGATTATTATCTGTCAGCTTTTGCACGATTTGGCTAAAATCTTTTTGTAAATTTGGTGGTAAATCTATGCCATGATTCTGCTGTAATATCCATGCAGCACCGCTTTTACCCGACTGACTATTGACACGAATGACTGCCTCATAACTGCATCCTAAATCAACTGGATCTATAGGCAAATAAGGAACTTCCCAAAATGAATGATATTGGGTACTTCTGGCTTGAAAACCTTTTTTAATCGCATCCTGATGGCTACCTGAAAAAGCAGTAAAAACCAACTCACCGACATAAGGATGCCGTGGATGAATAGGAAGTTCATTACATTCTTTCACGATTTCAGCCACTTTTTTAATATCGGAAAAATCAAGTTCGGGTGAAACACCTTGTGTGTACATATTCAAAGCAATGTTCACAAGATCTACATTTCCTGTACGTTCACCATTACCAAATAGACAACCCTCAACACGGTCTGCACCTGCGAGTAATGCAAGTTCAGCTGTAGCAACGCCTGTCCCTCTATCATTATGTGGATGCACACTAATACAGACCTGATTTCTTCTAGAGAAATGTTTACAGAAGTATTCAATTTGATCAGCAAAAATATTAGGAGTGCTCACCTCGACAGTCGTGGGCAAGTTAATAATCATTGGATTCTCAGGACTCGGATCCCATACTTGAGCGACTGCTTCACAAATTTCTAGAGCGAATTCAATCTCGGTAAAGCAAAAAGTCTCTGGAGAATATTCATACGTCCATTTTGTTTCTGGATACTGTTCACATAAGGATTTAACCTGCTTGGTTGATGCAAGGGCTAACTCGATCACTTCCTGTTTAGTCTTTTGAAATACGATTCTACGGAAGACTTCTGCCGTGGCATTGTAAACATGAACAATCGCTTGCTTTACTCCAGTTAAAGACTCAAAGGTTCTTTCAATTAAGTCGGATCTGGCTTGGGTCATGACTTGAATACAAACATCATTTGGTATTTGGTTATTTTCAATAAGGTATCGTACAAAATTAAAATCCGTTTCTGATGCAGCTGGAAATGCAACTTCAATCTGTTTTAACCCACATTCCACCAGTAACTGGAAAAATTTTAGCTTTCTATGATGATCCATAGGATTCGCCAATGCCTGATTTCCATCTCTTAAATCAGTAGAACACCAAACAGGAGCAGTCGTAATTTTTTGACTTGGCCAAGTTCTCTCTGAAAAATCTAAAAATTCAAATGGGCGATATTTGTTTTGAGGGTGGCTTAACATGATGTGCTCCTATTGTTTGAATCACATCATCATGAAGCATCACTTTTTGTCTTTCTTTCGACTTAAAGACAAATACTATCGATAAAAAGACATTATCTAATCTAAATCTAATCTAAATCTAATCTGATTTTTTCTTCATATATTCTGTAGGTGTCATGCCCATTTGTCTTTTAAACATATAAGAAAAAGCACTGGGGCTCTCATAGCCTAAATCTAAAGCAATATTGAGTATCGGCTTTCTCATTTCCAAATCAGTTAAGGCTTGTAGCAATTTTGCTTGCTTCAGCCATACACTAAAATTCATATTGAGTTCTTTTTGGAAAAGCCTTGAAAGTGTTTTAGAGCTTAAGGCATGCTGTCCGGCAACTATCTCTAAATGGTTGGTTTTGGAGAGATCAACTTTGATATTTTCACAAATTTCTTTGAGTATCTCTGACCTTGGTTCCGGCAAACGGAATGGAATTTGTTCTAAAAAGCGTAATTCATCTAATATGAGTTCCAAAAGCCGTTCGTTTCTAGTGTGAGGTAAGACTTCTTCTTTTATCTGTACAGCCTGATTAATAAGTTCTGACAGAAGTTTTGGAATAGCAATAACACTACATTGCGTATTGAAATCAGCACGGGCAAAGGGATCAACAAATATTCCTCGAGCCTCCACATTACCAAATATCTTGATTGAATGTTTTTTGTTTTGAGGTATCCAAATACCTTTAGATGGAGGGATGACCCATATTCCTTCTGATGTTCGAACATGAATGACTCCAGAGAGAGTATGTAGTAACTGGATTCTGTCATGTTGATGAGTCCCCTCTACATATCCATCAGCATACGATTGTGCATAAGCATAAACTGGATAATTGAGCTGACCATGAGAATAATGCACTATAAATATCTCTTAAGCTTGAGGAAGTATTTTATATGATTGATAAAGAATAAATCATTAAGGGTAATTCCCATTTAACATAATGGCGATTATACGCAATACACTTGTATATTAATTTAAATATCAACTACTTAATAAAAATAGAAAAATCCAAAAATGCCCAAAAAGCCGACTTTGAAACAAGTCGGCTTTTTTATGATCGATTTTGATAGTTTTTGCCAAGAAAATTGGCTAAAAAATGATCAATTTAGCAATCAGTGCCCATTTCATACGGATCCAGGTTCCAAAACTATCCCCAATTGCTGGGGATAAAATTTAGGCTATTTTGTACGCTTTGGCTCACATAAAACTCGGCCCTTTACGGCTATCCAGGATAGGTGAATTTTCCTATGATGAAGTCATAGAGAACAGGATGTTCCAAACAACAAGAATAAGAAAGATCGCACCAGGAGCGTGAGGTAAGACAGGAGTCATACCTAGCAACCCAATATGAGAAACCCCGGCAGGATGCTGGGGTTTTTTATTATCTAAAATATTTAGATCAAAGTTGGATGGGCATCCAGAATGCGAATTAAAGTCGCTGCAGGACCAGTCGGATAGCGTCGGCCTTGTTCCCAGTTCTGTAGCGTTCTCGCGCTAATATGCAAACGTGCAGCAAACTCTGCTTGCGTTAATCCAGTTTTCTCACGTACTTCTTTAATATCTGGCAATTCAAGCTCTGTGACTCGACTGGCCTTTATCTCATTACGTTTGATGGCACCAGCTTCTTTGATTGAAGCAACCAGGTCATCAAATAAGTTGTTATCCATGAAATTGCTCCTTTACTAATTGACGCAGGATCGATGTTTCTTTGTCTGTCAGATTATCTTTCACAGACTTTGGATAAGCCACCAGGAAAAATATCTGATCATCTTCTGTGACCCAATAATAGATCACCCGAATGCCGCCGCTTTTACCTTTATTGCCTTGAGTACAGCGTACTTTACGAATTCCACCACCATTCTTGATTAAGTCACCTTTATCAGGTTGTACCAAAAGATCTTGCTGGAGCTGACGATACTCTTCATCACTTACAAGCTCTTTAATTTGCTTGGTAAAAACACTGGTTTCAATGAATAACATGAGCTCAAGTACGTCAATGGCGTATAAGAATTTTAGCAGTTTTAGAATAAAAAAACGAGAGCTGTAGGCTCTCGTTTCGCATAATCAGTATTATGTTAATTTTAGAATATCTATAAAAATATAAAATTAGTTCTTCTAGTCAATGAACTAAAAACAGATGTAAGTTACAAATAAATGGAATTGGAATAAGGACTTATAAAAATGAAAATTGATTTGAATAACTGGAAAATAATTAAAGATGTTTTTATTAAAGCGCAAAAAGCAAATATGCATGTAAATATTGCTAGCGTATCTATCGAGGGAATACCTAACATTACTCCAATAGGAACAGTTTTCTTGAATGATGATGGAACAGGTTTTCTGTTTGATTCATTTTCTCATCAATTAGCAGAAAATCTAAAACAAAATAAAAATGTTTGTATCTGTGCTGTGAACTCAAGCAAAGTTTTTTGGTTATCGTCATTCATTAAAGGGCAATTTAACTCTCATCCTGGTGTAAGACTCTATGGTGAGCTTGGGGATTTAAGACCTGCAACAGAACAAGAAAAATTAAAAGTAAATCTGCGTATTCAATCTTTAAAGTGGACGAAAGGCAGTAAATTAATTTGGTCTGATTTTACTCATGTTAGAGAGTTTAAGGTTAATAACTATAGATGGATAAAATATCCTAATATGATGGATCATTTAACATAATGGTTGTTATACGCAATAAAAAAACCTGGGCACCAACCCAGGTCTAAATTTTAAAAAACAGATAAATATCAGTACAATAAACTCATTTTTCTAATTTCGCATAACGTGTATTATGTTAATTTTAGGAAAACTTTAAGATTAAGAAAAATGATCTTTCCGTGCATACCACTGGGTATGTTCGCGTGAAAATGCATTTTCTGTATCGCCAACAAAATCAGAAAAAGCTTTTTCATTGTTTATTGGATATAAAAAATAATCTATTTTAATCTGTGTTATTTCTGATGCTGTTAAAGAATATGATGTAGATAATTCAGAATATTTTTTCACCTGTATCCAGCCTACTAAACCTATAGCAGCTGTTACTATTATATCTGTTGGCCACACTTTCTCTTCTATATATCCTAATCTTGAAGCAGCCAAAACAAGAGCAATTATATTTAGAAAAATAACTATTGAAAACAATAAATTAGATCTAAAATTATTTTTTCTTGAATTTTTCTTATACCAGCCTAATTGTGATTCAATTCTGTATGACAGATATGCAGATTTTCTTTTCTGTAAATTACCATTCCTCAATTCCTGCATTCGATATGAAATTAAATCTTCATTAATGTCAGCAGAAATTAAAAGCTTCAATTCTTGATTTTGGTTTGTTATTTTTTTAATTGAATTAACAAATTTAACCTTAGCAATATCATAATCTTCATGAAATGGTTCTGCTCTTGTTACAAAACGCCATGTAATAGTTCGAATAGACTCAGCTAGAGATCTCGCTGAATACCACTTTCTATCTGGCTTATTCAGAAATAAGCCTAATGATGAAATTAAGACGCCTATAACAATAATAATTTGGAATGAAATAGTCCATTTTGAAACATTTGGATAAAGAGATATTCCAGTAAGAAGTATTAAGGACAAAATATGTGAAAAATAAAGAAGATAAAACCGATTCTGATATTTTGTTGAAAGCTTATCTGAAACCTGAAACCAATTAGGAAAATCTGTATCTTTCATAAGCCCAACTTTCTGTATGTAGCATCTGATAATACATAATTTTTCCCAACCTCATGTTTAGGAATGTTTTCTAAACAATACATTAATGCTTTTTGCGAATATGGCAAGAAAACAAATCCTAAATCTTTAATAAAATCAGGGCATAAGCTATCAGATTTTCTAGAGTTATTAAGATTTAAAGCAAATAATCGACAACCCTTCTTGACCGCGCATTCAACTTCATACTTCACAAAAGTAGTTTTGAACTTTGTATCTTTACCTATCAACAGTACAAATGTGCTTACTGAATCAATTCTCTCCTTACAAATTCTCTTAATATATGGAATATTCTCAGAACGAATAGCAGTAGGTAATTGATAATCAATAAAAGTAAAATCTGTATGAGGGTTTTTTTTCCATGCTTTCATTAAATAATAGTGACTTATATCAGAACTACTGAAACTAAAAAAAACTTTTGATGTCATAACTTTTCTTTAAATGACTCATAAAATAATAATTCGTATATTAATATAAATATCAATATAATAATTAAAATTTAAAAATACTATTGAGATAAAATGAAAGTTTTTTTGAGCTGGTCTGGAGACAAAAGTAAAGAAACGGCAGAACTATTAGATTCATGGATTAGATGTGTTTTACAAGCAGTAGATCCTTGGATTTCAACTAAGCATATTGGTCGGGGCGCTCTTTGGTTTACTGAGGTTGCTGATCAACTTCAACATACTACTATAGGAATTATTTGCTTAACAAAAGAGAACTTAAATAAGCCTTGGATTCTATTCGAAGCTGGATCTTTAGCCCGAGGTTTAACATCTTCTAGAGTATGCACATTTTTAGTAGATCTCCAACCTACAGATATTGAACCCCCTTTATCTCAGTTCAACCATACTCTTCCGAATAAAGAGAATATGAGAGCGTTAATAGATACATTAAATGAATCCTTAAAAGAACATAAATTACGAGATGATATTCTGGAGACTGTTTTTGAAACTTATTGGCCTAAGTTTGAAAGCGATCTTGATGCTATTCTTGTGAGATATGCAAATGAGACCCCACAACCAGTCATTAGAACTGAAGAAAATATTTTGTTAGAATTATTGGAAACAACTAGAACTTTTGATAAAAGAATTAGAAATATTGAATTATCCGTAAAAAATCAAGGTATTCATGGGAGAAATATGATTTCTCCAAACCAAGCTAAAAAAAGAATCTTTGAGATGCTAAGAGATGGTGTTCCTAAAGAAATAATTATTGAAAACCTTATAGAAAAAGGAGTTTCTCCACATTTTATTATTAAAGAGGTTAATGAAATTTCACGTGATATAGGTATAGATTCCATTTCGGATAATATTAATAATCATATCTGAAAGAAAACTTTGAATTAGAACTTATTTAAAAATATAGCCCCCTAAGAAAGGGCCTATTTAACATAAAATCTCTTATACGAAATTCAAATCCGTCCCAACTATGGGCGGATTTCTTTCAACTCACGTTGAATAAAATGCTGAATCATATCGCGGTATAAACGTTCCACAATATCTGCATTTACACCGTGCTCTGCGGCTTGTAGACGAATTTTACTAATCACCGCTTCGACACGTTCTGGTGATTGAACATCCTGTACTGAACGCTTAAAACGCACCGCTTGATCGACATAAAACTGACGTGCAGCAATGAGCTCAATAATTCCCTGATCAATCACATCAATCTGTGCGCGGGCTTGCTCTAATGACTCAACTTTTTCTTTCTTCATCTTCTCTGGCTTCACTTTCAGCGGTGTTTTCACTTTTATACTTCTCTTCTAACACATTACTGAAAATACTTTCAATCATCCAAACGCGGTATAAGCTATTAAATACATAGCTTTGACCTGCAATACGTAATTCTAAAACAGGAAAATCGGGCTGTGACTTCATCTCACAGTGCATATCATTTTCTTTTAATTTTTCAGCAATATCCTCAGTGCTCAGTTCAGAAATCTCTAACTCATACTGTAAAGCCTGAAAATGTGCTTTGAAGGATAAATCACGCCCTTTGGTCCATACGGCTTCCAAAATGCGATACATCGCATCAATACGCTGCTCTTCGGGCGCACTGTAGTAAAGCTGTGACATAGCTAATGTCGCAGCTTCTGTAGGCCGGCAAAATGGCGTGAACTTAACTTCAGTCCTTTTAGATAAACGCGTTGCAAGGCTCCAGTCAAACAAATCACGACCATGATATGACAATGGATACACATTTAAATGAATATTGTAATAGGCTGCCAGTTCTTCACGAATATACGCAAGCAGTAGCCATGAAATCGGATCTTCCATGGCAATATACAGGTCTAACTCAGGATCTAGCCCCTGAATTTCATTCAACTCTTCGGCATCACTAATTAAATGCTCACGCCATTCAATATGATTAATCATAAAAATTGGGTTATCGGTCAGCAGTTTTTGTTGTTTTAACCGGCGCGTTAAACGCAGTAAATCATCTACTGAATGATATTTACGTTCACCAAATTCGAAGTAACCCGACAAAATTGGCTCATCATTAAAAATACGTTCAGGGAAATTTTGGGCTTGATGATGACGGCTCGCCATGGCGTATAGTGTACGCAGTTTGCCGTACTGCTTTTGCCACAACATATGAAACACATCTTCAAGTAAATAGAGAAAATCTTGGCCGCGCAGTGGCGTGTTTTTTAGAATGGTTTCAGCCTGTTTTAGTGCTTCTTGTGGTGGCTGTTCTGGGGTGTCATGAAAACTAAATCGATGCTGACGCGATAAGATCTTGGCATCATTCAGGCAATACTGCTGCCATTCAACCGCTGACATTTGGTTGGGGGGCTCTGCTGCTTGGCTGGAAATAATCACTTTCAGCGGTTTAATCTCATCACTGAGAATTTCTTCGAGCTGTGGTAACTGCTGCGCCGCCAAATAGCTATAGACATCATCCAGTCGAAGATAAACACTTAAGCCTTGGTCCGTGGGTAACACCGCTTGTCGGGTCGGTTTCTGATAGAACCAACTCGATCGGATTGGATCGAACCAACGGCGTAACAGTGACATGCGTTTTTTGCCTCAACAATGTGGTCGTGCTAAGCCCTGTCAGCACATTTAGGGTGTTTACATCTTATTATGAAGATGTTTTGCCGCAGATATAAGTCTTGTGCAAAACTTATATCAACTCAAGGCAAAATGTTCAACGTTTAACAATGGATTAGACGTCCAGATTTAGATCAGTGACCGCACCTTTTTCTGCGCCCGTCGTGAGTTTTGCAAATTTAGCTAAAGCACCATAAGTATAGTTTGGTTTCGGTTTGACCCAAGCTGCACGGCGTTTGGAAATTTCTTCTTCAGACACCTGCCACGTCATTTCGCGGGTTTCGGCATTAATTGAAATTTGGTCACCATTTTGCACTAAACCAATCGGGCCGCCTTCATAAGCTTCCGGTGTCACATGCCCAATAACAAATCCATGACTGCCGCCAGAGAAGCGGCCATCGGTAATTAGGGCAACCGAGGCCCCTAAACCCTTGCCAATAATAGCAGAGGTCGGCTTTAGCATTTCCGGCATACCCGGGCCGCCTTTTGGCCCCACTCCTCGAATTACTACTACTTCACCTGGTTGGACTTCGCCATCTAGAATACCGCGCATTGCGCCTTGCTCACCTTCAAAGACACGCGCAGGCCCTGCAAAATGCAGCCCTTCTTTACCAGTAATTTTTGCCACAGCGCCAGTCGGTGACAAGTTGCCTTTGAGCACCACCAGATGCGAATCTTTTTTAATCGGTGCATCAAACGGCAAGATAATCTGCTGACCTTCAGGATAATCCTGCACATCTGCTAAGTTTTCCGCCAAAGTTTTACCGGTTACCGTCAAACAAGAACCATCGAGCATACCGGCATCCAGCATACGTTTCATCAATGGCTGAATCCCGCCAATGGCAATCAGTTCCGACATTAAATATTTACCGGATGGACGCACATCTGCGACCACGGGAATGTCTTTACCAATCCGTACAAAATCATCCAAAGACAGTTCAACTCCTGCTGTATGCGCCATGGCAATCAGATGCAGTACGCCATTGGTTGAACCCCCTAAAGCTATCAGCACTTTAATCGAGTTTTCAAAAGCAGCCTTGGTCATAATGTCACGTGGTTTAATATCTAAACGCAGCAAATTCATAACTGCTTCGCCTGCGCGTTGGCAATCTTCAATTTTATCTGCTGAAACTGCTTCTTGCGCCGATGAACCCGGCAAACTCATGCCTAAGGCTTCAATGGCTGAAGCCATAGAATTGGCCGTATACATACCACCACACGAGCCAGGCCCCGGCAGTGAAACTTCTTCAATCTGTTTAACTTGAATCTCGTTAATTTCACCTTTTGCATACTGCCCCACAGCTTCAAAGACTGAAATCATGTCGGTATGCCCTACACCGGGTTTGATGGTGCCGCCATAAATAAATAGTCCCGGACGATTTAAACGCGCCAAGCCCATAATACAACCGGGCATGTTCTTGTCACAGCCGCCAATGGCAATCACGCCGTCATAGGCTTGACAGCCCACAACCGTTTCAATGGAATCGGCAATAATTTCCCGCGACAGCAATGAATATTTCATGCCTTCCGTGCCGTTGGAAATGCCGTCCGAAATAGTAATAGTATTAAAAATAATGCCTTTACCGCCAGCAGCGTTGGCACCTTGTTCTGCTTCGCGCGCTAAGCCGTCAATGTGCATATTGCATGGCGTGACATTGGCCCAAGTCGATGCAATACCAATAAAGGGGCGAGTAAAATCATCATCATCAAAACCTGTTGCACGCATCATAGAACGTGCAGGGGCATTTTCAATGCCTTCATAAACAGGAGCAGAATGTTCGCGGATATTATTTTTACTCATTGTTGTTCCTTGGTGATCGCTGATTTCGTGCCTCAGCTTTGGCGGATTCTTTTAAATTGATTGTATAGAAAGCGCTCGGTATGTAAAAGAAATTACATCCCAACAAAAGAGATTTTTAGCGCATGCAATACCATTCAATCACATGACAAAGCGACATGGAAGTCGCTGTTTTCCTGTATGGCAGGGATGCCATATCAGGAGAACAAAAGATTTTTGTTACTTTTGATCTTTCAAAAGTAAGGGATTGCCTACACAAAGCCATATAAATTATAGCTACTATTCGAGGCTGTCTTTTTTAGAATTTTAATGACATCAACTAATTATTAAATTTTATTTAGTTGCTTCAAGAAACATTATTTTTAATCAGATTAAGAAATATATAACTTAGAATTATTGCCCCATTATTTCATTTAAAAGCTGATTACAGCGGAGTCTTACCTCTATAAAAGCTAATTTTCGGAGCTCGTATGTTACTTTTGTTCCGGCAAAAGTAACCAAAACCATTTGTCATCCGCAAAACTCGGCAACTGTTTGCAACTAAAAAAATGATCGCAGAAACATTCACTTTTAAATTACCGTTTGCCTCAGACAGTTGCGGATGACATTTCCTCGTATCCAATGCAAGTTATGTAGATGTAAATTAAAAAAGCACCCCATTTGGAGTGCTTTTTTATTTGGAAATCTAAAATTTAGATTTCACGTACTGCACCTTTCGCTGCACTCGTGGTATGCATCGCATACGCTTTCAAAGCTTTCGAAATTTTACGTGGACGCTCTTCTACTGGGTGCCAACCTTTGGCTTCTTGCGCTGCACGGCGAGCTGCCATCGTAGCGTCATCAACAGCTAAGTTGATGGTACGGTTTGGAATATCGATTTCGATTAAATCACCATCTTCCACCAAACCAATTGCACCACCTTCTGCTGCTTCAGGTGAAACGTGACCAATTGAAAGGCCTGATGAACCGCCAGAGAAACGACCGTCAGTCAATAACGCACATTCTTTACCTAAACCTTTCGATTTTAGGTAGCTGGTTGGGTACAGCATTTCTTGCATGCCCGGACCGCCGCGTGGACCTTCATAACGAATTACAACCACATCGCCTGCTTTGATTTCGTTACCCAAAATCGATTCTACTGCTGAATCTTGGCTTTCAAACACACGTGCAGTACCGTTGAATTTCAAGATTGAATCATCTACACCCGCAGTTTTTACGATACAACCATCGAGCGCAATGTTGCCGTAAAGCACAGCTAAGCCACCGTCTTTCGAGAACGCATGTTCAGCATTACGGATCACGCCATTTTCACGGTCACCGTCAAGACGTTGGTAATAACGATCTTGTGAGAATGCAGTTTGCGTTGGTACACCGCCTGGCGCTGAACGGAAGAATTGGTATACATCTTCATTTTCAGTACGAATGATGTCCCACTTATCTAAAGAATCTTTCAGTGTTTTTTCATGTACGGTGCCCACAGATGTATCGAGTAAGCCAGCTCGATCCAATTCACCTAGAATTGACATAATGCCGCCCGCACGGTGTACATCTTCCATATGCACATCGTTTTTCGCAGGTGCAACTTTACACAGAACTGGCACTTTACGAGATAAGCGGTCAATGTCGTCCATGGTGAAATCAACGCCAGCTTCATTGGCAGCAGCCAACAAGTGAAGAACAGTATTGGTTGAACCACCCATCGCAATGTCCAAAGTCATGGCATTTTCATACGATGCTTTGGTCACCATTTCACGTGGCAATACGCTGTAATCATCTTGTTCATAGTGACGTTTGGTAATTTCTACGATTAATTGACCCGCTTTTTCAAATAGTTTTTTACGGTTGGCATGTGTTGCCAGTGTAGAACCGTTACCCGGTAAAGACAGACCCAATGCTTCTGTTAAGCAATTCATTGAGTTTGCGGTGAACATACCTGAACATGAGCCGCAAGTTGGGCATGCAGAACGTTCGTATTCAGCCACTTCTTCGTCAGTGTAGTTATCATCAGCAGCTACAATCATGGCATCAATCAAGTCGATCGCTTTGTCATTGCCGCGGATTTTAACTTTACCCGCTTCCATTGGACCGCCAGATACAAATACCACTGGAATGTTCAAGCGCATAGCCGCCATTAGCATTCCTGGGGTGATTTTGTCACAGTTAGAGATACATACCATGGCATCCGCACAGTGCGCGCTCACCATGTATTCAACTGAGTCAGCAATCAAGTCACGTGAAGGCAATGAATACAACATGCCATCATGACCCATCGCAATACCGTCATCAACCGCAATGGTATTGAATTCTTTAGCAACACCGCCTGCTTGCTCAATTTGACGCGCCACAAGCTGACCAAGGTCTTTAAGATGAACGTGACCCGGTACAAATTGGGTGAAAGAGTTCACTACGGCAATAATTGGTTTACCAAAGTCTTCATCTTTCATCCCTGTCGCACGCCATAAACCGCGTGCGCCAGCCATATTTCTTCCGTGTGTCGATGTTTTTGAGCGATAGTCAGGCATTTTATATTTCCAACAAAGTTTGAGCTTGAAATGAATCTACGCGAGTCATTCTGGCTAAATCATACTGACAATGATGTTAAATCAGTCAAATTTTAACCCTATCATACACCAAGCCATTGTTTTTAAAGATGGCCTTTTCATATTGGTAATAGGCAGAAGGGTCGATCAATTGAATTTGCTGATTTGACGACAAAAATCTTTTAACTGAAATCTACTATACCGCCATCACTGTAGAGACAATACAAAACTTTCATGAATAATTTTTAAATTTTATATAAATATAATTTATTTAAAATAAGTAAATATTGAATATTGGGTTATATAAAAGCTGATTTAAGACGCTTAATTAAGTCATTTTTTCAATAACATTTTGATCGGTTTTATTGCCTTAATTTTAAACGTTTTTAAAGAGATACGGCTTTGTTGCACAAACCTATCTGTAAAGGCTTTTTCAGCGATATAATTTTCAAATGAAGAAGCCTGCACACAAAATCTACCGCACAACCAATTGGCCCGCATATAACCGAGCACTTATGAGTCGCGGAAATATTGCCATTTGGTTTGATCCTGCTACGCAATGGTATGCGCCATCAAAAGGCAAACAAGGGCGAAATCAAACCTACTCC
>NZ_LZDS01000027.1 GCF_001678755.1 Acinetobacter gandensis
TTAGCATGGATAACTGGGATAGCTTTATAACCGCATTCAAGCCTGACAAGAAACAAATCGGCAAGCAGCATACGGTAGGCATAGAAGGTAATAACTGTCGCCTTAGGCACCGATTGCGACGAGCCGTTCGAAAGACCTGCTGCTTCTCAAAGAAGTTTGATAACCACTTTAAGGTGTTTGATTTGGTATTCTTCTATGTCAATTATGGCTATGTCTGATGCCAGCATACTTTTTAGAACACCACCCAGTTTTTAAGTACAGCGCATTGCATTAATTGAAATATATCTGAACAGCAGCTTCACCTATATTGAAATTTAAGTCGCCATGCAGATCAAAAAATGAATAGTAAAGCCATTTCTACTTTTAATCCTGATTTACCCGTCCATATGACATTTGAAGAATATGATTGGCATCTATTGGCTGAATATTGGTACCCGATTGCACTTGCACGAGATATTACTGAACAGCCTTATGGCACAATGCTCTTAGACATGCCTTTGGTGATTTATAAAATGGGAGATGAAATCATTGTTGCCAAAGATGCCTGTCCGCATCGTGGCGTGCCTCTCAGTTTAGGAAAGAATGATGGTCAAGGTGTTGTGTGTCGTTATCATGGACTGCGCTTTGGTGAAAAAGGTCACTGCAACCGCATTCCTGCCCATCCTGAACATAAAATTTCCCCAAGGTTTAACCTTAAAACTTATGCTGCTGTAGAACGCTATGGTTTAATTTGGTGCTGTCTCACCGCAAGTACAGATGATGAACCAAGTATTCCTGTCATGCCGAATTGGGAGAATACCGAATATCAACAATTGGTTTGTCCTACTATAGATTTTCAATGTTTTGCAGGTCGACAACTCGAAGGCTTCATTGATGTTGCACATTTTGCATGGGTACACCCTGATACCTTTGGCGATCCTGAAAATGTTGAAGTACCCGACTATAAAACCATTGAGACAGTAACAGGTTTTAATGCGGACTATTGGAGTAGTGTTGGACGTTACCCCATTGGTTTAGATCAAAGAGGTCAAGAAGGTTTTCAATGGCTACGTCATTTCGAAATACATCTGCCTTTTACTGCAACACTGACTATTCATTTTCCCAACGATACCAAACAAGTGATTATGAATGCGGCATCACCAATGACCGCCCGCTCTACCCGTCTATTTGCACCTATTTGTCGAAATTATGACAAGGATCTGCCTGTAGAAGATGCTTACGACTTTAACTTAAAAATATTTGAAGAAGATCGCTTAGTATCCGAATCACAAAAGCCTGAATATTTGCCATTAGATTTGAGTATAGAAGCACATTTCCCAGCTGATCGCAGTTCGAGTATGTATCGGAAACTATTACGAAAGAAAGGATTTAGTCCACTGTTTGCTGCATAAGATTAGTAATTAATTGTTTTACATCATCCTAACCCTATCCTAAAAGATAGCGGGGAAAGTACTTTACAAACCTTATTTTCTTTTTAAACCTTTATTATCTTATTCCTAAATTTGTAAGCTTAAATGACTAACGTGATTAGCGACTTGGATGTCGCCGTGGGGCAAAGGTGACATGGATGCACTTTTAGCCTCACAAGGATTTTGCTTACTTTGATCCGTCAAAGTAACAATACGCCTACGCAACAAAAAGTATGCATTAAAGAAGAATTTCGGCTATAACATCAATTAAGTTGCACTTTATTTATAAATCTAAGCTATTCAAAAGCATAAAAAAGGCGCTCAATTGAGCGCCTTTTTTTACACAAGCAACCGATTAGTCAATTGCAGGTGTATAAGTACCGTCAGCGATTGGACCTTTGATACGATCAGCCTCAGCTAGCACAAGTGCAAGTAAGTTCTTCACGTTGTCTAAAGTCGCAACTGGGCTTAAAGTCGTCATCTTCAATGATTGAACTTGACCAACTTTAGTCACACCAATATTCGCTTCACCACGTGCAAACAATTCGTCAGCCACGTTTTGGTTCAATGTGTCGAGTAATTCTGTTGGGTAACCTTCAGGAATTACACGGAACAATACTGAGGCGAATTGTGGATCAACCAACATTTCTAGACCATCAGTTGCATCAATATATGCTGCAACATCACGTGTTAACCCCACACCGTGATCGATCATCGAACCGTAAAGTTCTTCACCCAATGCTTCAACCGTCATCCACAATTTCAACGCATCGAAACGACGAGTTGTTTGTAGCGATTTAGACACAAGGTTTGGTACACCATGCTCTTCATCATAAGCAGAGTTTAAGTACTCAGCTTCATAATGCATGAAACGATAGTTCGCTTCATCTTTAAGAAGGAATGCACCACATGAAATCGTTTGGAAGTAATGCTTATGGAAATCAAGCGTTACAGAGTCAGATAGCTCAATACCATCCAACATTGAACGATAGTCATTTGAAAGAATCAGTGCACCACCCCATGCAGCGTCGATATGCATCCACGCGCCATATTTATTAGTGATTTCACGTACTTCTTTCAATGGATCAATTGCGCCTGCATCGGTTGTACCCGCAGTTGCAACCACACATGCCACAATTTTACCTTCCGCTTGAAGGTGCGCCATGGTTTTCTCAAGTGCGTCCATGTCCATGCGTGCATTTGCATCTACAGGAACAGTCACCACAGATTGGAAACCCATACCCATCATGGCCATGTTCTTTTGCACAGAGAAGTGTGCATTTTCAGAACAGATCACTTTTACGTTACGCATTGCTTCCGCAGGTACGCCATCACGCTGAACAGACCACGGGTTACCGTTTTCGTCTTTCCAGTTTTTAGCAATACATGCATCACGTGCAAGCAAAACACCCATTAAGTTAGACTGCGTACCGCCAGAGGTGAATACACCTGCTTGACCTGCACCATAGCCAACTTTTTGGCGAAGCCAGTCAATAAGCTGAACTTCCATCAATGAACCTGCAGGGCTTTGATCCCATGAGTCCATTGATTGGTTTGTTGCGTTAATCAGCACTTCCGCGATTTGACTTGTCACCATCGTTGGGCAGTGTAAATGCGCTAGAGAATGCGGATGATGCACCTTTAAGCTTTTATTTAAGAAAAGCTCAACCATGCGATCAAGAGACTTTTGTACACCTAAACCTTCTTTAGAAGGATTAAATGCAATAGCAGAGCGAAGCTCTTTAATGCTACCGCCTGTGTACATTTTGTCATTTTGCAACCATGCAGATACAGCTTTTACAGCTGAATCCATTGCCGACTGATAGTCAGCAATGGATTGTGCATCATTGCAGAATAACGCTTTACGATGTTCTGCAAAATCTACCATGTCTTACGCGCCTCGAGTTGCAACTAGTGCTTCAGCAAGAGCTTTCTTGAAGCGAACAATCACTTCTTCACATTCAGCTTGGTTGATGATCAATGGGCAAAGTAAACGAATTACTGTACCGTTACGACCACCTTTCTCTAACAATAATTTGTTATCGAAACATGCTGCTTGGATTGCTGCTGCCAATTGACCATCACCTGGTAATGAACCCATGTGATCCGCTGATTTACGTTCATCAACGATTTCAACACCAATCATCAAACCACGGCCACGTACGTTACCGATACATGGGAATTCTTGCGCTAATTTTTTAATTTCAGCTTGTAAGAAATCACCACGCTCCTGCGCGTTTTTAGCAAGATTTTGTTCTTTAATGGTTTTGATCGTTGCAAGACCCGTACCCATAGCCAATTGGTTACCACGGAAAGTACCCGTATGACCTGCAGGCTGCCAAGCATCAAATTTACGTTTAATACCAAGTACTGCAAGTGGTAAGCTACCACCCACCGCTTTAGACATGACAACAACATCAGGTTCGATACCCGCATGTTCAAAGGCAAACATTTTACCTGAACGTGCAAAGCCCGCTTGAACTTCGTCAAGAATTAACACGATATTGTGCTTTTCAGTCACTTCACGGATTTTTTTCAACCACTTCACAGGTGCAGTTACCACACCGCCTTCACCTTGGATCGCTTCCAAAATGACAGCTGCTGGCTTAGTTACACCGCTTTCTACGTCTTCAATGAAGTTTTCGAAATAATACGTTAATGCATCAACACCCGCTTCACCACCAATGCCTAATGGGCAACGGTATTCATGCGGATACGGCATAAATTGAACACCTGGCATCAAGCCATTCACAGCATTCTTCGCAGACAAGTTACCTGTCATTGCTAAGGAACCGTGCGTCATACCGTGATAGCCACCGGAAAAGCTAATCACAGAACTACGACCTGTATAGGTTTTGGCTAATTTAATTGCTGCTTCTGTACCATCTGCACCAGATGGGCCACAAAACTGTAGACAATATTCAGCTTTACCCCCAGGGAGTTGCTCAAGTAAAGCTTCAGTAAAAGCATCTTTTAAAGGCGTTGTTAAATCCAAAGTATGCAACGGTAAACCGCTTGCAAGTGTGTCTTGGATACTTTGAATGACCGCAGGGTGATTATGGCCTAATGCCAATGTCCCTGCCCCAGCTAAACAATCGAGGTACTCTGTACCTTCAACATCGGTAACCCAGCACCCTAAGGCTTTTGCTATCGCAAGTGGAAGTTTACGTGGATAGCTACGAACATTGGATTCCATTTGACTTTGGCGAGTTAAATAGTATTCGTTAGTAGACTTAGTGGCAGAATTTACTGAAGAAACGCTCATATCGAATTACCATCTCTGATATGGGTTGAAAGAAATAAGTCGGGGGACTTTCGGTCTTTTGACTCGGTGCTTTATGATTTTCTAGTCAGTTTTAAGAGCTCTTTATGTAATGGCTAACTAGACGGCGGATAATACCTAATTTTTTTGAAAAATAAATAGGTATAAGCATCAAAAATGCCAAGAACAGTACAAATAATTGCAATTCAAGTGCATTTCGAATGAATATTCATCTTACAGTGTGACAAAACAAAGAAAACCTCTTTGCTTTATGTTTTATTAGATCTTATACGGATTAATTGTAACCGTTCATAAAATACTAATTTAACCATCTGATTTAAAATAACTTACTAAAATTAGGATTTTTTTAAAAAATGTTCAAATAATTACAATCCAACCACATATATTCCTTTAAACCATCACATTCACATCTTAAGATGGGTAAATTCGCTAAATTAGCAATTTTTAAAGAAGAACAGGTATAACAATGCGTAAAATTATCTTATCGTCTGCCTTATTAGCCTCTTGTTTGAGCCTCCCTGCGCTTACACAGGCTGCAGAAGCATTGAATTACAACATTGTGAATATACAAGCCGATGCAACGCGCCAAGTTTCAAATGATGAAATGCATGCCGTGCTGTATATAGAAAAGTCAAACAAACAGCCCGCTGAGCTCGCTGCACAAATTAATCAGCTGATGAGTCAGGCCGTTAATACTGCTCGAAAATACCCATCGGTAAAAATTGAAACAGGTTCACAAACTACTTATCCTATCTATGACAATGACAGCCGTAAACTTAAAGAATGGCGTGGTCGTGCTGAAGTTCGTTTAGAAAGTACTGACTTTAAAGCTGCTAGCCAGTTAGTCAGTGAGTTACAGCAAAATTTCCAAACTCAGTCCATCAGCTTTAGCGTGTCAGATGCACAGCGAAAAAAAGTAGAAAATGAACTCATGGTTGAAGCCTCTAAAAACTTCCAACAACGCGCGCAAACATTGTCACAAGCGTGGAATAAGTCAGGCTATAACTTGGTGAATATCAATTTAAATACCAGCAATTATGGTGGTCAGCCTGTACCACGTATGGCCATGATGAAAGCTGCAGCAGCTGATGCAATTCCAGAACAGGAAATGGCGGGTGGCGAGTCTAAAATCACTGTAAATGCCAACGGCACCATACAGTTTAAATAATTGAGTGTTCATGCCCTAGCATCAAAAAGCCATCAAATAAGCAGTCGCTTTTGATGGCTTTTTTGCTTTTCAACAAAGCGCTTATTTATTTCGTTAATTTTTACAAGTCCTTGCTATATCTTTAGCCACGAGAGGATTACATTAGCCAACTGTCTTATTCCCCCTTAAGCAACATGTCTATCGAACAACTCAATCTTGACCTTTACTATTTATTAAATGTGCCCGAGCATGCATCAACACTAATGATGACTTTCGCTCAATTTATCGCACATGATCTGATTTACATATTTTTAATTATCTTTGCTTTCGCATGGTTGTTTGGAAAGATTGAAACAAAAACAGCAATTATAAAAGCTGCGCTCTTTACCGCAGTGACACTGTGTATAAGTGAGATTTTATCCGCAATATTGCACACACCTCGCCCCTTTGTAATTGATGTAGGTCAAACTTTAATACAACATGATCCTACAGGCTCTTTTCCCAGTAATCACATGAGTATTTTTAGTGGTATTGCGTTCTCATACTATTTTTCATTAAAACGCGATTTGGGTCGTATACTGATTTGGGTGGCATTGCTTGTAGCATGGTCTCGCGTGTATGTGGGCGTACATTTTCCTATTGATATGTTCGGTGCTTTTTTTATTGCTCTCTTCATAAATTTGGCAGGCTTGCCTATTTGGTGGAAACACCAACATAAGATTATGTATTACATATTGAATATGCATACTTTTCTAATGAAACTATTAATTCGACGGGGATGGATTGAATAAAGCACTTACACTTGAAAATAAACATCCTCATCTTTGAGGATGTTTCTAAAATACGAGATTTATAAATCAGTTTTTTAGAATATCGTAAATCACATAATCATCATTAAACTTTTAAATTTAGATTTAGATAAAACCTTTATACATATGGACATCTATATATTCACATGTAAATATATATGCTAATCCATATGTATAGATAGACATGGAACAGACTGATTTTTTCAAATTACTTTCAGATGAGACTCGTTTGAACATCATCATGCTTTTGGCGTGTAAAGGTGAACTATGCGTATGTGAACTCACCGAATCACTTCAATTAAGCCAACCCAAAATTTCACGCCATCTAGCGCTACTACGCTCATCTGGTGTTTTGAGTGATCAACGTAAAGGCCAATGGGTGTATTACTCGATTCATCCTGCACTGCCTACTTGGTGTACACAAATACTTGATGTCATGCGTCACCAAGAACGATTTAAAGATCTCGATTTAAACTCTCCGAAAGGCACTACCACATTGTGTGAATCACTATGAATTTTCTATTTTTATGTACGGGCAATAGTTGCCGCAGCATTTTGTCCGAAGTCTTATTTAATGTCCGAGCACCAGAAGGTTTTCATGCTTATAGCGCAGGAAGCAAACCTAGTGGACACGTACATCCGCTCACACTCAAAACCCTCAATAACTTAAATTTACCCACCGAAGGTTTATACAGTAAAACGATTGCGGAATGTGAGCAATTCGAACCTGATGTGGTGATTACTGTTTGTGGATCTGCTGCGCAAGAAGCTTGCCCAATTTACTTTGGCTCTGCCATCAAAGCCCACTGGGGCTTAGAAGATCCTTCCCATTTAGAGCTTGCAGATGACATCAAACTTGCAGCTTTTCTTGATACCGTGGCACATATTAACCGCCGTTTAGATGCTTTATTTGCACTCGATTTTAAGCAATTAAGTCGTGAAGAGCTTAACAAAGAAATCCAAAAAATTTCAGAGATTCAATAATGACTGCTGCAAAACTGTCATTTCTAGACCGCAATCTAACGCTATGGATTTTTATCGCAATGGGGCTAGGCATTGGAATTGGTATCTATTTTCCAAGTGCTTCTACAGGCTTAAATCAACTTACTGTAGGCAATGTCAATATCGCCATTGCGATTGGTTTAATTCTGATGATGTATCCACCTTTAGCCAAAGTGGATTACCAAACACTACCTGAAGTTTTTAAAGATAACCGTACATTAACTTTGTCATTACTACAAAATTGGGTCATTGCGCCTTGTTTAATGTTTATTTTGGCAATCGTATTTTTACAGCATTATCCAGAATACATGACCGGCTTGATCTTAATTGGTTTAGCTCGGTGTATTGCGATGGTACTGGTGTGGAATGATCTGGCATGTGGTGACAATCAATATGTTGCGGCCTTGGTTGCATTTAATAGCATTTTCCAAATCCTCTTTTTCAGTAGCTATGCTTGGTTTTTCTTAAGCTATCTTCCACCATTTTTTGGTGTTGAAGCACAAGTTATACAGGTGAGTTTTTGGACCATTACACAAGCTGTTCTGATTTATCTCGGCATCCCATTTTTGCTCGGCTTTCTTACACGATATTTCCTCGTTAAACAAAAAGGAAATACCTGGTATCAAGAAAAATTTATAGCAAAAATTAACCCTTTAAGCCTGATCGCCCTACTATTTACCATTGTCGTGATGTTTAGCCTCAAAGGTGCAGATGTCGTGAGCCTTCCGATGGATGTACTGCGTATTACCATTCCCCTCACGATCTACTTTGTGGTGATGTTTTTCATTAGCTTTTTGATGAGCAAATGGATGGGCAATAATTACGCCAAAACCACTGCCATATCCTTTACCGCAGCAGGTAATAATTTTGAACTTGCCCTCGCTGTTGCCATCGCGACCTTTGGCATTGCATCTCCGATTGCATTTACCACGATTATTGGCCCATTGGTTGAAGTTCCAGTCCTGATTGCATTAGTAAGTGTATCGCTTTGGCTTAAACGAAAACTGTATTCGGAGTCTTAATATGGAATTACCAAATATTAATATCGACTTATTGAAGACACCTCAATTTACGCAGATTCAAGCACAAGAACTGGCGCATCCACCACGTATATTATTGCTCTATGGGTCTAACCGTGAGCGTTCGTTTAGCCGCTTAGCTGTAATGGAAGCGGGTCGAATCTTAGAATATTTTGGTGCTGATGTACGGATTTTTCACCCTAAAGGCCTTCCTTTACCTGAAGATGCTGAGATTACTCACCCTAAAGTTCAAGAATTACATGAATTATTAGCGTGGTCAGAAGGCATGGTATGGTGTTCACCAGAACGTCATGGTGCCATGAGCTCCATTTTGAAAGCACAAATTGATTGGATACCACTTGCGGCTGGCGCTATTCGTGCCACGCAAGGCAAAACACTGGCACTTATGCAAGTTTGCGGTGGTTCGCAGTCCTTCAACGCCGTCAATCAAATGCGAATTTTGGGTCGATGGATGCGGATGATTACAATTCCAAATCAATCTTCAGTCGCGAAAGCTTTTACTGAGTTTGACGAACAAGACCGAATGAAGCCGTCTTCTTACTACAGCCGCATTGTAGATGTAATGGAAGAACTCTATAAATATACGCTGATGACTCGCGGTCAATCCGCTTACCTCACAGACCGCTATTCGGAACGTGTAGAAAGCGCTGAAGAACTCTCTAAACGTGTTAATCAGAGAAATTTATAAATAAAAAAAATCCCGCTCGAAAGCGGGATTTTTTTATGTATGAAAACAATTATAGTATTAGTAAATCGACATATGATTGCGATGGATCATTTCAAGTGATCGGGCTTCCCCTAAAACTTGATGAACTTTATCTGAGGCCAAGCCTTTAACGATTTCTGCCGAACGTGAACTGAAGTTTACACGGCCAACAGCTACACGATGTCCTGCAATATCAACACATTCCACTACATCACCACGTTCAAAATGCCCTTCGACATCTTTCACACCAACAGGCAATAAACTACGGTGATTATCACGTATTGCCTTTACAGCACCATCATCAATCACCAAACGTCCAGCTGTTTGTAAATGTGCAGCTAACCATTGCTGATGTGCAGTCACACGGTCATTATCGGTAATAAATAATGTACCGAGTAATTCACCTGCCATTACACGTGACAGCACATTATCACTATCACCGCTCGCAATCACGGTTGGACAACCTGACTTAGCAGCCAAACGTGCTGCACGAACTTTGGTTAACATGCCACCACGGCCAAATTTACCGCCGCCGCCAGCCATATCAAATAAAGTTTCATCCATTGCACGCACCGTATGAAACAGTTTGGCATCTGGATTTGAGCGTGGGTCTGAGTCAAACATGCCTTCTTGGTCAGTTAAAATCACCAATAAGTCTGCATGTACCTGACCCGCCACCATAGCTGCCAAAGTATCGTTATCACCAAAGCGAATTTCATCTGTCGAAACAGTGTCATTCTCATTGATGACTGGAATGACACGCCAGTCGATCAAGTGTTGCAACGCATCACAAGAGTTCAAATAACGACGACGGTCAGCCAAATCGTCATGGGTTAATAAAACTTGAGCTGTACGAATAGAACGTTGTTCTAAAACGCTTGACCAAGTATGTATTAAACCCATTTGTCCAATGGCTGCGCAAGCCTGAAGACTGGGTAGATCTGTGGGTCGGCTGTCCAGATTCATTCGAACCATACCTTCAGCCACAGCACCAGAAGACACAAGAATGATCTCATGTCCTGCATTGTGTAGTTCTGCAATTTGTCCCGCCCAATGCGAGATTGCATCCAGATCTAAACCTTTTCCGTTTGCTGTGAGTAAAGATGATCCGATTTTAACAACGATTCTTTTACAACCCTTAAGCTGACGCTGCCCATCTACCACTTCTATCATCTTGTCCTCAGACTTTTTTACTTTGACTCTAAAATCAACAATTAACGTACGTAGTACGATTCTGCTTCATCTTCACCATCATCATCTTCATCGTCAAATTCACCTTGACCAGAAAGACGCTGTTGACGACGCAATTCGCGATATGCTTCTTTAGCTGCAATGGTTTGTTCACGTGTTTCAGCTTCAAGTTGATCACGGAATGCTTTCATTTCTGCAGCATACTCAGGATCTTCAACTTCACGTTCACGCTGTTCTTCAATTTGATCCATCAGGTAATAAACAACGTCTTTTGTACCTTCAAACGTTAAACCTGAAGTTTTGAATACTGGACCGTTCCACTCTAACTCTTCAAGAATGTGATCACACCATTCATCACGCGTTTCAGCAGCCAATTGGTCAACTTTGTTAAGCACTAAAACAATTGGTAATTTTGAAAGTGTTGGGGAGAATTTTTTCAACTCTTCCAAAATCGCTTTAGCATTATAAGCAGGGTCTGAACCATCAATCGGTTGAACATCGACGATGTGCAATAAAATACGTGTACGCGCCAAATGTTTCAGGAAGCGAATACCGAGGCCTGCACCTTCTGCTGCACCTTCAATTAGACCTGGGATATCAGCCATAACAAATGAACGGTGACTGTCTGCATCAACCACGCCTAGGTTTGGCACCATTGTGGTAAATGGATAATCTGCAACTTTTGGTTTTGCTGCTGAAACTGCACGGATAAATGTTGATTTACCTGCATTTGGCATGCCTAACAGCCCCACGTCTGCCAGTACTTTTAATTCAAGACGAATTTCACGGTATTCACCTTTTGTGCCGTGTGTACATTTACGTGGAGAACGGTTGGTTGAAGATTTGAAGTGAGTATTACCCAAACCACCTTCACCGCCTGCTGCCACTAACACACGCTGACCGTCAGCCACTAAGTCGCCGATGATATCGCCAGATTCTGTATCTACAATTGTTGTGCCCACTGGAACGAGCAATACGGTATCTTCACCGCCACGGCCTGAGCAGTTCGCACCGCGGCCATTTTTAGCACGTTCTGCACGGAATTTACGTGTATAACGATAATCTACAAGGGTACTTGTGTCGTTGTCGGCTTGTACAAATACATTACCGCCACGCCCACCATCACCACCATCTGGACCACCAAATGGTACGAATTTTTCACGGCGAAAACTGGCTACGCCATTGCCACCGTCGCCAGCCTCTACGGTAATGACTGCTTCATCAACAAAGCGCATGTTTGCCAATCCTCTAAAAACTTTAAAACCGCTTATTCTGCCATATTTTAAAGAATTTCTCGAACAATATTATTCAGCAATACTATAAATTTCATTCATCTTCTTGCTGGTGCAAATTTTTAGCAACATCCACACCTTTTTTGAAAATGTAGGTTTTATGAATAACACAGTGCAGATTAAATAAAGAAGGATTTATTCAAATAACGAAATGTTATTTGCGTGCATTTTCTTTGGCTTCAATAATTTCAGGTAATGTTCTTTCAACCCAAGCAATGAGATGCATTAATTTTTCAGCTGCTTGCGAACCCATAAGTGTCAATTGATATTCCACTTTGGGTGGAACGACCGGATAAACTGTACGTAAGATGAAACCATCCTGCTCTAACATTTTTAAGGTTTGCGCCAACATCTTCTCGCTCACGCCTTCAATGCGCTGTTTTAACTCGCTAAAACGATGCACCCCTTCAGTTAAACAACGCAGTACTAATACAGACCATTTATTGGTCAGATGTTCAAGAATTTCACGTGAAGGACACTCCGTGGATAAAACTTGACCAAGCAATTTACTTGTAGCATAGGTATTCATTAATTCTTTCCTTCAAGTCACTAACTTACTTTTTGGTACGTACTTACATTTAGTAAGTTAACAGATTAAGATTCAACCATCAAGTTCAATTATTCATCAAACAGAGGGTTTGAAAATGAAAATCGCAATTACAGGTGCTACAGGACAACTCGGTCAACTCGTTATTCAATTTTTACTTAAAGAGACTGCTGCACAAAATATTGTTACGCTAGTACGTGATGAAGCTAAAGCTGTATCATTCAAGCAACAAGGTATTGAAGTGCGTCATTTTAATTATGATGCGCCAGAAACTTTAGTTCCTGCCTTACAAGGCATAGACAAGTTACTTTTGATTTCTGCTAATGAAATTGGCCGCCGTACGCCACAGCATAAAGCTGTCATTGATGCTGCTGTAGCAGCAAACGTACCATATATTGCTTATACAAGCCTTTTACGTGCAGATACTTCACCACTAGGTTTATCAGAAGAACATCGTGAAACTGAAAGTCTTATTAAAGCCAGTGGTCTAAACTATACCTTCTTACGTAACAACTGGTATGTCGAAAACTATCTTGCTGCCGTTGCACATGTTGCCGAAACGGGTGTGCTCTATGGTGCTGCACAAAATGGACGCATTAGTGCCGCGACCCGCGCTGACTATGCAGAAGCTGCTGCAAAAGTTTTAAATAGCATAGGTCATGAGCAAAAGACTTATGAATTGGCTAGCTCAAGTAGTTTCACTTTGGCAGATCTTGCTGAAGCAATTCAATCTGAATCAGGCAATACAGTACAGTATCAAAACTTAGCACCTGAAGACTATCGCCAAGGCCTGTTACAAGCCGGTCTGCCAGCAGGCCTGGTTGACGTGATTGTTGATGCCGATGTTCATACTGTGAAGGGTGCTATGTACAGTGATCGCCAAGATTTAGAGCAATTATTGGGACATCCATCTACATCCCTTCAAGCTGCTGTAAAAAAGGCTTTGAACAAATAAAATTGTCATATTGAAATAAAAAGCCCGATTCCATGATCGGGCTTTTTTGAATTGAACAAATGATTTTTATGGATGCAGATTCTTTAAAGGTAAATCCATAGCCATTTTTAAATTGGCTTTGGTATTTCGTTCCGAGTTATACATCGTAGCGTTAAAGCTCGCGATTTTACGCATAGTCATTGGGTCATTTAGATTAAGCTGTGGAGCAAACTGATGTACCACATGTAAATTTACGCTTTCATTAAACTCAAAAAAAACAGGCCCATTAAAATTAATTCGAATCGGAATGTTATAAGTTCGTTTTAAGTGAAATGGGACATCCAGTTTTATTGGTATATCCATTTTTAGCGGAAACTTCGGCACAAGTTTATTTTTAATAACTAAATCTGTGGTCGCCTCTAATGGCATTGTCTGATTAATTTGAATATTGGTCAGATAATCAATATTCACCGAAATAGGAACATCTACACTAAATTGTAAATCCGCTAAATATTTACCTTTTAGCGGAAGCTGCAGCTTACGATCTAAAGCGATTTTGGTATCCAAAGTACCAATCGATTGTGTTTGTAAATAATTCCCTACCGAAATTTTAGTCGGTAACGAATGAGAGAGTTGAATATCCGCGTTATCGGCCTGCACTTGCATAGATGCATGTATATTTAAATATAGCCAAAATGAAACGGCGACCAATACAACCACAGCAAAAAAACTCAACAGCAAACGCTTTGTCGATTGAAATATCCACATAGGCTATTCCTGCTTAGACTGCGCAGCAGCTTTTTGTTCACGGTTTAAACGCATGGTTTTCAACGGAATGACCAATTCGCCTTTTTGAATTTTTACTGGCAGCGTGTTTTTTACATCAACGGTTGCCTTAAGCGCTGTCTTAATCGGGACATTTAACTTCCCTTCAATTGGGATATTGGTTTTTAAATTAGCATTTAAAGGAATGTGTAGATTTTCCTTAAGTACAGTTTTGACCGGTGCATCGAATTTTAAATGTACTTTTTGCTCAAGTGGAACATCTATGTTGACTGGAATATCTAACTGAATCGGAATATCACCTTTCAATGGCAAAGTGATGTTTTGTCCCATAACTTTGACTTTTACTTGGGTGTCTACTGGCAAATTTTGATTGACTTTTAACGTCTCGCGTACAGGAATTGTGGTTTTAATCGGGACTTGATTATCAAAATAGACACGTGGTGTCAGAGTTTGCGTCAACGGAATATTCAAATTTTCATGAATTGGTATTTCGGCATTTACCCGCCCAGTCACATCAACATCTAAGGCGTCATGAATCTTCACTTCAGCTTGTAAAGGTTCTTGTAGATCAATATTGACGTTTTGGTTTTCGAGCGGAATGTAAATATTAAAATGTTTAAACACCCATATCGCGATGAACAAGCCGATGAGTGCAGCAAACACTATAAATGCCAATCCACTGAGCATGTGTTTCACTTGCAAACTAAAGTCCTTTTTACTTTTATTGTTTTACAGCTCTATCTTTACTGAATAATACGATTGGGTTTGCAATTTTTTGTAGTTATTTTTTTATTAATTTCATTAACTTACTACACATAAAGTATTAATGGCTTTTGATTTTAAGTGACAATGACTTTTTTTGCAGTGGCATAAATCACAGAATACCCTGTCAATTTTGATCAATTAAATCCGACTTCTTTAAAATATTGCATAAAAAAAGAGCCTCAAATGAGGCCCTTTTTTACAGCGTGAACTAATTAAGCATTAGTTTCAGCAGGAACTTTTGGATAGCTTACGCCGCCCATTTGTTCAGCAATACGCAATACTTGGCAGCTATAACCTACTTCGTTATCGTACCAAACATAAGCAGTTAAACGGTTGCCTGAAGTGATTGTTGCTTGCGCATCAAATACACCTGCAGTGCGTGAACCGATAAAGTCAGATGACACAACTTCAGTCGAGTTTGTATAACCAATTTGACCTTGAAGGTTAGAGTTGATCGAAATTTGACGAATATATTCATTCACTTCTTCACGATCAACGTCTTGACCCAATGTTAGGTTCAAAATAGCAAGTGACACGTTTGGTGTAGGTACACGTACAGAGTTACCTGTCAATTTACCTTGAAGCGCTGGAAGTGCTTTAGCAACCGCTTTAGCAGCACCAGTTTCAGTAATTACCATGTTTAGAGTCGCAGCACGACCACGACGATCCGCTTTATGGTAGTTGTCGATTAAGTTTTGGTCGTTTGTGAACGAGTGAACTGTTTCAACGTGACCATTGATCACTGTGTATTTATCGTTTAACACTTTAAGTGTTGGAGTGATCGCGTTTGTTGTACAGCTTGCAGCAGAGATGATTGTATCTTCATCAAGGATATCTGCTTGGTTTACGCCGTAAACAACGTTCTTCATATCACCTTTACCAGGTGCAGTAAGAATTACACGTGCAGCGCCTGGGCATTTAAGGTGTTGAGCAAGACCTTCTGAATCACGCCATTTACCAGTGTTATCAATCACAAGTGCATTGTTAATACCGTAAGCAGTGTAATCAACTTCAGATGGGTTAGAAGCGTAAATTACTTTAATGAAGTTACCGTTTGCAATGATTGCTTCGTTTTCTTCATCTACAGAAATCGTACCTGCGAATGGACCATGAATAGAGTCACGGCGTAACAAAGACGCACGTTTTTCTAAATCGCCATCAGAAGATTTACGTACAACGATAGCTTTAAGGTTAAGACCACGGCCTAAACCTGATTGACCAATCATTAAACGTGCAAGGATACGACCGATACGACCGAAACCGTAAAGAACAACGTCTTTGTGTTCTACAGCAGCAGCGCTACCTTGTAATGATTTAACAGCATCTGCAACAAATGCATCGATGTCGCCGCCTTGTGCTTTGTAAGCTTCTGCAAGTTTACCAAGATCAATTTCAGCAGTACCAATGTTTTCAACTTTAGATAAAGCTTCAAGAATTGGGAAAGTGTTTACAACAGAAAGTTCAACGTCTAATACGCGAGTACGACGGTGTGCTTTTAGAATTTGGATAACAGAACGGTTAATTAAAGAGCGACCGTACACTGTTGCTACGATGTTTTTTTCACGATATAACTGACCCACTAGGGCAATCATACGTTCCGCAAGTTCTTCACGGTTTTTCCAGCGACCTTGGTGCTCTGCATGTAGGGCAACGATAGTGTCTTTGCTCACAGATACGTCCTCTAATTAATTGTAAATCTAGGCTAAATTTCAAAACCCCATAATTGTAATGGAATTCGTTAAATTAATGAATCCAAAAGCACTGCTCTGCTCGGCTATTTTCTTATATATTCACTATAAATTTTTAAAATAGTTGTAATTATTTTCATGATTTTATGACTGAAAGTTTAAAAACTGGTTTTTTGATGTTTTTTGTCACAAATTTCTAAATGTAGCTTTATCAGACAATACGTCTATATTTTATAAACAACTGCCTGCCACAATCGAATAAATTCAAGCCATAGTCCGAACTTTAAAATGGTTATTTTGATCCAAAGCACGTCATTTTATAGATTCATTTTTATTGTCTACATCGACTGACTCTCTAAATTGTTCAATATCAAATTCGAAGTAACTATTTGGCAGTTGAATTATATGTGGTAGAGCACTTAATCCATTGTCACCCGCACAACAAGCGTAGTGACGCATATGATGAATGGATCGAGTAGATGATTCATGTCTTAAATTTTCAAAATTAAGTGCGATGCACTGCTGCGCATGATCACGAATCATCTGCACAGCATGCATAAAAATTTTGCGTTTTAACTGTTGTTCTGCTTTTGCTCGTTCCAAGTCGTTTGACTCATATTCCCCCATTTGGGTTCGTCGACGAGACAACGTGACATGTGTCCCAGAGTGTGGACTGAAATCTTCCTGTGTCACTTTAATTTGTTCATGTTCTGCAAGTTGTGCTGTAAGCATAGTTTTCAACTGAGTTAGCAGGTACAGACTCATTTCATGATGATCTTCCCAACTATCTTCATTATGCGGAGCAAAGATAAATGCGCGCCTTTTTTCAAGTAATTGCTTGAAGCCCTGCATTTTATCTGCAAATTTGGCGAATTCATTATCATTGACCAATTCAGGCTGTATGCGCAACATCTCAATGCTCATCAAGAGTGGCGCAAGTATTTGCATCGTTCTAAAATAAATAAAGTCAAAATGATTTGAGTCATCAACTTCATATTTCAATAATCGATGGAGTGGGCTTAAAATTTTTAATGTGAATATTTCTTCAAATCGCTCGATTGCTAAAGCAATGTTTTTGGTTGAATCAAGCTGCAATATCGGAAGTAATTTATCATCACTAATCTGTTGAAATTGATCCATCAAACTTTGAATATCGATGGGTACATGTGCTTGTGCACCGGCTAAAAGCATGACCTGATTTTTAAAATGTTCAATAAACTCGTTTTCAACCGAACTTCGAATATCTAAAGCCAAGCCATTTAATAAAGGAAAATCTGAAAATTCGGATTGTTCTGTTTCTAAAAAACGTCGTGCTGAAAATGTAAGCTCCGTCTGAGCACACGGCGCAACAATAAAATAATCACTCGGCGTTTGAAGGACATAAAAATGTCGACTTTGCTGCTCTCGCGCTAAAAAATATTTAAAAATTGGATGTGCGATGTCCTGTGCTTTTAAAGATGTTTGAAATCCATCTGCTAAAAGTTGCTGCTTTAAGTAAACTTCAACAATAAAGCGCTTCACTTGATGAGCACTTAATTGACGTATATCTTCAGGAGGAGTTAATGCCAAACTCCGAATAATTTGTGCTGCATTAAAAATATAAGTTCGATGCAATAATATTTTTTCAAGTTGATGCTCAAAATCATCTTCAACATCAATAGACTGAATTAATTCCAGATCTGCTTCTAATTGCTTTGCAATACTTACGCTATCTGTTTGTTGCATCAGTAAATTAAGTTGTTCACCCAGATGCTGTGCAATAGAGCGCATGTTTTCATCATTTAGCAGTTTGAGTAACATACCCAAGTTCATTGGATTGCTTAAAGTAAATTTATGATTTTGCGCGTTCCATACAATGCCTTTTCGAGCCAAATCGTTTTGTGCCACTTGCTGACACTGATCAAGATCCAGTTGAGCAAAAATTTGGGTTAATACGGTTTGCCAGTGCTCATCCAAATGTGGTTCGAGTTGTAAAAGCTGAATGCGTAATGAATATGGAATACCAACGAATTGCATGTCCTATCCTTGGTCTAATGACAAAATGTCGGCTATTTAGGTTTATTTTTATATAAAACAAATATTAATAAGATATTGCAGGTTATTCAACATCATTCATCTTGAATATATCACCAAATAATACGGTTCTTATTAGTACCTTAGATTAGCATTTAAACGACAAATTCACTAAAAACTACGATTCATTTTTTCAACTTAAATTAGTATTGAGATAGAGTTTTTTATATTTTTATTGAAAATATAAGATTTTTTTAGAGAAAGATTTACACTATCAAATGTATATATCATTGATCTTAGTCCATACGTTTTTTGAGCTTTTCCACATTATTCGCTAACGCCTGTTCCTTTCGCTTTTGCTTGATTAAATGTAGAGCACCTTCAATCACCAATAACAGTACCGCCCCCCAAATAGGGATATAGGTTAACCATTCTTCGGCTTCTACGCGTTCACCTAAGGCAATCGATGCAAATGCCAACAAAACTGGCTCTAAATAGCTCAATAAACCAAAGATAACAAAAGGCAAGTAACGGCTCGCAAGCATATAACTTCCTAGGCCTAATGCGCTTAAAAACCCTAGTCCAATAACGGCCAAAATCAGGTGTGGAAAAACAGCCATTAATTCAAAGGTATTGCTATGAATGAAGCCTAAGTAAAATGCGACAGGCAAAATAAGGCAGAGATCCCACCAAAAACCGCCAAGGTGATCCGTTTTAAACGTGCGTCTTAAGAAGAAATAAATAGGATATGCCACAGCCACATAGACGGTTTCCCATGCAATGCTGCCTATACGCCAAATTTCATGCCCCACACCCAATACCGCTAAAACCACAGCTGCCATTTGCCAGGCCGATAATTTTTCTTTGTAAAGAACACATCCGACTAAAACCATGACCAAAGGCAATAAGAAATAGCCAAGTGATACTTCTAAGCCCCGTCCATTAATCGGCCCCCACAAAAACAACCAAAGCTGCGTGGTGCATAAAAATGAGCTCATCAATAACCACAGTAAAAAAATTGGCTGTTTGATGGTTCGCCAAAAAATCTCACTGACTTTTTTTAAGTCCCCCATCCACCACATAAAAAGTGTTAGAAATGGCAAGGTTGCTAACATTCGCCACGCGAAGGTTTGCTCACTATCCATAGGCTTTAAAAAAAGCGTATAGAAATACAAAACACCAAAAGTAACAGATGCCAACACAGACAAAGCAACGCCTTTATACATCTATTACCTCTAGAATACGGGGATCAATCATTTGGATTTCGCTTGAAACTTCAAGCGCTTTAGCATGTATTCTAGCAAATAAAAAACCATGCACAGGCATGGTTTTTTAGCAATTGTTCAAATATTTTGACTATTTTGCTGTCTGTTTCGTATGAATCACATCGGATAAATCATAGCCTACAGATTTGGCATAATTTAAGTAGTCTTGAACGACTGCTTGAACAGGATGAGCAGAACGTGAAAGGACCCACATATATTTACGACGTGGCTCTCCCACAAGAACAGTTTGGTAATCTTCATCGGCTTTTAATACCCAATAATCACCACGTCCAATAGGTAACCAGCGAATTGATTCTGGTAGAAAGCTCACTTTTAACTTGGTATTAAAGGGTGCATTTTGAACAAAAGCTTCACCAATGGACTGCTTCTTGGTACCGTCTTTGGCAAAACAACTGTTATTGACATTAATATTGCCATTTTCATTTAAGGTATAAACCGCAGTCACATCACGGTCACAGCTTTTTTGAAATACCAGAGGCTTACGAGCGACTTCATACCACATACCTAAATAACGATCGAGTTCTACTTTTTCGACTGTCTGTAATGGTTTGGTCTGTGCATATGCCATAGTCGCTGCACCTAAACCAATTAATACTGCTGCACCCACTGCAATTTTAGCCAATTTAAAACCCGCTTTCGGAATATTTGTAGTCATCAAGCTTTCCTCATTTTAGATGCAAACTTACGATCAAATGTCTTTCGATATAAATTTACTTTAAACAATAAATATGCGAATTAACTCATATTTTTGTCTAAGTTATGTAGTTCAATACAGCTCAAAATAGTATTATTGTCTAACAAGACTATTGAATCATTTGCGCTTTCAAGCGAAGGATTTCATCACGTAGCCTTGCTGCCTGTTCAAATTGCAACTCCTTCGAAGCTTTTAACATTTCTTTTTCAAGCTTGTTCATATGTTTCGCTAAAAGTTTCGGATCTGACATTAAATGACGCTCATCTGCACTCAAAGCTTTCGCTTGTTGTGAAATTTTTTCGTCAATTTCGTCATCTTGCAGCACTTCACCAGTATCAATATCTTTGACATTTTGACGAACCGCACTACGTGGGGTAATACCATGCTCTAAGTTAAATGCAATTTGTAAATTACGACGGCGATCCGTTTCATCAATGGCTTTTTGCATCGAATCGGTCATACGGTCTGCATATAAAATCGCTTTACCATTTAAGTTACGTGCTGCTCGACCAATGGTCTGAATCAGTGAACGCTCTGAGCGCAGAAAGCCTTCTTTGTCGGCATCTAAAATTGCGACCAAAGAAACTTCGGGCATATCTAGACCTTCACGCAATAAGTTAATACCTACAATCGCGTCATACACACCAGAACGTAACTCATGAATAATTTTGGTTCGTTCAACCGTATCAATATCTGAGTGTAAATAAGCGACTTTCACGCCATATTCTTTTAAATATGAGGTTAGGTCTTCTGCCATACGTTTGGTCAGTGTGGTCACGAGAACACGTTCATTGAGTTCTTTACGATTATTAATCTCGGACAATACATCATCGACTTGGGTCAGTACTGGACGAATTTCAATTTCAGGGTCTACCAAGCCGGTTGGACGTACCACTTGTTCAACCACTTGCTCTGACTTTTCCATCTCATAATGCGCAGGTGTAGCACTGACATAAATAGTCGATGGAACAATTCTCTCCCATTCCTCAAATTTCATCGGGCGATTGTCCAATGCACTTGGTAAACGGAAACCATAATTCACTAAATTTTCTTTACGTGAACGGTCCCCTTTATACATCGCGCCAATTTGTGGAACAGTCACATGTGATTCATCAATAATTAATAAAGCGTCATCTGGAACATAATCAAATAAGGTTGGCGGCGCTTCACCCGATGGACGACCAGATAAATGACGTGAATAGTTTTCAATACCGTTGGTATATCCAAGTTGCTGCATCATTTCGAGGTCATAACGGGTCCGCTGTTCAATTCGTTGTGCTTCAAGTAACTTATCATTGGCGCGGAAAAAGCCAAGTCGTTCAGTTAATTCTTCACGAATCGTCCCAATTGCTCGCGTTAAATTATCTTTTGGTGTGACATAGTGGCTTTTTGGATAGATCGTTACCCGTGGCACTTTTCGAACCAATTTTCCTGTCAGTGGATCAAACCATCGAATGGAATCAACTTCATCATCAAACAGTTCAATACGAATGGCATTTTGATCTGATTCCGCAGGGAAAATATCAATAATTTCACCACGGATACGATAAGTACCACGCAAGAATTCTAACTCGTTACGGGTATATTGCATTTCGACTAAGCGACGAATGATATCATCACGGTTAATACGATCACCCTCAACAATGTGTAAGAGCATGCTCATATAGGCATTCGGATCGCCCAAACCATAAATTGCAGAAACCGAAGCAACAATAATTGCATCACGTCTTTCCAATAAAGCACGCGTCGCTGACAGTCGCATTTGGTCAATATGGTCGTTAATCGAAGAATCTTTTTCAATGAATGTATCTGAAGATGGCACATACGCTTCGGGCTGATAGTAGTCATAATAGCTAACGAAGTATTCAACTGCATTGTGTGGGAAGAATGCCTTAAACTCACCATACAACTGTGCAGCCAAAGTTTTGTTATGCGCCATGACAATAGTCGGGCGCTGGGTACGTGCAATAACATTAGCCATGGTATAGGTTTTACCCGAACCTGTTACACCCAATAACAACTGATCATGCATGCCCTTTTCCACCCCATGCACCAATTTTTCAATGGCTTGAGGCTGATCCCCTGCGGGCTGATATTGGGTAACCAATTCAAAAGGCTGTTCCTGCATCACACTCTTCTTAGACAATTCAACTCAAGCTTTATTATGAGGGCAAAGTTATGCAAAACAACGTTAAATTTATGCAAACAACATGAATACAATTTCACTTTTTGCTCTTCACATTATGTTCAAGGCTTAATTTCACAGACGGACAATTTATAGTTAGATGAAACTTATGATTCATAAAAAGTTTTCAACCCAGATATCAGATGAAAATTAACTGAACCATACCTGTTTAAGCCTATTTTGATACTTGACCAATCAGCCTTTCAGCTGCAACATGAATAAAAGGATGATGAAGATAAAACTGTATGACTTACCACTATCATGATGAAAGCATTGTTAAAGATTTAGCTGAAGACACCATTTTTGTTTTTGGTAGCAACATGGCTGGCGAACATGCTGGCGGTGCTGCACGTACAGCCCTTGAACATTTTGGTGCTATGAAAGGTGTTGGGCGTGGTTGGGCTGGGCAAAGTTTTGCGATACCGACCATGAATGAGCATTTACAACAAATGCCACTTTCACAAATTCAACATTATGTTGATGATTTTAAAATATATACAAAAAATCATCCTAAAATGAAATACTTCATCACCTCTATAGGCTGCGGCATCGCGGGCTATAAAGTTGAAGAAATTGCCCCAATGTTTAAAGGCATTTCACACAATGTCATCTTCCCTATCTCTTTCCGTCCTTTTGTTGAAAAGCCTCTACCAAAATTAACATCAAAGCTGCTACACACAATTTATCGTGACTCTGTCATTTTTGCACCTGCAACGGATCAATTGGTTGAGGTCCTTGCACTCAGTGAAAACGAAAAGAGTTTGGCTAAAATTCTATTAAATACTCAAATGTACCCAACCGACAGTAATGGCCGAGATCGTATTTTTGAAATTGAAGATATTCTGCATGCACTCAATGGCAAAATTTTTGAGTTTCAATCTAACTCTGAGGGCCCAATGATTTTTGGTGGCGTCATTCTTGCGCTACTAGAGCTCTACAATATCAATGAACAAGATTTTGCTGATGTTTGGACGGCAAAACGTGAAATTCAACCACCACGTCCTGCCAATAAAGCACGTAAATAATTTTTATATCACCTACATAAATACACTTATAAAAAAGCCAGTCACTAGACTGGCTTTTTTAAGTTTAACGTTTACCCATTGAGCGACGCGTTCCGCGTGGCGGCATCCATGTACGGTCAGCATAACGCTGTGGTTTTGGGCGCATGTCTTCAAATACTTCATCAGAAGAATTTTCTTCAACTTTTTTCACTGGAAAAGGCAAATTAACAATAGCCTTCTTCTTGGGAGGGTTTTGCGTACTCATTGGAATAACTCAATCAAATCTGCCGCTATTGTACAAAAAAAATAGCATCGCGGCTAATCGCACTACATTTTTAAAAAGCCTTACAAGTGAAAACCGCAATTGATGAGGCTAAGCAATGTAATTCATCAAAATAATTTGTTTGAACAAAATGTTCATCCAACTATCAACCAACGAACATCAGCTTTAAAAGTCTTTTTAGAGAACAATCTTTATAAGCCCATAAATTTTTCTTGAAAAGTACATTAATTGTATTGACCTAAATAGCTAAGCACCCTGTCAAAAAAGTCAATTAAAATCATATTTAACAAATAGATAGCCATAAATAAAATAGATCAAAACTGCTTATTTGTTACACAAACACTTCACTAAAGTTAAAGGATAAAACATTTTTCTTACTTTGTTACAGGAAGCTTACTTGATCTATTGATATCTATAACATTTCCACAAGTATAAATTTTGAATAATGGGCTCTTAGAAAAATTATTATCAATTTACGGACATGGAGTCCTTTAAAATGAAAAAAAGTGTATTGTGCATTGCTGCGTCTATGGCTGCCCTTCCTATCCTCAGTCATGCCGACTCACCATATTTTAGTTTAAAAGATGGCGATGGCTTTAAGCGTTTTTCAGTTTCTGTAGGTGCTCTACATGTTATGCCGCAAGGTAAAGCCCAACCCTTCCAAGTCAATACTGCAGTTAAAAATGGTGAAGTTTCCAAGAATGGTGATATTCAGGTCGATACTGTCTTAAACAACCTTAATCCGGAGGTCAACCAGACTGCGCTTGCCACCGTTTTAAAAGGTTTAGGCTTTTTTACCGGCGGTCAGTTGGGAAGCGGACTCAGTGGTAGCTCACAGATTCAGGGGCTGGAGGAATGGAATAACCCAGGTACAGGTCTGGAAGCAGATGATGTCACGACCTTGGGTATCATGACCAATTACTTCTTTACCGATAACGTTTCCTTTGAAATGAAAGCCGGTATTCCCCCTAAAGTAGACTTACAGGGTAAAGGCAAAATTTATGCACCTTTCTCTGCTGTGGCCACACCACAAATTGGTAACTTACCCTTAGAATTTTTAAATATTGATCTTCAAAACGATATTTTTATTACTGATCTTGGCGCGCATGGTGCAGCAGCTTCAGCTCGTGCATGGACACCGGCAGCAGAGATCCAATATCACTTTGGTAAAACTGGCGTGAATAAATTCCGTCCCTATGTTGGTTTGGGTGTGATGTATGCATATTTCAATGAACTGGAAATGAATCCACAAATTGAAAAAGACTTAATCGCAGCAGGTCACATGATTGCCAACATTAAAGAAGGAAATGCCGGCGCATCTCTTGAAGGTAAACCAAGTAAAGCGAATCCAAAAGTAGATTTAGAAGCGACAGATGCATTTGCACCAGTTGCCACTGTTGGTTTCACTTATGACTTTAATGATAAATGGTTTGCTGTTGGCTCTGTCAGCTATGCACATCTCCAAAATGAAACAACAATTACAGTCACAGATGCGACACATGGAGAACTCATCAAATCTAAGGCTGATATTGAAGTGAATCCTATTCTTGCCTATGCCGGCATTGGTATGCGTTTCTAATTACAATGAAATACTCATAAGGCGACTTCGGTCGTCTTTTTTATTGTTCATATTTATATTCATCTTTCACAAAGCTTTGCCAAACCTTCGATATCTCAATTGTTTTATCGGTAATTTATAAATTTATTTTATTGTTTGGTGAATTAATTTTAATCGTAAGTAAACGATGAATCGAATACCATGAGTACAAATTTAAAAATGTAGACTGAGTTATGTCTGATACTCACTTTTCTAAACCACTCATATATATGCTCATAGGTAGTGCCATTATTTTGGCATTGTCTTTAGGCGTACGTCATGCTTTTGGTTTATACCTTGTCCCGATGAGTGATGAGTTTGGTTGGGGACATAATGTTTTCAGTCTAGCAATTGCCATGCAAAACCTCATTTGGGGTGCGGTTCAACCAATCACAGGTGCTTTGGCAGATAAATATGGCAGTAAAATTGTGGTGGCTGCGGGTGGTGCACTCTACACCATTGGACTGTTGCTCATGGCGGTCAGTTCTACAGGCTTATTACTCAACTTAAGTGCAGGTTTAATTTTAGGTTTAGCTCTATCAGCAACCTCTTTCCCTATTTTACTTTCAGCAGTGGGTCGAGCAGCGCATCCTGAGAAACGTAGTTTAGCCATGGGGATTGCAAGTGCGGCAGGTTCATTCGGGCAATTTATTATGCTGCCCTCTACACTTCTGTTACTTCAAAAATTCGGTTGGTCATCTGCATTAGTGGTCAGTGCCATTTTAATTGCTTTAATTATTCCTTTAGCATGGATGCTTAAAGCACCAATGTATGTGTCACCGACTAGCAGTACGAACGAGACGTCACTCAGCTTTAAACAAATATTAAAATTGGCTTGGGAGCATAAACCATTTTGGTTTTTGGCCTTAGGCTTTTTGGTCTGCGGTTTTCAGGTAGTATTTATAGGTATTCACTTGCCCGGCTATTTAATTGACCATGGTTTTAATGCAACAACTGGCACTATCTTTTTAGCCTTAGTCGGTTTGTTTAATATTGTCGGTACCTATACAGCTGGCTGGCTTGGTGGAAAGTACTCTAAACCTAAACTATTGATGGGTTTATACGGACTCCGTGGCATTGCCATTATTGCCTTCTTATTGCTACCACTTAGCACATGGACAATCTATGCCTTTGGTATCATTATGGGCTTATTATGGCTCTCTACTGTACCTTTAACCAATGGCATTGTAGCCAATATGTTTGGTGTTAAATATTTATCAATGCTCAGTGGTATTGTATTTTTCACCCATCAAGTTGGGTCATTCTTTGGAGGCTGGCTGGGTGGTGTGAACCACGATATGACCGGTAACTATAATGCGGTTTGGATGTTTTCCATTGCATTAAGCATATTTGGTGTATTGGTACATTTCTTTGTAAATGAGGAGAATGTCATAAATGACTGATTCTATGATTTGGCTTCGAACAGTTATTGTAGCGGCTCTCATTCTGCTTTTTGCACTGGCTTTCGCGTTATGGTCACACACGCCTGAATTATTTGAATATTTTAATCAAGCCTTTTGTGCACACTAAACCAGCCCTGATCACTTGATAAAGTTAATACTACTGCTGTTTTTTCAACAGAACTACAGCAGTTTTTTCGCTAAAAATCACAGTATTAAATAAAAGCTGCATTTTCAGCATCTTAGTATAAATAATCTATTTATTCATAAACTTAGAATATTTTTTGATTTTTCATCTGCTTTTTTATTTCCTAGATTAGTGCTCAACAGATAACAAATTGAGAACTTTTGAAATGACGGCACTTACACAACTTTCACAAGCCATTCACGATGCTCCTCGCTGGCATCAAGCAGAACAATTTCAAGATGGTTCTGAAATTCGTATTGAACCACAGCATGACCAAGCTTTGGGGGCAGTTGTGTATGGTTTAGATGCACGTAAAGCGCAATCTGGTGAAACCATTTATCGTTTAAAACAAGCTTTAGCTGAGCACTTAATTCTAATATTTAAACAACAAACTTTAGATGATCTACAGTATTTAGCCTTTGCGAGTTACTTTGGCTCTATCTTCCGCCCAGGTGCAGACATTCCTGTATTAGCGTCACAAGATGAAACAGGTACACCGCCCGATGTGGTTCCGGTTTCCAATGCTGTCGGTAAGGGTGACTACACGGGACATGGCGAATTGGCAGCGCATGCAGACCATCAATGGACACCACTACCTTCGTTTGGATCTCTACTCTATGCCATTGAGCTCCCTCAAGATGGCGGTCAAACTTCTTGGTTTAACACTATTCGTGCCTATGAAGCATTGGACGACGCAACCAAGCAGCATTTAGATCAATTACAATTAATTACTTACAATCCGTTTGTCCGCGCCAAAAGTAACAAAGGTACCAATGGTTATGGATCAACCCCACTGTATCGTTTTAAAGATCAACCTATTGTAGGTCACGCGTATCCACACCCGCTTGTACGCACCCATCCTGAAAGTGGTCGTAAAGGTTTGTGGTTAAATGAGCGCTCAGAAGTTGAGTTGGTCAATTATGATGATCAGGCAGGAAGTGAGTTAATTGCTTCATTACGTGAACATCTATTGAAACCAGAATTCCGTTATGAACATCAATGGCAACAAGGCGACGTCGTATTTTGGGACAATCAAGTGACGCTACATTCACGCCGCCCTTTCCCGGCTGAACAGCGCCGTTTACTGAAACGCATTAGTCTTGCAGGAGGACGTCCATTTTAAAAACCGTTATACAGCGCAAAAGTCAGATAATAACAACAACTTTTTTGGGCATCATGTAAAACAAAAATAACTCGCCATGATGCCTTAATTTACTTAATCAGAATTTCTATCTTTGCGAAGCGAACCTTTTTAAATTATTTTCTCTTTAATTTTTCTTTATTAGAAGTATGCGTATGAGAAGATAACTTTATTATTTGTACTTATTCATCTCTGTTTTAAAAAATAAGGGAAATTAGCAATTGCATCTGAATATTTAACTGGATTAAAAATATTACATCAACACGGACATCTAGAAATTTTATCTAAAAAATATGCATTGAAAAATAAAAAACCCGTAAGCCTTCACTTACAGGTAATAATTTTTTTAGGGATTAAAGTTTATGAACTAATTTTGCATACCATTTTAATATCTATAGCACTATCAATTTTTATCTACACAAGAAGCTGAAATCAAATTAATTGTTTAGAACATTTTTTAAAGCATAGTATTAACAAATAATAAAAAGTTAGGTTTCGGTAATTTCTGGACAGTCGACCTGAAGCACTTTTTTAGCTCTAAAATGATCAACTTTATGAGCAAACTTTTTCGCCCATATAGAGGTTAATATAGGAACCATAATGGCTGAAATGACGACGCAGGTTGCAATTAATATTGTTGCTGCGGGGGCTACCGCTTCAAATTGTGGAGCCACCTGAGCAATCAGCATAGGGGTAGCTGCTGCAGAACCTGCAGTACTTGAGGCCGCTATTCCCGCAGTTCCATTACCTTTAGCCAAAAATATATCTGCAGGAATCAGGAAAAGAGCTGAAACCATTACCACAGCTACGCCAAGAATAATGCCTGGCAATCCTGTTTCCAGAATTAGACTAAAATTAATACTGTTCCCTAAGGCAAAGCCAAAAAAAGGAATCATGACTTTAGCCGCTGGAGCAAAAAAATCCCTCATTTTTTCATCCAAGTTTCCTAAGAGAAAACCGAACAAAAATGGTAATACGACGCCGACCAGCGCAGCAGGATGAAAAGAAGCTACCCCGGCTGAACCCAGAATTAACATGGTAAACAAAGGTCCAGATTCAATTCCGATGAGTGCTCCCGCAGCGGCCTCTTCTTTTGTTCCGTATTGAGAAGTCAGTGAGGAATAAAGACCGGCATTGGTCATATCAAATGCAACAACAATGGCAAGAATTGAAAAGCCAGCAAATAGAGGCATGCTCAACATTTCATTGGGTTGCATCAGGAAACCTAAAATGAGTGCCAGCATCCATGCGACCAATAATTTTGCACCAATCACTGCACCTGCTTTCCTAACCACGGTACCGGTTGCACGGACATTGATAGACGCTCCGAGACAAAAGGTCCAAACGCCTAAAATTGGTACTGCACCTGTAATAATACCCTTGGTAAATGAGCCGAAATACTCTGCGGTATCTGGAGCAAAGGTATGAATTGTTGCGCCTAATAAAAGTGGAATCAACATCATTCCACCTGGAACTTTATCTATAAATTTTTTTATTTCCATTTCTTAAAACTCCCTCAAATTTCCATTCTGAAGAGTTATGGCTTTCATCCAGAAATAATCATCCGAATATATTTCAGACAGTCTTCATTATCTGTATTTGCTTTTAAACAGATAGATAAATATGACTGTGGTGCAGATCAAAACCATAATTCTTATTGATCATTTTTCGTTTTACATCTGCGCACCAATCATCCATGGTACAAATTCTTCACCGCCAATCCCCAGTGCTTCACTCTTACTTTTTTCACCCGAAGCCACACGAATAAGCATTTCGAATATTTCCAGCCCTTTTTCCGCTACGCTGGAAGTGCCTTCCATGATATTTCCACAGTTAATATCCATATCGTCTAGCATTCGGTCATACATGGCAGTATTGGTCGCGATCTTGATCGAAGGTGAGGGTTTAGCCCCGAAACATGAACCACGTCCTGTAGTAAACGCCACCAGATTTGCACCCCCTGCAATCTGACCAGTAGCACCCATCGGGTCATAACCCGGTGCATCCATAAACACCAGACCGTGAGTATCAATCGTTTCTGCATAACGGTATACGCCTTTTAATGGCGTTGAACCACTTTTGGCTACAGCACCTAAAGATTTCTCCAGAATCGTGGTTAATCCACCTGCCTTATTACCGGGCGTCGGATTGTTATCAATACTGCCCTTTTCACGGTCGGCATAAGCTTCCCAGGAATGAATCAAATCTACAAGTTTATGTCCAACTTCAGTATTGACTGCGCGACGAGTCAGCAAATGTTCTGCTCCGTAAATCTCGGGTGTTTCAGACAAAATTGCGGTACCACCCTGAGCGACTAAATGATCTACTGCTACACCCAAGGCAGGGTTTGCGGTAATACCTGAATAGCCGTCAGAACCACCACACTGTAAAGCCACACATAAATGCGACAATGGCAATGGCTCGCGAGCAATCTGGTTGGCTTCAGGCAAAATTTCTTCTACCAGTGCAATAGCCTTATCAATCGTTTTTTGTGTACCGCCTTCATCCTGCATCACCAATGGTTTAATTTTGCTGGCATATTCAGGGTTTTTAGATTGGAGCAGCGGTTTCAACTGGTTAGCTTCACATCCCAGCCCGACGATAACGACGGCAGCAAAATTAGGATGTTCCATATAACCTGCAATGGTACGACGTAATTGTTTGAGTCCCTCTCCATGATGGTCAATACAGCAACCAAAACTATGCGACAGTGCCACTACGCCATCCACATTTGGATATTTGTCCATCATTTCAGGACGGTCAAAATATTGAGCGACTTTTTTAACCACCGTAGCTGAACAATTCACAGTACTGATCACGCCAACATAATTTCGTGTCGCCACACGGCCATCCGCACGTTTTATGCCTAAAAAAGTACGCGACTGCGGTGCAGCGGTCACCGGAATTACATTTTCTCCAAAGGCATAATCACGGTCAAAATCGGCCATGGCCAGATTGTGTACATGCACATGTTCGCCCGCTTTAATGTCGCGGGTAGCAAAGCCAATAATCTGTCCATAACGCAAAATGGCATCACCCTGAAAAATATTTTCCAGCGCAACTTTATGGGCAGCGGGAATTTCTTCCAGAGTAACCATTTGTTCGGAAACTATGGTCTGTGGGGCTAAATGGGTTTTTGCAATTGCAATATTATCATTAGGATGTAATTGAAGAATATGAGATAGATTCGTCATTGCGTGCTTCCTTTCTAAATGCTGACTGTTTGACATAAATTCCATGCCTTTCGCTGGCGTGATCAAACATCAAATGCCTGATTGATTTTCATCATAGTCTTTTTATTTTTGACAATCTGTGATATTTACTACACACATTGTTGAATCAGATTGGACAATCCATGTCTGCAAGAATCCCTCCTCTGCATCTTATTTATGCTTTTGAAGCTGTAGTCAGGCATTCCTCTTTTTCCAAAGCTGCCGATGAGCTGAATGTTACTCGAAGCACTATTTCACATAGAATTCAAACTCTGGAAAAACTCCTCAATACCATTTTATTTGAACGCACCACACGCAAGCTGAATTTAAATGCTGCAGGTGCTTCCTATTACTTGGCAGTTAAGGAAGCTCTAGTTTCTTTAGATAATTTAAATAAAATTAATTCGCATAACCTATATAAAAAAACCATTACCATTTCTTCACCTCCTACCTTTGCGAATATTTATTTGCTGCCTCGATTAAAAGATTTTCTAGATCAATATCCGAATATTGAGATTGCAATTGAAATCGCAAAATCACAATTGGACTATGAAATTAGCAAAGTTGATTTCGATATCCGATATGGTAGTGGTGTATACCCAGGCATGCAAAGCCGCCAGATCAGCAGAGATACTATCTTTCCAGTCGCTTCTCCTTACTATGTCAAAAGCAAAAATATTCGCCAGCCTAGAGATTTAGAAAACTGTGATTTTCTTAGAAGTTATCTGGAACCTTGGTCGTCTTGGTTTATTCAAGCCCATCTGGATTGGAAAGAGCCGACTCAAGGACATCGTTTTGAAGATTTATCATTACTTTATCATGCAGCCCAAAACAGCTGGGGCGTGGCATTAGCAAGAGAGTCTCTGGTCATGAAACAAATTAATCAGGGTACGCTGGTTCAGCTGTTCGACATTACAGCAGAGCCCCTTTTTCAATATTATGCAATTATCGACCCCAGAAAGAATTTGTCTGACGAAGCATCAATGTTTATTGACTGGCTATGTCGGACTTGATTTTTTATAAGTAGATGCAACAAAAAAACCCGCAAGCCTAAACTTACGGGTTCGATGCTAATTAGCAAAAAATTTTAGAACAAACGGTTCATACCATTTAAGGTTGCAACGCGATACGCTTCAGCCATCGTTGGATAGTTGAATGTCGTTTCCACAAAATACTTAATGGTATTTTTTGGACTGTTCATTACAGCTTGGCCAATATGGATAATTTCTGAAGCATTATTACCGAAACAATGTACGCCTAAAATTTCTAAAGTATCACGATGGAATAAGATTTTAAGCTCACCCACGGTGTCACCAGTAATTTGTGCACGTGCCAAATGACGGAAAGATGCTTGCCCCACTTCATACGGAATTTTTTCTTCAGTTAACTGTTGCTCAGTTTTACCAATCGAAGAAATTTCAGGAATCGTATAAATACCCGTTGGGATATCGGTAACTGGTGCGATACCTTCTTCACCGCTCATATTTGAACCTGCACAACGACCTTGGTCATAGGCAGCAGAAGCAAGTGATGGCCAACCAATAACGTCACCCGCAGCGTAGATATTTTCTACTTCTGTTTGATACTGATCGTTTACTGTTAGTTGACCACGGCTATTTGGCTTAATGCCAACATTTTCAAGCCCTAAACCATCTGTATTACCAGAACGGCCGTTACACCATAAAATGGCATCGGCTTTAATTTTCTTACCACTTTGCAAGTGTAGAACTACGTGATCATCATGAGTTTCCAAATGATCAATTTGCTCATTATGACGAATCAACACACCCTGTTCACGTAAGCGATATGACAAGGCATCAGAAATTTCGTCATCCAAGTAGCTTAATAATTTGTGTTGGGTATTAATCAGATCTACTTTATGGTCTAGACCAATGAAAATTGATGCGTATTCACAACCAATTACACCTGCACCATAAATAATAATTTTTTGGATTGAATAATCCAGATCCAAAATTTTGTCTGAATCAAATACACGTGGGTGATTGAAATCAAGCGCAGCAGGACGGTAAGGACGAGAACCTGTCGCAATCACTAATTGTTGGAAAACTAAAGTTTCTGTAACGCCTTCTGGGCTAAAAATAAGCACCGTATTTTGATCTTGAACATACGCACGACCATGATAGATATCAATCTTATTACGATCGTAAAAACGCGAGTGAGTTTCAACTTGTTGTTGAATCACTTTATGAGCATTACGTAAAACCTGCTTCATCGTAAACTGTTTCCAGTCACCGACTTTTTGGAACATAGGATCACGTTGGTAACGTAAAATGCTTGAAACTGTCTGACGCAGCGCCTTACTTGGGATAGTACCAACATGGGTACAGTTACCACCAAGCTGTTCACGCATATCTACAATGGCAACTCGCTTACCAGATTTAGCAAGTTTCATTGCAGCGCCTTCACCAGCAGGGCCAGAACCGAGAACAACCGCATCGTATTTCACGAATGTTCCACTAACGACCTCTTTCTTACGTGGCATTCAACGCTCCTTAAGCAAATATATCTTTAATCTAGGCTCTATTATGACGTATATCCTAACTTTTTTGGATATTTAGCTCACATATATTATGTGATAACAACATTTATTATATGAATATCGTTTTCCCCCTATTTAGGCATAAGTCCGCTATAATAACTCAGCTATTTTTTTGAATATCTCCTCGTCAAAAACAGTGGAAAAGTTGAATATGTCTGAGAACCGTAAACCTGAACAGGGTGTTAAACTTCGTGGCGCAGAAAAAGTCGCTCGCATACCCGTGAAGGTCATTCCAACGGTTGAAACGCCTCGCAAACCTGACTGGATTCGGGTCAAAATGGCAGCTCCTGATGAAGTTCAACGCATCAAAACAACTTTACGCGCACAAAAATTACATACCGTGTGTGAAGAAGCGGCTTGCCCGAACTTACCAGAATGCTTTGGTGGCGGTACTGCAACCTTTATGATTATGGGTGACATCTGTACACGTCGCTGCCCATTCTGCGATGTTGCACATGGTCGCCCAAATGCACTTGATCCTGATGAACCACGTCATATGGCAGAAACCATTGCCAATTTAGGTCTTAAATATGCAGTGATCACCTCTGTAGACCGTGATGACCTGATTGATGGCGGTGCACAGCACTTCGTAGACTGTATTAAAGAAGCACGCGATTTAAGTCCAAAAACCTTATTGGAAATCTTAGTTCCTGACTTCCGTGGTCGTATGGATGTTGCATTACGTATTATGACGGAATGCCCTCCTGACGTGTTTAACCACAATATTGAGACTGTGCCGCGTTTGTATAAAGCAATGCGTCCGGGTTCAGATTACCAACATTCTTTAAATTTATTAAAAATGTTTAAAGAATACTGCCCAGATGTTCCAACCAAGTGTGGTTTGATGGTTGGTATCGGTGAAACTGAAGAAGAAGTTATTGCGCTCCTTGATGATTTACATGCACATGGCGTGGATTATGTGACTATTGGTCAATATTTACAGCCTTCTAAAGAACATGCACCGATCGATCGTTTCGTAACGCCTGAAGAGTTTGACCGCTATACCGCTCATGGTCAAAAACTTGGTTTCCGTAATATTTGGGCTGCACCAATGGTACGTTCAAGTTACTTTGCAGACCGTCAATACTACGGTGAACCTGTACCGGCGGTACGTCGTAAAACAGATCCTGCTAAAAAAATTGCTGTTCAAACGATTGAAGCTTAATTCGTTTAAAGCATAAAAAAAATCCCTCACCTTTGAGGGATTTTTTTATGCTCATTTCATTGCTGTGTTTATTGCAAAATTACACTCGCCTTACATTTATCCCACAGTCCACAATTTACATTGATTAAATTTCACTCTATTTTTAAATATATTGAATTATCAATACTATGCCGATTGTTCATTTTTATCATGAGGTTTAGAACATTAAAAACCTTGTACTTCACTTTAAAAACATTGAACAAAAAATACATATAAGGATGAAGCTGTGTTGGGTGCTGTGTCACCAACTTGCTATAAATTTTCACCCAGTTCCCTATACATAGCCCAGCCTTTGAAACTGTATTACAGCATGCGGAAACTGCATTGATATAGAATTATTTAATGCTCATCCAAGTTACGTATATACAGACAACTGGAGGGTAAGCGATGTATTTCATCATCAGTCTATTCATTCTGATTTTGAGCCTTTGGGCTGTTTTCTTTTTTAGCCTGTCTCGTACTACAGGTGCAATTTCACTCATTGTTATATCAGTTTTAATTGCCTTACTCAGCCCGTGGTCATTACTGCTCGGTCTTCCGCTCATCCTCATCAGTCTTGTTGTGCTGATTGAGCCTTTACGTATGGCATTCATTTCTAAACCCACCTATAAAGTACTCGCTAATGCCATGCCGAGCATGAGTAGTACCGAACGTGAAGCACTCGACTCTGGTACAAGTTGGTGGGAAAAAGAGTTATTTATGGGTGCACCCAATTGGGAAACCTTTAATAACTACCCTTATCCAAAACTCTCAAATGAAGAGCAAGCGTTCTTAGATAATGAAGTTGAACAGCTATGTAGCATGTTAAATGAATGGGAAATTTACCATCAACATAAAGAGCTACCAGAACATGTTTGGCAATTCATCAAATCTAATGGCTTCTTGGGCTTAATTATTCCCAAAGAGTATGGTGGTCGTGAATTTAGCTCCTTCGCGCAAAGTCGCATTATGAGTAAAATTGCCTCACGCTCACTGACAACAGCCGTGAGCTGTATGGTGCCTAACTCACTCGGTCCTGGTGAATTATTATTACACTACGGAACGGACGCACAGAAAGACCGCTACCTACCCGGTCTTGCTAGAGGTGAAGAAATCCCCTGCTTTGGCCTAACTAGTCCTGAAGCAGGCTCTGATGCGGGCGCTATTCCAGATACCGGTGTGGTGTGTTACGGACACTTTGAGGGACAGCAAGTGCTTGGCCTCAACATGAATTTCTCTAAACGTTGGATCACTCTCGCCCCCATTGCCACTGTGGTTGGTCTGGCTTTTAAAATGTACGATCCAGATGGTTTACTTGGTGATACCAACAAAAAAGAATACGGTATTACTTGTGCACTTTTACCTGCATCACACACGGGTGTAAAAGTTGGCGCACGACATAATCCAGGCTCCCCTTTTATGAATGGTACTGTCGATGGCGAAAATGTCTTTATTCCATTGGACTGGATTATCGGTGGTGTAAAAAATGCCGGCAAAGGCTGGCGTATGCTGATGGAATGCCTTGCTGTGGGCCGTGGTATTTCACTTCCCGCCTTATCTACAGCCGCAGGTGAGATGGCGTATTTAAATGTCGGTGCATTTTCTCGCGTGCGTCAGCAGTTTAAAATTTCTGTCGGTAAGTTCGAAGGCGTTCAAGAAGCCACCAGTGATATTGCTAGTGATGCTTATATGCTTGAAGCATTCCGCTATTTGGTCACGTGTGGACTAAATCAAGGTGGTAAACCTGCGGTTATGACGGCGATGGCAAAATATTACGCCACAGAAACCATGCGTAAAGTGGTCAATCACGGGATGGATGTTGTGGGTGGTCGTGCAATTCAAATGGGGCCACGTAATTTCTTAGCACTGAACTATCAAGCCATTCCAGTATCGATTACTGTTGAAGGTGCCAATATTCTAAGTCGATCTTTAATGATATTTGGACAAGGTTCGATGCGTTGTCATCCGTATTTATTTGAAGAACTACAACTCCTACAATCCGAAGATAAAGACACAGCGCTAAAAACCTTTAATGACATGCTGTTTAAACATTTGGGCTATACCTTTAACCGAACCGCTCGCTCATTTGCCTATGGGTTTACTGGAGGCTCTAGCGATGCTCCGAAAAGTGCAACGGAATTTAGCTTGCCCTATTACAAAATCATCAACCGTTTAAGTGCAAATTTTGCCTTAACTGCAGACATGTGCTTAGGACTTTTGGCCGGTGATATTAAACGTAAAGAAATGCTTTCTGGCCGCCTTGCTGATATTCACGCCCATCTGTTTATTGCGACCGCCATTTTAAAATACTTTGAACACAGTAAAAAAACGTCTGCAGAAGAATTACATGCACGTTTAGCCGTAGAAAAAGCGTTATTTAATGCACAAGAAGCTTTTTATGGCTTATTTGCCAACTTCCCGATGCGTATGGCAGCAGGTGTGATCAAAGTTATATGCTTCCCATTTGGACGTCCATTAGATGCGCCTAAAGACAAACTTAAAAGACAAGTTGCAGACAGTATGATGGAGGACAACGCTTTCCGTCAGGAACTGAAAAAGCATGTGTATTACTCAACTCTGCCTGATGATGTAACAGGTCGTATGGAATCCACATTCTTGATGCTACTTGAGATTGAGCCATTATGGGATCGTTTTAAAAAAGCCGAATCCAAAGGAACGTTTTCTGGCTTGAGTTTTGAAGAACATATTCAAGATGCCCTACTACAAGGTTTTATCAATACACAGGAAGCAGAACAATTGACTTGCTATAACGCCAAACGTTTTGACAGCATGCTAACGGATGTGTTCGATATGAAGCTTGATCAAGTCTTGCCTTTACATAATCCACACTTAAAGCAAAATCAATCTGAGCAAGACCAAGAAATGCATAGTGAAACTAATCCAAACGATCAGGACAACAAACAAGAACCTGAAGCATTTTTAAGGTTTTAATTTATTAAAGTCTTCATTTTTGTCGCAATTAAATTCATCTTGAAAAGCGCTGCTCAGGCAGCGCTTCATCTTTATTTAAATGCAATTGAACAGGACACCATTTAGACCTTTGACCAATAGTATATCTATCAAGCAGGCGTACCCTTAGGCTTGATTATAAAACAACACTTTGAGGGTCTTTAAAAATGTCACAACAAGACTATGAAAATGGTTTAAAAGTTCGCACCGAAGTCATGGGCGAACACTTTGTAAAACGTGCACAAGACAATACGGTACCATTCACACAGCCACTACAAGATTGGATCAATGAACATGCATGGGGTTCAACATGGCAACGTGAAGGGGTTTTACCACGCAAATACCGTTCTTTAATTACAATTGCTTTTCTCGTAGCGCAAAAGAGTCCAACTGAACTGAAAGGCCATGTCCGAGGCGCATTGAATAACGGTGCAAGTGTAGAAGAAATTCAGGAAGTTTTGTTGCATAGTCTCCCCTACTGTGGTGCACCAGCTACTCAAGAAGCATTTCGCGCCGCACTTGAAGTTATTAATGACTATCAGAAAATTGAATAAATGTTCACTGAGTATTTCAAATAAAAAACCGCAGTTTATGCGGTTTTTTATTCCTTTTTAACCCATTTTTATTCAGTCAGCACATGAAAGTACTATTGTAGAACCGTAATTTGCGGTTGCCAAAATGCTCCATGCCCACCTATACCCGATGAAAGCACCACATATGCCGCTTGAGAGTCAGACTGGCATGAATAAAGCTGATAGGACATCATGTATCTTGAATGTACTAAATTATTTATGCCATTCAGCAAAAAATATGCCGTTAAAATATATGCTTTAAATATATAACTGGTTGATAACCTGTAATCCCTTAAGGCCAATACACATTAAAATTATAAAAAAACTCGTTCACTTCAAAGCGAACTTGATAACCCAATTCAGTTAATTCTGCTGATAAACTCCGGATTTCTTCTAAAGGTAGATGCTTTGGTAACACCGTAAATACTGCTGTATTGCCTTGCTTAGCATTATCTTCAATCAACAAAGCTAATCTCGCCTTGTATAAAGAAATATCCAAATTGGCTTGGCTCGAGAGTACTTTGGCATGTTCTGCAGGTAAAAAACTCATCTTCTTATACGCTTATGTCATTCTTGTTAAACTTAAAGTAAGCCAATTCATCAAGACAATACATTGCATTTTTTGTAAATTGAATTCCGGACCAATTATTTTATGACCAAAAAAAATCCCTCATGGTGAGGGATTTTTTCTTTATCGAGGCAATGGAATATATTGCGAATCACTATTTTGATTTTGTAACTTTCTCTCGCCAACCTGCACAGGCAATGTCATTGCTTTCCCATCACGTTCAAGGTCAATTTGCATTGTGCTTAATGGTGCTTGCTGAGCGACGTAGTTAATCAAATGCGATGTTGATGTAATCAACTCATTATTCACTTTTATGATTTTATCGCCACGTTTTAAACCAGCTTTAGCCGCAGGCCCATCACGAATTACATCAGCAACAACTACACCATTTACACGCGGATCTAAAATATTTTCTTGCTGGATTGGCAGCAAACTAATTCCCAACCAACCACGTACCACACGTCCATCTTTGAGAATAGAGTTAAGTACTTGCTGACACACTTTGGCTGGAATGGCGAAACCAATTCCAAGTGAACCACCTGATTGTGAGAAAATTGCGGTATTTACACCAATTAAATTCCCCGCAACATCAATCAATGCGCCACCTGAATTACCAGGGTTAATCGCGGCATCAGTTTGGATGAAGTCCTCATAGGTATTAATACCCAAATCAGAACGACCTGTTGCTGAAATAATCCCTTGTGTAACCGTCTGACCTACACCAAATGGATTACCAATAGCTAGTACTACATCACCCACTTCATTACCACTAAGCTTAAATGGCAAGACAGGTAATTGATCCATCTCAATTTTAATCACAGCCAAATCAGTATCTGGGTCTGTCCCAACGACTCTAGCTTCTGCTCTACGACCATCATGTAACGCAACAACAATCTGTTCTGCCTGTGCAATCACATGATTATTAGTCAAGATATAACCATCAGGGCGTACAATGACACCTGAACCAAGACTATTTTCATTTTGATTACTTTGATCAGGGATTTGATTGCCAAAAAATTCGCGATAGACAGGATCATTTAACAATGGATGATCAAGCTGTTTTACTTTTTGCGTCGTAAAAATATTAACCACTGCTGGTGCTGCAACTTTTACTGCCGCACTATATGACACAACTCCACCTGTACGCGTAGTATTGATTAAGGGTTCAACCTTTTCAGCAGGCATTTTTACCCCATCTGGTGCGACAGGTGCTTTAGGCTTTTGAATCTGTTGCCAAGTCAAAAAACCAATTATCACCAGTATCAATAACACCCAAGGTAACCATGTAAAGGTCCGGCGCACTTCTTTATCCTCTAAAAGTTTTATAATTCATTGATGACTAAATAATTTATACAGTATTGTAATGTAATATTTTCGACAAACTTAAAAATAAACACAGAGATTTGTGATTCTTTAGTTACAATTTAAATAATGTTTAATTTTGACCTATTGTATTTTAGATTTTGAGAAAAATATGGCTCAGTTAAGTGAAATTATTCAGTGGTGTGATACCACTTTAAAAGCACATGAATTTAAAGATTATGCACCCAATGGCTTACAAATTGAAGGTCGCCATGAAGTGAAAAAAATTTTATGCGCTGTAACAGCCTCACAAAGTGCTATTGAAGCTGCCATTTCCGCTGGTGCAGATCTATTATTGGTCCACCATGGCTATTTTTGGAAAGGCGAAGCGTATCCAATTACAGGCATGCGTGGTAGACGGATTAAAAGCCTCATCCAAAATGATATTTCGTTAGTGGGTTATCATTTGCCATTAGATAGCCATCCGACACTCGGTAATAATGCAGCAATTGCAGATATACTTGAACTTGAAAAAATTGAAGCACTAGATCCAACTGAGCGTAATCCAATTGGTAATATTGGCTATTTAAAAAATGCTATGACACCTGAAGCATTTAAAGCGTATGTGTCAGAACGTTTAGGCTTTGATGCGCTCCATTTACCTGCACAGAAAAATACGATTCAAAAAGTGGGCTTCTGTACCGGTGGCGCTCAAGACTATATTGCTAAAGCAGCTGCTCTTGACTGCGATGCCTATATCTCAGGTGAAGTGAGTGAGCGTACTTTTTACGAAGCTGAAGAATTAAATGTGCATTATTATGCATGTGGACACCACGCAACAGAAAGATATGGCGTGCAACGACTCGCAAAAGCTATTTCAGAACAGTTCAATATTGAGTATAGTTATTTCGAATTAAACAACCCGATTTAATTTAAATCGTCTTGGTCTTTGACTCTGCCCTTATACGTATATTTTCAGGCTTTATTCTGTATTGTTATTTATAAGCAATGCGCATTTTAATGCAAGAATCTATTACAATAACGGCACTTAATGTCAAAACCCAGCAAAATGCAAGGAATTGAAAACATGACAACGATTACTTTACCAGCGTTACCTTACGGTTACGAAGATCTTGCTCCGCACATCAGCAAAGAAACTTTAGAATACCATCATGACAAACACCACAACACTTATGTGGTTAACCTGAACAACCTAATTAAAGGCACTGACCTTGAAGGTAAAACTTTAGAAGAAATCATCACTGCTGTTGCTGGCGATGCTTCTAAAGCGGGCGTATTCAACAACGCGGCTCAAGTTTGGAACCACACTTTCTACTGGAACTGTATGGCTAAAAACGGCGGCGGTAAAGCAACTGGTGCTTTAGCTGCTAAAATCGACGAAGCTTTCGGTTCTTATGAAAAATTCGCTGAAGAATTTGCTGCAGCTGCAACAACTCAATTCGGTTCAGGTTGGGCTTGGTTAGTTGCTGACGAAGTAAACGGTAACCTTTCTATCCTTAAAACTTCTAACGCCGACACTCCACTTGCTCACGGTAAAGTTGCTGTGTTGACTATCGATGTTTGGGAACACGCTTACTACATCGACTTCCGTAACGCTCGTCCTAAATACATCTCTACTTTCTTAGAAAGCCTAGTGAACTGGGACTATGCTAACGCTAAATATGCAGGTCAAGCTGCTGGCGTTGAAAAATAAGTTTTAAAACTTATTTGAAAGTCTGAAAAATCACCCTTTCTGGGTGATTTTTTATGCATGCAGAAAACAAACAAAATACTGTTTTTAATTTTTATACGCTTGCCTCAGTCATTTCTTACTTAATGATCACATCCGAAAAAATATGTTCTTTTGATTCTGCCGAATAATTCAGCGCTCAAAATCAAAGAATAATCAATATATAAACAAATATTTAGAGTTTGACTAATATTGAAACATTTAACGTAATTTTCTTATAAATATGCTTGACCACATTTATATTCATCCCTAGAATGCGCATCAGATTCTCCAATAGCTCAGTCGGTAGAGCGACGGACTGTTAATCCGCAGGTCCCTGGTTCGAGCCCAGGTTGGAGAGCCATCTATTCTTCCATAGCTCAGTCGGTAGAGCGACGGACTGTTAATCCGCAGGTCCCTGGTTCGAGCCCAGGTGGAAGAGCCAGATTCTAAAAACCCACTCATTATGAAGTGGGTTTTTTATTGCTTTCACTTTCGCTATTTATATAGGTCATTCACTATATTTAAGTTTAATAAAAAGAGTTTAAATTCCTCAAATAAAAGTCAACCAGACTAGATTACACAGCACATTTTCAATATTCAGCCTATTTTTAAGCCATTTAATTTAACTTTTTCAATTATTTCTAGAAACATCCTTGACCCTTCTACAATTGCTCTCTAAAATGCGTCTCAGATTCTCCAATAGCTCAGTCGGTAGAGCGACGGACTGTTAATCCGCAGGTCCCTGGTTCGAGCCCAGGTTGGAGAGCCAAATACTAAAAAGCCCACGCATTATGACGTGGGCTTTTTTTTGTTCCAACTTCCAGTATTTACTTTAAAAATTACCTAACCCTTCCCTATTAGAAACGGCCAATCTGATGATTCCATCCTGCTTGATTTAAAACTCACCTCAATGAATTACCTGAATTGCTCTCTAAATCTGTTACTGAATATACAATTCTTTGAAACATGTTTATTTTTAGCGCAGTCAACATTAAAAGTGGCATTTTTTACAATTGTTGCTTGACCTGACTGCATTTGGCTCATAGAATGCGTGCAGATTCTCCAATAGCTCAGTCGGTAGAGCGACGGACTGTTAATCCGCAGGTCCCTGGTTCGAGCCCAGGTTGGAGAGCCAAATACTAAAAAGCCCACGCATTATGACGTGGGCTTTTTTCTTATGTGAAGTAACATTGCGTGTTAGATTTAAGTCAGTTTATTTTTTTCGTGATTGGCTGCATGGCAACTCTTGCCCTCGGCTGCTTAATATTTCCCAAATTATTTTTACGCAAGCAAAAATTCTTTGCCAAGCGTGTCATCACACCATTTGAAAGTAAAATGTTTCATCGCTTAAATGAAGCATTTCCTGAATATTATGTGTTAGCACAAGTGGCTTTTAGTGCCCTCATTACCAATCAAAATTATAAAATTCGCAACCGCTTTAACCGCAAAGTAACCGACTTTGTCATTTTAGATAAAACCTATAATGTACTTGTCATTATTGAACTCGATGATCCCAGCCATATTGGTAAAGAAAAAGAAGATGCTGACCGCGATGAAATGCTTGAGGAAGCCGGTTATCGAGTCCTGCGCTATACCAGTATTCCAAGTGCCCATACACTAAGACAAGACATCAAATAAAGTACCCTCAAGCTATAAATAAAGAAACCAGTAAAACATTACTGGTTTTTTTATTTTGGTGTATTCATTAATTTACATTGAAATTATTGAGCATCAGCCGCTTGAGATGCCAATACTTCTGACACTGCTTGATCAGCTTCGGCTGCCAAGGCCGCATCTTCAGCTTCACGCGCTTTGATTCTCTCAATCATTTCAGCTTGTTGTTGCTTATATTTTTCCTGATTTTTTGCATCACTATTTACCGCTAGAAAAGCCATGCTGACCAAAAATATTGGAATGAGCAACCCCAATGCCATCAGGATTATCATCTTTTTAGTGTTAGGTTTTGGCTTCACTTCAGACATAGTATTCAATTCGATCAACTTAAATTTCGCACACAATATAGCAAAGATTGAAATTCTCTCAAGTCTTGCACCAGTTATTACGCTCTACAAAATTCATAAAGAAAAGCCCAAGCAGTTGCTCAGGCTTTTATTTTGTCATTTTCGCTTATTCGAGCGTCGATATTCATTGCTATTTTGATGCTGGCATATGTTCTTTAATAAATGCGACCAACATAGCATTACGTTGTACAATTGCCTGTGTATGAGTTGCTCCCGGCACCAATTCAAAAGTTACATCCGTCTTCAAATTAGTTTTTAAATTATCCGCCAGTGCTTGTGTTACCTGATACGGCACAGCAGTATCCAACTCGCCTTGAATAATTAAAACAGGTTTATCAATATAACGTGTTGCTGGCTGATTCACGGTTAAAAACTTAGCAATCGTCGAATTGCTTAAGAAATCTTCTGTTAGACCTGGATAGTCAGCAGCTGTTTTACCTGCATTATTTGCAACATAATTATTAATGTCATTTTCAAATTCTTTCATTAATGGATCAAGACATAGACCATTTTCACCTGTAGTTCCTTCAGCTTTGGCAACCCATGGTTGTGAGCGCTGCTCAAAAATCGAATTGTAGTCAAAACGTGGTTCATAAGCCTTAATGCCGACCGCCACATAAGCTGCATAAGCAAGAAGTTCAGAATAAACTTTTGCTGCTGTACCTTTAGCAACACCACTACCTTGAATATTTTCAGCAGCGGCTAACCTTGCAATCGCTGTAGGTGCAATTTCCGAAATAATGTAGCCCAAACTTGATGCAGGAGCACCTGCAACAGCACCTTTATAACGGCTGTTTCCATTTTCAAACTCAGCTGTACCTAAAGATGCATGTCCACCCTGAGACTGGCCTACAGACATCCAATCTCCTTGCATCTTATTACCTAAATGTTGCTGTAATGCTTTCACTGCATATTGAGCAGACTTTGCAGCACTTTCTAAGTTTAGATAAGGATGAATCCCCTGCGTGCCCAATCCTTCATAGTCAGGAGCCAATACTACATAACCTTCTTTTAACAAACTCTCTGCCATGGCTTTAAAACGTGGGTTCAATGCATTTAAGCTTGGCGCACAACTATCTCCACTTCCAACTGTGCCATGCTCCCAAACTACTACCCGCCATCCATCTGCTGGCATTGGAGTACTTGGATAAAATACCATCGCAGTCGCTTTAGCACGTTTATTTAACACATTTTGCATGTTATAGCTCATAACACGAACTTGGCTAACATAGTCTATTGTATCTTGCTGATAAGCCTTATCTGAAAGGTAATATTGATTAAAACTAAACTCGGAATGATCATCATTTCCGCCACAGGCTGATAGCAATAAGACAGATGAACATAAAACCGCTAATAAACTTTTCTTAAGATTTTTTTTGCATGATTTAATTCCTTTATTCTTATTCCATTAATCTCGACCGAGATACAATCCAATTAAGCATAAAAAAAAGCGCTCGGATAGAGCGCTTTGTTTCAATTTATAATTATCGGATTAACAACACTATAAATTCTGTGCAGCCACGATTCCCACAAAAATCATTACACCCACCCAACGGTTATGTAAAAAGGTTTTAAAGCAGCGCATTGGAACTCTATCTTTGGTTTGTGTCCATTGGTAAATAAAGTCAACAGCTACAGCAAGCAATGCAATTAAACCGAATGGGAAAAATAAGTTTTCAATATATAAGGCAGAGCCAATTAATAACAGACTGACAACTTGAAGTAATGAAATGATTTCAATATCAAAACGACCAAATAATATAGCAGTCGATTTCACTCCAATTTTTAGATCATATTCACGATCTGTGATCGCATATTGAGTGTCATATGCCACCGTCCAGGCCAAATTACCAAAGTAGAGCAACCAACACGTTAAGTCTGGTGTTTGCCCTACTGCGGTATAGGCCATAGGGATTGACCATGAAAATGCAGCCCCCAAAAATACTTGTGGTAAATGCGTATAGCGCTTCATAAACGGATAGATAAACGCTAAAAACAAGGCACCAAACGACCAATAGAAGGTTTCAATCGGCAAGAAAAATAACGTGCATGCACTTGCAAGTACTAAAATAAGGAAAACATAAATAGCTTCTTTAGCGCTAATTACGCCTGTCGCTAGAGGACGAGTTTTGGTTCGTTCAACTGCGCCATCAACTTTACGATCTGCAAAATCGTTAATTGCACAACCTGCTGCCCGCATACAAATTGTACCGATAATCATTGGTATTAGAATCGCGAGAGATGGCATTCCTTGATTGGCAATCCAAAGTGCCCACATGGTGGGCCAAAAAACCAACTCTGTGCCAATTGGCTTATCAAAACGACACAAATAATAATATGCTTCTAAGCGTTCACGCCAAGTAATTTGCTGTACCGTTGCCATGCCTGTCCTTATCCAATCTTATTTAGGCTGCTGAATGTATTGTTCAAACGCAGGTAAAAATGTCTCTTGAACAATGAATTTACAGCCATGCCAAGTATAACAGCTCTGACGTGTCCAACCATCGTCAAGCCACAGTACTCGTCGCTCACATGCAGGATTTGTACGCTGAAATAAAAACCAGCCAATCGGCTTCGTACCAATATGTTTAAAAATTCGCGCGCGCTGATTTAAACTTAAAATAGGAAATATGGATTTTGCTTTTACCCAAGGCTGTTTTTGATTGCCATAAAGATAACTTTCACGAACCCATGAGGTATGCTGAATAGGCATTTTCATCCACTGCGCATCACGTCGATTTAAACGCTGATAATGTTCTTTTAAAGGCTCAACTTGAAATGTTCCACCTGCTAAATCTGTCAATTGCTGTGTCAAAGACCCCGAAGCATAGAGCCAAAGTTTTAAAGCTTCTGGTATCTGTTGTTGTAATTGAAGTTTCGCTGCGGTCTGCATAACCCTCGCCTTTATAAAACCAACATTATCAATGCATTTATGCATCAAGTTGATTATACACAGGCCCTTGCCTTTTGACGGGCAGATTTACAGCCATTTATGTTAATGTAAGAGAACCACTTAGTTAAATTCAAAAATCCTAAACTAAAATCATCAACCTTATTCATGACAACACAAATATTTTAATAATGACAAAGAATCAGACAACACTTAAACAATCTCTAAAAAATTTACTCAGTCTAGTGAGCTTATTTACCTTATGCACAATGACCCAAGCCAAAGAGCTCGCACTTAGTTTTGATGATGGAGTTAATCCACAGCAAAACTCTAAAGCAGTCCAAATTAATCAACAGATTTTAGATCAACTTGCAGAACATCAAATTAAATCAATTGTATTTCCAAGCCTCGTTAAATTTGGTGACTATCAAGGCAAACAACTGGTTGCGAATTGGGGGAAAGCGGGACATCTGATTGGTAATCATAGCGCATTACATCAAAACCTAAATAAACCTGATACCACCACGCAAGCGTATATTCAAAGCATTCAGGATGCTGACCTTATACTTAATACACTACCTCGATACAAACGTATTTATCGCTATCCTTTCTTAAAAGAAGGCGAAACCGTCGAAAAACGTGACGCAGTATATCAATGGCTTAAAAACAACCAATACGCATTGGGCGGTGTCAGCATTGATGCTAGCGATTGGTTTTATAATCGTAAATATTTGCAATATGCCACACTAGCCGACACAGAAAAATTACTGCGCTTAAAACAAGCTTATATTTGGCATTTATTAAACCGTGCAGAATATTATGATCAGCTCGCAGTCCAAACCCTACAACGCTCACCAAAACATGTCTTACTGCTACACGTAAATCAAATTAATGCAGCCTTTTTATCGGATGTTGTCACGGCATTTAAACAGCATGGTTGGACATTTATCCCTACTGAACAAGCATTTGGTGAGCCAATTTATTCATTGCAAAGTCTTAACATCCCAGCTGGTGAAAGTGTAATTTGGTCGCTTGCTAAAACTCAAGGAAAGGAATTACGCTACCCTGCTGAAGATGCGCCTTATGAAATCGAAAATTTAAAACAATACCAATTAGATTAGGTCTTCAAGTTCTGCTTTAGGCATTATCCGTCTTGGCAATCACTTCATATTTACCTTGAGGCGTTTTTATCAAAACCAATCCCTCAGCACTGATATAAAAGCATTTTGGATAATTGAAATCGAGAGCAAGTTCTGGATTTTTCAATGCTACAAATTCCGCTTGCTTATACCCTTCTAGCGTGCGCCCTACTTCAATGTAGGTCACTTCAGAGAAGTTTAATTTAAAGCCTTTAGTATGGTCTTGCGGATCAATCCACGGGAAAAAACCAGTGTGCTTTTTACGTTGTGCCATACATCGCTACTTTTTAGAAAAACAATATATTGATAATACAAAAAAACCCGCACAAGGCGGGTTTTTTTACAGTGAAATTCAGAGTTGAATTACAAGCTGTAATACATGTCGAATTCAACTGGGTGAGTAGTCGTGTTAAGACGACGTACTTCTTCTGTTTTAAGCTCGATATACGCTTCAAGCATTTCTTTAGTGAACACACCACCTTTAAGTAGGTAGTCATGATCAGCTGCAAGAGCTTCAAGCGCCATGTCTAGGCTATGCGCCACTGTAGGGATTTTTGCTTCTTCTTCAGGAGGAAGATCGTACAAGTTCTTATCAGCAGCTTCACCTGGGTGAATTTTGTTTTGGATACCGTCAAGACCAGCCATCAACAATGCAGCGAAACCTAAGTACGGGTTCATCATTGGATCTGGGAAACGTGCTTCAATACGTTTGCCTTTAGGGCTAGAAACGTAAGGGATACGGATAGAAGCTGAACGGTTACGTGCTGAGTAAGCAAGCATAATCGGCGCTTCAAAGTGTGGTACTAAACGCTTGTACGAGTTAGTCGATGGGTTAGTGATCGCGTTCAATGAACGAGCATGTTTGATCACACCACCGATGAAGTACAATGCCATTTCTGAAAGGCCTGCATATTCATCACCAGCGAACAAGTTCTTGCCATCTTTAGAGATAGACATATGAACGTGCATACCAGAACCGTTATCACCAACCATTGGTTTAGGCATGAAAGTCGCAGTTTTAGCATATTGGTGCGCAACGTTCCAAACAGCATATTTAAACTGTTGAACTTCATCCGCTTTACGAACCATCGTATTGAAGCTAACACCAATTTCAAGCTGGCAAGATGCAACTTCGTGGTGATGTACTTCTACACGGCCTGGGCCCATGATGTCTTCAATTTTTGCACACATTTCTGCACGCATATCTTGTGAAGAATCAACAGGTGGTACTGGGAAGTAACCGCCTTTAACACGTGGACGGTGACCTGAGTTACCAGCTTCGTAATCTTTACCTGTAGACCAAGCAGCTTCTTCAGCGATCAATGTGTGGCGAGCGCCAGACATGTCGATGTCCCATTTCACTTCGTCAAATACGAAGAACTCTGGTTCTGGACCGAAGAATGCAGTATCACCGATACCAGTTGATTTTAGATACTCTTCTGCACGGCGAGCGATCGAGCGAGGGTCACGTTCATAACCTTGGCCAGTAGATGGTTCGATTACGTCACACGTTACCACTACAGTCGGTTCAGCAAAGAACGGATCAAGGAAGCAAGTTTCAGCATCTGGGCGAAGGATCATGTCAGACGCTTCGATACCTTTCCAACCAGCGATTGACGAACCGTCAAACATTTTGCCGTCTTCAAACGTATCTTCGTCAATTGTATCTGCTGGGTAAGTTACGTGCTGCTCTTTACCCTTAGTGTCCGTGAAACGAAAATCGACCCATTTTGCGCCACTTTCTTGGATGAGTTGAAGGACCTTGTTCGCCATGCTCATTTTGCTCCGATGATTTTTTTGTGCACACTCAAGTGCGTGTTAGTAGTTGGTAGTTATTAAGCAATTACCGTACCAACTTTAAAAAGCAAAGTTAAAATATTGAATTCCTTATCAGAATAGAAGATTTACACCCCTCACTTTGAGGCTATTATACTGTGTGTAACAGTAAATGCACCATATTCAACCACTCTTCATCGCATTTGTTTAAAAAGAATATGCCGATGTATCAAAATGGTGCGCACCATTTTGATGCTTGTTTGTTTTGAGTGAAAATACAAATTTGTAAAGTAAAACACTTTATTTTTTGATACTTATTCTCAATAAATGCTAATTCTTATATAAACTAGTTACTTAATAGATTTATCACATGTAATTAATCAATTTAAGCGACTATAAAAGATCCTAATTGAGCAAAAATATATGGAATAAATGCTTATTTAAAACCCCCAATAGCCCTATTTATCGCATCTTCATTCATTAAGTTCAGTTAAAAAATATGCTCCATTTTGGTGATTTTGCTTCAAAACAACACATCTTTTATCATAAGTATTAGACATTCTTTTAGTTAGTTACTTACTTTATTTTTTATATTTTATTTCTATATGTTTAAAATTCACACTTGTACTCTATTTTCACTTTAATTCAGCCAGCTAATTTTCCTATCCTTTGCATTCACAATAAGACACAAACACAATGTTCAAAGCAGCTCTGAGAAATTGTTCAGCAGAAAATGTATATTTTTTGCTATGATTGCAGAACTTCTAAATTTTTAGCTATTTAGCATGCCTAAATAACAGCATCATTTAGGTTGATGTAAAAAATTTAGAAGCTATTCGGACTTACTAAAGCACAGTTAAGTGCATAAATTTCAAAGGTTAAAACGCTCATGCTTTTGATGATCGACAACTATGACTCTTTTACCTACAACATCGTTCAATATTTTGGCGAGTTAAATCAGGAAGTAAAAGTAGTACGTAATGATGCCGTGACATTGGAAGATATCGAACGATGGCAACCGAAGTATTTAGTCATTGGCCCTGGCCCTTGCTCACCTTCTGAGGCAGGCATTTCTATTCCTGCAATTCAGCATTTCGCTGGCAAAATTCCTTTACTTGGTGTTTGTCTTGGACATCAAGCCATTGGGCAAGCATTTGGTGGTGAGATTATTCGCGCTAAAAAAGTGATGCATGGTCGTTTATCAGACATGTATCACAGCGATAAAGGTATTTTCAGCAACCTCCCTTCTCCATTCGCAGCAACACGCTATCATTCTTTAGTGATAGATCAAGCAACTCTGCCAGAATGCTTAGAAGTCACTTGCTGGACCAATGAAGATGACGGCTCTATAGAAGAAATCATGGGTGTAAAACATAAGACATTGCCTGTTGAAGGCGTGCAGTTTCACCCTGAATCCATTTTGAGTCAGCATGGTCATCAAATCTTTAAAAACTTCTTAGAAATTTACGCGTAATTCGGTGCGAAACAATTATGAATATTCAACAAGCTTTAAATAACATCACTAAAAATATTGAGCTTACTCAACCACAAATGGAAGAGGTGATGCGCACGATTATGCAAGGTGAAGCAAGCCCTGCACAAATTGGCGCATTAATGATGGGCTTACGTTTAAAAGGCGAAAGTATTGACGAAATTACGGCCGCTGCACGTGTGATGCGTGAGTTTGCGATTAAAATTGATGTCAGTGATCTGCCACATTTGGTGGATATTGTCGGTACAGGTGGCGATGGCCAAAACTTATTTAACGTTTCAACTGCGTCAAGTTTTGTCGTTGCTGCTGCGGGTGCAACCATTGCTAAACATGGTGGCCGTGGCGTGTCTTCAAAATCAGGTTCCTCTGATCTGCTTGAACAAGCCGGCATTAATCTCGACCTAAGCATGGAACAAACAGAACGCTGCATCCGTGAAATGGGGGTCGGTTTCTTGTTTGCGCCAAATCATCATAAAGCAATGAAATATGCTGCTGGCCCACGTAAGGAACTCGGTTTCCGTAGCATTTTCAACTTACTTGGCCCGCTTACGAATCCGGCTGGAGTAAAACGCTTTGTCATTGGTGTGTTTTCAAATGAGTTATGTCGCCCTATGGCTGAAGTGTTGAAACAACTCGGTGCTGAACATGTCATGGTGGTTCATTCGCGTGATGGTTTAGACGAAATTAGCCTTGCCTCAGCAACTTATGTGGCTGAACTTAAAGATGGTGAAATCACAGAATGGGAAATTCAACCTGAAAATGTTGATATTGAATCGCAAACTTTAACCGGTTTGTCTGTCGATAGCTCAGCAGAAAGTTTGACACTAATTAAAGATGCTCTAGGCAAGAAAAAATCAGCACTCGGTGAAAAAGCGGCAAATATGATTGCGCTGAATGCAGGCGCAGGCATTTATGTTTCAGGTTTAACCAAAAGCTATAAACAAGGTGTTGCATTAGCACATGACATTATCTATGGCGGTCAAGCCTTAGAAAAAATGGGCATTTTGTCTGAATTTACTAAAACTTTAAAAGAATACGAAGCTTAAGATTAGGACACAGATCATGGTAGATATCGCAAATACAATTTTGGGTAAAATTGTAGACCGTAAACAAGAAGAATTTGCTGCCCGTCTTAAGCAACGCAGTTATAAAGATGTTGAAGAACTTGCTCAAGCAGCAACACCTCTACGTGGCTTTGCTGAAAGCCTCCGTTCAAAACGTCCTGGTGTCATTGCTGAGATTAAAAAGGCATCTCCGTCTAAAGGCATTATTCGTGAAAACTTCAACCCTGCTGAAATTGCACAGCAATATCAAGACGCAGGTGCGGCATGTTTATCTGTATTAACTGATGTCGATTTTTTCCAAGGTGCTGATGAAAACATTCAGATCGCACGTTCGCACTGTGACTTGCCAGCCCTGCGCAAAGACTTTTTGATTGACCCTTATGGTGTGATTGAAGCACGTGCATTACATGCTGACTGTATTCTTTTAATTGTGGCTTGTTTGTCAGATCAGCAATTGGAAGAAATGTCTAAAACAGCTTTTGAGCATAACTTAGATGTATTGGTTGAAGTGCATGATGAAGATGAGCTGGAACGTGCTTTAAAACTTTCAGATCGTTGCTTGTTGGGTGTGAATAACCGTAATTTAAAAACATTTGATGTGGATTTAAATACATCTTTACGTTTGAAAAAGTTACTTGAGCCTTCTCGCCTACTTGTAACAGAAAGCGGTATTGCAACACCTACTGATGTCGCAATGATGCAGGAACATGACATTCATGCCTTCTTGGTAGGTGAAAGCTTTATGAAACAACCTCGCCCTGATCAGGCATTTAAAGGGTTGTTTGGTACACCAAAGACTGTTTAATCTTCGATTAAGTTCAGGGTGATGTTTCTCCCTGAACTTTTATTCAGCCTAAATTCAAAATATTCATCAACATCTAATTACAATATCAAAAGTCAAAATCATAAATACTTGATGCTCGTTTACTATTCGTTATAAACCATGGCATGAAAAAAATTCTACTTTTTGATTTAGACCAAACCATTTTAAATCGCGATGAATCACTATATAGATTTTGAATTGGCAGATTAATTTCTTGCAACTGATTCCACAGAGTTCTAAACAAAAATTTATACAGCGATTTATTGAACTTGATGATCACGGACGAGTTTGGAAAGATCAGGTTTATCATCAATTAAGTATTGAATTCAACTTTACAAAATATACTGTAAATGAACTACTCACCATTTATATTAGTGATTTTAATAAATTTTCTGTTGCTTTCGAGCATGCAGAAATCACTATTAAACACTTATACCAAAATGGATATAAATTAGGATTGATATCCAATGGTCGAACACCCTTTCAAGAGCATAATTTTTACGCTTTAGGACTAAGTGAATATTTTTCTGGGATTTTTGTATCTGAAGCTCTACAGATGAGAAAGCCTCAACCTGAAATTTTTCTCTACGTCTGCACACAGTTTGATTGTAATCCATCAGATTGTATTTTTATTGGAGACAATCCAATTGCAGATATTGCCGGTACAAAAAATGTAGGAATGCGCACGATCTTTTTCAATTCAAATAACCAACAAAATTGCTTTATCGCTGACGAACAAATTCAACATTTTTACGATTTAGAGACTGCCATACACCGTATCGAGACTAATTAACCCACATTTTTTAACAGATCTAATAACCAACTGTTCACTTATACAAATTCAATTTTATTTATTCGCTATTTATAAAATGCATTGAATCCATTTCAGTTCAAATTATGGCTATTTCAAGCTATAATTTATCTACATTTTTGCCGTTTTTTTTATTGTTTAAATATGAGCAAACACGATTCTTCGCTCTCTAAAGATCAATTCAATTTATTGAAAGCCTTTAAAAAGCAAATCACGAATCCACATTCTACTGCCCTAGCGAAGCATGTTGAGCCAAAAGCCAAAACTGTTGAGCAAGAGCAGGAAGATGACTTAGCATTATTTCAAAAGCAAATGCAAGGTGTCCAAAAAATGGATGCAGGCAATATTGCAAAAATAGATAAAGTTGGCCGTAAGAAACCCGATGCGCAAACGTTGGCTAAACGAGCTGCGGCTATAGGTCCAATGGAAACTGATGATGCTTTGTTGTCAGATACCCAAGCAATGCTCAACCCTGTGGCGAGCCAAGCGGCTTTAAGCTATCGCATTGCAACTTTGCAGCACAAAGTTTTTGAAGATTTGAAAGCTGGTAATCTACGTTGGTTTGAAGCGGTCGACCTACATGGTTGTACAGTGGAAGAAGCCCGTTCTGCCGTGCTGCAAATTATTCAAATGGCCAAAGAAGAAAATCAAAATGTGATTAAAATTGTGCATGGTAAAGGCCCTGAAGCAATTCTAAAAACCTATGTGAATAGTTGGCTTCGTCAACACCGTGATGTTTTAGCTTTTGTCAGTGCACCTGAAAAACAAGGTGGCACAGGAGCTGTTCTAGTTCTGCTCAAACGTGCAGAAAAGAACCCACAGTTCAAACAGTAATCGGAATTTACCCCAAAAGAAGGCATTGTAATAGTTTTCTGCTACAATGCCGACCTTGTTCAATCTCTCAGTGTAAGTGAACACGTCTTATGTCTATGCAGCAATCCTACGCAAATATCCTAACTGCCGTTGGTGAGGATCTAAATCGCCCAGGTCTTAAAGATACGCCTATGCGTGCTGCTAAAGCTTTTTCGTATCTAACTTCAGGCTATACACAAACGCTTGAAGAAGTGACTAACAATGCGGTTTTCCCATCCGATAACCGTGAAATGGTCTTAGTTAAAAATATCGAATTCTATTCTTTATGTGAGCACCATCTTCTCCCATTCTATGGTCGTGTCCATATTGCTTATCTTCCAGAAGGTAATGTTTTAGGCTTGTCTAAATTTGCACGCATCACGGAAATGTTTGCACGTCGCTTACAAATTCAGGAAAACCTCACTCAGCAGATTGCTGAAGCGGTGTCTGAAGTCACTGGTGCGCGCGGTGTTGCGGTTGTGATTGATTCAGCTCACATGTGTATGATGATGCGCGGTGTTGGTAAACAAGAGTCTACGACACGTACTGTTTCTTTTGTCGGTGACTTTAAAACCAATAAAGAAGAACGTCGTGAATTTTTAAGTGCAGTTCCAGAAAGCTATTAATTCTGCGATATAAAAAGGCCTCAATCTATTGAGGCTTTTTTGTGTGTGATTAAATATGCTGTAATTTTTTATACTTAGATGACTCAATTTAGGACAAACAATGACGCAATTATATTTAGCAGGTCAAGGTTTAACCCAAGCTGACTCAAGCATCGACTACCCTCGGCCTGATCGTTTGATACATGGTAATCCTAAACGAGAAACCCAAAGCTTATATGCTCATACCAATATGGACTGTGGTATATGGCAATGTGAAGTCGGGGCATGGAATATTCATTTTGCCAACAACAAACAAGAATTCTTTCAAGTTATTGAAGGCGTAGTTCGTATACACGACCAAGAAGGCACATATATAGAAGTGAAAGCTGGAAATGCAGGCGTAATTCCACCCGGTTTTATCGGCACTTTCGAAGTAGTAGAAACTGTAAAAAAATACTTTGTAGTCGTTGAAGTTTGATCGCCCAAGATATTTTTTTTTCAAAAATATCTTTTAAAAATGTTGTTTGTAACCTTGCTGTAAGACTTGTAACTCAAAACTACCGCATAAAATTAATATCAATTACTTAATGTATTTCTGTTCGTAAATTAAACATTTCATAACATGATTTTCCCCCCCCTATTTAAGATTAATCTGTACATTGAAAGCAAGATGAATCCTTTAGATTCATTGCTACTTTCTTTTTTACTAACTAAAGGTGATCACTATGGTAGCCGCAAAAAAGACAACTGAAAAAGATGAGAAAAAGACAGCGAAAACTACGGCAAAAACTGTAAAAAAAAATGAGGATAAAGCAAAAAAATCAGCTAAAGCATCGAGTAAAGATTCAAACAAAGTAACAAAGAAAACTGCTGAAAAAAATCTAAGGACAGCACTTCTAAAAAAGAAGCTGCAACTAAAGATGAAAAAGTAAAAGCTAAAAAATCTGCGTCAACTAAAAGTTCGCCGAAATCTAAAGCCAACAAAAAAGAGGCCCCTAAAAAAGCCACCACATCAAAGACAAGCACTAAGGTTAAAGAGGAAAAGCCAAAAGCTGAGAAGAAAACAACCAAAAAATCTTCAACAGAAAAGAAAACGGATGCTAAGGCAAGCAAGTCTAAGGGAGAAAAACCCAAGACAACCAAAGCCAAATCTACCAGCAAAAAGACAAAATAAAAAGTAGCCCCCAAATGGGGCTACTTTTTTAGCTTAAGGTTGAAATAGAGTAAGGTTGTAATGGAGTGAATATGAATAAGAAATCCATCCCCACACCTAAGCGTGTATCTCGCGTTCATTCCAATAGTTTTGATTATAGTCTAGATTTTAAAAAAATAAATTTTCGCGAACACCCTGAACTTTATAGAATTGGACGTGGTGAACAAGGTGTATTACTCGTAGAGCCTTATAAATCTGAAATTTTGCCCTATTGGCGATTTGCTAATGAAGAAAAAGCCATCGAAAGCAGTACCAAAATTTGGCAGCTCTTTGAAGAGTATTTGGGCGCTGAAGATTTTGTCGGTGCAGATATGGCACGTAAATTTTTACAGATGGGTTTTACACGTGCACGTCGCTATGCTAACCATAAAGGTGGTAAAAAATATGAGGGTCCAGTCCCTGATGATAAAAAGGGTTTAAGTGGTGCACATGGACGCGAAGAACTTCCAAGACAAAAAGAGGATCCCGTAAAAGCTGCTACTGCACGAGTATTTAAACAAAAATGGGATGAAGCTAAAATTCATCCCATGTATATAGAGCAAAAAGCAAAATTTTTAGATTTTATACAAAGCAAAATTAAGTGAGTATCCATTTAAGATGCAGAGCATGTTGCTTGCGGATCAGTTTTAGCAACGTAAATACAGTTTCGACCATTGTTTTTCGCCGCATATAAGGCATGGTCTGCAGCATCAAGAAAACGTTGATAATCTGGATGACCATCGTACAGCACACAGCCCACACTCACTGTAAAATTAAATTGTTGTCCTTGAGCCGTGCGAATTAAACCCTGTTCAATATAGCGTCTTACATTTTCTGCAATACTCATTGCACGATCAATTTCAGTATCCACCAACAATAATAAAAATTCTTCCCCCCCAATACGGAAAGCATAATCACTGCCTTGACTAAATCGCTGTAATGCTTCGGCAATAAATTTCAGTGCCATATCCCCTGCTGCATGGCCAAATTTATCATTAATACTTTTAAAATAATCTGCATCAAAAGCCAACAATGACAAAGGTGTATGGTTTTGACGTGCAAAACTAATTTCACGAGAGACGATGGTATTTAAATAACGCCGATTGAGAAGTTGCGTCAATGAATCATTGCCTGACTCAATGTACTCTGCCACTTGGAACAATTGATCAACCAAATGCTGAATTTCACGGTTTAATTCACGTATATTTTGGATCACCTGTTGTAGCTGATCCCTGTCCATCATTTGCATGGCTTGCTGCGTTAGCTCATCCACTTGATAAATTCGATCAATAATCAACTGCACTTGTTCAGACCCTGAAAATGCATAAGATGCTTTATGAATAAACCATAAGCCAAATTCAGATTTTGAGAACAACGGGTGATAAAAACCTAAGCTTCCAGAGAATATTTTAAACATCAGTTCATTTTCCCAATCGAGTAATGAACCACGTTGTTTATCTTTATGTACAGCAACATCTTGCATCGCTGAAAATAAGCGATAGTTGTGCTTTATTTCCTGACTTTTTTCTGTGTTCGCTTCATAAGAACGACACATAATTTCAGTACTGAAGCCCATGATCTGCACAATGTAGCTACACATATGCAGATTTTGTTGTTCTGATTTCTGCTCTAATATTTCAAAAACATTACGTTCAATTTCACGCACTCCTCGCATGATTAACCATGATGGAATACCCACACGTGCATGTACAACACCGACTTTTTGCTGGCGTTTTACAGACTGTTCATAGTGGGTATTCATTGCAACCTGAAAGGTTTCAAGCAACCATTTACGAAGTGTATCTATTAGTCTTTTTTGAATAATATCGTCTTTAAAAAATTCGGCAGATTCAGGCTCTTTCACCATTTGTTGATAAAAAACCGTTACCAAATATTCAACATGTTCTTCAATAAATTTGAAAGCCGCTTGATGTTCTTTAGCAGTATATTGCTCACAAATATTCTTCCAAGTCTGACACAGACCTGTAATACATTCTTGATTCATGGGAGATAGACCACAGCGGCATAAAAGCTAGAGATGATACCGTGCTTTACTTACATAAAAAAACATATTTAAATGAATCATCAAGTTTTATCTATCTTAAAAATTAATAGAAGAAGGTATAACTCAATTTAAATTTGTCCCAATCCTTCGTGTCTTGTTGTTGATATTCATAACCCAGCCTTAACGCATTTTGCTGATTAAGCAGGTATTGAACTTGAGCATTAATTTTTAAATTCCACTGATGCAAATCTTCCCAATAAGGTAATTCTGCTTGTAGCAAGGTATTGACTCGCTCTGACCAGATATTTTGACAACCCAATGTTGGACCAATACCAGCACGCCAACCTTTATCCAGTGCTTTGCCAACTTGAAATTGCGTTTGGGTTTGCACATAGCATAAATGAGTCCTTGCCTGATCTGCCCAACTGTAGCCTGACTGTGCTTTTAGCTCAGCCACTCCATGTTGCTCAGTTTCACTGAATTGACCTTGATCAACGGAAGCTTGCTGCCAACCCAAATTAAAACCCCAACTCAATGGCGTTTTAAACGGTGTAATCGGGTTATATGAATTAACTGACAGAAAATCAAAACGACTGAGCTTTAACATGTCTTCACGGTACTCAATAGAACCGTTCCAAAACATCAGTTGTGTCCCTATACGAAAACCACCTTGCGGATCAATCAAGTCGTGATAGGCCTCACGATGACTCAACTCAAGGAACTGTTCACCTTGTACTTCACCAAGCGCTACATCGAAAGTACGCGCGTGATGACCTTTTACTGGATCTAGGCTCGGAATAGCAGGCTCAATCCGTTGTTTTTCAATATCTGATTGACTACGTAATGCCAATATTTGACGAAGTCTTGGTTGCGCAAATTCTGCATCAACTTTACGACCAATCAATTGTAAATATAAATGGTCATAAGCCATTTCTAAAATTTTAGCTTGTTGTTGCTTACTATAAGTACCAATTACATTTTGCATCTTAGCTGGTTCAACGAGTGAGAGTCGCTGTGCTTCTCGCGCTAAGTGATAACCATGTTGCTGTGCCTGAGATAATAATTGCGTTTCTAAGGCTGGACGGTAAATTGCAGCTTTAATTAAACCTTGTTTATCAACTTCTTTAATCGTTTCGACTGGGATTGAGGCAACCTTGAATTGTTCTTTTAAATTTGAACTTGGTCGAACCAAATCAATTAAACCCAAAAGTCGATAAGCACAATTATCACTAGCAAAATAATATGGAAAACTCACCTGCTGCATTTCCCATATATGTTTTACCAAGAAACTGGTTTCTTGCTCCGTTAGAGCCAGTTCATACTCCCACAAATCACGACTTTCAAAATCACCATATTCTTTTACTTTTCGATAATAAGGCATGAGTGAATATTCACCAGGATACTGGCCCGTTAATCCTTTCCATGCATATGACCAGTTATCTTCTCCAGCAACAGTAGCCGCATAGTTAATTGCGTAAGAAACCAAATTTAATTCTTTTTGATCTTTGGGATCAAGGCGCAATAATGTATGACCAAACATTGAGGTTGGATTACCCATAAAGTCCGTAGCATAGATTAAAGTGGCTTTATAAGGCCTAATTTTACCGAACCATTCATCAAATTCAGGGCATGTCACTGGTGGCAATTGATCATTTGAAATATTCAGTTGCTGCATTAACCACTGGCTTCGTGCAGGAAATTTACAACGAATCGATTGATTCGGTTCTGCACTTTGAAACAAAGCTTGAATATCCGCATTTAATTCAGCATGAGCATCATTACGGCCATTTTCAGCAAGAAAATAGCCTGAATAGGTAACTTCACTTTGTCCTTTATTATCGGTATATAGCAGTCTTTGCCAACTGATGTGCTCTGACAATTTTTTAAATTGAGCAATTTGAAGATAATGCTGTATCTCAGCAGGATTTAAATTATCGATCTGCTGTGCATAAATCATGCTCGGAATAATAAAGGTACAAAATAAAGCAATTGATTTCATTCAGTTATATTCAAATCCATTTTTATATATTTTGGGTAATAAAAAACCCTGCCATAAGACAGGGTTTTATAAGCATCAATTAAACGTATGCTTTAAGTACATCGTCTTTCGCCATTACACTTTGTAATGATGCAAGCACTTGTAGAGAAGACTGGTTTTCTGCTGAGTAAATTTCAGCAAAATTTGCTTTAGATACAGCAAAGAAACGTGCTTTATCGGTAGATTGAATATTTAGAAGTTCAGCTAGAACGTTTAGGCTCTCACCTTGGCCAACCGCCATATCACGCGCTAGTGATTCAGCGTTTTCATTGGTAAATGTTACTGCTTGAGCAGTCACTGTACCTGTACCGCTACAACCTAAGGTACCAAAAGTAATACCTAGTAGCTGGTTAGTAAAAATGCCGTTTGTCGTTGCAGCTAAAATTTTAGGAATTTTACCTGATTGACCAGCCCATACTTGAGAACCAACACCACAACCTACGTCACGGTCAGCAAATGCTGCTGTAGAACCTGCCGCTACAACGGCAGCTAAAGCTAATTTTTTTAACATAGCACTTCTCCAGGGAATTATATTCCATTGTTTTTAATTATTAAAACATGTGTAATTTTTATTACACGAGTTTAGATTAGCGTGATATTTCAGATAACGCAAAACTTTTTATCTAAAACATCATATTAACAATAAGACCCTGATTTAACTATTTTTTTAACTTCCAAACACCTTTTTCATCACGATTTCCAAGGATTTTTAGCACCAAAACCAGGCTTAAAAGTAGCAATAAATACCAAGAACCTAATTTGCCCCAGCCCACAATGTGCCATGCGTCAACCTGACTTGGGTAGAGCCAAATTTTATAAAAAGTACTGATGTTTTCTGCAATCCAAATAATAAATGCCAATAACAATAAAACCGGTAACATCGGAAGTTGTATTTGATGATGTTGTAATTGAAAACGTAACTTAGTCTTCCAAAAAATCACACCACTCCAAACAAAAAGGAGTAAACGAATATCTGGCACAAAAAATTTGGTCATAAAATTCAAATATGACAACACTGCCAAAGCCAACATATTGCTAAATCGTGGTAAGGCAATAAATGAAACCTGATATAAACGCAAAGAACGTGCGAAAAAACTTCCCACAGCTGAATACATAAATCCAGCAAACAAAGGCACAGTTAAAATTTTAAACACTGCTGGCTGTGGATATTGCCATGAAGCAATTTGGGGATGGGTTAGAAAAATTTCCATGCCCATAGCCAGAATATGAAACAGCGCAATTACTTTTGCTTCAGCCCAAGATTCCAATTTGAGATAAAGCAAACACGCCTGAATAAGCAGCGCATAAAACAATAAATAATCGTAGCGGAAAAAGCCAAAATATTCTTGACTACCCATTGAGGCTGTCAACGCAAATGCTATGAGTAGTAATATCCCAAATAAGGCAGCCGAAGCTGCCTTATATGAGAACTCAAAACATGATTTTAAAATGCTGATCACGGTTGAATCCTAAACCCTAATTCCTAAGCGTGTGGACTGTTACTTAAAGGTACTTCGCACTGTATTCGTGGACAGTATCAACGAACGCTTTCGGATTTGCAGGATCTACCCATTGGGTAATACCATGACCTAGGTTTGCAACATAACCAGTTTTTTCACCATTGGCATAAGCATCATCCAACATGGCACGTGTCGCTTTAGCAATCGCATCAGGTGAACCATAAAGCGTTGCAGGATCTAAATTACCTTGCAAGGCTGCACGACCATTCACTGTTTGACGTGCCACATGCAGTGGTGTTGTCCAATCGAGACCAAATGCATCTGCACCTGTTGCGACCATTGGCTCAAGCCATTGACCACCACCTTTGGTGAATAAAATCACAGGGACTTTACGACCATCTTTTTCACGTTGTAAACCTGCAACAATCTTTTGCATATAGTTCAGTGAAAATTCAATGTATTCACGGTGTGCTAATGCCCCACCCCAACTATCAAAAATTTGAACAGCTTGTGCACCAGCATCAATTTGCGCATTTAGATATTCAATGACTGCATCCGCTAATCGATCTAATAATGCATGTAAAACTTCAGGCTGTGCATACATCATTTGTTTGGTGAAACGGAAGTCTTTACTTGAACCACCTTCAACCATATAAGTTGCCAATGTCCAAGGACTACCCGAGAAACCAATCAGTGGAACTTGACCACCCAATGCAGAACGAATCGTAGATACTGCATTCATCACATAGTCTAAATCAGACTTAGCATTGAATTTTGGTAAGTTAGCAACATCTTGCTCGGTGCGAACGGTTTTATGGAATTTAGGGCCTTCACCCGCTTCAAAATATAATCCCAAACCAAGTGCATCAGGCACGGTTAAAATATCTGAAAACAAAATTGCTGCGTCTAAATCATAACGACGCAAAGGCTGTAAAGTCACTTCACAAGCTAATTCTGTATTTTTACAAAGAGATAGGAAATCACCAGCTTGGCTACGTGTTTCGCGATACTCAGGTAAATAACGGCCTGCCTGACGCATCATCCACACCGGAGTTGCATCTACCGGTTCACGTAATAAGGCACGCAAGAAACGATCATTCTTTAAGGTCGTCATTCACTTTCCCAACTATATTTGACATTGCAATCATCATAACAAAAAGGTCGTAAATTTAATAACTTCTCATGCATTTAAAAACCGATCACCTTTAGTGCCAAAAATGATATTTACACAAAACAAATACTGCATCTCCACTTTTTTTCTGTAATACTTAGCTAGATTTTTTATACACAGTAAATGAATAATTCTTAAGGTTGAATTACATGTTCGTTCGCACAATGCTCGCTTTGAGCCTAAGTTGCATATTTGCTGGTACAGCTATTGCCGCATCTACTGCTGAACAACCATTAACGCCAAAAAAAGTAAGCAATGTTGCCGTGCAGGATCCAATTGATCCACTCGCGACTGAAGCTTCTTCAGCTGCAAATCAAATCAGCGCTCAAGAACAAGAAGATTTGAATCAGGCTTCTCAAACGTTAGATAGCCTACAACAATCTGAAGATGTGAAAGCTGATATCGGTGCTGCACCTGTAACATCTACGCCAGCTACAACAAGTACACCTGCTGCCAAAGCCGCTTGGGGTTTAAATGATCTCAACAATGCACAGTGGTATGACAATATTGGTAAAGGTCAATTCCCTGTTTATGCACGTGCACATGTCATGTTAAACAATGCACATGCTTCACCGGGTGCAATTGACGGTACAAGTGGTAAAAACACATTAAAAGCAATTGCATCATTCCAACAAATGAATGCATTAAAACCAACGGGTACTTTAACTCAAGAAACTTGGGATGCATTAATTGCTAAACAAGGTTCTAAGCCTGCTTTCATCGAATACACGCTGACAGAGGCAGACTTAAAAGGCCCATATGCAGCTTCCATTCCTCACGATTATGCATTACAAGCAAAAATGAAAGGCTTGTACTACACACGTGTAACTGAAATGTTGGGTGAAAAATTCCATATGGATGAAGATTTCTTAAAGAAATTAAATCCAAAAGCAACATTTAAAAAAGCGGGTGAAAAAATTCTTGTAGCGAACATTCGTAACGAAGTTCCAGAAGATATTCACTTAATCGTTGCGCATAAAGGTGCGAAACAGCTTTATTTATTCAACAGCCGTAACCAAATGATCGGCTCATTCCCTGCAACGATTGGTAGTTCAGATACTCCATCGCCTACAGGGACATACAAAGTTACAGGTGTAGCACCAAACCCTTGGTACAGCTACTCACCTTCTAACTTTGTTCAAGGCAACAATAAAAAACCATTGTCTTTACCACCAGGCCCTAACGGCCCAGTGGGTAATATTTGGATTGGCTTAAGCAAAAAATCATTCGGTATTCACGGTACACCTAACCCTTCTGCAATTTCTAAAACTGCGTCTCACGGTTGTATCCGTTTGACTAACTGGGACGCAAATGATTTAGGTAAAAAAGTAAAATCTGGCGTAACTGTTAAGTTCCTTGAATAATTAAGTTTGTTCAAAAAAGCCTGCTTCATGCAGGCTTTTTTATATCTACAATCTGGCATATTCACCCTTTATCGTTGCAAATATAGGATGAATTGTCGCTAAAAAGCTATATATCTACTTTGGGCTAAATCCTAAAATGTGTTCATGTTAAATAATTAAGATAAGGATAAATGCCATGAATGCTTTTTTACATCCAAGCGAAAATCGCGGCCACGTAAAAATGGGTTGGCTTGAATCTAAACACAGCTTCTCATTCGGTAACTGGTATGACCCTAAATATATGGGCATCAGTGCTCTTCGTGTAATCAATGATGATTTAATTGCTGCGCATGAAGGTTTTGGTCAACATCCGCACGACAATATGGAAATCTTAACCTGCGTGCTAAAAGGTACAATTACCCATAAAGACAGTATGGGTAATCATGGTGGGATTTCTGCTGGTGAATGGCAGCTGATGAGCGCGGGAACTGGTGTTCGTCACAGTGAAATGAACCAAGGTGATGAAGATGTTCATTTATTGCAAATTTGGATCATTCCAAACGAACGTGATGCAGAGCCGACATATCAGCAAATTAAATGCGATCCACGTGATCAACCAGATCAATGGCATTTAATTGTTGGACCGAATGACAATGCACCGATGCATATTCGCCAACAAGCTGAAGTGAAAACAGCAGTCATTTCTAAAGGTCAATCTTTAGACATTGAAGCAACACAACACATTAACTATGTGCATGTCATTTCAGGCTCAGTGAAAATTGCTCAACATACCGTTGAAGCTGGTGGCGCAATCGCCTTTCTAGAAGCTAGCAAAATTGAAGCTTTAGATGATGCGCAAGTGATTTGGTTTGACTTACCTGAAGTCAAATAAGTGTTATTTCAATAAAAAAGCCCTCAATATTGAGGGCTTTTTTATATCTTCGTATATATACACATCAAACAGATTATTTTAAGCCGTTAAATGTTGAAATTACCCCATAGTACGTAAGTGCTGTGCATTTTCAATTTGACGCTGTTTTTCATAATGTACAGGATCAAAAGTTGCACATGCACTTAATAAACCAACAGTCATTACAGCCACAACTAATTTCATCATGATCACATTCCTCATTTCGGGAGATTGCAGCGAATTTGCTGCTCTAAAAGCTCTTTATGTTGAAGAAATATACAGATCAGAATTAAATCGGTAAAACTGTTAATTTTAATTTTTACAATCTATTTTTTAGATTAATTATTTTATTGATGCTTTTACTTTTGACGGATTAAAAAGCAATAATTTAAGAATAGTTGTTGGAGACGATACGTCATCTAAGTAGATAAAAAAAGATCATTTTTTTTCAGTCTAATTCTAAAATAAAGATTATGAATCAAACAATTATTAAAGATAATTGAGCGAAGCAATTAATGGATAGTGTAGCTTAAAAAATAATTTCAGACATAAAAAAAGCCCTGACATTGTCAGGGCTTTTCAAATTTGGCGGAAGCGGTGTCCGTCAAACTAAACCACTATCTATATGTTTTATATTATATATCCTAAATTATAGTTTTTTCTTACTACAATCCTTACTACATAATTTTTGTTACATTTATCCTGAATTTTAGGACATAACTTCTACCGTTTATCGGCTTATTAATCGTGTTTAAGAGCAAAGATAAAATAAATATGTATTATAAGATATTGAATTATTTAAAAATTAAACATAAAGAATGACTTTTTCTCCGACTCTTCTCACCTGACCTGACGTAAAAGCCTGTTGACTCATTTTTTAACCACTGATAGCTTATTTATTACACAGCAAAATCTGTGTTCAGGCGTGGAAACCTGATACGATCTAGGTGCATGAAATGTCGCACTTGCGGCTATTTTTTTGCTTACTGTTTTATGCAGTCTTTATGGCAGCATGACAGGGCAACTTCGTGTTGGCTGATCCTAGATTCAGTATTTCCACCCCTGTCTGTTGCCACCTCATCTATGTGGAAATTAGTTGTGGTGGTGTATATCCCGATCTAGGAGTGCATCATTATGCAAAATCAAATTTCAGCAAAGCTCATCGTCAAACAGCTTATCCAAAATGTTGCTAAAAAAATCCCTACCGAGGATCTGCAACGTCTTACAGATCTTTATATTCTCATTGATCGCTTAGAAGATCGTATTCAACAGAATGATGGTCGTTCTTCCCACGCAACTGGACATACACATCTAGCTGCTCAGTATCCTGAAATGTGGTCGAAACGTACAAAACTACGCCCTAAACAGACGACTTTCAAAAATTAATGTATTAATAGGTAAGGAATGTTTTGACCTAGCGTCAAAACATTCCCTCTTTTAGAATTCTAAATCTCGTAAGTTATTTTTCTTGGGTTCTGGTGTTTTAGGCACGATTTGCACGTCTTGTTTACGCTCATTTTCTTCAGCAGATCTCTTGCGACCATAAGGTTCTAAGTAAGACCGAAGTTCATTCACACAGTCTTTGATATCAAGCCTTGAAGCATCATTCGCATTGATCAAAGGTGAATTTTCTTCTTTCAAGTGTGGTCGAGGATGATTGAGATCAATCATCTGCATATAATGATCCATTGTGTTTAAAAAACCCAAGATATTTGGATCATCTGTTTTAAATAGATGGATATTTTGAATGAGTTTTTCCGTACATAACCTAAACTCTCGAGTGAATTTTAGTTTTTCCTCTGTTGGATATCGATTCCCCTTTTTGTTTTCATCCATTAAGAAACGGATATGATCTGTGATTTGATTATCCACCCTTTCAGCATAGACCCTCATCATAGTGAAGTCCTGATCAGGATGCTGTTGCACGATGTTATTTATAAAGTGGCTTAAATTATCTTTCGGAAAAATACGTTGTATCGACCAATTTAACGCTGTTGATATAAATTGATGAGCTTGCTTAAATCGTTGCTCATATTCATGACTTCGTTCAGCACACTGTCTAACTCTTTTTCGATGCTTTTCTCGGGATATTGCAAACTTGCCCAATTGATCGAATGTAGTGTCTCTAAACAGCTCGAGTAACTGCTGAGTCTTGCCTCGATATAACTCTGACACTGCATTTGAAACTGTTCTGATTGGAGATAGATAACCAGAGACTCTTTGAATAACGGAACCAAGATATTGGATAAGTTTGTTTGATCTGGCACGTCGATGTTGCTGGATAAATAATTCTGATACTGTTGGATCTGCTGATCCTTGTGCTGTAACTCGCTGTTCAATTGTTCGATCAATTGTTGCAATTTGTCTTGGTAGGTTTGCTGCAATTCGATTGTATTGGTTACGTCTTTGATCTCGTCCTTCATCACTTGCAAGTAACTGCTCAAAGCTTGATTTTCTTGTTGTAACAACTGAAATTGCTGTTGAGTTAGGTGTTGTAACTCGGTATGGAACTCGGGCATTTAGATACCTCTTATATTGGTGTAGATTAAAATGAGACTGTTGCTGAAGGTCAGTATCAGCAATAGCACTAAAATAAAGATAGGTGTTTTGGCGATGCCCTGCTGAATCTCTTCTATAGTATTCAGATCGGGTTTCATCCTGAGTTGTTGGCTGATCTCTTTGAATCGTGTGTCGCTCGACATCGAGGAATTCAAAACCAATTTTTTGATTTTCTCTATCGCCTCTAAGATCTCCAAATGTGATTGTTGATGACTTTGCATCTGTAAGAGAATTTCGTTCATCTGATTGTTTTGCTGTTCGGTCTCCCCCTCGAGATTGGTCTTGTATCGTTGTAGCTTCTTCAATTGTTGGCTCAACTGGGCATGTGCTTCGTTGATCATGACTAATTGATGCTGATACTGGCTCAGGGTCTCGATATGTTCGTTCATTGTACTGCTGGCGTTTTGCTCGTACTTCTTGAATACGTTGCTCAGCTTCTCGCAATGCTCGATTCCGTTCTGCAAGCTTTCTTGAATCTTCAATTGATGTTGATCCAAGAGCTTCTGTTCTTCTTTGATTTTCAAGGTAATCTGAGAGGTAAAACTGTTCGTCATAATATGCAGCCTTTAATCTGTCTGTACCTGCCTCGGTACGAAGTGAAATATAGTTTTGTCCTATTCGAGTAATCGTGCCGATTTCTGACAGTGCTTGTAGAACGGTAGGACGGTCATACACCATGCCTTGCAACATACGGTGTTCAACAAATTGATTAATCAGTTCAATCCGTGTTGCCTTGGGCTGTTCAATCAGATTGGCTCTTAATGCAGCCGCATTCTGCTTCAATGCATGGTCTTGGAGTTGTAAGCTTCTCGCCCTTGCAGGATCATCAGGTCTTGCCCATTCATATTTATGATTGAAGTAATCTCGGAGTGGATCGAAGTAATGCCGATGTCCAGGCGGTGCAATATTGAGAGATTTCTCAGTGGTGAGCTCAAGACGCGGAATCAAGACATGAATATGCCTCGATCGATTCTCCTCTTCATGCATCACAGCCGTCATGTGATACTGATGGGGCTTTAAACCAGCAAAGGCATGTTGTTCAAAAGCATCGAGTACTTCGTTAATTTCATCAAGACCCACTTCATCTTCTGCTGCCCATGCAATCACCACTGAGGTATAGCGATACTTATGCGGTGAGCTTTGTGCAATGGAGGCAAAGGTCATCGGATCACCACGAAGTACTTCTACACCTGTACGTGGTAAATTCAAATGATCCTTATCATCCATCACATAGGCAGCAGCACGAAATGGATCACCTTTGCCATGGGGTAGAAACTTAATAATCATGCCTCTTCCCTTTGGGTTGTCACATAACGTAAAGCCTGTTCTTTACGACGTTCAACCTGATATTCAGAACGTGTGAGGATGGGTAAAGGATCGAGATGCTGACGGAGTTGCTGTTGAATATTTTCTAAGACAGCCAAGCATTGGATATATGAAAAATCCATCTTCTGTTTTTGTTGGCTGAGACAAAGGATATTCAGGGATTTAGCGATTTGATTAATATTATTCCCGATCCGACCTAGCTCTCTCAGAAATGCTGGATCAAGTTTGCAATAGGATGGGGCTACACGACTGACTTTTGTAGCTACATTCTTTGCACGGACAACGCTGTTTTGAGATTCAATTTCACGTGGGACATAGGGCTGACTCATTGCATATTCATGTGCAATGAGCATATGGACTAGGTCAGTAAAATTGATGCCTTTCCACTCGAGCAACTGTTCAAGCTGCTCCGCCTGTAGATCTAAAAATCTCAGTCTTTTGACAATATTTCGATTGCCTTGTTTCATTCTTGCACCTGTTGTTATTTTTATTATGGTGTCAGTAATGTCTTAATTTAGGTTGTAGCTACAGACCTCATTACTTTTTTAAAGAATGGCTACAAACAAGATTACTGAGTACTGAAAGAAACTTTAGCAAATTAATTTTTTTTAGAACCGTAAAAGTGGAATTAATGGAAAAATAGCAGGAAAATTTAATTTAGCGAATCTGAGCCTCTATATATACAGAAAATTTTTAATCCAATAAAAAACTTGTAATACCTAACAACTAAAGTTGTAAAAAAACAAATGTAATTATTTGTAATGAAAACTGCCTTATTTTCTTGTTTTGTATACTTTATGTATCCGGATCCTTGTTAAATTTTTACACGATGTAACACTAGAAATTTGTCAAGATAATATGAAGGCGCCTATATTTTTATTAAGAAAGATTTTTTATGAAATGAAATTTTTCGAAATAAAAAAAAGAGTTTTTAAAAAACTCTTTTTTCTCCTAACAACACGATAGAAATCTAAACGTATATGTAGGAATTATTGTAAATTGGCGTTTACCTAGTAATTCTTTCATAGTCCTAAACATGAGTAAAGCTATCTTTTAGATAAAATCATCCATTCAAGGATAAATACCATGAAAACACATGAAAATTACAATAAGCCTCAAGTTGAAAACTTACCCCTTAATATGACTCCTAGAGACATTTTGAAGGATACTAGGTTGAATTTGAGAGACTTCCATAAAAGTCTAGAAAAATCAAAAGAGATTAAAATTCTAAAAGATGAAATCTATGAAGAAATACACACTCTATTATTAGATTTTTTTTATAGCGACTATGGCTTACAGGAAGAAATTAATACTATAAATAGAAAATTAAAATCTTTTAGTAATCCATATGCTTTTGAAAATAATTTAAAAAAATGGATTGATGATAATATTGATTCTTCTAAATTAAGTAATGATTTAGATATTAAAGAATACTCTATTGAATTATTCAATAAATTAATGAAACGATAAATCTTTTTTTTAAAGTTGGTATAAACACTTTCTTTTTTAAAAAGTTAAACATTCACTAAACAGATTTTAAGCCCCTACTTATTTTAACTATGATGTTTGGGGTTCAGGGGGTCGCCCCTGACAAGCCCTGTTGCGTACCAAAAATCTATCCCTTGGATAGATTTTTGTAGCTACAGGTAGGCTTGCTTAAGGATAATGCTACTTTTACTACTGTCTATAAGGGACAATCAATTCAGTTTGAATATTTAGATCATTTAAATTGTACTAACTCACATCTTTTATGACAGTTACCAATTTTTTCATGCTTTCACTTGATTTAAAGTATTTAATAAATACTGTTCCAAATCTTGACTTAATTGACCCACTAATCCATCTTTTGTCCATTCCAAAACAGATCCTGTTTCTATGTCATATATAGAATAGTGACCATCACCAAGGTCTAGAAGAGGCAATGCTTTTTTCGGATAAGTATCATTTTCCTTTAATAGACTATAGATTTTAATGACATTCAAGTGTGAATTCGGATTAACTCCTAATCCATAAAATTCCAAATATTCAAATTCTAATTGCCCACAAATTTGTAAATAAGATAAATAATCTGTGTCAAAATCAAGTTTTAAAATCTGCTGTGCTTGAAGAATTTGCTCTTCACTAACTGAAATAACATCAATAGCATTTGACTTAATAAAATCTTTTAAAATATTCATGTGATTGCTCTTTCCTGTTTTATTTCTGCTGCACGTGCTTTCCAATGATCTGCACGCTCCTTATTAAAATCGGGACGACTAATTTCAGACTCTTTTGATTCGTGTAATATGTTGTAATTACCATCTGCAATATGTTCTTTCTTAGTCAATTCAGCTAAAGGAGCATCCATTTTTTGACCAATATGATGCAACTCAAAGGGTTGACCATCTTTATCTAAAGGTGACAATCCCTTTTCCATACGTTCTAGGTTTGTTCTGCCACGATCATCAATTTGCTCATAATCTATATCAGAGCGAACTAAGCATTCCCTACCATTAATTTCTTTTGATTCTAGCCCAGCCTCATTATAAATATCCGCCTCCTCTTCAGAGCGAATAGCTTCTAATGTTTTCTCACCGTATCCTTCATTTCTTAGATTCTCTTTGCCTTCATCCGATAATTCAGTCAGATGCATCTTATTTTGTAGATAAGATGGTCGATCTAACTGTCCTATATCATAGAAAACTTTCTGGTCCATAGCTGAATCTTTATACCAGGTGTTCTCCAATGCACTACTTTCACTTATTTTCTCTAGAGTAGAAGCCAATACTGAAATTAATTCCATAATTTTCTCTTTTATCAAGAAACATTTTGTTTATTTACATGTTCTACCCATGTCTGATAAGCTTTTAAATAACCACTATCAATACAAGTTAGATATTTCAAACAGGCCTGCTTGATTTGATTTTTAATAATAAAATCTTCATTAAAGATCAATTCATTTAATTTTTCGTCAAAATCTTTTATATCCACTGATATTTTTAATAATGTTTCTAGTTTATTCTCTAAATTTAATATTCTTACAATATATTCACTAATTTTAGCAAAGTTCTTAATACTCAATTGTAAATTAGCATCTTTACATCCTTGTAAAAGCTGTCCAAGCTCAATTCTCATTACCGTATCTGAAATAATGACTAGATTTTCTAGAAGGAAATCTAGATTAGGTTGTCGGTAATCTGAAGGCAAGCGTTCACCGATAAATAATAAAAAGAGCAATATCTCTTGTTCAATTTGCTTTTTAGTTAAAATATTTTCAAATGACCTTTCAAAATAAAATTTAGAATGATCCGAGTTAAAATAATTAATTTTACATAATATTGGTTCTAACCAATGACTTTGATGAACAATGGCAACGCCTTGAGGTAATTTAGAAATCTCAGCTAATTGTTCATCTTTTAGAGAAATAGAACTTCCTACCACTTGGCGATCTTGCTCTTCAGGAAGCCTCAAAATAATTTTAGTATTTGTATTCTTAATTGCAGAAATATCTAATGCATTCGGTGATTGGTCAACTAAGATAAAACCCTGACCGTAAGTTCGCATTTCAGCAATAGAATCACTGAGCATTTCAACTGACTTTCCAACTAAACTATTGGATTCTGTAGATTGGCCAATACTTGTACGCTTTAACAAGTGATGGGCTTCTTCTAATATCGTAATGTGCCTTAAATCTGAATTCATTTCTAAATTTTGGCTCGTACGATATTCATTCAACTTCATCACTAATATACCCATGATAAGCGATTTTGTTTCTGCTGAAGCTACACGACTTAAGTCAACGATGACATTCTGATCAAATAAAATGGAATTATCTATCTCATTTGATGTGAATAATTGTGCACTTAATCCATCCGTCAAAGACATAATACGAGTTTCTAGCGAACCAATATAATTACCTTTTACTTCTTCAGAATAAGCAGAATCTTCAATAATCTCTTTCAGTGTCAATGACACATCAGTGAAGGTCGGAAAGATTTGCTGTCTATGTATATTCTCTGATAAATCTAAATTCCAACCTACCCGTTGATAAGCCAATAAAATTGCTTTTTTCAAAACAATTGGCATCGCGGCATACATTGGCCAACATACATTAAAAATTTCAACTAAATAATCTACATGTTCTAAGACATGAATATCCTCTGGAAAACTAAATGGATTTAATTTCAATAAATCAGTATGTTTCGGATTAGTCCCATAGACAGAAACATCTGAATAATTACCAAACACATGTTTATATTCTCCTTTTACAGGTTCAATCACTAAAAAAGGAATCTGCCGCTGGCGTAAGTTTTTTAAAATTGTATATAAAGTATTACTTTTACCTGATCCTGTTGATCCACATACCAATGTATGTTGCGTTAATTGCTTATTTTCTAAGAACACAGGTTGATTAGAATCTTTCCACAAATGACGCAATACTCCTAAATCAATCGCATTTTCATTAAACGCTTTAATATCACTTAGATACTGAATTGATCGTCCAAAAGGTACTGTTTCAACAACACTTACACTAGATGTAGAGTGATGAGGTAGGTTTAATGTTAACGCTATTTCCTTGGTAGACAATAAACTCGTCGGGCTTAAAAATGGTATTTGTACATTTAATTGCGTGGATACTTTTAATTGTGGATGTTGTAAATTTTTTAAGTATTTTAAGATTAATGATTTATCCTCACTAGTCCAAGTAGTTATAGTAGATGCTTCCGAATTCGAATCATCACCTTTCATTAAACCATAATAAATACTACCTAAAGTATGAGAAACGGTAGGTGTTTCACCTATAAAGTAAGCAGCGAAATTCCACCCGCCATAAGATTCGACATCATCGAGTCTTGCTAAATTTTGGTCGATTTTATTGAGAATTTGTTGTACAGATTTATTTTGAAATTCTATAGTACTCTGTCGATTTGTGCCGTATGTCGTACCCTTGCTTGTACTTTTCGTTGATGTATTAGCTGTTGAACTTGTATTTGTACTAGTTTTTCCTTCTGAAAGATTCTCAGACTCTGTATAGCTAGTTCCTTTTGTTTGAGATGAACTTTCACTGTCAGATCCTAATAGACTTCCTGCAAGGCCTCCAACTACTCCACCCACTGCCCCACCTATAAGCACTCCAGCAGGGCCAGCTATAGCTGTACCAACTCCCATACCAATACCAGCCCCAGCACTAGCTACAGCTCCCCCTTTATTTCGGGAAGAAGATGAACCTTGTTGTGAACTTTCATTTACCCCATTTGAAATACTAGTTCCTTTAGTTTCAGTTAAAGCAATGCTTTTACCTAGAGTCTCTGTTACGCTTGAACCAAGTACATGAGCAATATTTTCTGACTCTTGTGTTGAATAACTAAATGTATTCTTCGAATAAGGTGATATTTGAGTATATATTTGTTCGTAACCTCGGCGAATAGTATGTAAAACAGCTTCCTCGACCGCTTCTGCTAAAAAAATTGCTTGATAGATCTTTCCTTCAGCAGCATCAATAAATCGCTCCATACCTTGGATAAAGTTTTCTCGATTATCTACTGATAATGATGGAATCAAAGTCACAGCCGTAACACCACTACAATCATTTTTTTCATGATTTACGGTAGTTTGAAAAATTTCCTTTAATTCAGTATTTAATACTCCTGTTAATTTACTACCGGAGAATTGCCCATCAAATGTTGACTTTAGCAACTCACCAGCATTCTGCCCTTCAAAATCTCCCGATTTACTTTTTACACCAATATAAATTTGGGTAGTATCACCATTACTCTCAAAAATAAAGAAAATACTATGACCTGCTTTACCAAGCGCAGTGTAAATAGCAACTAAACTTTCTAATACTGATTGCTTATTATTTTGTACTAAACGCTCTAATCTAAATAAACGAACTTCTGCACTAAAATTAATCTGCTCAATATTAAAAGTAGGGAGAATAGACATGTTTGGTAAGTCAGTTAGATAACTTTTCTTGATCATATATTCAGCTGAATATAATGATCTTTCTAAATTTTCTGTTCTTTCCTCTCTTACCAATTTTTGGTTAAATTGATTATTCATATCCTCCCCCCTATTATTTAAATTACTTAAACTTAGCTTTAATTTTTTCAATTAAATTACAACCAACATCTTTTAATTTATTCAAACCATCAACAATTTTATCAAGAAGTTCTTCAATAATACTTTTACCAGAATCATCTCTATTAGGATTCTTATCATCAGTCACATTATCTGATTCCACATTTGGATTTGGATTTGGATTATTCAAAAAGCCATCATTATTTATACCTAGAAATTTTCTAACTTCAAGTACGTGGTTATAACGATCTAAGGAAAAATTTGTCTGTAAAGATAAATGCTGATCCTGTAAATATTGTGAATCCCATTTATCCTGATCGATCTTCATTTTTTCATTAAAAATATCTTCCTTATAAACTTCAAATATTTCGGGAATTTTCTCATGAAGAACTTTTCCATATTCTGTCAACTTTAAAGTGCTAACTTCTCGATCAATAATTAGATTTAAAAGAATAGCTTTAATCTTATCTAGATCTTTTGATGAAAAAGCATGATCAAATAAATTATTTGAAAATTTATTTTCTTTCTGTTTAAGATTCAATTGATCTACACTTTCCTCTAAATTAGCGTTAGTGTTAATGAAATTTTCTTCAATATCAATAGTTTCATTTTGGACAACATCTACAAAACCTTGAATTTCATGATCAATTAACCAAAGTTTTATGCCAATTACACTATCAAGCCTCTCCTTACTAAAATTTCTCTTTAATAGATCTAATGATCCATAAAAATCATTTTCATTATATAAAGTATGTGTAGAAATTAATTCGCCATAATCAAGATCCAATTCAGCGAAATCCGAATCAATCTCAATTAATTTTTTTATTTCTGTTTTTTGATTACAATTTTCAAGAGTTTCAATGATCTCTTCTTTTAACTTAAACACTAGGTATTTCTCCTTAAATCTTTAAAATATCATCTAAATCTTGACGCATTTTCTCAATCCAAACTAATTCAGATTTTGCCTGATCGATAGCTTTTATACGTAAATCTTTATCCTGAATTTTCCCTTTGATCTCTTTTATGATTTGCTCAAATTTTTTGTCAAACTCTTGAGTCAAAAATTCTGTATACATATCAATAATTTTATTTCCACCTTCAGTGATATGCGTTGTACCCTGTTGAATAAGATTATTAAATTGCGTTCTTATTTCTGCTCCACGTTTATCCCAAGCAGTTTTTAAGGAAATGAACTCTCTTTCCTCAGTAACATCTACAATTTTCTTGTTACCCCAAGAAAATGGGTTATACCATTTTGAAGTTTTAACCTCTCTTTGCCCCACTACAACAGTGCGAGATTTGATTTCATTTCGCGTAGTTTTAGTCACTGCGATATCGAAATTTTTAAATTTACTTTCTAATCCACTCAACACAGGAATTTTCAAGTCTTTCACATCTTCAAAAATATCTGAAATATACTTTTGATATTCTGTATTTAATTCCTTATGAATATTTTTTTGCATAGCCAAATATGCATTATCCAACTCATTAATGACTTCATTAAATTTAAATTTCAAATCATCTTCTAACTTTTCTAATTTGTCATTCGCTTGATCAATACTCACATCACCTTGCATGGTATTAGTAATCGAACTCCATTTGTCTTCTATTCCACGTCTTAGTGATTTGATCTTAGACTGAATAGTCTCAGGGACATGATTTTTACGTTCTTTAAGTTTTGCCTTATATGAGGCTGTTTCAAAACCTTTAGCCCGCTTAGCTTCTAGATGCTTAATGGATGCTAAAATATTCTCTAACTCTTTCTCATCTTGTTCTAATGCGGCATTCATTTGCTCTTCATTTAATGCTAACCCTATTGCGGTATCTAATGCTTCTTTTGCCCGATTTAGTCGGTGTGGAAGATTATATTTTTCAATATATTCATCTATCATCATTTCTACAGCTGGTATGCCGCTATTTTTTAATGCGGTATTTAACTCATCATCATCAATGAGCTTTAAATTTTCAACCTTATGTGCAACCTTTGACGTTAAAGGCATATACTTAATAAAGTTATATTCATCTTCCAAAAATTGATCAATATAATCATTCTTTTTGCTACGTTCACGTCTTGTTAACTGTTGTTCATCATTGCGCATCAGTCGGGTTGCAAATGCTGAAATAGGATATACCAAAGGATCTTGAATACCATTTTCTATTAAGTAGGCTCTTACATTATCTAAAGCTTTTTCCAAAGATTCTTTCTCTAGATCAAATTCATCGCATTTATTTACGATAAAAATAAAACGATCTTTAGCTTGCTTGCCACCTTTCTTGATCTCCTTAGCAACTAGCTCTAATAAGTTTTTATCATCATTAATGCCTAATTGTGTGGCATTTAAAATATATAAAATTAAAGGACTACGTTGCGAATCTTGAATGAAAGACATTGTCAAACGAGCATGAGATTCATCACGACTGTTATTTGGCCCAGGTGTGTCAGTAAGTACTAGTCTTACATTGTCTCTTTTTTTCATTCCATAAATTGGACCAGTAATATTGATTGTATGTGTATCTTTTTGATCATTCCAAGAATTCAAAACCTCACTATTTAAAATTATATTTTCTTCTAGAATCTCACCATCAGAATTATAACGATTACCATAGTAAGTATCTGATTTTGTATCATAAATTTTTGCAATAGTTGCTGTAGTCGCCTCATTACGAGCAGGTAATAAATCTGTGCCTAACATTGCATTAATGAATGTTGACTTCCCTGATGACATTGTAGCAACTACATAAGCATCAAAATCATTATTAAATGCTTCATTCAAAGCATCTGAAACTTTCGAATTATTCTGTAAATAACTAAAAAATTTTGGATTTTTCTTTGCGAATTCAATCATTCCTTTTATTTTTTCAAGTCGAATATCGACACTTTCTACAGGAAAGTAAGGAGTTAATTTAAAATTAGTTCTATGCTCTAAATTTGCTTTTTCAATTTCTTCTTTAAGATCAATATAATCCGATTCTAATCCTATAAAACTGATTTCTATATTGCTATCTTGATTAAAAAAATCATATAGAAGCTTAGGAAGCTGATCTACCCACAACTGTAATCTACGTTGTTTGAGATGAGATAAAATATTATTTCCTAAAACTTCCTGACCATTCACAAAAAACTGTGTTTCAATTGAAAATGGATTATGTTTAATTTCAATATAATTCACTTAACCGCCCCTACTTATTTAATAAAAATATTTGGTTTTTAATAGAAAATTCAAAGTATGGAAAACCTGTATTACAGTATATATGATTCAAATACTCATAATCCTCAAATTCATCACCGAGGCATTCAAATCGTTTCTGTGCTTTAATATGTGCAATTTGTTCAGGTGAAAAAGGAGTATAAGCAAGGTTAATAATTTCATGTTCATTTTCTAAAAAACTAAATAATTCTCTTTTTTCTTTTTTAGAAAGTTTCTCTTGTCTAATAAATTTATTAATTAGCAATGCCCTATAAGCACTTATACTAAAAATTATCGGCTTTACAAAACCGAGATCATTCAAATAATTTTTTAAGTTATTTATGAAACTCTCAATAGATTCTTTATCTAAATCAAAATCATCAATTTTATTAACCAAGAAAATTATTTTATCCGAATCTATAGTTCGTTTTATGAATTTTAAAAAACTGACATCATCATTAATGAATGGTTGGGTAGCGTTTATCACATACACCAAGTAATCAAAATTTTCTTCCTCAATGAATTCATACGCTAAGTTTTTGTGACTTTCATCTCGACTATTGTTTGGACCAGGAGTATCAATAAGCACCAAATTCTCAGAGAAATTAAATTTCCCTTTAACTAAGATTTCCTGTACCTGTTGGCTTTGATTTAATACTTTTAAAGTATCAGCAGTTAACGCATCTACTTCTTTCACTATTGCTTTATTGCTATCAAAAGCTCTAATCAACTCTACATCACTAGCTTGTATCTCTGTTATCGTAGCAGTAGTTGCTTCATTCGCTGAATGTAATAATTCAGTGCCTAAAAGCGCATTAATACATGTAGTTTTGCCTGCACTCATAGTAGCAGTAAATACAATTCTAATTTTATTCATTTTTAAACTTAAAGATTTTCATTAATATCCATATTTTACAATAATTTTCAATAAAATCAGAGTTTAATTTTAACTTTCAATAAAAAAATTGTGGGAGTATTACCATCTTCTTTTGTTAAAAAAATCCTATATGAAGAAATTAAAAAAATTTACATATTAATTCTAGTAGAAACCTTTATATAAATTTTTATCTATTTTTTCATCAATTTTACACTTTTAGACTTGTCTATTTTTTTCTTTTGCTAAGCTTCTCATTAAGCAATCTTGCTTAACTATAAAAATAAGGAGTAGACAGACAATGTCTATTGCAAAACTTTATCGAGTAAAAGATCTCGTAAACTATCCAGCACGTACTGGTAAGGTCTATGTAGACCGTTCTGGTCGAACACGAACACTCTCCCATCGTGATGCAACCACTGGATTACTGAACATTTCAGAGTCCATGCTTTGGAAGCTTGTAAAGCGTGGGGATTTCCCTGCCCCCACTTATATTACTGCAAGTATGCCAACATGGTCTGAGAATCAAATCAATGAATGGTTAGCAAGTAAAAATAGAGCTGCATAGCGACTATTTTATTTCTCTTAAAGCCTGTCACTAGACAGGCTTAAATATATATAAATTATATTTAGGTCTGAGTCTCGGTTTACCCATAAGCTCATATAAGTGATCCGCCCAATCCTGCATCATATCTCTTCGCTCTTCTAAATATTTTGCTCGGTTATAAGCAAGTCCATTTGGATCTTTAACTCGATGTGCCAGTTGATGCTCAATATAATCGATACGCTTCTTTAAGACTTCATCAAGGATTGTTCTTGCTGATGCTCTAGATCCATGGGCTGTATGCTTTCCTGCAAAGCCTAATCTTTCAAGTGCTTTATTCATGGTATTTTCAGAAATATAGTTCTTTCCATCCCGTCCAATAAAGAAGTATTCACTATCGGGATATAAGTCAATGATGGATTCAAGCAATTCAATAGCTTGTATTGACAGTGGTACGATATGATCTTGCTTAGTTTTACTGCTTACAAATTTTAAGCATCGTTCATCTTTATAATAATATGCTTTCTTAAGGCTTCTAATCTCTCCAGGGCGTTGAAAGATCAACAAAGAGATCTTGAGTGCCACTTGCGTCGTAATCATGCTTCTAGGGAACTGCTCAGGGTAAATCCATATCGCTTTGACTAATGCACTTAAGTCTTTCGCCTCAGTTACGGCTGGATGGTTTTTTTTCGGTGGTGTAGGTAATTCAATATCTTCAATCGGGTTGTAAGTTATGAGTTTTCTTTTTCGAGCAAATTTAAAGATTTGATTTAAGTCTGACTTTAACCTTTTTGCAACAGCGTATGCTTTCCTCTCGAGAATAGGCTGAAATACTCGATCTTCTAGCACCTCCAAAGTTAATTGATCAAAGGTTAAGTTTGCTATGTATGGTAGGACATCATGATTTAAACGACGAATCGTTTCACTATCTTCTTTCTTTTCTATCGCTCTTTTCTCAAGCCACTTTCCTGCGATCACTTGGAAAGTATGATCTAACTCATGCTTACGTTGATGTTTATGTTGTAAACGTTGTGCAGCAGGATCGATCCCCCTTTGAATAAGCACTTTGTATTCATCTCGAACTTTACGAGCTTCTTCCAAAGACATCTCAGGGTACGTACCAAGTGACATTTCATTACGCTTGCTCGTATATGGGCGAGTGTAATTAAATATCCAATACCGACTCCCATTCGAATCAACACGAAAGTATAGATTTCCGCCATCCCCTATTTTTATACTCTTTTGCGGATCAGCCTTAAGTTTTTTAATTTGTAATGCTGTGAGCTTATTTTGAGTACGTGCCATTATAAAAACCACGCAAAAAAAAATGTAGTAAGCTTTAACTTACTACATTTCTTACTACTTTATAACTGTCGATTTACGTCAAGTGTCAACGTGCGTCGTATCGTTATATTCCAACTTTAACCAATATAATCAATCGCTTATATTGCGTTAAGCAATGTTGGACAGTATTGTTTGGCGGAAGCGGTGAGATTCGAACTCACGGAGGACTCGCGCCCTCGTCGGTTTTCAAGACCGGTGCATTAAACCGCTCTGCCACGCTTCCATGTGCGCCATAATACGGAGGTTTTATCCATCTGACAAGTAAAAAATACAACTAAACCTTTCAAATGAATATTGTTTCACCACTGCATTAAAGTTTTGCCGCTAGTTCAGCCCCTTCACGGATTGCACGTTTAGCATCAAGTTCTGCTGCCAGTTTAGCGCCGCCAATAATATGGTAATTTGCGAGCGTTTTCTCACCTGGTTCTGGCATCAAATGCTTAACTGATTCCTGACCCGCGCAAACGACAATTGTATCTACTCGAAGTAATTGATCATGCCCCGCTGTTTCTACCCACAAACCTTCTACAGTAATGGCTTTGTATTGCACACCACGTAACATCCGTACACCATTTTTCTTTAATTGTGCACGATGCACCCAACCAGAGGTTTTTCCTAAACCAGCACCTAACGGTGTCGTTTTACGTTGTAACAGGTAAATTTCACGCACAGGCATTTCAATTTCTGATGCTTGCATTCCACCTTCGGTGATATAGTTCGGATTTGGGTCAATGCCCCATTCACGCTGCCAATCTACCAATGGTTGAGGCTGCGGCTGATGTGGTGGCTTTAATAAAAATTCAGAGACATCAAAACCAATCCCCCCAGCACCAATCACTGCAACTTTATCACCTACTGCTGCACCTTTTAGCACCTCAGCATAAGACAGTACATTTGGCGCATCACTGCCAGCAATCTTCAAATGACGTGGTACAACACCTGTAGCAATGATCACCTCTTCAAAACCTTCACGTTCAAGTTGTTCGCGGTTAACGCGCGTATTTAAACGCAGTTCAACACCAGTTTTTTCAATTTGAACTTTAAAGTAGCGAATGGTTTCATGAAATTCCTCTTTACCAGGTACAACTTTTGCCAAGTTAAATTGACCACCAACCTCATCATTGGCTTCAAATAAAGTGACATCATGCCCACGACTCGCAGCAACAGTGGCAGCTGACATACCTGCCACACCACCACCCACAACAGCAATTCGTTTTGGTTTTTTGGCCTTTAAATAAACCAGCTCAGTTTCATGTGCCGCACGTGGGTTCACCAAGCAACTCACGCGTTGATTTTTAAAAGTATGGTCTAAACATGCTTGGTTACATGCAATGCAGGTATTAATTTCATCGACACGGTTAGTTGCCGTTTTATTTACCCAAAAAGCATCTGCCAATAAAGGACGTGCCATTTGCACCATATCAGCTTTACCACTTGCTAAAATTTCTTCAGCGGTATTTGGCATATTAATACGATTGGATGCAATGACTGGTATTGATACATGCTTTTTCACTTCTGCTGTGTAATCGACAAATGCGGCACGTGGTACAGAAGTCACAATGGTGGGAATTCGCGCTTCATGCCAACCAATCCCTGTATTCAATAATGTAACACCCGCTTGTTCTAATGCTTTCGCAACAGCAATGACTTCTGCCATCGTGTTGCCGTCATGCACCAAATCTAATAAGGACAAACGGAAGCAAATAATAAATTTTTCACCCACTTCAGCACGAATCTTTTTAACAATTTCCACTGCGAGGCGCATACGATTTTCAATGTCACCCCCCCAACGGTCTGTACGTTGGTTCACATGGCGACTTAGGAATTGATTCAGCAAATAGCCTTCAGAACCCATGATTTCTACGCCATCATAGCCAGCTTTGTGTGCAAGGCTTGCGGATTTCACATAGTCATCTATGGTCGATAAAATTTGTTTATCACTCAGCTGACGTGGTTTAAAAGGTGAAATCGGTGATTTAATCGGACTCGATGACACCACAAATGGTTGATAGCCATAACGACCCGCATGCAGAATTTGCATTAAAATTTTAGCACCATGCTTATGCACGGCGTGTGTAACTAAACGATGTGGCGCCACATCGCCTAAGGTATTCATTGTTCCCCCGGCTGGTAACAACCAGCCTTGACGGTTCGGCGAAATACCGCCTGTAATGATGAGGCCAACACCACCTTTTGCGCGCTCGCCAAAATATGCAGCAAGTTTTGGATAATTATAAAAACGATCTTCTAAACCACTATGCATGGAACCCATGACCACACGGTTTTTAATGGTGGTAAAACCTAAATGCAGCGGTTTTAAAATATTTGCATAGCTAGTCGTTGTCATGCTGAATCCTTATTTTGGCTTTGCAACTTGTTGCATAACACTTTAGCGGTTTTTTTATATTTTGGGATGACAATTTAGAAAATATTCTTCGCTTTTATGGTCAATACCGTGTAACGCATAAATTATTCACTCATAAAAAAGCCGTGATATATCACATCACGGCGTGTCGTTTTTAAAAGCATTATTTCCAATGTTTCAGCTTACTGGTTTGTCCAATCCCGACATTAAAGCTATTGGTTGGATCCAGCTTTTGATAATGATTTTTTAATGCAGGCTTCGCCACATATAAATGTCCGACATTATGCTCAGCTGGGTATTCCGCCCCACGCGCATCCAGTAAATGCCACATTTGGTGTTCCATCGCCAAAGGATCCACGCCCTTTTTCACAATATAGTCCTGATGAAACACATGACATAAAAAGTGACCATAATAGAGTTTATGAACAATCAGATCATCCATCTCTTTGGGTAAGGTTTCCACCCACTCGCGATCATTACGACGCAATGCGATATCCAGAGCTACAATATCTTCAACTTCTGAACGGTGCGTATCCCGATAACGAATTGCTGCACCTGCAACGGCAAAACGATGTAAAAATGCTTTACGTCCTTCTTCCTCGCTACAGTGGAAAAAATCACCTGAGGCTTTATCTTGGAAGTACCGTTTTAAAAAGCTTTCAACTTGCTCGACATCTTGATTTTCAATCCGAATAACCAAATGGTGTTCATACAGATCACGGAAGGCATTCATCCGTTTCGGTAAATGATTGGGCATGAATTTGGTCACCAACTGTAAAACTTTATCTGACAGTCCTTTCATACCAAATTTTTCTAAGTACGCATCGACCTTATCTTTCATTGCAAATGCAGCAGGTACTTTGGCTGTGCCGAGTTTTTCAATGAACATGAAGGTGTCTTTACCGTACTCTGCCCCAATATCATAAGCCACGCGGTGGATATATTCCCCTGCAATCGGCAATCGCGGCAAATCTTTTAGTAAAAAACGGCGGATTTCAGTCAAATCATCATGTGAATTTGTACCGACGTAAAATACCTGACTTGGAATTTTTTCAAAGGTATCCAAACGTACGGCAAAAACACACACTTTACCTGCCGAACCCGATGCTTCATATAAACGAGACGGATCGGCATTAAAACGTGCAGGCGTATTTTCATCAACTTGTTTAACATCATGTCCATAACGATGGTCCGATGCGCAGCAGCCTGAGTTATTAATAATGTCGCCGATTTGATAATTTTTCGTTTCAAGCTTGCTTAGAATTTCTTCAGGTGTTTCTCCGAGATTTACCCCTAAATGATTCACCAACTCTAACTGACCATCATCATTGACACGAGCATACAATGCCAGCTCAGTATAAGCAGGACCACGGCGCACCAAAGCACCGCCTGAGTTATTACAGACGCCACCTAAAACTGAAGCTCCAATACACGATGAACCAATCACCGAGTGTGGCTCCCGATTAAATGGCACCAATTCTTTTTCAAGTCGATCTAGTGTTGCACCAGGTAGACAAATCACTTGTTGACCGTCATTAATGACCTGAATGCCAATCAAACGACGCGTGCTGATCAGAACCACAGGACGGTCATAGTCATCGCCAAAAGGCGTTGAACCACCGGTCAAACCTGTATTGGCTGCTTGCATAATCACAATACAATCTGCATCAACAGCCGCTTGTAGTACTTGCCACTGTTCCAGTAATGACCCTGGTGCAACAACAGCCAGTACTTTCCCTGCACCGTAACGACGACCTTGGCGGTATAAACGTGTGTCTTTATCGTCAGTTAAAACGTGTTGTTTACCAACAATCTCGATGAGTTTTTGAATGGTTTGCTGTGAATCTGAATGGGGTTGCATATTGGTTATCCTATGGATGAATGCTTATACAGTTCAGGCTTTAAAGGATTCATAACGGCGGAGTAATTTCAGTTTTGTTTATATTTAGGAATTAACCTTCGGTTCGACCTACTTTCCTTTTGGGAAAAGTAGGCAAAACCATTGTCATCCGCAAAACTCGTCAAATACTTTCTGATAAATATTATCTTCGCAGAAACATCACTTTAAATATGTAAGCCTGCCTCGAACAATTGCAGATGACATTTACGCGTATCAAAGTTAAGAAACAACTCGAATTTGACATTTAAAAGTTAACGGCTAAGCCAACTCTCGCTCTAAACGTACCAAACAATCTGAAGTAATATCAGCAATGGTTTTTGCACCTGTTAAAGTCATTGCCACACGCATTTCTTTATCAATCAGTTCTAAAAGATTTGAAACGCCCGCTCCACCCGCAGCACCTAATGCGTAAACAAAAGCACGACCGAGCATACACGTGTCCGCACCCAACGCCAGCATACGTACAACATCTAGACCATTACGAATACCCGAATCTGCAAGGATTTTAATATCACCCTTGACTGCATCTGCAATTGGTGGAAGCGCACGTGCAGAAGATAAAACACCATCCAACTGACGACCACCATGGTTTGAAACCACAATCCCATCTGCACCGAAACGCACTGCATCTTTGGCGTCTTCAGGGTCCAGAATTCCTTTAATGACCATTGGCCCATCCCAAAACTCACGAATCCACTCAAGGTCTTTCCACGAAATAGACGGATCGAAGTTAGAACCTAACCAACCAATATAATCTTCTAGACCTGTAGGCTTACCTAAGTATTTGGAAATATTGCCCAAGTCATGCGGACGTCCCATCATGCCGACATTCCACGCCCAATGTGGGTGGAAACATGACTGCATATAACGGCGCATTGCTGCATTTGGGCCACTCATACCCGAGTGAGCATCACGGTAACGCGCACCCGGTACAGGCATATCCACAGTAAATACCAAGGTTGAACAGCCTGCCGCTTTAGCACGTTCCAAAGCATTTTTCATGAAACCACGGTCACGCAGCACATAGAGCTGGAACCACATTGGACGCTGAATCGCAGGCGCCACTTCCTCAATTGGACATACTGAAACGGTAGAAAGCGTAAACGGAATCCCCTTTTTATCTGCAGCGACCGCAGCCTGAACTTCACCGCGACGTGCATACATGCCTGTTAAACCCACAGGCGATAATGCAACTGGCATCGACAAAGTCTCATCAAACAGTTTGGTCTCTAAACTTAACTGTGACATGTCGTTCAGTACACGCTGGCGCAAAGCAATTTTTGATAGATCTTCTACATTACGCTTCAGGGTATATTCTGCATACGCACCACCATCGATGTAATGGAATAAAAATGGCGGTAAACGACGTCGTGCCGCTTCACGGTAGTCATTGGCAGAAGAAATAATCATGCTTATATCCTGTTTAATCGACTGGCACGCTGACGACGAGCTTCTTCTTCATCAATCATACGCACCTGTTGTACTACAAACTCAATGTGTCCACAGACTGCTCTACGTGCAGCTTCAGGATCACGACGTTCAATTGCATTCATGACTTGAAAATGCTGATCATGCAATTGATCAAATCGGTGTGCTTCGCTATAAACTTTTCGACGACCTAAAACGACATTAAATTGCAACAGATCAAATAGACCACGCATCATCTGAATCAACACTAAATTATGTGATGCTTCAGCAATCGCCAAATGAAATTTGGCATCTGCACGCGCTGCTTCATCGTCATTGCCTAAAGCCTGAAAATGATTGATCTGATCATAATAATGTCGGATATGTGCCAAGTCCTCTGCTGTAGCACGTTGTGCCGCATACCATGCAGTACCACCTTCCAAAATAATGCGCGCCTCTTGCACATCAAACCGGTAGGCAGGGTCTTCACTAATCAAACTGCTGATGGGCTGCACAATTTGATAACTCGACCAAGTCGCTGGTAATTGCTTTAAAAAAGTCCCCGCACCGACTTTACTGACCAACACGCCCATGCTGGTCAATTGAGAAATCGCTTCGCGTAAAGAAGTGCGTGAGACGCCAAGTTGTTCACACAGTTTCCGTTCTGCAGGCAGACGATCTCCAACTTGCATATTGCTTTCTTCAATCAATACGCGAAGACTTTGAACAGTTTTATCAGAGACTTTCATCTGCTTTCCTTAACGTTGTTACACAATGCGTGTTATGGAATCATCCAAGGGAACACATAAGCTTGTAGGGTGATTAAAATCCCCATCATGATTGTGAACGTTATACTGTGTTTTACGGTAAAACGGAATAAATCAGACTCTTTACCTACCAAGCCAACTGCCGCACATGCAATTGCAATGGACTGGGGTGAAATCATTTTTCCTGTCACACCACCACTGGTATTGGCAGCAACGAGTAATACTTCTGGTACACCGATTTGCTGTGCAGTGGTTGCCTGTAATGCAGCAAATAGCGCATTGGCTGACGTATCTGAACCCGTAAGGAAGACACCAAGCCATCCTAAAAATGGTGAGAAGAAGGTAAAGGCTTGACCTGTATGTGCAAGTGCTAATGCCAATGTTGCTGACATCCCTGAATAATTGGCGATAAATGCAAAAGCCAAGACCATCCCAATTGAATAAATTGGAATTTTTAATTCATTAATGGTTTCACCAAAGGTCACAATCGCGTCTTTCGGCTTCATTTTTAAGAAAATAATGGTAATGATCGCAGCGATAACAATTGCTGTACCTGTTGCCGAAAACCAATCAAATTTATAGATAGCATCGTAGTCCTTCATTTCAGGTACGACTGGCGGCATCTTTTGAACCAATTGATGTAAAAATGGCACTTTGATCGAAATAACTAAATCATGTAAGGCACCGTCTTTAGTAAATAAATCTTTAAACGGTTTAATACTCCAGATCGTGACCATCACCGTTAAGATCGCAAATGGCGACCACGCTTTTGCAATTTGACCCAAGCTATATTTTTGCTGTTTTTGTGCAGCAACATCTTCACTCATCGTCGCATCTTGATCTGCAAAGCGGAAAATATGTTTAGGCTGCCAATATTTAAATAAAATCGTTAATGACACTAAAGAGGCAATCGCCGCGGTAATATCTGGTAATTCAGGACCGACAAAGTTCGAGGTTAGGTACTGTGCAATCGCAAAGCTACTCGCCCCAACTACAACCGCAGGCCAAGTTTCCTTCACACCGCGCCAGCCATCCATAATCGCCATAATCCAAAACAGTACAATCGGCACCATAAATGGCAGCTGTCGACCAACCATCTGACTGATTTCCATCGTATCAACACCAGACACTTGTCCAGCAACGATAATTGGAATACCCATCGCACCGAAAGCTACTGGCGCTGTATTTACGATCAGACAAAGACCTGCCGCATATAAAGGCTTAAAGCCTAAACCTACCAATAGTGCTGCAGTAATCGCCACAGGGGCACCAAAGCCCGCCGCACCTTCTAGGAAAGTACCGAAAGCAAAGCCAACTAACAGCATCTGTAATCGTTGATCTTCAGTAATGGAAAGAATCGAAGAACGGATAATGTCAAACTGCCCTGTTTTGACAGAAATTTTATACAGGAACACCGCACCAATAATGATCCATGCAATCGGCCATAAACCGTAGAAGAAACCGTAGACCATCGAAGCCAATGCCATGAGCGCAGGCATGTCATAGGCAAATAAAGACACCAAAAGTGCCAGTACAACGGTGATCGTACCTGCCACACTGCCTTTTAAACGAAATACAGCAAGCGCCAAGAAAAAAAAGATAATCGGAATGAGCGCAATTAAACTTGATATCCATATATTCCCCATTGGGTCATATATTTGCTGCCATTGAAGCATTGTCATCTCCTTGAAATGCTTACTAAGATTTAATTATTGAGCAATATCAGCATGTGGTCTTTTCATATTGGTATTACCAATATAAATATTAAAGACATAAAAACTCATACTATTGCTGAAATACTCCGCAATTTTTAATTATTTCAACTCAACCATTCAAGCTTTTCTTATTTTTGGTATGACCAATATTCAATGCAAAAACATTATTTTCCAGTTTAAATTTTTAACAATCCTTTTTTAAATATATGTTTTATATTTATTATTTATGAATAAACTTTATAAAATATACTTTAGTCTAATAACCAAGCTTTGTTTGACTTCAGTCTCATTTCAACGAAAAGGATAAAAACCAAATCAACTCAATATTGGTATGACCATTTATTTAAATCAAATAGATTTATTTATATTTGCATCCTATTCCATTCAGAAAACGCATTTTCCGCCCGCAAAAACTGGATGAAGTATTCACCAATAGATTTCAACGATCATTTTTTTCCACCTCATCGCTTGTATCTCATGATTTTTTAGAAAAACCGTGCAGAAAAGTGCTACAATCGCGCACATATATGTATTCTTTCAGGCCACCCATTCTCGGTGCCTATATTTATATCGTTAGGATTAACAATGACTGATAATGCAACTATCTTGCAGAATGTCCCAGTTGGCAAAAAAGTTGGTATTGCCTTCTCTGGTGGTCTAGATACTTCAGCTGCGCTTTTGTGGATGAAACAAAAAGGTGCAGAACCTTATGCTTACACAGCAAACTTAGGTCAACCTGATGAAGACGACTACGATGCGATTCCAAAAAAAGCGGAAGCGTATGGCGCAGTTAAAGCTCGCTTAGTTGATTGTCGTTTACAACTTGCATTAGAAGGTATTGCGGCTATTCAATGTGGCGCTTTCCACATTTCAACTGGTGGTATGCCTTACTTCAACACGACTCCTCTTGGTCGTGCAGTTACAGGTACAATGCTTGTAACAGCAATGAAAGAAGATGACGTAAACATCTGGGGTGACGGTTCGACTTATAAAGGTAACGACATTGAACGTTTCTACCGCTATGGTCTATTGACTAACCCATCGCTAAAAATTTACAAACCGTGGTTAGACCAAACCTTTATTGACGAATTAGGTGGCCGTGCAGAAATGTCACAGTTCCTAATCGACAACGGTTTTGACTACAAAATGTCAAAAGAGAAAGCATACTCAACTGATTCAAACATGTTAGGTGCGACTCACGAAGCAAAAGATCTTGAATACCTGAATGCGGGTATCAAAATCGTAGACCCAATCATGGGCGTTGCGTTCTGGAAAGATGACGTAGAAGTAAAAGCTGAAGAAGTTTCTGTAACTTTCGAAGAAGGCTTCCCTGTTGCATTAAATGGCAAACGCATCGAAAACCCAGTTGAGTTCATTCTTGAAGCCAACCGTATCGGTGGTCGTCATGGTCTAGGTATGTCTGACCAAATCGAAAACCGTATCATTGAAGCAAAATCTCGTGGTATCTACGAAGCTCCGGGTATGGCTCTTCTTCACATCGCTTACGAGCGTCTTGTGACTGGTATTCACAACGAAGACACCATCGAACAATACCGCATTAACGGTCTTCGTTTAGGTCGTCTTCTTTACCAAGGTCGTTGGTTCGATTCTCAATCTTTAATGCTTCGTGAAACTGCACAGCGTTGGGTTGCTAAAGCGATTACAGGTACAGTTACTATTGAACTTCGTCGCGGTAATGACTACACCATCATGAACACTGAATCTCCTAACCTCACTTATGAAGCTGAGCGTTTAACCATGGAGAAAGGTGATTCTATGTTTAGTCCTGCTGACCGTATTGGCCAATTGACTATGCGTAACCTTGACATCACTGATACACGTGCAAAACTTGGCATCTACACTGGTGCTGGCTTGCTTGCAGTGGGTACAGGTTCTGCAGTGCCTCAATTAAAAGACAAAAACAAATAAGATTTGTTGAGTCAAAAAAAACCGCGCAATTTGCGCGGTTTTTTATATCCAAGCTTTATAAAAGCATCACTTAAACCTACCTTTAAGCGACATTGATTGCACGTATCGATTGGTAATAAATTTGATTCCGGCCTAATTGTTTCGCACGATACAACGCCTGATCGGCAATATTTAACAGTTCATCCTTCGTCATATTTTCAGCACGATATACCGTAATACCCAAACTAATAGTGACGTGATTTGAAACCTGTGATTTGGCATGTGGAATTTCTAAACGATCGATTGCTTTATAAATATTTGACGCTACCGCATAAGCACCATGCGCATCGGTTTCAGGCAGTAAAACCACAAACTCTTCACCACCATAACGTGCGACAAAATCCATATGTCGAATGGCATTTTTAATCGTTTTGGCAATCGTTGAAATGACCTCATCACCCTTCTGATGCCCATAGAAATCATTATAATTTTTAAAGTGGTCAACATCGATGAACAGCACAGCAAGTGCTGTATTGTTTTGTTTAGATTGCTCATAAAAAGTATCAAGCATTTCATCTAATGTGCGGCGATTGGATATTTTAGTTAGTTCGTCATGCTGACTAAGATGCAATAGCTCAGTGGTATGGATACGATGTATTTTCTCACTGATATCTGCACGTAACATATTTAAATAAATCATGCGTTCACGTGCGCAGAGCATTTTACTAACAGCAAAGCCCATCACACAGCTACCCATCAATACACGACCCATAACCATTGCATCAAATTGTACATACATTGAAAACAGCATCAGCATTGTAATCACTGCTGCCAACATGCCAACCATTAGCATGTGTATAGGTTTAACCCCTGTCAAAATATATCCCAAAATATAAATCATGCAGATGATCATCATCGCTTGATGCTTTAAGGCTTCGGTGTATACAGTCATGGTCAACCATGTCATCGATAGCACAGCCCAAAATACAATGAACATACTGGCATGGGCAAAATAAGCTTTGAGAATGTTATAACGCGAGAAGGCATAAAGCGTCAGCAAGCACAGTGCGCCATTAACCAAACCCAATAAACATTTAATAAAGTCATGGCTAAAATGTTCTTTTTGAATAATCCAGTAATCCCCAGGAATAATCAGGACAGTGAGAACAAAATAAGTTAGTACACCCATCCAAAAGTATTGGCTGATGTTATGACGGGCGCGTTGTAAATTGAGCGACCAAAATTGTTGCTCGAGTTTTTTCGGAAAAATTTCACCGACACGACGCGTTTGCCGTGTAATCAGTTCTTCTATTTTTTCCTTATCGTATTGCAACTTTGCAAGGTTATACTTGTATTCCATTTCCAAGCATTTATCTAATTCTTTTAGTGATTTAAAAATACCACAGTTTTCAAAATTTATTTATACCCACAATACCATTTGTCCTGAATTCTCGTTACCATTTTCACATTATATGCATTATCATTTGTATTATTTCAAAGTTCCGGGATCGCTGTGAATACGATTACTCTTCTTCAGCCAGATGATTGGCATGCACATTTACGTGATGGTTTAGCACTTGAGCGCACAGTTCCCGATTTAGCAAAACAATTCTCTCGTGCGATCTGCATGCCAAATACTGTTCCACCGGTTAAAACAGTGGAAGAAGCGAATGCCTATCGTGAACGTATCATGGCTCATGTACCTGAAGGCGTACACTTTGACCCACGCATGGTGTTGTATTTCACTGACAATACATCTCCAAGTGAAGTGAAAAAAATTAAAGAATCTGCACACGTCAATGCCATTAAACTTTACCCTGCGGGTGCAACCACAAACTCAGACAGTGGTGTCAGCGACATCAGTAAGGTCTATGCTGTGATTGAGCAACTAGAAGAACATCAAGTTCCTCTGCTTCTTCATGGTGAAGTGACACATAATCATGTGGATATTTTTGACCGTGAAAAACGCTTCTTAGATGAAGTGTTATCTCCACTGCTTAAACAATTTCCAAAATTAAAATTGGTGCTTGAACACATCACCACAAGTGAAGCTGCGCATTTTGTTCTAGAACAAGACCGTAACGTTGCTGCCACTATTACCCCGCAACATTTATTGTTTAACCGTAATGATATGTTAGTCGGTGGCATCAAGCCGCATTTCTACTGCTTACCAATTTTAAAGCGTCAAACACATCAGCAAACCTTACTTGAAGTAGCAACCAGTGCAAATCCTAAGTTTTTCTTAGGTACAGATAGCGCGCCGCACTCAAAAGATGCTAAAGAAAATGCATGTGGCTGTGCAGGATGTTATAGTGCACCTACAGCAATTGAGCTCTACGCTCAAGCATTTGATCAAGTCGGTAAAATCGACCGCTTAGAAGGTTTTGCAAGTCACTTTGGCGCAGACTTCTACGGACTCCCTCGTAATACCAATACCATTACCTTGGTAAAAGAAGATCAAGTGATCCCTGAAAGTTTAGACTATTTGGATGGCGAAAAAATTATTCCGTTATATGCGGGTAAGACCATTCAATGGAGAAAAGTGTGACAGATGAAACTCGACCAGTAGTTGGTCAACGTTTCCGTGGTTTTTTACCTGTTGTTGTCGATGTCGAGACAGCAGGTTTTAACTCACAGACCGATGCCTTACTGGAAATTGCAGCCATTCCAATTGTGTATGATGCAGAAGGGAAATTTGTGCCAGGTGAAGCTCACCATGCGCATATTAATCCGTTTGAAGGTGCGAATCTTGACCGTAGATCTTTAGATTTTATTGGTGTTGATCCATTTAACCCAATGCGTATGGCGATGGCAGAGGATGAGAAATCTGCGTTAAAGCGTATTTTTAAATCTGTAAATGAAGTACGTCGTCAACAAAACTGCACACATGCGGTATTAGTCGGTCATAACGCGCATTTTGACTTAGGTTTTGTACAAGCAGCAATTGCCCGTACCGGTACAAAAAATCAAAACCCTTTTCACAGTTTTTCCGTATTTGATACCGTAACTTTAAGTGCGGTGATGTTTGGTCAAACTGTACTTGCTAAATCGTGTATTCAAGCTGGAATTGAGTTTGATGGTAAAGAGGCTCACTCTGCCTTGTACGACACTCAAAAGACTGCTGAACTGTTCTGCTATATTTTGAACAAACTCGGCCCTCACCTACTTGACACTCTGGTGGCGGATCAATAAGATACCGCCATCTTCTAAACGTCCCTATCGTCTAGAGGCCTAGGACATCGCCCTTTCACGGCGGTAACCGGGGTTCGAATCCCCGTAGGGACGCCAATACTTCTTATCAAGCTCTTTCTTTTTTCTAATATTCATAACGAATGAATATTCTTAAATTACCTCTATTTCTATCTTAATTCTCATTGATTGAATTTCTGTGTATTAAAAAAACATTTATTGCAAATAATTCTCATTTCTATTGATTATTCTTGTAAAGTTAATGATAATCGCTATCGTTTTTATCTGCATAATTGTTGACAGCCATGCGCTTTGCCTATTCTCCCCTTAATATCGCAATTTTGACTGCTTTAGCATCTCAAACGTATGCAAATGAAAGCCAGATCACCGAAGAAATCAAAACCAATACGGTGTCGATGACACCTATTGAGGTTGAAGTTAAAGCCAAACAAGAAGTTGGTAAAACTGTTTATAGCAAAGAAGATTTAGAAAAAACGCCGAATAGCTCTAAAAACATCACTGACTTTTTAAAAGTTAATCCGAATGTACAGTTTAGCCAAAGCCAAAATGCTTCTGGATCTCAAGCAGAACTTAAACCAGCAGAAATTTCAATTAATGGTGCACAGACCTTTCAAAACAATTTTATAGTCAATGGTGTTTCTAATAACTTATTGATTAATCCGACAGATTCTGAATCCAATACAATGCACAGCTTTGGTACTGGCTCACAAGCTATGGCTGTCAACACAGATCTACTATGTTCGCTTGAAGTCTTAGATAGCAATGTTTCTGCTGCTTATGGTCAGTTTACAGGTGGTGTAATTAATGCAAAAACATGTGCACCTAACACTGAAATTGGTAAAATTCATGGTTCGATTACATATGACTATACTGAAAGTGATTGGGCTAGATATAATATTATTAGCCAAAAAGAACAAGATTTATTTGAAGAACCGAGTGAAGCCAATCAAAAAGAATATACAAAACAAGGCCTAAGCACAAATATCTACGGAAAGCTTTCAGAACAATGGGGCTTTAATAGTTATGCATCAAAAAGAACCTCAGTTATACCTGTTTTAAGTGGTTTCGATAGCCCTAAAAAAATTGATCAGGAACGAAAAAACATTAATCTTGGAACAACTTTGTTCTACTCACCTTCAGAAACAACTAAAGCTAAATTTGGCTTCGATTATGGGATCTTAGATAGTCTCAATTATGCAGATAGTCGCCGAAATTCAGAAAGTACACTTGAAACCGAGACCGTAACCTTATTTTCTGAACTCGAACACCGGTTTGGCCCAGCAACACTCACTCATAAACTCAATTTCCAGAACTCTGATAGTAACCGCCAATCGGATAAAAATTACGGCTTGATCTGGCATTTTGCCGAAGGCAGTAAAGATTGGACAGACTCAAAAACTGTTTCAGAGGGGACTATGCTAGGACAATTAGAGCAAAATCAGACGGCCTTAAGTTATGATGCCCAAGCTGCTTTCGATTTATTTAAAATAGGACAAACACAACACAATATCCTCGCTGGCGTTGGTTACAGCCATGCAGAAGTTGATTGGAGGCGTGCTTCAGATGTATTAATCACTAATAGTAATTCAACAAATCTTAAAAATTTAGGTAATTATACTTGCCTACCAGATGACTTATTATGTGACACCAATACAACTATACAAGGTTGGACAGGACAATATTTTGCATTAGCATCAATTTATAAAGCTGGTCAATTTTCGGCGCAACAAGACCGTTTCAATGCATTTATTGAAGACAATATTCAGTGGTCAGATCACTTTTCAACACGTTTCGGTATTCGGGCAGACTATGATTCTTTAAGCTCTAATTTTAACATTGCCCCGCGTAGTTCAATGTCTTACAAACCTTTTCAAGATGACAGACTGCACATTTTAGCTGGATGGAACCGATACTATGGACAGCAAACTTTAGGTACAGAACTTAATGATGCAATGGGAGAGTTATTGTATAAGGCAACACGTCCAAACCCTGAAACTGATTGGGTTGAATCTATGTCTAGTTCTTCAACTTCTACACGCCGCTCAGAACTTAAGACACCATTTAGTGATGAAACAGTTTTTGGGATTAATAGCCAGATTAAAAATTGGGATTTAGATCTAAAATGGGTTAATCGTAAGTATCAAGATGAAATATCCCGCAACCGTACAGACATTCCTCAAGATGGGTTCAATTTTTCTTACGAATATGCCAATGATGGACATGGTGAAGCAGACATCTATTCTTTGACACTAAAAAACCGAGAGCCATTCAATATTGCAGGTACGCAGCATTTATTTGCATTAGGTTTTGACTATAGTGAAATATTCCGTAGCTATATTGACTATACATCTGAATATAAAGATGCCGAACAAGACCGCTTAATTTCTTATGATGGTAAAATAATTCAATGGGCCGACCGTCCTGCGCAAAATTTTAATCAACCTTGGACTGCTCGCATTAACTGGGACATTGCTTTTGATTCAGCCCCAATAAAACTATCAAACTATTTTAGTTACAAAGATAGTTATGACGACATGATTTCAAATGGAAAGATTGACTATAACGGTTCAAAAATCGACTCTTATATTGCTTCTGAAATTAAACCTAAGTTTACTTGGGATATGCGAACAACTTATGACATAAATTTAGGTAAAGATTTAAAAGCAATTTTTGGTCTCACTATTAATAATGTAACGAATCGCATTAATACCTATGTAACTGGAGCAACAAGTACTTCAAGTACGCCTCGAGTTATGACTGAAATTGGGCGACAATTCATTGCTGATGTAACGTTCAAATTCTAAAGTAATCAAAGAGCTCTAAGGTGCTATTTTTATTTATGAAATAAGCTCTATATAAATTTAAATAACAGTATCCTGATATTTACCAACTCATACTTTCAAAACTTGAACAGGAAAACCTAAAACTTTAATTACTTTCAGTCTGACTCGTTTTGTTTATAATGAAGCAATACGTTTTTCAATGTTAGTTAACCTCATGCTTAAAAAGTTGCTCTTGGTTTTAGCCATTTTATTTCCATCTGCACTGTATATTTATATTGTCAGTCGTGATAATACCCCTGCTCCAGCTACGGAACATGCTGAACCGAAAGCCGCTTCTGAATCACAGTTTCAGACACCCGATCACTAAGTAGTGATAATACCCCTGCTCCAGCTACGGAACATGCTGAACCGAAAGCCGCTTCTGAATCACAGTTTCAGACACCCGATCACTAAGTAGTGATCGGCTTTAAATATCAAGATTTTAGATTAATATTCTCACATTATAAGAAAAATACGATTTATCTCATATTTCATTCCAATCAATCATAAAATACATCTTTCTAAACACTTATTTTCACTATGCAATCTCCCCCAGAACCTTCGCAGTCTTCATCTGCAGAGGGACATAGTCCATCGCTAAAAAGAGCGATGACGACTCGTCACCTCGTTATGCTTTCTCTTGGCGGTGCCATTGGTACTGGCTTATTCATGGGTTCAGGTGAAGTAATTTCACAAGCCGGCCCACTCGGTGCAGTCCTTGCCTATATTATTGGCGGCTTAATTGCCTATATGGTTATGCTCTGTTTAGGTGAATTGGCTGTACATTTACCTGTTTCAGGCTCCTTTGGTGCATTTGCAACGAACTATATTGGCCCAGGTACAGGTTATATGGTCTCGTGGATGTATTGGCTTGGCTGGTCTGCGACGCTTGGAACAGAATTCACCGCAGCCGCGATTCTTATGCAGGAGTGGTTTCCACAAACTTCAATTTGGTTATGGACACTAATCTTTGCTTCAGGGGTATTGTTCTCAAATTTAAGCTCTACACGTACTTTTGCTGAATCAGAGTTTTGGTTGTCGATGGTGAAAGTCGCAACTGTGCTGCTATTCATTATTCTTGGTTTTGCTTGCATCTTCGGTTTTGTACCTTTCCAAGGTTATGAATCTGCACCGATGTTCCATAATTTAACTGAACACGGTTGGCTCCCAAATGGTTTATTTCCCCTGTTTGCAACTTTGCTGATTGTGAACTTTGCCTTTAATGGTACAGAAATGATCGGTATTGCTGCTGGCGAAACTGAAAATCCTGAAAAGAATGTACCGAAAGCCATTCATGCAGCCGTTTGGCGTCTCATCATTTTCTTTGTCGGCACAATCATTGTGATCAGCTCGTTATTAACCTACACCGATGCTGGCTTAAATGTAGGTGGTCATGGTGGTTTAAGTAGCAGTCCTTTTGTATCAGTTTTCAACCTGATGGGGATTCCATACGCGGAAGACTTTATTCGATTCGTCATTATTACAGCCTTACTTTCTACTGCGAACTCAGGCCTTTATGCTGCTTCACGCATGATGTGGGCACTGTCTGCGCAAAAACAATTGCCACGCGTATTTGGTAAATTGAGCAAATCGGGTGTGCCTTACGTTGCTGTATTAGTTACCATGATCGGTGGCCTACCAGGCTTGCTTTCAGAGCAATTTGGCGCAGATGTGATCTTTAAAAACTTAATGGGTGTCGCGGCATTCACCATGGTCATCGTTTGGATGAGTATTTGTTGGAGTCAGTTCAACTTCCGTCGCCAATGGCTCAAACAAGGTCATCGTGTATCTGAACTTAAATTCCGTACACCTTGGTTCCCATTGGTACCTATTTTAGGTTTTGTTTGTTGTACTGCAACTGGCTTAAGTATGGCGGCAGACCCTGAAATGCTCTCTGGTTTCATCGGCTGCTTGCTGTTCATGGCAGCATGCTATGCAGGTTATTACTGGTTATACCATAATAAAAATTAATCTTATCTAAGCTTTTATTCAGTGAATCTGACCAATCTCAGGTTCACTTTTTAAATGGCAAATCCTCTGTTTGTACTATTTTTTTAATTCACTACATGATCGCTGCATATTTCTCATTTTATGAGAAAGCTAAAATTATTTATTGATACATCTAACTTAGACCTTTTAAGGATTAAAAATTCAGTTTATGTGTATGAATAACAAACGAATAAATCGTATTTTTCAAAATTTCCTTTGACTCAGTCTCTATTTATCCATAACATACAAGCACCTCAAAACGTCCCTATCGTCTAGAGGCCTAGGACATCGCCCTTTCACGGCGGTAACCGGGGTTCGAATCCCCGTAGGGACGCCAATTCTTCTGTCAGCTCTGACAAACAATCAGTTTATTTATCTATAAATTATATTAATTGATTGCAGAACAGTAACATTGTTCACTACAATTACTCGCTTCATTTCTTGATTTTTCCTTTTACTCTATGCAGTCATCTCATTCTCCGAATGATGCTTCGCATCAGGGCAATTCTGCGCCGTTAAAACGCGCTATGAGTACTCGACATCTGGTAATGATTTCGCTTGGCGGCGCAATCGGTACTGGTCTATTTTTAGGTTCGGGTGAAGTCATTGCACAAACGGGGCCTGTAGGTGCCATTCTTTCGTATTTTTTAGGCGGTGTAATCGCCTACATGGTGATGCTTTGCTTAGGTGAGCTCGCTGTGCATATGCCTGAATCTGGCTCATTTGGCGCTTATGCTAAACGCTATATTGGTCCAGGCACAGGTTATACCATCACTTGGTTATATTGGCTGACATGGTCAGTTACCCTAGGAACTGAATTTACTGCTGCAGCACTGCTCATGCAGGAATGGTTCCCAGACAGTTCCATGTGGATGTGGACTTTAATCTTTGGTGCTTTTGTATTTAGCTTAAATATGATTTCAACCAAATGGTTTGCTGAATCTGAATTCTGGTTAGCTTTGATTAAAGTAATCACCGTAGTTGCTTTTATCGTGCTCGGCTTAATGGCTATCTTTGGTTTTATTGGCTATCAAGGTCAAGAAACAGCACCGCTCTTTAGTAATCTTACCGCACAAGGTTGGTTCCCTGAAGGCTTGTTCCCAATTTTCACGACCATGTTAATTGTTAACTTTGCTTTCTCAGGTACTGAACTCATTGGTGTTGCTGCCGGTGAAACCAAAGACCCTGCTAAAAATGTACCGAAAGCGATTAACACAGCAATTTTCCGCTTGTTGATTTTCTTTGTGGGTACCATTGTGGTCGTTACTTGCTTATTACCACATCAAGAAGCAGGTCTTGGTGGTGATGGCGTCAGTAGCTCACCATTTGTTGCGGTATTCCAACATATCGGTATTCCTTATGCTGAAGATGTAATCCGCTTTGTCATTATTACTGCGCTTTTATCTGCTGCGAACTCAGGACTATTTGCAGCATCACGCATGATGTGGTCTTTGTCTTATAAGAAGCAATTACCAGCCGTGTTCTCTCGTGTAAATGCACGTGGTATTCCGTATGTTGCAGTGATTGTAACAATGATTGGTGGCTTACCAGGATTATTGTCTGAGCAATTTGCCCCTGAAACGATTTTCACTAATCTTTTAGGAATTGCTGCATTTACCATGGTTGTGGTTTGGATGAGTATTTGCTTAAGTCAGTTTAACTTCCGTCGCCAATGGTATAAGGAAGGCAAAACTGCCAAAGATCTAGGCTTTGCCGCACCACTCTTCCCAATTGTTCCAATCCTTGGCTTCGTGTTCTGTTTCATTACCTGTATCAGTATGGTATTTGATCCAAGTATGCGTATTAGCTTCTTTGGTTGTTTGGCATTTATTGCTGTGTGTTATGCCAGTTACTATACTTTCTACCACAACAAATCTTAATTTGATTTGAGTTTTACAAAGAGCAACTTCGGTTGCTCTTTTTTTATCACTATACTGCAAGGGAAACATCAATACATTAAGCATCCCATGAGGTGCACTATGAATGTTATCTTTATCCATGGCATGAATCAGCAACAGCAGACAGCCGCATCGTTACAACAACATTGGCTAGACATTTTAGAACAAGGTTTAATTCAAGCGCATCAGCAGGCAGCATTTCCATACTTCAAAAAAATGCTCACATGCCTTTTTATGGAGACTTACTCACGCGCTATCATTTAGAAAACACATTAAATGCAAGTACGCTTATGCCTCAGGTCTGGTCTCATTTGCCCTTTTTCCATCCTACGCACCCACTAAAACAAACCAAGATAATTAACAATAATGAAAATATTAAAAAGAGCATTTTCTACTCAAAAATCTTTGATGCTTTAAAATTTAGCCCGACCTTAAAAACTTTCTCAGCCCAAAGCAAAGACTTAGTACTGCATGATTTTTCATTTGTGCTGAATTACTTTCCCAAACTTCATGCGAGCTTACTGCACAAATTTTTAGTTGAAACATATTTATATTTATCCAACCCACATTTTATTCATGCGGTGCATACACGTATCCATGAGCAATTACACAATCATAAAACATCAGTGATTGTGGCTCATTCCCTAGGTTCGGTCATTGCATATCATTTTTTACTGCTTCATCCTGAACTTAAAATTCAACGTTTTATAAGTTTAGGCTCACCTTTAGCTTTTCGCGTGATCCAAACGTATTTTCCACAGCCGCTTCAACATCCTGATGCAATTTTAGGCGATTGGATAAATTTTTATTCACATGATGATTTTCTCAGCAGCTTCCCACTCATAAAACCAACTTTTGATTTTAAACCCGCAATTATCAACCATCAAATTCGGACAGATATTCATCATCCACATGATATTCAAAATTATTTACAACATCCTGAAGTGATCCAAGCACTCTTAGATACGATTAAAAATTCAGCATAAAATCTGTATTTTTCAAACAAATTTATCAAATTGTTTTAAATTTATGCACTCAACACGGAAAAGCTAAATTATTTGTGGAAAAGCGTTTGACACCCCCTGATTTTCAACCTAATATACGCCCACCTCTGAAACGTCCCTATCGTCTAGAGGCCTAGGACATCGCCCTTTCACGGCGGTAACCGGGGTTCGAATCCCCGTAGGGACGCCAATTTTCAGAAGTAGATTTTTTAAGTCCCTATCGTCTAGAGGCCTAGGACATCGCCCTTTCACGGCGGTAACCGGGGTTCGAATCCCCGTAGGGACGCCATTACTTCAAACTTAAAGTAACGGTTTAAAATTTATTTTCTGTACTGTCCCTATCGTCTAGAGGCCTAGGACATCGCCCTTTCACGGCGGTAACCGGGGTTCGAATCCCCGTAGGGACGCCATATTTAAGATGGCAACATCTGATAAAAAAGCCCAAGCATTTAAGACTTGGGCTTTTTTATGGCTTTAATTGCTAAAAACTTGCTGTAAATATTTCGACTCATAAATGGCTTTGGGCGCAATCACTGTTTCATTCAATGGAACTTGTTGTCCATAACGCTGCTGCATCAGTTTTTGTACTGAAGCTTGTTTTAAATCAAATTGTTTTAAATGTTGTAGCGGTGCAAGTTGTATTCCCAAAGCATCATCATACGCTTTCCAAATAATTTCAGAACAATAGATGGCTCGGTTTGACCATTCAAAATAAATATCATACGGTCGCCCCAGATACTGCTCAGCATTCTTCACTAACTTTTGTTTTTGCTGAGTGTTTAAAGAAGATTTCATTCTTTTCACCACATAATGCCCTTTTACACCACGCGCAATCCATTTATTTAGTGGTGTATATTGCACAGGTTGTATCGCCTCCAAGGCCCAAGTTTTTCCATCTTTATTCACAATCATCCCCATATGACTATAGGGTGAATGAGTCGCTTGCTGAATGACTAAACTTTGCTGCGATTTAGAAATATGAAAAATAATATCCCCAGTTTGAAACTGAGGATGTGCAAATAAAAGCGAACTAAACGTGGAAAGGACAAATAATAGAAAAAATCTGATTGGCATTCTGTTTTTATCATCATGGCTTAAAATGGAATGATCACCCCAACTCAAGTTGTGATCATTCCTAAATTAACATCTGTAGGCAAATCTTAAAATGATTAAACCAGCTAAGCTGACTTACGTGAATTTACCTGCCCTTTAATGACCGCTGTTAAATTACCTTTAAGATATTTAAAGAATACTTTAAGCGGAGATAGTTTAGGATTTGGCTGTTTACCTTCACCAATCGATTTAAACTGAGCCGCATACCAAATAATTTCCATGATGGCCATTTTATCAATCATAGGAATGCCCGTTTTAATTTTGTCTACGCCATAGCGGACATCCTGCCCCGCCAATAGACGATCAGCTAAGTCTACCTCCACTGCAAATGGGCGTGCAATCCCGACAAAGTCACATGCGCCACTGTCTAATGCTGCATTCATGCCTGTAACCGTTCTAAAGCCACCCGTCACCATCAAGGCACACTTCACTTCTTGACGAATATTAGCAGCGAAGTCGAGGAAATAAGCTTCACGTGCAATGGTACTGGCTTTACGCTTATCTTCTTTCGCACCGGCCATGGCAGGAGCTTCATAAGTCCCCCCCGATACCTCAATCATATCAATACCAGCAGCATCAACAGCCTTAAAGACATCAATCACATCTTGTTCTGAAATACCACCACGCTGAAAGTCAGCAGAATTTAATTTAACTGAGATAATAAAATCGCCTGAAGTTGCTGTGCGCACAGCTTTATAAACTTCAAGCAAAAAACGCATTCGGTTTTCATTCGAACCGCCCCATTGGTCTTGACGCTTATTGGTTAAAGGTGAGAGGAACTGACTAATCAAATAACCATGTGCACCATGGAGTTGAACACCTTCAAATCCGGCCTTTTCACATAGCTTTGCTGCTGTTGCAAAACGTTGGATAATATCGAAAATTTCATCCTCACGTAATTCACGTGGTGTACCAAAAGTGGTTGCTAGCATCGGACTAAATGGTACCGCTGATGGTGCTACAGTTTCTCGATTTAATCCTTTCGGACATTGACGACCTGGATGCGACAGTTGAACCAATTGCACCATGCCGTGCTTCTTGCCTAGCTCAGCCCACTGTGTTAACTGTGCTAAATCTCGCTCAGTTTCAGCGACAACAACCCCAGGCTCATTTTTAGCACGAAAATCCACCATGACATTACCCGTAATGGCACAGCCTAAACCACCCTTCGCCCAAGCTTCATATAACCCAAAATGTAAGTGATTGGGTTGGCCTGCGGTATTGGCCAATGCTTCACTCATTGCACCTTTGATGATGCGATTTTTAAATGTGGTATTACGAATTTTAAAGCTTTCAGCTAAATGGCTCATGGCAATGTCCAAAATGAAATAATAAGTCCTGAATATTTACTCTAATTATTATTTTCTAAAGGTCAAGGATATTTTGACAATGACACTTGTCAAAATATCCATAAGTTTGATTTTAGTATTGGCTGGCTTCAATTAACTTACGTGTGTAATCGGTTTGCGGATGCGCAAACAGATCTGTAGTATTTTGAAACTCCAGCACTTGAGCATGACGTAAGACCAAGACTTTTTGGCAGAGCGCTCTGACCACTTGCAAATCATGACTGATAAATAAATAGCTGATGTTAAATTCTTGCTGTAAACGTCGCAGCAGTTTAACAATCGAACGCTGTGTAGTTCGATCCAACGCCGAAGTCGGTTCATCTAAAATCAGCAGCTTAGGTCGTAGCACCAATGCGCGCGCTAAGGCAATACGTTGCCGTTGCCCACCTGAAAGTTCATGCGGATAACGCTGTTTAAATGAAATTGGCAGCTCCACTTTTTCTAAAGCTTCATCAATACATTGACCAATTTCAACTGCCGATAACTGCTTTAACGCCAGACCCTCACCAATGGTTTGTTCAACATTTAAACGTGGATTCAGACTACTAAATGGATCTTGGAAGACAATTTGAAATTTACTCCGTAAAGGTCGCAATTGTTTTTCAGACAAATGATTTATGGATTGGCCTTGAAGGAAGATATCACCATCACTTTCAATTAAACGGGCAATGGCAAGGGCTAAAGCGCTTTTACCCGAACCACTCTCCCCGACAATACCAATGGATTCCCCTTCAGCCACACTCAAATCTAAAGGTTCAACAGCAACCACATAATTTTTTATTCGATTGAGCAAGCCCTGTTTAATCGGGAATTTCACCCCAACTTGTTTCAACTGTAAAACGGTCTGTTCTGAATGCGTCTGAATCACTTCACCAAAATCATGGTCCAATAAACTACGCGTATACGCTTGTTTCGGTTGCTGAAAAATATCCTGTACTGAACCCTGTTCTTCGACAATGCCTTGATTCATGACAATCACCTGATCGGCATAGCGTTTGACTAAGTTTAGATCGTGGCTAATCAGAATTATCGCCATGTTGCGCTGCTGCTGTAAGGATTTAAGCAGGTTTAAAATTTGCGCCTGCAAAGTCACATCCAAAGCGGTGGTCGGTTCATCAGCAATTAATATCTCAGGATCAAGTGCCAATGCCATCGCAATCATCACCCGTTGACGCTGCCCACCTGAAAGTTCGTGTGGATATCGACGCAATTTTTCTTCAGGTTCAGGAATACCGACATCTGTTAATAATTCGATGACTCGTTGTCGCGTTTTGGCTTTAGACCACCCTTGCAACAGCAAAGTTTCACCAATGATTTTTTCCACTCGATGCAAGGGATTCAGCGCGGTCATCGGCTCCTGAAAAATCATAGCAATCTTTTGCCCCCGAATCTTGCGATGCTGTGCACTACTCAAACCAAGCAATGCCTGCCCCTCAAATTGCACATTGCCTTGAATACGTAAATTGCGCGGCAGCAAGCCTAAAATAGCGAGGCTGCTGATGGATTTCCCGGAACCACTTTCCCCGACAATCGCTAGCGTTTCACCGGCATGCAAACGAAAGTTCAGATCTTGCACCAAAACCTGCTGCTGATGTGCAATGTTTAAATGCTCAACACAGAGTACTTCTTGATATGCATCATTCTTATTATTGGCGTCTTGGATCGAATGCATCTCGAGTCGCCTCCCCAACATAAATCAATAAAGACAGCACGATGGTTAAAGTAAAGAAACCCGATAAAGCTAGCCAAGGCGCGCTCAAGTTATTTTTACCTTGAAGTAATAATTCACCTAAAGATGCCGCATCTGGCGGTAAGCCATATCCCAAGAAATCCAAAGCAGTCAGTGCAGTAATATTTGCAGTTAACATGAAGGGGAATTGCGACAAACTGGAACTCACAGCATTTGGTAAAATATGCCTGAACATGATAGTGCGATCGGTCACCCCCAAACTGCGGGCTGCACGGACATAATCAAAATTTCGCGCACGCAAAAATTCCGCACGCACCAATCCCACCAAGGTTGGCCAGCCAAAAAGCAGCATAATCACAAAAAGCCAATATACGCTTGGAGTAAACATGCTGACCAAAATCATCACCATGAACAACATCGGCAAACCGCCCCAGACTTCCAATATGCGCTGTCCAATCAGATCCACCCAACCGCCGTAATAGCCTTGCACAGCACCGACCATGATGCCCAATATCGCAGAGGCAATCGTCAACGCAAAACCAAATAATAAAGACACCCGTAAACCATAAAGAATACGCGCCAACACATCGCGTCCTTGGTCATCCGTACCCAACCAGTTTTGTGCAGTCGGTGCAGATGGCACAGGTACTGCCAATTCTAAATTTGGGGTTTGGTAGGAAAATTTAATCAGCGGCCAGACCGCCCAACCTTTATCGTTAATCAGCTGTTGAACGACTGGATCTTTATAATCTGCTTCGGTTTCAAACACTCCACCAAACGTGGTTTCTGGATAGGTCTTGAGAACCGGCATATAGAGGGATTGATCGTACTTGACTAACAAAGGCTTATCATTAGCAATCAATTCTGCTGCCAAGGACAAAACAAAAATCAGGGCAAAAACAATAAAGCAGCCAAACCCAAGTTTATTTTCTTTAAATCGTTGTAAACGTGCTTGCATAATTGGAGACATTATTTTGCCCCCTGTGAATCAAAGTTAATACGCGGATCAATAATTTGATACATCACATCACTGATTAAACGCAGGATCAGCCCCATTAACGTAAAGATGAATAATGTGCCAAAAATAACAGGATAATCACGTTGTACAATTGCTTCAAAGCCCAATAAACCCAAACCATCTAAGTTAAAAATAATCTCAATAAACAGGTTACCAACAAAGAAAATGCCAATCAGCGCTTCAGGTAAGCCAGCAATCACAATCAACATGGCATTGCGAAATACATGCCCATACAACACTCTTGATTCGGTTAAGCCTTTAGATCGCGCCGCCAAGACATATTGTTTATTCAATTCGTCCATAAAAGAATATTTGGTCAGATAGGTTAAACTCGCAAAACTACCAATCACCATGGCAAATAAAGGCAACGCCATATGCCAAAAATAATCCACAATTTTGCCCAACACACTCAGTTCGGCAAAGTTTTCAGAAACTAAGCCTTGTAACGGGAACCATTGAAAATAAGAACCACCGGCAAAAAATACAATGAGCAAAATCGCAAAAGCAAACGCCGGAATGGCATAACCAATCGCCAATAAAATAGAGGTGCTTTTATCAAACAACATGCCATGTTGACGAGCTTTTTTAATCCCTAATGGTATGGAAACCAAATAAATCAGCAATGTACTCCACAACCCCAAAGACAAGGACACCGGCAATTTTTCCCAAAGCAATTGTGTCACCGCCTTATCTTTAAAATAACTGGTACCAAAATCGAGGGTTAAATAACCTTTCAACATTAACCAAAAACGCTCCAACAGCGGTTTATCAAAACCATATTGCGCTTCAATTTTTGCGACCATTTCTTCACTTAAGCCTTTGGCACCTTGATATTTGATGCTAGACGTTGCTGTTTCGCCACCGCTCGTTGTCCCAATACCCTGAAAAGCTTCGGCTTGCTGAATTGCTTGCTCAACTGGCCCACCCGGAGCAATCTGAATTACCACAAAGTTAATCAATAAAATGAAAAACAACGTCGGAATAATCAGGAGCAAACGCTTTAATATATATGTGCCCATGTTTAAGATGACTTTCCTTGTAATTCAGTTGTCGTTATTGTTGACGCAAATATTGCGTAACTTTTTTTGCTTCAACTGCATTGCTCCACCAGTAATCAATACCCGTGGATAACTTTGGTTTTATATTTGGTTGTTGATACATGTTCCAATAGGCAAACCAATTTTCCCCTTTTCCATAAGTTGGAATTTGGTAATAACCTGCCCGTAAAAGCCGATCTAGTACCCGAGTACGAACAATAAGTTGATCACGATTCGGCGCATCAATCACTTGTTGAATCACGTTATCAATCACAGCACTTTTAATGCCTGCATAATTATAATTTCCAACCTGATCAGCGGCTTCACTCCCCCAAAATTGTGCTTGTTCACTAGATGGAATCAAGGATTGTGGCATTTCATCAATAATCATATCGAAATCAGAGTGACGTAATCTTTCTGTATATTGCGCATCATCTACTTTACGGATAGTGACCGTAATTCCCAATCGTTTCAAATTTCGAATATAGGGTAAGATTATCCTTTGCATTTCACTTTGGTGAATTAAAAACTCAAAATGTACTGGTCGTAAATTTTGATCAACAAGCACACCATTGTGATACCGATAACCTGAGTTTAATAATAGCTGACGTGCAGTCAGTAGATTGCTACGATTAAAACCACTCGCATCTGACACAGGATATTTCCAATTGGCCAATACGCCTTTACGCTCTAAAGGACTCATTTCATTTAATAATGGTTTTAAAACTTCCATTTCTGCAGTCGTTGGCAAACCTTTGGCTTCCAATACGCTATTTGAAAAATAACTCTGTAAGCGCTGATATTGTCCATAAAACAAGGCTTTATTTTGCCACTCAAAATCGTAGGCATAGGTTAATGCTTGACGAAAGCGAATATCCTGAAATGGCATTCGGCGCGTATTAAATACCATGCTTTTTGTGGGTATTGGTCGCTCATGTGCGATACGTTTTTGTACCACCAAACCCGCTTTAACGGCTGGAAATTGGTAATCACTTACCCATTTTCGTGCTATTTTTTCTTCATATAAACTTGATTGCCCAGCTTTAAATCCTTCAAAAGCAATATCTGCGCTTCGATAATAAGTAAACTTGAGAATATCAAAATTATATCGGCCTCTATTCACCGGAAGCTCTTTTGCCCAATACTTCAAGTTTCGTTTATAACTAATACTGCGTCCAGAATTAATCTGATGAATCAAATAAGGGCCAGAACCCAAAATAGGTTGCATGGTTATTTGAGTAAAATCCTTTTTTGCCCAATCCATTTTTGAATAAATTGGCATCTGTGCCAATATCAGTGGCATATCAGAATTATTGCCTGATTTAAATGTCATTTTGACCTGATATTTTGACAACACTTCAGTTTTATCCAAATCTGCTAGATACATTTGTAGTCCAGGATTAGATTTCGTTTGATAAGTGTCAAAACTAAATTTCACATCTTCAGCAGTCAGTTCCGAGCCATCACTAAAACGTGCCTTAGGATTAAGATGAAAAACTGCAAAGTTAGTATGCTCAGGGTCAAAAGTAATTTTTTCAGCAATTAATGGATATAACACGCCGGGTTCATCTAAAGATGAACTCATCAGGGTATCAAATAAATAATTCACACCTTCGACTGAGCTTCCTTTGCCATTCATGCTATTTAAATTATCAAAACCACCTATAACTGATGTAGTTAAATAACCTCCTTTTGCAGCATAAACATTGGCATAAGGCATTGCTGATAGTTGGCTATATTTAGGCTGACTATGTATCGCAAGAAAAGGCGTGGTCTGCAATGCAGCCCACGCCCCTTGTGTTACTAAAGTTAAACTAGATACTGCTAACCAGATTGAAGTTGAAGCATATGACATTCAACTTAACTCCTGTTTAGTACGACTCAGTTCGGCACCTTAATTACATCACCAATTCTTAGTTGAGCCGATGGTTTCAGGTCATTCATTTCAGCTAAAGCCGAGCTCTCCATACCGTAACGACTGGCTAAACCAATTAAAGTATCACCACGTTTAATACGATATTCCAAAATTGTTTTAGGAACTTGTATGCTCTGCCCAACTCGTAAACCTGCGCGAGGGCTCAAATTATTCAATTCCGCCAAATCAGAAACGCTAACGCCTACACGATTCGCAATCGAATTTAGGGATTCACCAGATTTCACACTGTAGCTTTCCGTATTATTCGATTTAACTGAATTTGTCGAAGTTTTAACTGCTGACTTTTTAGTGTCTAAAGTTTTATTGCTAAGGTCAGATGGGATCTCACCATCAATTTTAAGTTTTTGACCAACTCGTATAGCACTATTGGTACTGAGTCCATTCAAGGCTACCAAATAACTTAATTGAAGTTTATATTTATTCGCGATTTGACCTAAGCTTTCACCGGATTTAACTACATGTGTGTCGCTCATTTCATTTGATACACGACTCACAGCCTTAGACTCATTTTTAGATTCAACTTTTGTTGACTCATCACCGGTGAGTTTTAACTTTTGTCCAACGCGAAGCCCAGAACTGCGTTCAATACCATTGATATTAGCAACATAATCCATGCCCAAATTATAACGGCTTGCAATACCTGTTAGGGTATCACCTGACTGAACAACATAGGTATCAGGTACTGAATTTCCTGCTGGCACTTTCAAACTTTGTCCAACTTGCAATCCACTATTGCTATTTAGATTATTCAGATTTGCTAATTCAGACAGACTAATTTTTGATTGTGATGCAATACTGTAAAGCGTGTCACCGCGTTGAACTTTATAAGTTTCAACTTTATAAGCAGGATCAACTTTGACATTTTCAATACGGCTAACGACTTTACTGTCTAACTTTTCAACTTTTTTATCAGTCTCAACAGTATTTACAGGCACATTGATTTTTTGACCCGCCATCAAGCTACTATTTGAAGTTAGACCCGGTGTTAAGTCGGCTAACTCCTGATTTGACAGTGCATAACGGTCTGCAATGACTTTTAGATATTCACCACGTTTTACCACATAAGACTTGGTCTGAATTTTTTGCACTTTTTCAGCCGTCTGGCTCGCTATCGCTTTTTTATCAGCCTCAAGTTTTGCTTTGGATGCAGCCGTTTCTTTCAATGAAAGTTTTTGACCGACAAATAGACCACTTGTTGTAGTTAAACCATTGTAGTCAGCAAGTTGCTTAGTTGTTAATCCAAACTGGCTCGCAACTGCGGTTAGACTGTCATTGGCTTTAACCACATATTGATCTGGCGTTGTTTTCGCTTTCGATTCTTCATTATTTTGTACAATCGGCTTAGCATCGTACAAATAAATTGTTGTCCCTACATATAAAGTTGAATCTGGGGAAATTTGGTTCCACTGTGCAATATCACGCCAGTTGACACCATTTTTCATCGCAATCAATGCCAACGTATCACCCGACAAAACCGTATAAGTACTACGTTTACCTTTCGGTGGTACCACCACGATTTCTGAATCCGTACGGATCACATTTTTGCCTTGGTTACGTTTAGCCTCTTCAGAATCTAAGCTGGTATTTTCAGCGACACTTTTCGGATAAGAAAAGCCTTTTGTTAACTCTTTACCTTGCTGCTCTGCAACAGACTGGCTGGTCTGAATTGCAGTCAGCTTAATCTTGCCATCGTATGGATCGACAATTTCAGTACCTTTAGGTGCAAGGGCTTTAATTTCTTCTACAACTTCTTCTTGTTCTGCTTTGGTTGCAACCGGTTTTAAGACTTCATCAACTGTTTTATTTTCACCATCCGCCTTAATCGCTGCCATGATTTGTTCACGTTCATTAGCAGATAATGGCGGCTCGACAGAAACAGGTTTCACTTGTGTACTTGGTGAAACTGCAACAGGAATACGCGGCGCACTAGGAATATCCGTATTTGAAGCGAAAGCAGCCAATGCAGAAGAACCCACAGGCGTTTTCACTTTTACTTGACTTGCTGTAGATGTAACTGTCGTTGTCGCAGGTGTAGTAACTGTTTTAGCTGGTGGTGTTACGACAGCTGCAACTGATGGCTGATTTTTTAAAGGTGGCGGCGTGACTTTCGTAGGTTGAATCGTTTTGGTATTTAACTCAGGCGGAGTCACACGTGAAGGCGTAATTTCAACATTATTTTTCGGTAAGTTTGAATTACTTGCCCAATAACCTGAAGATCCACCTGCCTGTAATTTTTTCAAACGCACATCAACAGAAGGACTCACATCTGCTGGAATCAAAATACGCATTGGACTGCTGCTATCAATCACATCACCGCGATGACCGGGGTTTAATGAATACAATTCAGCACGACTCAAACCTGTAATTGATGCAATTTCATTTAGATTGGCAGGACCAACTGCAACTTCACGGAAATGCGGACGGTTTGCAATTGGCGGTAAACTTACACCATATGCACCCGGGTTTTTAATTATTTGCGCAACAGCTAAGAAACGTGGCACATAATTCATGGTTTCTTGCGGTAATTTTAACGACCAATAATCGGTTGGTAGGCCTGCTGCGCGGTTGCGGTTAATGGCTTGTTGAATCCGACCAGGCCCTGCGTTATAAGAAGCCAATGCCAATTCCCAAGAACCAAATTGGTTATGTAATGCACCCAAAAACTCATAAGCAGCACGTGTTGATTCAACTACATCACGACGACCGTCATATAAAGAAGTTTGTTTTAAACCGTAGATACGACCTGTACTAGGGATGAACTGCCATAAACCTGCTGCTGCTGCACTACTGGTTGCTGCTGGATCATAAGAACTTTCAATCACAGGGAGCAAAGCCAATTCTGTCGGCAAACCACGACGCTCTGCTTCTTTTACGGTGTGATATAAATAACGCGATGCACGTGCACTTAAACGATCGATATAAGGTTGACGCGAAATAAACCAACCTCGTTGCGCTTCAATACGGCTATCCCAATGGTTTAAATCCATCTTAAAACCAACCGTCATACGCTTCCAAACATCACCATGTTTTAGAACCAATAAACGATCGCCTTCTACTGCACGCATATCTGTTGCAGACAGTAAATCTTCTAGCGAGTCTAAACTGTTGGCATCAAGAAAATTAGAACCCGCCTGCTTCGAGCCCGCTTTTTGAGTTGTTGTTTGCGACGATGCACAGCCCGTGAGACCCAGTGCTGCAAGTGCCGAACCTAACACTGTAAATTTAAATAGTTGAGGTAAAGTAGGCTGCCATTCAGTCGCAGTTGATTTATACATAAAAAAATCCAGACAACTCGTATAAAATTTATTTTTTAGATATGCCATTGTAGTGAAGCAGGCTTCAGACACAAGGCGTTAATTTAACGCTATTTCAGTATAAATGTTACAAGAAATTAAAAAAAACGCGCGATATGGCTTTATCAGCCGCATTTGCGATATACAATATACAACTCAGATTGATAATTTTTGTCCGGATTTGATTTATGTCTCAAACAATCACGCTTTATGTTGATGGTGCATGTCGCGGCAACCCTGGTTTGGGTGGCTGGGGAGCTTATATCATCCGTGAATCCGGCGAAGAGAAAATCTGTGGTGGTGAAGAAAATACCACCAATAACCGCATGGAACTGACTGCTGCCATAGAAGGCATTAAGCATTGTTCAGCCGATGATAAGTTAATTATTTGGACTGACTCCAACTATGTGAAACAAGGCATCACTGAATGGATTCATGGTTGGAAAAAGAAAAATTGGAAAGATGTTAAAAATCCTGACCTTTGGAAACTCCTTGATGCTACATGTCAGGGTCGTGATATTGAGTGGAACTGGATCAAAGGTCATGCGGGACATCCTGGCAATGAAATGGCCGATCAATTGGCCAATCTTGGTGCCGACAAAACTTTAGAAGCACTCAAGCAAGCCCCATCTACTGTAGCTGAAGCCCCTAAAAAAAAAGCTGAATTAGACTGGTTGCTCAATGATCCATTTGGACTTGAGTTTGCTGGTGATGAAGATGATGAAGAACCACCGGAAGATACATCTACAGTTACAGCCGAAGTCGTTCATGATGATACAACTGAAATTCCTGTCATCATCTCAAATACCGCTGTAACAGATGCCGATGATGTCATCGAAAAAGTATTAAGCCCAGAACTAGAAAGTGAAAAAGCGGATCACTTAAAACACAGTGCCGATTTAACAAATAAAGTGATTCATCCTAAAATCGTGATCACGCCTGCGACTGTTGATGTCACAGGCCCACGTCAGCTGATTCTCGATACGGAAACGACAGGTTTCTATTTTCAAGATGGTGACCGAATTATTGAAGTCGGCGCTGTGGAAATGATTAACCGTAAATTGACGGGTAGCTCAATTCACATTTATATCAATCCGCAAAAACCCGTCGGTGAATCTGAAAATATCCATGGTATCAGCGATGACTTTCTTAAAGACCAACCCTTATATAGTGAAATTGCCGATGTGCTGTTTGATTATTTAAAAGGGGCAGAAATTATTGCGCATAATGCTACCTTCGATATGAACTTCCTCAATATGGAGTTCAAGCGTGCAGGATTTGTTGCGCTTTCGGACGTGTGTGAAGTCACTGACACCTTGGCAATGGCGAAAGCCAAACACCCTGGCCAGAAAAACTCTCTTGATGCTTTAGTGCGTCGTTATGAAATTCCACAACGTGATCGTACCTTCCATGGTGCCTTGCTCGATGCTGAAATTTTATCTGATGTTTACTTAGCGATGACTGGTGGTCAGGTTTCATTTGATATGGATGCCTTGACCCACAGCCAAAATGCTGATGGTTCACAAACCCGAACTGCAGTAGAAATTGAACTTCCTGTCATTCTACCTTCAGCAGATGAACTTGAGGCACATGAGACATGGATCAAACAATATGAAGAAAAACATGGATCACCTTGCCTTTTTGCCAAATAAAAACTAAATTTCGTGTTACTTTTTGTATTTAAACAATTCATACATACGTTATAGTAAAACCATAAACATGAACCGCCTTAACCGGCGGTTTATAAACAAGATATAACATCAAGGAAAGGTGCAGATACATGTCTTACCAAACCTCTATTCATTTTGATCCAACGGCTTTGCTGATAATAAAAAATGAAGTTGATAACTCGATCAAATTAGTCGAATCAGCAGTCAGCACCCTAGTTGAAGATCAAACATTACCTTTCGGGATTGATGATGCACTGACTCAATTTGAACAGTGTGCACAAGTTTTAGCATTGGTCGATATGCCAAGTTTGGCAAAGATTGCCCAATATTCAGCAGAATTAATGCGCAAGATCATGGGGAATCCAGCGCAAATTAATACTCAAGATGTCATCGCATTGAGCGAAGGCACCACCATGCTAAAACGCTATATTGAATTTATCTGTCTGCGTGAAGTTAAAATCCCACAATTCCTGCTCGACAGCTTAAACCGCTTAGAACTTGCTTTAGGTAAGCCGGTAACAACTGAAGGTCAGCATATTGAGTCACTACTCGACTGCATTACACCTGATTTTGAATTACCTCAAGCACCTGCTTTAGAAAAATCTAAATATGTTCATCGCTTATACAAACTCACGCTGAATAAATTGATAAAGCAAGAAGAAAGCGAACTTGACCTACAAGCGATGAAATTGGTCGGTGCTTATTTAGCTGGATTATCTGAAAAGCACCCAAGTAAACAATATTGGAACTTGGTTTTTGTTGCACTCAATCAAATTGATCAACTGTTGATTACCGATGCACGTTTACGCACGCTAATCAGCATTGAACGCAACATGGCTCAATTTTTTGATGCACCAGAACGTTATAAAGCGAGTATTGCAGATCTTGCCAACGTCCTGAGCCTTTGCATCAGTCAAGAAGATGATATATCGCATCATATTCGTGGCAAGCTCAACATTGGCGAAGATCTATTAACTGATACACAGCTACAAGTATTTAGCCGTCATTTATATGGCCCTGACTTTAACACCATGCATACCATTGGTGAGTTAGTGACGAGTGAGATGGCCCAAATTCGCAATGACATTGAGTTCAACTACCAAAACATGACACCTGAAAAGACTCAGGAACTACAAACCAAATTGAATGAGTTAGCGAACATCTTCAAAGTACTCAACCTGAATGAAGCGCATAACGATTTATCACGTCAAGCAGCTTCTCTCGGTAATACTGCAATTCTGCAAGATGAAAACTTTGCTCAGCAATTGATGAATACCATTCTTTCAGCAATGAACTCAATTGGTGTATTAGAGCGTCACCATACCTCAAGCCGCCTGCAGCTGCGTGTGAATAACATGAACATCTCGCTTGATCGCTTAGATGAAGCCCATGCTGCATTGCTGAACGAAACCAAAGTCTTAATTGATACAGCCAGCCAATCTTTGGCGCAGTACTTGAAAGATGGTGATGTAACAAATATTGCAACCACAGCGACACAAGTACGTGAAATTGGTGGTGCAATGTTGTTCTTAAATGCGGATGCTGCACAAAATGCATTAAATACCACAGCGAAATTTATTCAAGCTCGAGTTGATACAGCTACTGCAATCAATGCAGTGGAAATCAATCAAGCGCTCGATTCACTCGCAAGTGCTGACATGCTCATTGACAATTTAAAGAACAAACAACCTGTATTACACACGATGTTTAAGGTAGCATTGGACAGTAGCGAAAAACTGAAATCTGCAGCAGCCTAATGTCTAAATTGTCACTTGCCTATATCTTTAAACAACAGCAATTGTTGGTCGATGAAAACTTTCAACTTCCAGAAGTTGAGCAACTCGCAAGTGATTTAAATATAGGTACGGGTGATCAAGTGATTGCCCGTGACCTCCTCGAAGATGAGCCTATTCCTCAAGGCTTACAACTCATTCCAATACGTCAGCTTTTGCAACTCTGGAATGTCAAAGAGTTTGAACAAGCTAGTCGTGCAATTCAACTTTTAGAATGGCGTCGTAATCATAAATTTTGTAGCCATTGCGGTACAGCAACTGAAGTTCACGCGACTGAATATGCAATGGTATGCCCTGCCTGTGGCTATCACCAATATCCACGGGTCAATCCCTGCGTCATTACCGTTATTACACGTGGCAAGGACGAAATCCTCTTAGCAAAAAATGCGCGTAACGCACGGCAAATGTATGGCTTAATTGCCGGTTTTGTTGAAGTTGGCGAAACTTTAGAGGAAGCTGTACGTCGCGAAACCTTGGAAGAAGTTGGCATACAGGTTAAAAATATCCAGTACTTAGCTAGCCAACCTTGGCCTTTCCCGAGTAATTTAATGATTGCTTTTAAAGCCGAATATGCAGCTGGTGAATTACAGTTACAAGAAGAAGAAATTGCGGATGCCGCATTTTTCAAGTTTGATCATCTGCCAGAAATCCCCTTTAAAGGTAGTATTGCCCACGCCATGATTATGCATGCGATACATGGAACAGCGGTAGCTGATGATACAGAGGCTTGGCTTTAATCAAGCAGCAAAAGGTATTTACAAAAAAATAAACCGCAATAGATTTGCGGTTTATTCATACCAATAACAGCTCTCTAAACCTTCGGGCTAATTTCATCTAAAACACGCATAATTTCAGCTTTGGTTTTAAAGAAACGACTAAATAAGCTCGATACTGACCCAATCATCGTGATATGACCGACACGAGGAATTTCTATTAACTGACTGTGATTTCCCAATGCCTTTAATTGACGGTCTAAATCTTCACTATTATTTACCCCAACAATATCGTCATTCGCGGCAGTAAATAAGTAGTGTTTTACTTTGTTAGATTCAACAAAATAATACGGCATCACTTGCTGATATGGGACATCTTGATCGAAAGCCTCAGCACAAATTGGGTCACCTTTATAGTCAAAATGATAAGGCCCAGCCAAGCCGACAATGGCACGAATGTTTTCACGGATTTGTAATTGATATGGCTGAGGATGGTACAGCGCAGACATGACATTAAATGCCCCTGCTGAATGCCCCATCAACACCAAATCTTCTAGTTCGATCTGCAACTTATGCTGTGATTGCGTCAAATAGTTTAATGCTAGACTCAAATCATCAATTGATGCAGGAAAAATATGTTCTGGTGCAAGTTGATAGTTTATAACCGCAACATCAAAACCTTCTTTAGCAAAGGCTTCACCAATAAAACCATAGTCTTTTTTATCACCATGCATCCATGCGCCACCATGTACAAATACAATCAGTGGGCGCTTTTGACGTGGTTGCTCAGTACGATATAAATCCAAACGATGACGGGCTTTTAAGCCATACGCAATATTACTTTGGATGCTATAACCTTTTTTAGGTGTGAGCCGATTGAGTGCAAGACTACCAAAATCATAGATTCTAAAGTCTCGATAAAGTGATTTTGCCAGCTCCACCTTTTGTTGAAGCTGTTGTGACCAAAGCTGAAACTTGCTCGACATAGATTTTCGATACTAAATAATTGAGATTTATTGTGCGTAATTTGGATCAACTGCATCTGGGTCAATGGCAACGGGCGTTTGTACTTCAGGTTGCACATCACTAACAGTTGGTGTGGTAAAGCTCGAGTTGATACTACGCTCTTGTGGATTTGAGCTTTGTTCAACATTGTCAATTAAAGTGACAATTCGCGTTACATTACCCACTTGTTGCAAGATTTGATTTAAGTCTGTGATTTCCGCACTGTTTAAACGGCCCATCACATAAAGAACAGCATCTTCAGTATGAATGTGTACTTTGCTGTCAGATACCACAGGCGCTTTCATAATTAGCCCACGGGTATTAGCTGTTACAGCTGTATCTTGCATAATAGTGCTGTAGCTAATTTGGTTGCCCACAGTAATATAATTATGTACGTTTTTAACATCACTCATTGAACGAACATTTTCTTCAGCCAATTCTTTTAAGTGATTATCAGGCACTTGGCCTGTTAACAACACATTGCCATGAAAGCTTTCAATATTGACACGAGATTGTTTAAAACGACTGTCTAATTTATATAAATTAATTTTTGCAGTACGAACAATAGATGAGTCAATAAATACTTGCCCCAAAGAGCGTGCACCACTTTCCGTTCCTACAGGTGCTGAGCCTGTACCATTTGAAATAAAACTCGCACATCCTGATAAACTCGCGACACAAAGCATCGTCATTGCAATACGCTTAACCACTCAGCACAACTCCTAAAATTTTTACACCGGTATTTTTCTATGCATTTACACAGTTTCTTTTATCAGAGATTAATCAACTCTTGATCAAAAGTAAAAGCATTTTCAATCCATTGCTGATCATACGGGTATTTTGAAAAGTCTTGCTGTAGTGTTTTTGCAAAGTGTTGATAAAAATCAAAACAAATCACATCAAAGCGACAATAATAATCATAAAAATGTGACTGTTCATTTAAAAAATGCAACGCGGTCTTCATCATTTTACGTTGTTTGTGAATCGAGATTGTTTCTATCGCTTGTGCATATTGGGTATTTGAACGCGCTTTAACTTCAATAAAAACCAAGTCTTTTTCTCGAGCTACGATCAAATCAATTTCGCCATAACGACTATGTAAATTACGTTGTACCAAGACATAATTTTGCTGCTGTGCCCATGTTAGCGCTTGCTGCTCTGCCCACTGGCCTAAGTTCATCATATCCACACCCTCAATCTAACTTTTCCTATTAAATTGAAATCGGCTCAATACCCTTTTTAGTTCGTTGATAGCAATGTGGAATACGGTGAATTTGATTGTCACTGATTTTAATTAATCCTGTCCTGCCCTGAAATTCTAAACTTTTTAATTTGGGCTCTTGTAAATATTGCTTCGCGATATGCCACGCGTCACCACCGAAAGCCATTAAACGTTGATATGGCATCGCAACAGGATTATGTTCATAAGCCCGCATTACATCTGACCACTTCGCATCATACAATGCTGGTGCATCACAAAACTTCACCCCCATTGGTACTGGTTGATCGGCCTCAATTGCATTGGCCAACGTGTAAATTTGCTTTTTAGGTAAATTATTTTGACTATTTAACCACTGATTATTACCGAGCAATAACACCCCCTGATATTTCTTTATTTTTGCAGGCAATTGATCAATAACATGTAATGGCAGAGGTGTTTGACTCATGAGCACCATTAACATCAGTTCATGCTCATCCTCTGTCCCTGGCTGCCTGAACACCATCACTTCTTTTAATTGATCTTTTTCAAAAACATTTTTTAAAGCTACAGCATCATCACGTTTGGCCAAACTATATTGCCAAACATTGGCCATTTGATTTGAAGATTCATTTAATGCAAGTACACGGACTTTCGGTTTGGCCTTGACCAAGGCTTCGACGTCTTGACGTGCAAGTGGTCCAATGACCAGTTGTGTTTTTTTATTGACGTGTTTTTTTAATAAAGCTGCTATCTGCTTTTGATCCGAATTAATAAATTTTACGGGTACTTTATAGTCGGATGAATTATATGCGCTGTTGAAACCTTGCTTAATACTGGATGCGGCTCGCGCCATAGGGCCAGATTCGGGTAGAATGACCAATACATTTGCTTGTGCTGCTGAAATTAAACTGCTTAGCAAGCAAAAAACCATTATTTTTTTCTTATTATCCAACATGGAGAAACCTATGAGTGCTCAGTTATTTGTTGTTGCGACTCCAATCGGGCACTTAGATGATATTAGTTATCGTGCAATTGATGTTTTGAAGTCGGTTAAAATTATTGCCGCTGAGGATACACGAACTTCTGCACAATTACTTAAGCATTTTGGTATCTCAACCCCCTTAACTGCATGTCATGATCACAATGAAAATAACAAGATTGATCAACTGATTGAACGTCTTGAAAATGGTGAGAATATGGCGTTAATCAGTGATGCTGGTACGCCATTAATCAGTGATCCAGGGTTTAAATTAGTCCGTGCTGCACAAGAAAAAAATATCCGTGTTATTCCAGTTCCAGGTGCATGTGCCGCAATTGCCGCACTGAGTGCTGTAGGCTTACCTAGTGACCGTTTTAGTTTTGAAGGTTTCTTACCTTCTAAACAATCACAACGTTTATTGGCACTAGAAAAACTTAAAGATGAAACTCAAACCATGATTATCTATGAAGCGCCACATCGTATTGTCGATAGCTTAAAAGATATGGTTGAGGTTTTTGGTGCGGATCGTCCTGTCGGTTTTGCACGTGAGATCACCAAAACATTTGAAACCATTAAAAAAATGGCTTTGGGTGAATTGGTACAGTTTATAGAGTCTGATCACAACCAACAAAAAGGTGAAATCGTACTGGTGATTGGTGGTGCTACGGTTGAAAAAGACTTAGACCAGGAAAAGCTAGATAAATTATTAACTCGCTTACTTCAAGATTTATCAGTCAAAGCTGCATCACAATTGGCCGCAGATTTAACAGGTATTAAAAAGAAAGTGGCTTACCAACGCGCTTTAGAGTTAACGCAAGCAAACGACTAAATTTACATTTATTTCATCTTTATAAACTTATGGAATCTTCGGATTCCATAAACGATATAATTAAATAAACAACTTCAAAAACAATATGTAATAGTGATGAATAAAATGTCGATAAAACAATCTCTCAAAAATAATGCTGTGTGGATTGTATTTAATCTAGTTTGGTTCATCATGCTTGCGCATATTCTTTATTATGGTCTAAAACCTTATCGTCACTATCGCTTTGAAGAGCTGATCAGCGCTGACCCGCATGCTGTATTGATGACCATGATCTTGCTTTCATTGTATTTCATTGCTGGCAATATAATGAAGTACACTGGATTCTGGCCGCGCCGTCGTTACCTGTCTTATTTGATTCTGAGTACTGTTTTAATGTTTCAAAGCTTTGTTGCATTTATTGGTGCTATGCATTCACCGCCATACTGGGCAGCATTTATTATCAATTCTATGTTTCTACTATTACTACATTTTGTGTTTTATCCAATCTATGCGATTAGTCGAAAATATATGAAACCGCAAAAAAATTAAAGTTGTATAAGTAAATTGAGAACGTTCAAAAATAGAATAACTGTCACAACAAGTTCTTGGGCAAAACACAAAAAAAACACCACTTGATGTGGTGTTTTTTATTTTAATCTTTTGCAGACTCGTCTGGAGGTACTTCAGTAATACGCCCACCACGAGCTAAGAATGCCGCAACTTCATCTTCAAGTGCTTGACGCTGTTTAAGCTTTGCAGTCACTGTTAGCGTTTCTGCTTCTGCAGTGTCGCCATCCGTTGCAGAATCAGCTGCATCACCCGCGCCTTTTTCAGCAGCTTGCGCTTCGTCTTCGTCGACTACTGAGTCTTCAGCATCATCATAATCGTTCATATCAGTCATCGTGTTCTCCCCGCTAATGACTTATGTTTGCCAGTGGATGGCTGGTTTTAAATTAAAAGAAATTTAACAATCTCTGAGCTTTTCGCATAGTGCCTAAGATCAAAAAATCGTATCTTTTTTAATCAAAATCGTAACCTTGTATAAACGATTGCTTAAAAATTATCTATTTTTCGATTATCAAGCATAGATCGTGTCTTTGAGAATACTTAAGCCATTCGCCTGAGCCATGAAGGCATCTTTCAGAACTGCCTGATTTTCAACTTGTTTGAGACCAATATTACGCGCCCAAACCACAGGTGATAAAGTCGTGGTTTCCAACCAACCAATTGCTGACATGCTATGCATCATGGCATCATTTTGGCCTTTACGACGATGCTCATAACGTTTCAAAGTTTGCTCATGTGCCCAAACACCACGCTTTTTATCCTTCAAGAGCACATCACATAACACCGCAGCATCTAAGCAACCAATATTCACACCTTGCCCCGCTAATGGATGAATCACATGTGCAGCATCGCCAATTAAAGCCAAGCCATCACGCACGTATTGCTGTGCAGCACGCGCTTTGAGCGGAAACTTAGCACGCGGTGTTGCTTCTAGTACTTCGCCTAACATGTGATGGCTTTCACGTGTCAATAATTGAGTGAATTCAGTGTCATTTAAAGCCACATATTCATCGGCATAATCATCTGGCAAAGTCCAAACGATAGACTGCCAATAACCACTTTCTTCCGGCTTTAAACTTGCCATCGGCAAGAATGCCAAAGGCCCAGTTTCCAAGAAAATTTGACGTGCCACATGCTGATGCGGTTGGGCGGTTTTTATGGCACAACTCACCCCTGCTTGTTTGTAATCTAGGACATCTAAATCAATAAAAGCCTGTTCACGTACAAAGGAGTTTGCGCCATCTGCACCGATGACTAATTTAGTTTTCAGCTGCGTGCCATCAGCAAGATGAATGATCCACACACCTACACCTTGCTCAACGCGATTCACTTTGACTTGGGTACGATAATCTTGCAATTGTTCGAGCAATTGTTGTTGAATCGCCAAGTTCAATAGACTCGGTTCGACCATTGAGCCTAAAGCTTGCTCGACACTCGGTGTTTGCTCCGAAACATGCCCAAAGTTAATTTCACCATAGCCATTTTTATTCCAAACTTGCATACCCGTATACGGCTGCTGACGTGCAAGTTTTTCCCATACTTGCACTGTTTTTAATAAGTGAATCGTCGCTTGGCTTAAAGCAAGTACACGTGGATTGGCGACGCTTTTGGTTTTTTCAGCATCTAAAATGGGTGCTGCATCAAGTACCGTCGCTTGCACACCACCTTGAGCGAGTAATAGAGCCGTTAAACCACCAACAAGGCCACCACCGACAATTACGACATCTAAAACATCAGACTGATTTACACTCATGCTTTTAACCCCATTGCGTAGTTAGCAACCAGTGGTTTAACGCCCGGAATGGTATCAAAGGCCACCAATCCAGTATTACGGATAAACTTCAACAATGGATTGCGATTGCTAAAACCACGTACGACAGAATCACAGAATTTGATCACACGCTGTTGATCGGTTAGACGTGATCTTTCGTAATCTAACAACATTGCGGCATCGCCTAAATCTGCATTGTTGCTCACTTGTTCTGTTAAATAACGTAATAATACATGGGCATCACGCATACAAAGATTGAAGCCCTGACCTGCCACTGGATGAATGGTATGTGCTGCATTACCCATCAACACTACACGTCCAACTGCTTGTTTCTCAGCAAGCACTTGTGACAATGGAAAGCTAAAGCGTTTACCAGTTTTTTGAAACTTACCTGCACGGTCGCCATAGGTTTGTTGTAATGCATCAAGGAAATGTTGATCATTTTCATCACCCAACCATTCTCCTTCAGTCCCTTTAGCAACAGGCCAAACAACAGAACGACGGTATTCACCCGGTAAAGGTAATAGTGCCAGAGGCCCTAAATGGCTAAAGCGTTCAAAACCTACATGATTATGCGGTTTAGAGGTTTGGACTGTGGTCACAATAGCAACTTGGTCATAGTCATGCACAGATGCGCCAATGCCTAAGGCTTTGCGGCAGAATGAATCACGACCATCTGCAGCAATCACAATTTTTGCTTGTAGTTTGAGTTGTTCTTCACCGCGCTGTGCTTCGATATAGGCATGGTCTGCATCTTGCGTAAGTGATGTGACTTGCACACCATCTATCAACTCGATGAGTGTTTGTTTTTTGACTTCCGTGAGCAATACGCGACCGAGCCATGCGTTTTCAATCACTTGCCCAAAGCTTTCGACTTTTTCTTGATCTGCTTTTAAACGCGCCTTACCAAAGCTGCCCTGTTCAGTAATGTTAACTTCTAAAATAGGCGTTGCATGTTCTTGCAAAGCGCTCCACAAGCCAAGTTCTTGGTAGATTTGCACGGTACGGCGTGACAATGCACTGTTTCGCGCATCGAAACTTGAGTGATATGGGGCAAGGTTTGCATCATCATAATTGGGGTATTTGATTGCTTCGAGTAGCTTTACGCCAATCTTTGCTTTTGCCAACATCAGAGCCAGACTCAGTCCGACCATTCCACCACCCACAATGATGACTTCTTGCTGCATGCTTTGATCCTTTTTTATGTTGTATTCGAATTCAGGAGAGGCATTCGAAATACGTATAATCTGTAATGGATTTTATCTTACATCAAGGCTATGAATTTTTACATTGTTAAGCATTACTTTTAATACGTATATCTATGATGCTATTAGCTAAAAAACTGAACAATCAAATTCTTGAATACATTCTGTTCAAGTGAATAATTTAAGCTTTTAAAGCTTCGATTAATTTATCTAAGCGTATTTGAGCATCGACATTAAATGCATTTGCAGCCTAGTGATACCACCTTTTTGCCATCTTTAAATCTAGATCTACACCATTACCCAATACATAGATTAATCCAATTCGTTGCGACCATATTGTATTTATGACTTTGCTGAGTTCATGACTTTTCGATGAACAAGTGAGCTTTAAATATAAAAAATATGCAATAAAACAACCTAGCCTAGCAGTTAGGATATGCCTCCGGTATTTGAACGTTTTTTTGTGTCATTTTTTTCAATTGCTCTGAAAATTGATCAAAATAAAAAGTATCATCTATAAAAACTGTTAGATAATCACCCTTTTTAAGTTGGACCATAAAATCAGAATAACCAGGCCCTCTTGCTGGTAAAATATTTTGAAATGAAAAGTTTTTAATCTGATTAATATCTAAAATTAATGCACGTTCTACACCAACAAAACCTATTTTTTTATTCAAATAGTCTAACCAAATTCCACTATTCTCACCCATTAACTCCTTTACTTTCTTAGGAATATACTTAACTCCATCATGCTCAATATGATTCACATTCAAATCAATTTTCTTTTTAAATAATATAAATTTAGTAATCTCAATATTTTCTTCATATTCGTTGTTTTCTAAAAAATATTCATATGTTCGATTATTGTAAAAATGGAGTGATGTACTGCCATCATCATCTCCAGACTCTTCATCATAGGTGTAACAAATTGAAGCATCGATACCATTGGCAAAAACAAATCTCAAATAACATTGATCTTGCCTTTCCCAACCATACTGATCAACATCAATATCCTCGTCTAACCACAATTCACGTAGTTCCTTATAACTAGCATCGGTATTAGTTTTATCATATAAATCAACAAAGAATTCTTGCACTGGCCTATTAGAAATTACATTTTCTGCATATAACTCTAATTGATCAACCACAATTCCTTCTATTCTCACTTTATAAATAAACCGTAAATATTGAGTTCCATATTCAGTAAAATAAGCTTCAACCAAACCTAGTTTTTCTAACTGCTCGTACGTTGTATCCCAAGATATCATCTGCTTAGGTTCAGAATATACTTCATAACCTAAATCACCATCAGCCAAATACTCATCCAAAATTGTATAGTTTCGACCAATCTTTTTTGCCCAAATTTTTACTTTAGTATCGTCTAGATTGGCCTTACTTGCCTCAAAAAATGCTTTATCATCAAAATTATAAATATTTGATAATTCACGATATATCAAATCAAAGCCGAGCAACTCTGTCGATATATAATGTTGCATATCTGTAAAAATATATAGAAATGGGACATTACCTAAAATCTGTACATAAGCATATTTTAACAAGCTTATATTCACAGTTTCGATCTGATCAAATTGTTTATAAAATAGTGTATTTTTATCTAACCAAATTTCTTTAATATTCATTAATTTCTCATTATTTTTTTATTTTTCTTTCTAAAACAAGCCGATCATCTGACCGGCTTTTTATTCACTGCGAATTACTGCGCCATCAAGGCTTCAATATCTTCAACTGACTTCACCACTGCAGCAGTTAACACACGTGGGCCATTTTTCGTTGCCACCACATCATCTTCAATACGAATGCCAATACCGCGCCATTTTTCATCTACAGTTTCATCATCTGGCGCAATATAAAGCCCCGGCTCAACCGTTACGACCATGCCTTCTTCATAGGCACGCCATTCACCGTCTTGCTTGTATGAACCGACATCATGCACATCCATACCCAACCAGTGACCAGTGCCGTGCATATAAAACTGACGGTAAGCTTCTTTTTCAATGATCTCGTCAATATCGCCTTGCATAATGCCAAGATCAAGCAAACCTTGAACCAAAATACGTACAGCAACATTATGTGGTTCTTTATAAGAGTTACCAATTTGAACTGCATTAATTGCAGCAATTTGTGAATCTAAAACCACATTGTACAAAGCTTTTTGTTCAGGACTGAATTTGCCATTCACAGGGAAAGTACGAGTGATGTCGGACGCATACAACTGATATTCACAAGCCGCATCAATTAAGACTAAATCACCATCTTTAAGTTCTTTGTTGTTTTCAACATAATGTAAAATACAGCCGTTTTCACCGCCGCCAACAATGCTGTTATAAGACGGCACACAGCCATTTTTACCAAAGACATAATTCAATTCAGCTTCTAGAGCGTACTCCATCATGCCCGGTTTAACGGTTTGCATAGCTCGTGTATGTGCTTCTGCTGAAATATCCGATGCAATTTGCATCATTTCAAGTTCGTCTTCAGATTTATGCAGACGCATTTCATCAATAATACGATCGAGTTGAATGACTTGTGCAGGCGCACTCGCACCTTTGCGTGATTCACCGCTCGCTGTTGCAATCCACTTAGCAACCCGTGCATCAAAATCAGCTTGCTGGCCTATTCGATAGAATAATTTATCTTTATTTTGTAATTTTTCTAAAATTTCTTCATCAAGCAAATCAATTGCATAAGCTTCATCGGCTTCATAATCATCTACTGCCCCATCTACACCCGCACGATAACCATTCCAAATTTCCATTTCACGGTCACGTTCACGGCAGAATAAACTGTAGCTATATCCTTCTTCTTCCGTATCAAATGTTTCAATAACAGCAACCGCTTCAGGTTCTGCAAAACCTGTTAAATAAAAGAAACTACTGTCAGCTCGAAATTTATAATCTGCGTCGCGGTTACGCATGGCTTCTTTGCTCGTGGCAATAATTGCAATACTACGTAGTCCCATTTCACCCGCAAGGATGTCACGACGTTCTTGAAAATCCGCTTGAGTTAATTTCTTCATTTAAATACTTCTTATACCTGCTGGCTGATATTGTTTAAATTTTGATTCAATTGAATATGAATCTGTCAATCTATGTGAGGTATGTATAAAACCACCTAATACCTCACACAGATATAAGCAAAATTAATGCCTTAGCTTGGGCGATGTGGTGTAAACATTTCTACCACATTATTCGCCTCAACCGCAGAGGCTTTTTTACTCACCACTTGTAGCAGAGGTGTTTCATCTACAGCTACTTTGGTGCGGCCCATTGACAAACTCACAGGGATTAAACGAACGAATTCGTATAATTCTTGGTAGCTTTCTTCACCTTCTTCATCATTGTCTGAATCTTCAAATTCAACCGCTGCCACATCTTGCAAGTGTTCAATTAACTCTTGCTCATTGGCACGTAAATGACCTGAAGCTAAACCGAAACCTAACACAACACCTGCACACCAGTCCGCTAATGCCTCAACACGCTCTGGTAAAAGGTGTTCATCGTCTGGCAATAAAGGAAGATAGTCTAATTCGTCATCTGAAAGAGAGTGAGCAACATCTTCCGCTTCTTCAGTTAACAAAGCTAACGCTTCTTCGTTTAATTCTGGCACATCGAGTGTCGCCAATATCTGTTGCCACTCTTCACGGCTTGGTGGTTGTGACACACAAACTATACCTGTGAGTAATCCATGTAACTCACTTGGGCTTGAAATTTCTTCAATTTTAGAAAAATTGTGGGACCAATCTGACCAACCTGAAATATCGTCTTGCATTCGTTTATCCAATCTCTATACTTCGTATATATTACCTTTGTTTGCAATACTGTGCGACTACGTTATGTTAGAAGAATTACAGCGTCTCCAGGCGCATATTAGCGTTTTAAAAACGCGACTTGCGCAATTTGAAAGTGAAAATGATGCTCTGAATGATCAAAAAAATTCATCAGATGAACAGCATCATGCTCAAATTGTGCAAAAGAACGGCATTATCACCTCGAAACAAGAAGAAATTGAAACCCTGAATGAGCAATTGACTGATTCGCGTGCTCAACTTCAACAACTGAATACTGATGCGACCGCATTAGCAGATCGTTATAGCCGCCTTGAAAAAAGCTGCACAGATTTAAAAAATCGTTTTCAGGAAATTTTGGCAGAACGTAACGAGCTACGTATCATCAAAGAAAAGATGCAAAACGAACAGCGTCATGCTCAACAAGAAATTCAAGGTTTGCAGCAAGAACGTGAACGTTTATTGCAAAAAAATGAACACGCAAAAGCAAAAGTTGAAGCCATTATTCAGCGTCTAGCCATTTTAGGTACCGCTCAGGATCACCACGCACAGGAAATCCAGCAATTGGCGCATCCGACTGAAACCAATGAGGAAGCATGAGCATGAGTGAACAAATTGCAGTAGATTTAAAAGTACTCGGCCACAGCTTTCGTCTTGCAACCACTTCAGATCAGCAAGCGGATTTAGAACGTGCTGCACAACTGCTAAATGACAAGTACGATGAATTTCGCCGTAAGGCACCACGTATGGAACCGAGCAAGCTCATCATTATGGTCGCACTTGAGTTGATGCAAGAAGTGCTGTCGATGAATAAGAGCTTGCAGGAATATGCCAATTGCGAACTTTTGTTGCAAAATATTTTAGAACAAGTTGAAGAATTAACTGAATAATCGGTGGTTTAGTGATTATACTTTGCCCGATTGCTTCATTTTAAACGCTTTGTCTGCGTTTGGTGATTTGCCAAAAACACTGAATTCGTTATACTGAGCACATCTCTGAGGTGTTCGCCAGCTAGGTCTAATCCCCTGCCGATACTTAAACTTATGGATGTGTTCTGTATATTCTGAGCGTATGCCCTCCTTGTGTGGGAAACCCAGCGAGTGTACGTCGCGTCCACCTTGAACTCATCGGGTTCAGGGTCACGACATTTGCAGCGGCATCTTCGGAGTGTTTATTTGTTCTTTTATTTAAATAACTATAATCAAAAAATTAAATTGTCTTTTTATCTCTTTTTCTAAGTTTTACCTTTTTCACTGGCTTTGTTGCACAAAGATTTGAAATGCAAAGCGCCCCTAATTGAGCCAAATTTAAGGCGTAACTTGGGTAAGTGGTCGACCTAATTCCGTAAATCTGTTAAGAACTGCTACACGTGCATGGATCTCATTCACTTGGCTATCAAAACTCCTTGCACTGAGTTTATCTCCTAATAATTTGATGCAATGCATCTTAGTTTCAACCAAACTTCGCCGATGATAGCCTGACCATTTTTTCCATAGTGTCCTGCCTAAACGCTTAACTGTTCGAAGTAATTCATTTCGCTCTAGCGAGCTACTCTTTGTATCTTTCCATGGTTTCGCATTTTTTCTAGGTGGAATCACCGCATGCCCTTGCCGATCTGCAATGACCTGACGGCATTGCTTGGTGTCATAAGCTCCATCGGTATAAACAGAGTCAATCTGCTCATCTTGTGGAATCTGATTAAGTAAATCACCAAGCACCTGTGAATCACTGACATTATTGGTTGTAAGCTGAACTGCTCGTATTTGTAGGGTTTTGGCATCTATACCAATATGTAGTTTACGCCATTGGCGACGATATTCAGGTCCATGTTTCTTGCGTTTCCATTCGCCCTCACCTAGAAACTTCATGCCTGTAGAGTCCATGAGTAGATGCAGCCCATCGCTACTTTTTTGGTAGCTGATTACAATATCAATATGCTTTTGTCTTCTACAAAGCGTGGTGTAATCTGGTGCGGTCCAATTTAATCCGCAAAGTTTAATCAGACTTTGCACAAAGCCAGTAACCATACGTAAAGACAGACGGAATAAGGATTTAATCATTAAGCAGCATTGGATAGCTGCGTCGGAGTAGGTTTGATTTCGCCCTTGTTTGCCTTTTGATGGAGCATACCATTGCGTAGCAGGATCAAACCAAAGGGCAATATTTCCGCGACTCATGAGTGCTCGGTTATATGCGGGCCAATTGGTTGTGCGGTAGATTTTGTGTGTAGGCTTCTTCATTTGAAAATTATATCGCTGAAAAAGCCTTTACAGATAGATTTGTGCAACAAAGCCGTTTAAAACTTAATTTAAACTGGGTAGATTTATTTTAGTAAAGGTGGCTTTGTTTAAAGTCAGCTTGCGGCTTTGTATTATTAAAAAATCATCGGAAAGGAAAAGGTTTGGAAACTAGAAAATTTAAAATAGCGATCCTTGCATTATTAATTTCAACAGGGATGATTGGGGAGGTTAATGCTTCTGCACAATCAAACAAAGTTTTAAATGTTGCTTTCGAAGCTCCAGATGATGGCTTTGATATGGTTAAAACGTACAATTACTACAGCGGTAATATCGCTGAGGCGATTTTTGAGCCTTTACTTAAATATGACTATCTTGCTAGACCTGTAGTTCTTGTGCCAAATACAATTGAGGCTATGCCAAAAATTGAGCAGGAAGGTAAGGTTTATACTTTTAAAATTAAGCGTGGCATACACTTTTCCAATGATGCGGCATTTAAAGGTAAGAAACGCGAGTTAGTTGCGCAAGACTATATTTATTCAATTCAACGTATACTTGATCCAGCTAATCGATCACCGACTTACTCATTCATTGATGGCAAAATTTTAGGTGGTGATGAAGCTGTTGCTAATGCCAAAAAAACTGGAAAGTTTAACTATGATGCTCAGATCGCTGGGCTTAAAGCGATAGATCCATATACTTTACAAATAAAACTCACACGACCTGATTATAATTTTCAATATATCTTAGCTTATGTCACTTTTGGTGCGACAGCGAAAGAAGTCGTTGCATTTTATGGCAATAAAATTGCGCAGCATCCTGTAGGTACTGGGCCTTATCAAATCAGTAAATATGTACCACGTAGCAAAATTGAGCTGATTGCCAATCCAAATTATCGTGGTTTTGTTTGGAATTTTAAGTCCACCGGTACTGCATGGGATAACCAATTAGTCAAAGAAATGTCAGGCAAAAAAATGCCACAAATTGGTAAAGTTTCGGTCAGTATCATTGAGGAAGAGCAATCGCGTTGGTTGGCGTTTAAAACTGGCCAACTAAATTTTGATAAATTGACATCAAATGCAGTACCTCAGGCTTTAGATGGAAATAAGCTTAAACCTGATATGCAAAAGCAGGGAATCAAACTTTATCCAAACAAAGATGCAGAAATCACCTATACCATGTTCAATATGCAAGATCCTATTGTAGGTGGGACAAGTTTGGAAAAAATTGCTTTGCGTCGTGCAATTAGCATGTCTTATAACCAAGCAGAATCTATTAAACAGTTATACCAAGGGCAAGCAGTTAAAGCTGAAATGTTCTTACCTGAAGGGGTCAGTGGATTTAATCCAAATTATAAGAGCAGTATTGGATATAACCCATTGTTAGCGAATAAGTTACTGGATCGTTTTGGTTACAAGAAGGCCGCAGATGGATACCGAAATTTGCCAAATGGCAAGCCTTTAACCCTCAAAATTAATACTGAAAATAGCTCAAAGTCTGTAATCCAGTCTGAGTTGTGGAAAAAGAATTTAGATGCGATAGGGATTCGAGTTGAATTTAAAGTAAGTAATTTTGCAGATAATTTAAAAGAAGCGATGCAGTGTAAATATATGATGTGGGGCGGTGCTTGGATTGCAGATTATCCTGAGGGTGAGAATTTCGCCCAATTGTTATATGGGCCGAACTCAGGGCAAGGTAATTTAAGTTGTTATCAATCTAAGGCTTATGATGCCTTATATAAGCAAGCGACAGCATTACAGCCAAAGCAAAGAACACCTCTTTATGAAAAGATGAATCGACAAATTGAAGCAGATAATCCTTGGATTATTCATTCAACCCGTTTACGCAATTGGCTTATTCATGCTGAAGTACAAGGCTATAAAACACATCCTATGATGAATACGAGCTGGCAATATCTAGATATTCAGCCAACTAAATAATAATTTTTCGGGATAAAAATGAAGCAAAATTTGAAACTTAATTTAAAAGCGTTCGGTACGACATTTTTAGTTGGGGGGATGTTGCTTGCAGCGACCAGTTTTACTCAAGCAAAAAATCCTGCTGATCCAAATAAAGTTCTGCGCTATATCTTTCCAGTGGCGGAAACAGGTTTTGACCCAGTAGGCGTACATGACCTGTATTCGGCGCACGTTAATACTTCAATTTTTGAAACTTTATTTACGTATGACTATTTAGCATCGCCTGCAAAATTAGTTCCCAAAACTGCTACAGCTATGCCACAAGTCAGTGCAGATGGCCTGACCTATACCATTCGCTTACAAAAAGGGATCTATTTTGCTGACGATCCAGTTTTTAAGGGTAAAAAACGTGAATTAACAGCCGCAGACTACGCTTACTCATTTAAACGTTTACTAGATCCTAATCTACGTTCTCCAAACAGTTGGTTGTTAGATGGGCGTATTGAGGGGATGGATGCAGTCCTCGAACAAGCAAAAAAAACAGGAAAGTTTAACTATGATGCTCCGGTTTCTGGGCTTCAAACCCCTGATCGTTATACATTGGTTATTCGTTTAAAGGCGCCAGATCAAAATTTTCCAATGTTGTTAGCGCATCAACCTGCATCGGCTATGGCACGTGAAGTTATTGAAAAATATCGAGACAAAGCGGGCTTTGTAATGGGGAGACCAGTTGGAACAGGCCCTTATATTTTAACGCGTTGGACACCCGGCTCACGGATCATTTTAAAAGCGAACCCGAACTATCGTGGTTTTGTTTGGAACTTTAAAGCATCAACTGCACAAGACCAAAAAATTGTCGATGCAATGAAAGGCAAGCAAATGCCTCAAATTGGTGTCGTTGATATACAAGTCATGGAAGAATCCCAGTCTCGATGGTTAACCTTTGCAAAAAACGAGGCAGACCTACTTGTTTTAGATGGAGATTTATCCGTTCAAGCCTTAAAGGATGGGCAGTTGAAGCCTGAGTTAGAGAAGAAAGGCATCCAGATGTCACGAATCTCTGATCCATCCATTGATTACCATTATTGGAATATGCAAAATCCGATTGTTGGTGGCTTCAGCAAAGAAAAAATTGCCTTACGTCGTGCCATGGCAATGGCCTATTCGGCAGATAATCAAATTAAAGTATTGATGAATGGTGATGCACAAAAATTACAAGCGCCAATTCCTTTAGGCGTTGCTGGTTTTGATCCACATTATAAGTCGAGCATTCCTTATTCTGTTAAAGCCGCAAATTTATTGTTGGACCGTTATAACTACAAAGTGGGTGCTGATGGATGGCGGACATTGCCGAATGGTAAACCATTGATTATCGAGATGACGCTGTCAGGAAATAGTAGTCGTAGTCAGCAACTTGGTGAGTTTTGGAAGAAAACATTAGATGGCATTAACATCAAAATGACCACAAAATCTATGCCTTTTGCTGAAGCATTAAAAGCCGAAAAACAATGTAAAACGATGTTTAAAGCCTCGGCTTGGATTGCAGATTATCCTGATGCTGACAACTTTATGCAGTTGTTCTATGGCAAAAATATCAACGTGACAAACAATGGTTGTTCAAAAATACCTGAATACGATCGTTTATATGAACAAACACAGCGCATGAAGCCCGGCCCTGAAAGGGATGCTGTTTATCGCAGAATGTCTCGAATTTTAGAAGTATACATGCCTGTACAAATTAACTATGCACGTTACAGAACAGTTTTGTCTCAACCGCGTGTTATTGGCTATAAAAAGCATCCTGTTCTAGTAACAGAATGGATGTACATCGATATTGACCCTAAGAAATAAAATGGAATAAAACTGGAGAAATTATGAAAAGCAACTTTATGCAATTGACCACGCTGAGTGTGTTAATGATGGGTGGTAGTCAGCTCGTTCATGCAGCAGAGACAACACGTAGTACTTTGCCAAAATTCCAAGCCAAAGATATTCCTGCTTTATGTGATGCAAATATTAAAAAAATTCAAAATGACTTAAGTGCTTTTGAACAAAAAAATATTAAGAAAAATGCAAAAGCGGCTCCAGTTCTTGCCGAATGGGATCAAGTCTTTTCAAAGTTTGAAGATTTTTACGGACCGATTGGACTTTATAGTAATGTTGATCCTGATGAAGCTTTACGTAAGGCCGCTGAAGATTGCGAAATTAAAATCAGTGAATTCCAAACATCAGTTTTTCAAAATCCAAAGCTTTATGAGCAAATTAAAAAATTAAAAACAAATGATGAAATTGAAAAAAAATATCGTCAGGATATTTTAGATAGTTTTGAAAATACTGGCGTTCAGTTAACAGCAGAAAAGCGTGCTCGCTTAAAAGCGATTTTTGATGAATTAGCGAAAATTGAACAAGAATATGCGCGTAATGTACGTGATAATGCTGAAAAACTTGAATTTACACCTGCCGAATTAAAGGGTTTACCTGACAGTTATATCTCAGGTTTAAAGAAAAATGAAAAAGGCAATTACTTATTAGGATTTGAGTATCCTGAATACCGTCCTTTTATGGAACTGGCTGAAAGTGATGATGCGCGTAAGCGTTATCAAACAGCATTTACACGCCGTGGTACTGAAAAAAATCTTGGCTTATTAAAACAAGCGATGGATTTACGCTATGAAATTGCACAATTATTCGGTAAGAAAAGCTATGCAGAGTGGGTGTTACAACATCGCATGGCCAAAGACCCTGCAACGGTAAATAAATTCCTTTCTGAAGTACATGCAACGGTTGCTCCACTTGAGAAAAAAGAAGTACAAACCTTACGTGAATTCAAAGCGAAGACTTTAAAAATACCTGTAGAAAAGGCTGAAATTAATCGTTGGAGCGAAGCATATTGGAGTGAAAAGCTTCGCAAAGAAAAGTATGAAGTAGATCAAGAGAAACTTCGTGACTATTTCCCAACACAAGCTTCACAGGAATGGATTTTTGCAATTTCATCTGACTTATATGGTATTGATTTCCAACCGGCGAAAGTCGATGTCTGGCAAGATGAAGTTGAATATTATGATGTAAAAGACAAAAAAACGGGTGAAATGCTAGGTGGGTTGTATATCGATAAATATCCACGCAAAGGCAAATATGGTCATGCTGCAGTTTGGGGTGTTAAAGGTGGCAGTACACTAACCAATCGTAAACCAATTTCTGCATTGGTAACCAACTTTAACCGTAAAGGGTTAAATAGTGATGAGTTGGAAACTTTTGTACATGAATTTGGGCACGCACTGCATGGCATCTTGTCAAATACACGTTTTGCATCTCAATCAGGCACCTCTGTAGAGCGTGATTTTGTTGAAGCACCATCTCAGATGTATGAAGAGTGGGCACGCCGCAAAGAAACATTATCGACATTGGCAAACTACTGTAAACCCGCATGTCCTCGTGTTGATGACGCTTTAATCAGTAAATTAAATGCAGTGCATAGTTATGGTCGTGGTTTGCATTATGCCCGTCAAACTTTATACGCACAGTTTGATATGGCTTTACATTCTACCGATGCTTTAAAAGTTCAACCTTTAGAAGTTTGGAAAAAGATGGAAGGTGCAACTGCTTTAGGATACGTGCCTACGACTGAATTCCCTGGGCAATTTAACCACATTATGGGCGGCTATCAGGTGGGTTACTACGGTTATATGTGGTCTGAGGTGATGGCTCTAGACATGCTTTCTGCATTTGGTGACAACCTCAATAATCCAGAAGTTGGTCAGCGTTATCGCAAGACGATTTTATCCCAAGGTGGCCAATATGAAGCTGAAAAAATCGTACATGACTTCTTAGGTCGTAAACCCGATAACAAAGCTTTCTTTGACGAAATTACAGGTCAACGAGTTAAGTAGGGACGACGCTTATGCTGGCATATATTATTCGACGGATATGGCAGATGATCCCAACAATGTTGGGTGTCGTTCTGCTTATATTCTTCCTATTTAACTGGGTTGGGGGCGATCCTGCATATATTTTGGCAGGTAAAATGTCGAACCCCGAACAAATTGAAAATATCCGTCAACAATTGGGCGTCGATCAACCCTATTACGTGCAATTGTGGATTTTTATTAAGCAAATTTTGACTTTTGACTATGGTTTAAGTTGGAGTACAGGCGAGTCTGTGTCAGATATTATTCTGACCCGATTGGGTCCTTCACTGACGATTCTTATTCCACTTACTATTTTGCAAACCATTATTTCAATTGGCTTAGCTTTAGCTGTGGCATCGGTACGAGGCAGTTTGACTGACCGTATGATCATGATGCTTTGCACCATTGGTATGTCCATTAGTATTTTGGTTTATATCATTGTTTTTCAATATGTATTTGCATATCAATTGAGTTGGTTTCCGGTACAGGGTTGGAGCGATAATTTTGGTGAAAACCTCTTTAAGTACGCCTTGCTGCCAATTTTAATTATGTTGGTCGTGAGTATTGCGCCAACCTTACGTTTGTACCGTAGTTTTGTTTTGGATGAAGTAAATCAAGATTATGTACGGACAGCGCGAGCCAAAGGTGTAGGTGAAAGTCGCATCTTGGGTGTACATGTCTTAAGAAATGCCTCAATTCCAATTATCACTGATGTGATGTCTAGTTTGCCTGCATTATTGATTGGTGCTTTTCTTATTGAACGTTTTTTTGGTATTCCTGGAATTGGTCGTGAAGTCATTATTGCGGTAGAGCGTAGTGATTTCCCAGTGATTAAAGCGATCACGGTTTATGTTGCAGCAGCCACCATGATTTTTAACTTACTAGCGGATTTGATTTATAAAATTGTCGATCCTCGCGTTCAGTTGAAGTAGGTGACATATGCTAGGGACGTTAATTAAAAGAAAAGAAGTATCTAAACCTTCATCATCTACGGGCTTGTGGAAATTGGCAATGCGTCGCTTAAAAGCGGATCGAATTGCCATGATTTCACTATTTGTTGTGCTGTGCTATTTCGTTGTTTTGGTTTTGTCGATGACAGGTTTAGTTGCATCGAACTGGAATAAAGAAGTTGCTGAGAGTTACGCACCACCAACATTTATGGGAGCACCGCAAGAAGCTGCAAAAAAAGTTGAAACAACAGCAGCACAGGCATTACCTGAAAACCCTGTAGATCCATTGAAAGATGTGATTGCCGAATTGAATGCTGAAATCGCTGCGGGAAAGGGTGAATCATCAGCAATTGATTATTATGGTGTTGTAGACCCGTTAGCTGAAGATATGAAAGCGATAGATCAGCAACTGGGTGGGCATTTATTAGATCAACAAAGTGAGTTGAAGCAGACGTTACCTTTTGGTGCAGATAAGTGGGGACAAGACGTTCTACAAAAGACCATTAAAGGAGCTGAAACCTCGATTATTGTTGGGGTTGTTGCTGCGTTATTGGCAGTCGTGATTGGGACGATACTTGGTGCAATTTCCGGTTATTTTGGTGGTTGGGTCGACGACATATTGAACTGGTTTTACAACATTTTCACGTCTATTCCATATCTACTGTTGGTATTGGCTATTGCAGCTGTCCTACAACAGAAGGGCATTATGTCGATTGTGTTGATTTTGGGACTCACTGGATGGACTGGGGTGTATCGTTTAATTCGCGCTGAGTACATGAAACACACATCGCGTGAATATGTACTTGCCGCGAAAGCTATTGGGGTAAGTCATTTTAGACGTATCTTTGTGCATATTTTCCCGAACGTTAGTCATATTGCATTAGTACAAATTTCAATTTTGGTTGTGGCATTTATTAAGTCTGAAGTCATTTTAAGCTTCTTGGGTTTTGGTGTTCCTGTAGGCGTAGTGTCTTGGGGGAGTATGCTCAATGAAGCCCAAAGTGAGCTGATTTTAGGTAAGTGGTGGCAATTGATTGCTGCTTCGGTAGCGATGGCTGTATTGGTTACCGCTTTTTCAATGTTTACTGATGCATTACGTGATGCATTGGATCCAAAAATAAAATAAGGGGTAGAGGATGACTGAGCAAAATCAATCTGTTAAGCCGACACTCCTGAGTGTAAAAAACCTCAAAGTGAGTTTTAAGGGCGAAAATAAAACCTATATTGAGACTGTAAAAGGAATTTCTTTTGATATTCCTGCTAATACCACAGTAGCGCTCGTTGGTGAGTCAGGTAGTGGTAAATCGGTCACTTCTTTGGCGACAATGGGTCTGTTACCCAAAGAGCAAAGCCGTATTGATGAATCGAGTAAAATTCTGTTTGAGGGAAAAGATTTACTGAGTTTGTCACCACGTGAGATGCGCGCTATCTGTGGTAAGGATATTGCGATGATTTTCCAAGAACCCATGTCTTCATTAAATCCGGTATTTACGGTTGGTGATCAAATTGCAGAGGTTCTACGTTTGCATTTGGGTATGGGGCGTAAGCAGGCACGTACTCGAACTTTAGAACTGTTAAAAGAAGTGGGTATTCCTTCACCTGAAACAAAAATTGATGCTTATCCAAGTCAAATGTCGGGAGGACAGCAACAGCGTGTCATGATTGCAATGGCAATTGCATGTGAACCGAAGTTACTCATTGCAGATGAACCAACCACGGCACTTGATGTGACAATCCAAAAACAAATTTTAGATTTACTTGAAACCCTGCAAAAAAAGCGTGAAATGTCGATGCTGTTCATTACACATGATTTGGCGTTAGTAGGTGAAATTGCAGATCAAGTCATTGTAATGCGGCATGGTGAAATTCGTGAACAAGGCACTGTCACGGAAGTGTTAGAAAATCCACAAGATATTTATACTCGTGCCTTACTCAAGTGCCGCCCACAAATGTCAGAACGACCTTTTAAGCTGCCGATGATTAGTGATTTCATGCGTCAAGATGGTGATCAGTTGATAGAAGATGTGCATCTTTCAGATGATACTAAACGTCAACGCAGTCGTGGTTTAACAGGAGATGAGCAGATTATTTTAGATGTTAAAGATCTAAAAAAATCGTTTTATAGTCGTAAAGGTCTGTTTGGTAAAGACGAATTTCAAGCAGTCAAAGGCGTTTCTTTTCAGCTTGCGAAAGGTAAAACTCTAGGTTTGGTTGGTGAGTCTGGTTCAGGAAAAACTACGATTGGCTTATTGTTGATGCGTTTGCAAGAAGCGACAGGTGGACAGGCGTTGTTTGAAGGCAAAGATATTCTGTCGATGAGTGAGAAAGAATTTAATCAGTATCAGCGCAAGATACAAATTATCTTCCAAAATCCATATGCATCATTAAACCCTCGCTTTACAGTGGGCCAAATACTGATGGAGCCGATGTTGGTTCATAACATTGGTAAAGATGATGCTGAACGTGAGCGAATGGCTTTTGATTTACTCGAACGTGTGAGTTTACCAGCACAAGCTTTTTATCGTTATCCGCATGAATTTTCAGGTGGGCAACGTCAGCGGATTGCGATTGCGCGTTGTTTAACTTTAAAACCTGAAATTTTGATTTGTGATGAATCTGTCTCTGCACTTGATGTATCAGTACAGGCGCAAGTTTTGAATTTACTGCAAGATTTACAAGATGAATTTGGCTTAAGTTATATATTTATCTCGCATGATTTATCTGTAGTGAAATATATTTCAGATCAAATTATGGTAATGAATCATGGTGATATTGTTGAAATTGCTAACTCTGATGTCTTGTATCAGAGTCCGCAACATGAATATACCAAGCGTTTGTTAAATGTAATTCCACAGGCGACAGAACAATTTTCCTAAATGTCTTAAATAAAAAAACCGCTCAAAAGAGCGGTTTTTTTTATGGCTTAAAATTAAAATTTCTTAAAGCCTTTATTTGCACCAAATGCACGGCTTGGTACTGAGTCTTCACGACGTTCACGATTACCAAAATTGTCGTTGCGACGTTCACCACGGTTTGCGCTATTACCTTGGAAGCCATCATTACGACGTTCACCACGGTTTGCGCTATTACCTTGGAAGCTATCATTACGACGCTCGCTACGGTTAGAACCATTGCCCTGGAAACCTTCACGGCGCTCACCACGATTGAAGCTATTGCCTTGAGCACCATCATTACGGCGTTCACCACGGTTGAACTGTTGACCAGTTACTTGTGGTTGATTTTCATCGGTATCACGACGTTGTTGACGTAAATAACCACCACGACGAGCAGCCATTGGTTTGTCTTGCATACGTTCAGTACGACGTTTTGCCATACCAAACAGGCCTGTACCTTGACGTGGTTTTAGCTCTACAGATTTGGTTAAGTTGTCAATATCTTGTTTATCAAGTTCAATCCAGCGGCCTGTACGAAGTTCACGTGGCAGAATAACCGAACCATAACGAGTACGTAGAAGGCGACTTACTTTTAAACCTTGTGATTCAAAGATACGACGTACTTCACGGTTACGACCTTCTTTTACCACGACTTGGAACCAACGGTTAATACCTTCACCGCCAATTTCAGAGAATGATTCAAACTTCGCTGGGCCATCATCTAACACCACACCTTGTAGCATGTTGTTTTTTAGTTGAGGCGTTACTTCACCCATAACACGAACAGCATATTCACGCTCAATTTCGCTAGAAGGATGCATTAGGCGGTTTGCTAATTCACCATCGTTAGTGAATAACAAAAGACCAGTCGAGTTAATGTCTAGACGACCAACCATCACCCAACGATCACCAGTAATTTGTGGTAATTGTTCAAATACAGTTGGACGATTTTCAGGATCGTTACGCGAGCAGATTTCACCTTCTGGCTTATAGTAAATCAACACACGACGACGAATTTCATCTTCAATTTGGAACTGAACTTTACGACCGTCGATGCGAAGCTCATCAGTTGGTTCGATACGTTCACCCACTTGGGCAACTTGCCCATTTACGCTTACACGACCAGCGGCAATGACTTCTTCCATATAACGGCGAGAACCCAAACCAACGCGTGCAAGCACCTTTTGCAATTTTTCACTCATGACAGCATAACCTTAGAAATTATCATCAACAGTTCACCTATTTATGACTTCGGTGCATTTGCATCGAGCGTCATAAAAGCTTCCTTGGCATCCTGCAGGGGAGGCAATTGGCCTAAAGTGGTTAGACCAAAAGCATTTAAAAATTGTGACGTTGTGACTAACAACGCGGGTCTTCCTGGGAGTTCACGAAAACCAGACTCTTTAATCCAGTTCCAATCAAATAAAGTACGTAAAATTTGACTGTTATTGGTTACTCCTCGAATTTGCTCAATATCTGCACGTGTTACCGGTTGATGATAAGCAATGACAGAAAGCGTTTCGAGCAAGGATGGCGATAAACGAGTCGGTCGTTCAGGCCAGGTTTGTGCAATAATATTACGATATTTTGCACGTACTTGAAAACGGAAACCTTGAATGGTTTCAACAAGTTCAATTGATCTGCCATGTTGCAACATGGATAGTTGTTGCAAGTATTGGCGTAATTCTGTTTTGGTAAAACGGTCTTGGAAGGCTTCTTTTAAGCGTGCAATGCTTACTGCAGCATCGCTCGCAAAAATAATAGCCTCAAGCTGCATCAAAATTTCATGTAGATTATCTTCAGATGACATGGCTGTCATTTGAGTCGATTCAGTGTTCATGCACGTGCTCCTTGAATTGCAAGCGGTGCTTCTACACCTGATGCGACAATCTGTACTTTTTGTTGGCGTGTCAGTTCTAAAATGGCCATAAACGTCACCACAACACCCATACGACCTTGGCTTGGCTTGAGCAAATCAGCAAAATCTAAAACTTCGCCCGATTCAAGCCTACTTTCAATAAATGCAATACGCTCTTCAAGCAGCACAGGCTCTTGTAAGATTTGATGAGTAACAGGCTCTGGTCGGTTAAACACGCAGAGCATGGCATCACGAAGCAAATTAATGTCATAACCATCATTACTTTCAATGACTGTACCTAAACTGACATTGGTATCAAATGTGTCTCGGTCAAGGACAGACATTTGTCCTAAACGTTCGGCCGCTTGTTTAATCCGTAAATAGGTTTCAAGACGGTCAATCAATTCTTGTTTTGGGTCTTGCTCATGCGCAGAGACAGATTTAGGTTTAGGTAACAGGAGGCGTGATTTTAAATCTGCAAGTAAAGCTGCCATGACCATATAGTCGGCTGTTAGCTCGATATTCAATGACTTCATCGCATCCATATACGATAAATATTGAGCAGCAATTGGCGCTATATCAACTTGTAATAAGTCAAAACCGTTTTTTTGGATTAGATAAATTAGGAAGTCGAGTGGTCCTTCGAAATGCTCAAGCAGGATTTCAAATGCAGAAGGCGGTATGTACAAATCTTCTGGAATAGCTTCTTGCCACTCATCCAAAACACGAATGTGTGGGGCATCTTCCATAGAATTATGGACAGTAGGGTTCATTGCAATTATAGGCCACGCGAATTTTCAAAGGCATGCAGACAGCTTTTGCTTCGATCTCACATCGAAAAGTAAAAGCACACAGTTTATAGGGAATAGTGTAAAGGAAATTTGGCTTTAAAGAAATTACTCAACGGTTGAATTGCTTAAAAAACTAAAAATAATCTGTGAACAGTGACAGGGTTAACATTTGAGGGTTTTTATTGCTTTAAAATTATTCAGTTTTTCTTTGGGATTTATTACAGAGATCTAAATATCTACAGGCTACAATCATTCAAATGGCAAAATGAATAGAAAGAAAAATGATGCAAAGATTTATACAACAAAATCAATTCGGACAAGAAGTGGGGGCAGCGCTAAATTTTATTGAGCCTTGTCAGCTTACGATTCAGCCTGAAGTTGGGCGAACGGTGCAATTGATTCCAATGTTGCCTAATCAACTGGATAATCAGCTCATCAAGAAATTGTGGCAATCCGTGCAAAAGGAGCCAGATGCAAGTTGCTGGACTTATTTGCCATATGAACAAATGCAAAATTTGCAGCAATTACAAGATTATTTCCAAAACGCATTTTATTTTGAAGGGGCGATTCATTACGTCATTCAGATTAATGATGAGGTTGTAGGTTGGATCGCTTTGTTAAATCTGCGACCACATCACGCTGTTGTTGAAATTGGCAATGTCTATTTTTCAAATTTTATGAAACGTTCAACGGCTGCCACTGAAACCGTTTACCTTCTGCTTGCAGCGTGTTTTGCGGCGGGTTATCGACGGGTAGAATGGAAATGTGATGATTTAAATATGCCATCAAAAAAGGCAGCATTACGTTTCGGTTTTGAATATGAAGGCTTATTTCGCCAACATGTGATCGTGAAAGGTCGAAACCGCGATACAGCATGGTTTTCGATGCTCGACCATCAGTGGAATGATATTCTCCAAGCCTATCAGGCGTGGCTAAAACCCGACAATTTCGATGGTGATGGGCAACAGAAAATTCATTTAAAAGACTTTATGCAACTTTACGCTGTATAAGGTAAGGCAAACGTGGAGTGCTTATTCAAAAGCACTCACATCACCGACACCGCGACGAATTACTTCTGGGTAATCGCCAGCCAAATTAACAATGCTTGTAGTGTTCAGTGTACCTAAGCCGCCATCAATCAATACATCAATACGCTTACCAATCTGCATTTCAATTTCATAAGGATCGTCAATCGGTTCACTTTGCCCAGGTAGGATGAGGGTAGATGTAAGAAGTGGTTCATCTAGCTCTTTCAGCAACAACTGGCATATCGGATTACTTGGAATACGCAAACCAATGGTTTTCTTTTTGGGATGCATTAAACGGCGAGGTACTTCACTGGTCGCAGGCAAAATAAACGTGGTCACTGCAGGCGTATTATTTTTCAATAAACGATACATGGCATTGTCGACTTTGGCATAAGTGGCAATGTCAGATAAATCGGCGCAAATAATGGCGTATTGATGTTTAGCATCAAGTTGACGAATTTGGGCAATGCGCTCCATAGCGCTCTTGTTGCCAATTTGGCAACCGATGGCATAAGCGGCATCGGTAGGGTAAACCACTACATCGCCAGCGCGAATGCGTTCCACTGCTTGAGTAATTAAGCGTGGTTGAGGATTTTCCGGATGTATTCTCAAATGTAACATATCGTTTTCCTCTTATTATTGGGTGCTCATGCCATTATGTCTTTGTCGATCTGCATTGTGCAATCTGAAAAAGTGCCAATTTGTATAATTTAATCAAGCATTTCACGCTTAAATTCATTCGCTTGTAACATTTTGCCAGCGCGCGTTGCAGCACAAATACACGAAATGAAGTGTTGTGCGTCACGTGGTAATTTTGCTTCACCACTAAAATATTGCTGAAGTTGAGCATATACATTGTCTTTGAAACTGCTGCCATTGCCACCTTCACCCGTCAAGTTATCTAAAGAAACACGAAACTTTCTACCAAAGGCTTGGGCGAATAACCATTCAATGGCTTGCGGTTTAATTTCAACTTGTTCAAATAAGGCTTGTTGTTCGGCTGTACGGCCATCGGGTGCATACCAATAGCCTAAATCTGGAAGTAAGCGACGTTTATCACCCGCAATGGTCCAATGGCTAATCTCATGCAAGGCACTATTGAAAAAGCCATGGGCAAATTGAATACGTGCAGGAGCGTGTTCACTCGCTGGGAAATATTCGGGTTCAAAATCACCTTTGACTAATGTCACATTCAGGTGGGAAAACCAAGAATTAAAGTGTAAGATGAGCCAATCAACTTGTTCTGCTTCTGTAGAAAGTTTCTCCCAGTCCAAGAGTTGCACTTGGTCGGTTGAAATGTCAGAATCGATGGTTGAAATTGTGCTAACAAGTGATGAAATATTCACTTCTGTTTGCGGCTGCAACAGATGCATGACTTAATTTACCCAATAGGTCTGTCTAAATAAGTACAAAATTGTATCTTAATCTTTGACAGAGTACTGATGAATTTGTAGAATTGCCGCCTTAATTATGTCAGCAAATACCTTTCCGGCACAGATAGAGCCGTTTAAATGGGCCGAACAGGGCTTCAAATGGACAGGTCAACTGCCATTATCACGCTTTGTTCGAATATCCCGTGAAGCTGTTGGATCAATTGATGATCAATTGATTAACATAGACTGTAAGCTATCAATGGATGCATATCATCGCGTTGTATGGCTAGATGGTCACGTTGAAACAAAAGTGCCTGTAGAATGCCAGCGTTGTCTGGATACTGTAGAACTTGAACTTGTTTCAGATTTTCATCTAGCTCTTGTGGATGATGAGTCACTGATAGAGCGCTTGGATGAGGATGCTGATTTCATTGTTCTAGGTGAAAGTGAAGCAACAGTTAAAGGAAGCTTTGATGCGCCTGCGACTGCTAATTTACTCGCACTCATAGAAGATGAATTGTTATTGTTGATGCCGTTGTCTCCGAAACATGAGTTTTGTGAACATAAGCATCAACCTGCCGTAGAAGAGCTTGTTGAAGAAAAACGGGATAACCCGTTTGATGTTTTGGCAGGTTTGAAGGGTAAACTTAACTAATTTTTGTGTTATACTGTGAAGTATAAGACAACTGAATTTGTTCTGATCCATTTTTTCGATATTTGTAAGGAGCCATCATGGCCGTTCAGCAAAACCGTAAAAGTCGCTCTCGCCGTGACATGCGCCGTTCACATGACGCTTTAACTGAGAATGCATTAACTGTAGACCAAGCTACTGGTGAAACTCATCGTCGTCACCACGTATCTAAAGATGGTATCTACCGTGGTCGTCAATTATTCGCTAAAGCATCTGCTGAATAATTGATGATGTATTAAGCGTCAAGCTTAGTAGAAAAAATGGGAGCGTTAAGCTCCCTTTTTTTGTATCGTGTTTTTGTTGCATTTGGCAATTACCAAGTCAAAAATTAAGTGTTAAATTTCCGTCCCTGAAATAAGCGTACATGAGATTGTGTTTGTTTTATGTCCAAACGACACAAAATAAGCCATCTTGATAAAGGATTTTTTATGTCTGCTAAACAACTCGAGCAAGCAGCTCAAGCTACTAAAACTGCCTTTGTATTCCCAGGGCAGGGTTCACAAAAAGTCGGCATGCTCGCAGAGCTTGCGGAACAGTTTAGTGGTGTGCAAGAAACTTTTGCAGAAGCATCTCAAGCTGTCGGTTTTGATCTTTGGCATATTGCACAAAGTGGCGAAGGTTTAAATCAAACTGAATTTACTCAACCCGTATTATTAACTGCAAGTATTGCGTTATGGCGTGTATGGTTAGAGCTGGGCGGCGTTGCGCCGAAGTACTTGGCAGGCCATTCTTTGGGTGAATACAGCGCTTTAGTTGCATCAGGTGCGATGAGCTTGGGTGATGCAGTGAAATTGGTACATTTGCGCGGTCAGTTGATGCAAAGTGCTGTCCCTGCAGGTCAGGGTGCAATGGCTGCCATTCTTGGACTTGAAGATGCTAAAGTGATTGAGCTTTGCGCCCAAGTTGAAGGCTCTGTTGATGCTGCAAATTATAATGCGCAAGGCCAAGTGGTTATTGCAGGCGACAAAGATGCGGTTGAGGCAGTTATGGCATCGGCAAAGGAAAATGGGGGTAAAGCAATTGCACTTCCTGTTTCAGTGCCATCACATTGCGCATTGATGAAGCCTGCTGCAGAACAGTTCGCAACAGCATTGGAACAAACTGCCATTGAGATGCCGACTATACCTGTAATACAAAATGTAGGCGCTGAAATCGCGACAGATGTAGCGCAATTACGTCAGGCGTTAACTGCACAATTGTATCAATCTGTGCAGTGGACAAAGACCATGCAGTATCTGCAAGATCAGGGAATTCAGTATATTGCTGAATGTGGTCCAGGTAATGTCCTTGCGAATCTCGCAAAACGTTTACCAAATATTGAAAAAGCATTTCCACTGGACACTAAAGTTCGTATGGAAGATGCGCTGAATGCCATTTTAGTGGCAGAAGGGAAAATTGCATGACACAAGAACGCAAAGTTGCTTTAGTCACAGGTGCGAGCCGAGGGATTGGGGCTGCAATTGCTCAGCAATTAATTCAAGACGGTTATTTTGTTGTTGGTACGGCTACTTCAGAGGCAGGTGCAGAAAAACTCTCTGCTGCTTTTGCTGAAAATGGTGCCGGTAAAGTTTTAGATGTGCGTGATGCAACTGCGATTGATGCACTTGTGTCTGACATCGAGCAGAACTATGGTTCAGTACTGGTTTTAGTCAATAATGCGGGTATAACCAAAGATAATTTGTTACTTCGTATGTCGGAAGATGATTGGGATGACATTCTCAATATTCATTTAAAAGCCGTTTATCGACTTTCTAAACGTGTTTTAAAGGGTATGACTAAAGCACGTTTTGGCCGAATTATTAATATTAGTTCTGTGGTTGCGCATTTTGCTAACCCTGGGCAAGCAAATTATTCTGCTGCGAAAGCGGGGATTGAGGCCTTTGGTCGCAGTCTTGCAAAAGAAATGGGAAGCCGCCAAATCACTGTAAATGCAGTGGCTCCGGGCTTTATTGCAACAGAAATGACAGAACAGTTGAGCGAAGAAATTCGTAAAAAAATGAGTGATCAAGTGGCTTTAAACCGTTTGGGTGAGCCGCAAGATATCGCAAATGCCGTAAGTTTCTTGGCTTCCGAAAAGGCAAGTTACATTACTGGGACTGTATTACATGTAAATGGTGGTTTATACATGAGCTAAGCGCTTAAGTATAAACTTTCAAAACGATTTAGATTCAATTAAACTAACGGCATTAAAAACGCCACAAGCAATGAGGAGAATTCCTGTGAGCGATATCGAACTACGCGTAAAACAAGCAGTAGCTGAACAACTTGGTCTTAAAGCAGACGAGATCAAAAACGAAGCTTCTTTCATGGATGATCTAGGTGCAGATTCTCTTGACCTAGTTGAATTAGTTATGTCTTTCGAAAACGATTTCGACATTACTATTCCTGATGAAGATTCAAACGAAATCACTACTGTGCAATCTGCAATTGACTACGTTTCTAAAAAACTAGGTTAATTTAAGATTTCAGCGATGCTGATTTAAAAAGCTGCCATTTGGCAGCTTTTTTTATACCTATATTTTTTTAAGATGTTTTTTTACATTAACTTACGTTTATGTCACCAATGGCAACTCAAAACAGGTTATTTTTTAGCTATAAAAAGAATGTTTCATAAATAATTTAATCTTGAAAAACAGTAAAACAACGGAGAAAAACATGGGTCTTTTTGATTTTGTAAAAGGTATTGGTAAAAAGAATACAGCACCAGCAGAGCCACAAGCTGCTCCTGCAACACCATCAGAGCCTTCTGCTCAAGAAATCGCAAATAAGCTATTGGGGCACGTCAAGAGCTTAGGTTTACCTGTTACAGGTTTATCTGTGAGTTATAACGGTACATCTGACTTGGCAACGGTTAAGGGTCAAGTGCAGAGCCAAGCCGATCGTGAAAAAATTATTCTTGCGGTGGGTAATATTGATCATGTGGCGCAAGTTGATGATCAACTCACAGTTGCAAGTCCAGAGCCTGAAAGCAAATTTTATACTGTGAAATCAGGTGATAGCTTATCGAAAATCTCAAAAGAATTTTATGGTGATGCAAATCAATATAATAAAATTTTTGAAGCGAATCGTCCGCTGTTAAAGAATGCAGATGACATTTTTCCAGGTCAAGTGCTTCGTATTCCTGCTTAATTGTTGGTGAGTGAAAACCGCTGCTGAGTCAGCGGTTTTTTTTGTATGAATAATTTGTGATAGACATAATCGGTGAACATGTAATTGGTATGACAAATAATCATCAAAGTTGAAGATCTTGAATTTTGTGCTTTTTAGGGTGTTCAACGTAGTGACTTGATTGGGTATTAATGTTGATGTATTGGAATGCGAAATCGATATGAAAAGAGCTTGAATTTAATTTTTATAAATTTAGTCTTGATAGGTATAAAAAAACCTCCAATTTGGAGGTTTTTTGCGGAGAATAAATTTAGAAGGTAGGTTTAACAACCACTAAAATTACAACTGCAAAAAGAATTAATGTTGGCATTTCATTAAAGTAACGCCAAAATTTATGTGACTTATAGTGTGCATTCTCGATCAGCTTTTTACGGTAATAACCACATACAAAGTGATAAATTACTAAAAGACCAACTAAGCCAACTTTAAGGTAGAACCATAAAGCTTCGTGGTAATGGCGGGTTGCATCCCCCCAATCAACTAAAAAATGGGCTGTGATGAGTGTGGCGATCATCGCTGGCCACATTATACCTCGGTACAACTTGCGTTCCATAATCTGGAAGCGCTGGTGACTGGTAGCATCATCACTCATCGCATGATAAACATAGAGCCGTGGTAGGTAGAACAACGCAGCGAACCAACACACCACAGCAATAATATGTAATGCTTTTAACCACAAGAAAGCATCAGAAGGAGCATCCATTAAATCACCCTATCTTGGGCGGATTAGCCTTCCCATTTTTTGAAAACGAGGCAGGCATTTACACCGCCGAAACCGAAACTGTTACTCATCACAGTATTCAGTTTTGTGTTACGTTTTTCAAGTACGATATCAAAAGGTTTTGCACCTTCATCAAGCTCAGTTACGTTGATGTTTGGTGCAATGAAGTCATTTTGCATCATCAATACAGAATAAATGGCTTCTTGTACGCCTGCCGCACCTAAGCTGTGACCTGTCATAGATTTGGTTGAGCTAAGTGGTGGTACATTACCTACACCAAACGCATTTTCCATTGCTTTAAGTTCAGTAATATCGCCAGCAGGTGTAGATGTACCGTGGGTGTTTACATAATCAATTTTGTCTACACCATGTTGTTTTGCTTCTTCAAGCGCCATAAGTACGCAACGTGTTGCGCCTTCGCCACTTGGTGCAACCATGTCTGCGCCATCGGAGTTTGCAGCATAACCGACAACTTCAGCAAGGATGTTTGCGCCACGTGCTTGAGCGTGTTCAAGTGATTCAAGCACTACAAAACCACCACCACCAGCAATCACAAAACCGTCGCGGTCAGCAGAGTATGGGCGTGATGCAGTTTCCGGCGTTTCATTGTATTTAGAGCACAATGCCCCCATTGCATCAAACAGCAGGCTTTGAGACCAATGATCTTCTTCACCGCCACCCGCAAGCATTAAATCTTGCTTGCCAAGTTGAATCATATTGTATGCATAACCAATGGCATCAGCAGATGTTGCACAAGCACTGGTAATGGTATGAGCAATACCTTGTAATTTAAAGGCTACACCCACGTTTGCAGTGATCGTGTTTGTCATGTTACGCGGTACAAAGAAAGGGCCAACTTTACGTGCACCTTTCGTTTGTAATAGTTCATTCATTTCGATGACAGAAGCGGTTGAACCACCACCTGAACCCCCAGTAATACCATAACGTGGATTACCTGCAAGTTGTTCAGCAGTCAAGCCTGCATTTTCAACAGCAGCAACAGCCGCGTTATATGCATACATTGCGCAAACGCCCATAAAACGTTTTAAACGACGGTCAATTCCGTCAAAATTTTGTTCGGCTGCAGCGCTTACGTGGCTCTTAAAATTGAGTTCTGCATAAGTTGGGTTGAAACGTGTTCCAGAAATCCCGTTTTGCAAAGAATGAGTAACATCTTCTAATGTATTACCAATGCATGAGTTGATGCCCATACCAGTGATTACAACACGTTTCATCTACAGATCCTTTATAGCGAGTAGTGAGTGAGATGTGGAATAGCCTTTAGGAGAGGGCATCTACACAGTCTGACTCATGTATTTTGAATGGAATAATAATAGCAGAAAGCATTTTGAATTCTTATGGCAAATCCTATGCCAATTTTTGTCTATGTACTTTTACTGTGCTGTTATGAAAATCTTAACTAAAAGATACATATTCAAGTTGTGATAAAGTTTGACTACACCTAGTATTTATCAAGAATTTCAAGAATAGTTAGAATGGGGTCGGGAATGGCGAAATCGAATAATAAACCAACCAATAGTTTGCTCTCAAATGCCTTTGGAGTGGCTAAAAAGCTCAGTTCTACAGGGGTGTCAATTATTAATCATGTGGCACCAGAGTCGGTAACAAAGGTTATACAGCCGCAAAAAAATGGACAAACTTTAGAAGGGCAGTCACATCAAACAGGCTTGTTTGATGTTAAAAAATATGACAATCCGCAACAAATTTTACGTGAACATGTGCCGAATGTTTCTAGGCAACTGCTTGGTCGTCATTTTAGTACTGTTAATAATGTAGCGAATTTTGTCGCACCACAATTTACCGATAAAATTTCTGACTATTTATTTGATCAGTTGAATCATTTTAGCTCTGAATTGTCTTCTGTGGATGCGGTACTTGATGAAGCGGGTGTACGAGACTTAGAAGTCTTAACCCAAGATGTAGATCGTTCTCATCGCATTAGTCAGGCACTGGCTGAACAAAACAAATGGATTGCTTCTATACAAGGTGCAATCACGGGTGCTACAGGTTTGCTGGGTTCAACAATTGATATCCCTGCATCTTTGTTAATGACACTTCGGGTGATCTATCAGGTTGGACGTTCTTATGGCTTTGATTTGAGCAAAGAAACAGATCAAGACATTGTGCAGTTTATTTTTAAGCAGGTTGATCTAAGTTTAATTGCTGAAAAGCAAACATTGTTAATGGCTGTTAAAGCATTAACCAATACCTTGCAAACCAATGATCTTAGCCAATTGCAACAAATGTTGGGTTCAGATACTGATGCTGCGGCACTGAAAAAGTACGTGCTGGATGAGCAGGGTCAATTCAAATGGGCATGGCTGAACCAATTACCTAAGGTTTCACTGTTGAATCAAATTACACGATTATCGCCTGTTGCAAGCGCGGGGATCAGTGCGGTTTATAGTCGCCGTTTGGTTGATGAAGTGAATCAAAAAGCACAACAAGTTTTCTCGAATGCACGTCAGTACATTATTCAGCACCAAGATCTGACACTTCCGCCTTTACATGCCTATGAGCGTTCAATTGAATTGTTGGCACAGGCGACACCTAAATTATTAGAAGGTATCGAAACTATTAAAGCGAAAAGCTTAGGTGGTGCTGAACCTGTATTGGATCAAGTGGTTGAAGTAGAAGGGCATGACAGTATTCGTAATGTTAAAGTCACTAAAAAGACCCACATAAAAGCTGTTGATGATCAGTCGAATCAGGAAGATCGAGTGTTTGAAGGTTTGGATGCACTGGCAAAAAAAGTGGTTGAGCCGCATCAACCTGTTGCAGCGCAAAAGCCAGCTCTTAGTGAAAGTGAAGAATTTACTGCGGATTTAGATCTTGAAGAAGAGCAAGTGTTAGCTGAGGTTGAGCCAAAGCCTAAAGCAAAAGCACAAAAAGCCAAAGTGAAACAAGAAGATTCAGTTACAAAAAAACCAGATGAACCTGTTTAAAATTAAACCACTTATTTGCAGGCGAATAAGTGTGCAATAGGTGTAAACACTTAGATTTCAATGGCACTGAAATGTTGACCAAAATTAAGTCTTCGCTTACAATTGCATGCCCTCAAAAAGTAGTATTTTTTGGGGCTTTTAATTAACGGGAGATTTGCCAAATGGCAACAACAAATCAGTTGATCCGTAAGGGTCGTACAACTTTGATTGAAAAATCAAAAGTTCCTGCGTTGAAGGCTTGTCCACAACGTCGTGGTGTTTGTACACGTGTTTACACAACTACACCTAAAAAACCTAACTCAGCAATGCGTAAAGTTTGCCGTGTTCGCTTAACTTCAGGTTTCGAAGTTTCTAGCTACATCGGTGGTGAAGGCCATAACCTACAAGAGCACAGTGTTGTTCTTATCCGTGGTGGTCGTGTTAAAGACTTACCAGGTGTACGTTACCATACCGTTCGTGGTTCTTTAGACTGCGCTGGTGTTAAAGATCGTAACCAGTCTCGTTCTAAATACGGTACTAAACGTCCTAAGAAATAATCTTTTTAGATTAACTTCTTAAGAACGCAAGACCGCAATCCTTTATCGTCTCGCTTGTCTGATTTCTGCATTTAATTTTGTGAAATTCAAGCGACGTGTAGTAAGGCCAGCGAAATGTACACGACACTTTGTACTCATGCTGGATAAACCTGAAGTGTCATATTTATAGGTAGTTTAAAATGCCAAGACGTCGCGTAGTCGCTGCTCGAGAAATCCTTCCGGATCCTAAATTCAGCAGCCAAACAATCGCTAAATTCATGAACCACGTAATGCAAGATGGTAAAAAATCTATTGCTGAAAGTATCGTTTACGGTGCTTTAGACCGCGTTCAAGAAAAATCAAAAGTAGACCCAGTTGAATTTTTTGAAGCTACGCTTGAAAAAGTTCGTCCTATGGTCGAAGTAAAAGCACGCCGTGTTGGTGGTGCTACATACCAAGTTCCTATGGAAGTGCGCCCATCCCGTCGTACTGCCTTGGCTATGCGTTGGTTAGTAGATGCTGCTGCTAAGCGTTCTGAAAAAACTATGGCTTTGCGTCTTGCTGGTGAGTTGCTTGATGCAGCTGAAGGTAAAGGCGCAGCGGTTAAAAAACGTGAAGACGTGCATCGTATGGCTGAAGCCAACAAAGCATTCTCTCACTACCGTTTCTAAGCAAATAAAACAGGCCCTAATCAGGAAGTTGACAGGTTGGTTGTCACCAATTTGTCATTAAAACGCTTTAAGTTGCTAGCAACTTAAAGCGTCCTGTTTTAAACAACAAAATTTAGGAATGCAAGAAATCATGGCTCGTCAAACCCCAATTTCTCGTTACCGTAACATTGGTATCTCAGCGCACATTGATGCTGGTAAAACAACTACGTCTGAACGTATTTTGTTCTACACAGGTGAGAGCCACAAGTTAGGTGAAACTCACGAAGGTTCAGCTACAACTGACTGGATGGAACAAGAGCAAGAACGTGGTATTACTATTACCTCAGCAGCTGTAACATGCTTCTGGAAAGGTATGGGCAACCAGTTCGAACAACACCGTATTAACGTAATTGACACACCGGGACACGTTGACTTCACGATTGAAGTTGAGCGTTCTATGCGTGTTCTTGACGGTGCGTGCATGGTTTACTGTGCTGTAGGTGGTGTACAACCTCAGTCTGAAACTGTATGGCGTCAAGCTAATAAATATAAAGTTCCACGTATCGCGTTCGTTAACAAAATGGACCGTACTGGCGCTAACTTCTTCCGTGCTGTTGAACAAGTTAAAACACGTCTTGGCGGTAATCCAGTGCCAATCGTTGTTCCAATCGGTGCTGAAGAAAACTTCCAAGGTGTTGTTGACCTTATCGAAATGAAAGCGATTATCTGGGATGAAGCATCTCAAGGTATGAAGTTTGAATACGGTGAGATCCCAGCTGACCTAGTTGAGCTTGCTCAAGAATGGCGTACAAACATGGTTGAAGCTGCTGCGGAAGCATCAGAAGAACTCATGGACAAGTACCTAGAAGAAGGCGAGTTAACGAAAGAAGAAATCGTTGCTGGTATCCGTTCACGTACATTGTTGAATGAAATTCAACCAATGCTTTGTGGTTCTGCGTTCAAAAACAAAGGTGTTCAACGTATGTTGGATGCGGTTATTGAATTCTTACCAGCGCCAACTGACGTAGAAGCGATCAAAGGTATCTTAGACGACAAAGACGAATCTGAAGGTTCGCGTGAAGCGTCTGATGATGCACCGTTCTCTGCACTTGCGTTCAAAATCATGAACGACAAATTCGTAGGTAACTTAACCTTCGTACGTGTTTACTCTGGTGTTCTTAAAGCGGGTAGCCCGTGTTATAACCCAGTGAAAATGAAGCGTGAGCGTGTAGGCCGTATCGTACAGATGCATGCGAATGACCGTAAAGATATCGAAGAGATTCGTGCGGGCGACATCGCGGCGTGTGTAGGTCTGAAAGACACGACTACTGGTGATACATTATGTGATGAAAACCACGTAATTACACTAGAGCGTATGGAATTCCCTGAGCCAGTAATTGCACTTGCAGTTGAACCTAAGACTAAAGCTGACCAAGAAAAAATGTCAGTAGCTTTAGGTCGTTTGGCAAAAGAAGATCCATCATTCCGTGTACGTACTGATGAAGAATCAGGTCAAACAATTATTGCTGGTATGGGTGAGCTTCACCTTGACATCATTGTTGACCGTATGAAGCGTGAATTCGGTGTTGAAGCGAACATTGGTAAACCAATGGTATCTTACCGCGAAACGATCAAAAAATCGGTTGAGCAAGAAGGTAAATTCGTACGTCAAACTGGTGGTAAAGGTAAATTCGGTCACGTATACGTACGTCTAGAACCGCTTGCTGAAGATGCTGGTAAAGACTACGAATTCGTTGAAGAAGTTGTAGGTGGTGTTGTACCTAAAGAATTCTTCGGCGCGGTTGACAAAGGTATTCAAGAACGTATGAAGAACGGCGTTTTAGCTGGCTACCCAGTAGTTGGCATTAAAGCGACATTGTTCGACGGTTCTTACCATGATGTCGACTCTGACGAATTGTCGTTCAAAATGGCAGGTTCTTACGCGTTCCGTGACGGTTTCATGAAAGCGGATCCTATCCTTCTTGAACCAATCATGAAAGTTGAAGTAGAAACTCCAGAAGACTACATGGGCGATATCATGGGTGACTTAAACCGTCGTCGTGGTATGGTTCAAGGTATGGACGATCTTCCTGGCGGTACTAAAGCGATCCGTGCTGAAGTTCCACTTGCTGAGATGTTTGGTTACGCAACTCATATGCGTTCTATGTCTCAAGGTCGTGCGACATACTCTATGGAATTTGCTAAATATGCTGAAACTCCACGTAACGTGGCTGAAGGCATCATTTCTAAGTTCCAAGCTGGCGGTAAAAAAGGTGACGACGAGTAATCTTTCGATTACTATAAGCCCAAACTAATTCATAGTTAAAAACCAAGTGCTCATGCAGTATCCCTGCATGAGTAGTTTAAAAAGGAAGATCTCATGGCTAAGGCTAAGTTCGAACGTAATAAGCCACACGTTAACGTGGGTACAATTGGTCACGTCGACCATGGTAAAACAACTTTAACAGCTGCAATTGCAACTGTATGTGCAAAAACTTTTGGTGGCGAAGCGAAAGACTACGCTGCAATTGACTCTGCACCTGAAGAAAAAGCACGTGGTATTACAATTAATACTTCACACGTAGAATACGATTCAACTATTCGTCACTACGCTCACGTAGACTGCCCGGGCCACGCCGATTATGTTAAAAACATGATTACTGGTGCTGCTCAGATGGACGGCGCGATCCTTGTATGTGCTGCGACTGATGGTCCAATGCCACAAACTCGTGAACACATCCTTCTTTCTCGTCAGGTAGGTGTACCTTACATCGTTGTATTCTTAAACAAATGCGACCTTGTAGACGACGAAGAGCTTCTTGAATTAGTAGAAATGGAAGTTCGTGAACTTCTTTCTACTTATGACTTCCCAGGTGATGACACTCCAGTTATCCGTGGTTCTGCTCTTGCAGCTCTTAACGGTGACCAAGGTCAATACGGCGAGCCAGCTGTTGTTGCTCTTGTTGAAGCGCTTGACTCTTACATTCCAGAGCCAGAACGAGCTATCGATCTTCCATTCCTTATGCCAATCGAAGACGTATTCTCTATCTCAGGTCGTGGTACAGTAGTAACTGGCCGTGTTGAGACTGGTATCGTTAAAGTAGGCGAAGAAGTTGAAATCGTTGGTATCAAAGATACAGTTAAAACAACTGTAACTGGCGTAGAAATGTTCCGTAAACTTCTTGACGAAGGCCGTGCGGGCGAGAACTGTGGTGTTCTTCTACGTGGTACTAAACGTGAAGACGTTCAACGTGGTCAAGTACTTGCTAAACCAGGTGCAATCAAACCGCATACTAAATTCGACGCTGAAGTATACGTACTTTCTAAAGAAGAAGGTGGTCGTCATACTCCATTCCTTAACGGTTACCGTCCACAGTTCTACTTCCGTACTACGGACGTAACTGGTGCGATCGCGCTTAAAGAAGGCGTGGAAATGGTAATGCCTGGTGACAACGTTGAAATGTCAGTAGAGCTTATCCACCCAATCGCAATGGATCCAGGTCTACGTTTTGCGATCCGTGAAGGCGGTCGTACAGTTGGTGCTGGTGTAGTTGCTAAAGTAACTGCATAATCGCTGATTGTGTAAAAAAGGCGCCTCTTTGAGGCGCTTTTTTTTTATTCAAATTCAATTAAATATAAAGATTGTCTAACAATAATTCTAAAAGCTGTCCTTAACTGATAATTCACTGTCCTTATCTGCACAAATAAACATTCAATAATTCCTTAATATAAAAAACATCAAAACAAATAATAAATGAGTGATGTATTCACTCAGTAGGAGTTTTTGCATGAATGCTAAAGTAAAGATTACCAATCGCGCAGGTGCGAGCTTTCCAGTTCGTCGTATGAATTTTGATTTCGATGCTGTGCCTGAATATTGGATGAATGGGTCTGCGGGTTTAACGCATTTTATGACTGCTTTATCTGCATTATTTCCAGCGGGTGAAATGTTCTTTATTGACAGTGTTCGTGCTGTGAGACAGCACCCAGCCATTAAAAACAATGAGGTATTGCAAAAAGAGATCAGTGCGTTCATTGGTCAAGAAGCGATGCATACACAAGAACATGAAGGCTTCAATGCTTCGGCTCAGAAATATGGTCATGATGTAGAAACGCTTGATAAAGCCACAGGTCGTGTAATCCAAGGTGTACGTAAAGTATTTGCACGTATTGGTAAACCCGTTGGAATTACCCAAGAAATGGTGGATTTAACAGCAACCACTGCTTTGGAGCATTTTACAGCAACGATTGCATCTCAATTATTGGTGAATAAACACATCCAGGAATTGATGGCAGATGAAACCATGAAAAATATGTGGTTATGGCATGCAATTGAAGAGAATGAACATAAAGCTGTTGCGTACGATGTCTTTGAAGGCGTATTTGGTAAAGGTTTCAAGGCTTATGCCTTACGCACGGGTTCATTAGTTGGCGCAATGGTCACGTTATTCTTTGTACAGAGCTATTTTGTGGCACGTTTGCTTAAAGAAGATAAGCAACTAAATTTCGCTGCTTTGAAAGATATTTATACCTATGGTTATAGTCCATCAAAAGGCATTATTACGGGTATGGGCAAAGAAATGTTGATGTACTTTAAACCTGGTTTTCACCCAAATGATATTGATACACATGGTTTGCTAAAAACATGGAAAGCATATTTGGGACTTTAATCACAGCGCTGTGGTAACTTTTTGTGAAGAGCGATGAAGATCGCTCTTTTTTTTATTCGACTTTATGAACAAAGTTCCTATAATGCGACTTCCGCAATTGATGAAAGATAAACGAAGATGATTCGTTTGATGCAGCATAGCGATGTGCAGCAAGTATTTGAAATAGAAAAGCTGGTGCAGAGCCATCCTTGGACATTGAAGCAGTTTGAAGAATCGATTGATTCATATCAAAGCACAGTGATCGAACGACAAGGTCAAGTGGTCGGATTTTGTATTTTGCAACCCGTAGTGGATGAAGCAAATTTGCTCCTAATGGCCATTCATCCTTCACAGCAAGGGAAGGGTCTAGGTTATCAATTACTGGATGAGTCGATTGCTTTATTAAAAAATAATCCTGTACAGATATTTTTAGAAGTACGTGAAAGTAATGTTGCAGCTGTAAGACTGTATGAAAAATCTGATTTCCATCAGATCGACCTAAGAAAGAATTACTATCCCAATCCGGATGGAACACGTGAGCATGCCATTATTATGGTTCGGGCTTGTAGTGATGACTTTGCCGCATTATTTAAATAATTATTGAAGAAGCCTTAATTGGGTTAAGTTAAAAAAATCACGGTCATGTATTGAGCATGCCGTGATTTTTTTAACTTAAAATGAAAATCATTTTACTTGATAATGGGGTTATTCCAACCTGAAGGTAAGGTCGTCATCAGGGAATCCCCCAATTGACTTATCTCGTCTTGGGTTAATGGGCGATTGAGTCGACGCCATTGCCCATCAAGTAGAAGCTCTAAAGGAATGTATTGCGACTTGTAATTCATTTTTTGTGAATCGGGCACCCAGTAGCCGAGATACACATATTGTAAGCCTAATTTTTTGGCATGCTCAATTTGTTTGAGAATGGCAAATGTACCTAGTGAGCGGCGACCTTCATCGGGATCAAAAAAGGTATATACCGCAGAGAGGCCATCATCCAAAGGATCACAGGTTGAAACACTAATTAAAAGATCATCTTTCCACAATTCCAAGAAGAAACTGTCTGTACAGCTGTTAATCAGGAATTTTTCAAATTGATCTTGACTAGGTGGGTACATGTCACCATCGGCATGACGCTCGTTGATATAGCGTTCATATAAAGCATAATGCAGATCACTTGCATCTTTCGGTTTGCTAATCTTTACAGTTAAATCTTGGTTACGTTTCCATGCTTTTTTTTGCACGCTGTTCATTTCAAATTCATCTACAGGAACACGAGAAGATAAGCATTGGCGACAAAGATGACATTCAGGACGATAGACAAAATCGCCACTTCGACGAAAGCCCATTCGGGATAATTCAGATAATGTGACCACGTCAATGCGATGGACAGGGTCAAGAAAAACCATCCGTGCCGATTTATTTTCAAGGTAACTACAATCATGCGGAGGCGTGATGTAGTACTGTAATTCATTCAGCAGGGATTTGGGCTGATATGAGTTCATCGCAGTATCCCTCTTTTATTTTCATTCGCTGAGCCGAGCCCATTGCGCTATTGTTTTACTTGAAAATACACTGTCCTGATACTTTTTCCAATCGATAGCAGGTTGTTTTACAACATCTTGTAACGAATTAAGGTACTGTTGGCGAGAAAGTGTACTCGCACCTAAGCTTAATAGGTGATCATTCACCAATTGACAGTCAATCCAAGGCAACTGATTTTCTTGTCCGATCAACATGAGCGTATAAAATGCCATTTTAGAGACATCTGTTCGGGTACTGAACATTGATTCGCCAAAACATCCTTTGCCGATATTGATACCATATAAGCCACCAATGACCATATCATTTTCCCAAACTTCTATGCTGTAGCCATAACCTGCCTTAAACATGGCGCAATAACCTTGAATAATATCTTCTGATATCCACGTTTCATTGGCGTAGCTGCGTGGTAAGGCACAAGAACGAATAACTGTTTCAAACGCATGATTTACAGTAATTTTATAATCCAACTTTTTCATGTTACGCAGCAGTGATTTACTCGGATAATAATCTTCGGGGTGGATAATGCAGCGTGGTTCAGGGCTCCACCAACAAATGGGTTCACCTTCTGAAAACCAAGGAAATAAACCATTTCGATAGGCTTCAAACAATGTGGCAGGAGATAGGTCAGCACCAATGCAGATTAAACCTTCACCTTCGGGATCAACGTCAATGGGATCGGGAAAAATGAATTCTGAAGGTGGGAGAATCTGCATGAAAACTCTACTCAGTTGTGTACAGGTATTTTTATCATACATAAAAAAGCCGACCTGATGGTCGGCTTCTTGGTCTTAAGTTTGATCTGCGAAAGATTAACTTAATGCTGAAATTATTTGCCTAGAGCATCAAGATATTTCTCAGCATCCAATGCTGCCATACAACCAGAACCTGCAGATGTAATGGCTTGACGGTAAATACTGTCTGCAATGTCACCCGCAGCATAAACACCTTCAATTGAGGTTTGTGTTGCGTTACCCGCTGTGCCACTTTGAACTTGGATATAACCATCACGTAAGTTTAATTGGCCTTCAAAAATACCGCTATTTGGCTTATGACCAATTGCAACAAACATACCAGTCACATCAACATCTTGAGTTGAGCCATCTTGTGTTGATTTGATACGCACAGAAGTCACACCAGTATTGTCGCCAATCACTTCATCCACTTGGTGATTCCAAATGATGCTGATTTTGCCTTCTTTTTCTTTAGCAAAAAGATGATCTTGAAGAATTTTTTCAGAACGTAATGTGTCACGACGGTGAACCAAAGTTACGTGTGAAGCGATATTGGAAAGATAGAGTGCTTCTTCCACCGCGGTGTTACCACCACCAACAACCATTACTTTTTGGTTTTTGTAGAAGAAACCATCACAAGTTGCGCAAGCACTTACACCTTGACCCATAAAGGCAGCTTCAGATTCAAGACCTAAATATTGTGCAGTTGCACCAGTACAAATAATTAAAGCATCACATGTAAATTCTTCCATATCACCTTTAAGGACGAATGGACGGACATTTAAGTCAACTTCATTGATATGATCATATACGATTTCAGTACCAAAACGTTCTGCGTGCGCTTGCATCTGTTCCATAAGGGCAGGACCTGTTAAGCCTTCTGCACCACCTGGCCAGTTATCTACTTCAGTTGTTGTGGTAAGTTGACCACCCAATTGAATGCCCGCGATCAGAGTCGGTTTTAGGTTAGCACGTGCAGCATATACTGCAGCACTGTAACCTGCAGGGCCAGAACCTAAAATAATCAAACGTGAGTGACGAGCGCTCATCGGTAGAATCCTTTTTTTATATGATAATTTGTGGAATTATACGTCAAAGTTTAGAACGTTTGTGTGCGATTAAAGTCGATATTATTGATCATTGAAATCGTTTTGAGCTATATAGAATAGAGTTAACAACTATACCTAAATTATCTTGCATCTTTTTTAACTGAACAGGTGCATAATATTGGGTTCAGATTCAGCCCACTTATATTGTGGCTAATGACAAAAACATTTATGAAGAATTGGTTACAGGATCGTATATGACAGCGGTGTCGGGTGCTTATGCACAGCGCTTAATAATGACATTATTCCTTGTCTCATTTGGGATATATCTGTTCCTTGCAACAGTAACATACACACCATTTGATCCAGGTTGGATGCATTTATCCAGTGATACTCAGCAAGTGTCCAACGCCAGTGGTGTCGCAGGGGCGTGGATTGCTGATTTACTCTTTGGATTTTTAGGCTGGGCCAGCCTGTTGATTCCGTTGTATCTGTTTATAGAAGCGATACAAGTGTGGTGGCCACGTAGCTTTCTAAACCGACCGTTTCGTTATGCTGCGCAATTCTTTATTCTGTTAGCTACGTCAAGCTTATTGTTCTTATTTTGGACGGTTCCTGAAGATACGCTTGAAAATGCTTCTGGCGGTATTATTGGCTATGAACTTGGGCAAAGTTTAGAGCAAATCCTCACTGTCTATGGTGCTGCAATCTTCCTGATCGCATTTTGGATCATGCTGTTCACACTTGCTTTTGGTATTAAGTGGAACAAAACTTGGGTAACGCTGAAAGCAACGCCTGCATATTTGCAAGATTTGTTCTATCGCAATGTGCCTGAAGGGGACACAGCATTTGATCGTACTGTTCCTACGGCTAAAAAAGATGTGGTAACAAGTACACCAAAACAAACAGTTGCATCGGTAACAGCAGCAAATGAACATCATGGCGTAGATGTCGATCCGATTGTGCGAGATCGTGTTGCAGAGCGATTATTTGATGATATTGCTGATAAAGAATTGAATGCACAGCAACAGCAAGAAAGTTTTGTTGATGAGCAAGATGATGAAGAATTAGAACAAGCGATTGCGAAAGCTCATCAGCTAGAGCAAGACAGTAAGCGTGTTGTCTCTTCAGGTGAAGTTTGGCGTGCATTGAATTCAAATGAAGATCAACGTCATAAACAAGATATCGACGCACTGCTAAAAGCTGCTGAAGAAGAGCAGCCTGTGTCACAAACCGCACATTTTCACAATGTGGTTGAAACACAGCCGAATTTACAGCAATCTTTTGCTGAAAAGCCTGTCCAAAACCAAAAAGCGGTGGACTGGGATGATGATGAAATATTTGATGAGCTGTTAGCTGCTGTTCCGAATAGTAAAACAGCAACTGATGTGCATAGTCCATTCAATATTTCTGAAGCGGATGTGTCAGCTCCTAATATGCCTACAAGTACAGTAGCAGCTGCTTCAGCAGTGACTCAAACTGCAACATTTAATTCAGCGCAACCAAAGAATATCGCTTTAGAAACTGATTTTGATGGTTTAGATGATTTATTGGTTGAAGATGATGTGGTAGCAGCACGTTCAAATCCAGTTACAGAACAGCCTGTACGCACAGCCAGCAGCTATGCTCAATCTAGTCCATTAGTACGTGCTGAAATTAATACCCAGCCTCAAACTTTTGTCACTGAAGATGAAAAAGCCCTAATCAGTTCAAATAAAGATGTATTCCGTGAAGTATGGCAAGAAACTGCTGGTAAGCCTGACGAATTAGATCTTGAAGAAGATTTCGATCTAGATGCACCATTAACGGATGCAGCAGGTCGTCCGATGTCACGCGCTATGCAGGTTGCGCAAAAACGTTTAGATTTACCTACTTTGCCGGGGCTCGAGATACTGGATAAAGTTGATCCAAATAAAAAAGTGAATTTTACCGCTGAACAATTGGCTCGATTATCTGAACTTTTAGAAATTAAACTACAAGAATTTAACGTCAAAGCCAAAGTGGTTGAAGCACAGCCAGGGCCGGTAGTCACACGTTTCGAACTTGATTTAGCACCGGGTGTGAAAGCCTCTAAAGTCACCAATATTTCGCGTGATTTGGCACGTTCAATGTCCATGGCTTCTGTGCGTGTGGTTGAGGTCATTCCGGGTAAACCCTATATCGGGATTGAAGTGCCGAATAGCTCACGTGAAATGGTTCGCCTCATTGAACTATTAGAAACACCTGCTTATCGTGATCCAAATGCCTTACTGAGTATGGCAATGGGTAAAGATATTTCGGGTAATCCAGTCTTGGCCGATTTAGCTAAAGCACCACATATGCTTGTAGCAGGGACAACAGGTTCTGGTAAATCAGTGGCTGTAAATGCGATGTTGCTTTCGATGCTGTTGAAATACACGCCGGAGCAGCTGCGCTTGATTATGATTGACCCAAAACAATTAGAACTTGCCAACTATAACGATATTCCACATTTATTGACACCAGTCGTGACCGACATGAAAGATGCAGTTAGTGCATTGAATTGGTGTGTGAATGAAATGGAGCGTCGTTATAAGCTCATGTCTTTGATGAAAGTGCGTAAGCTGACAGATTATAATCGTAAGATTGAAGAAGCGATCGCCAATGGTGAAGATCTGATTGATCCAACGTGGAAGCCAGATGATTCTGCTACACAAAGTCGTGCACCTCGTTTACAAACGATGCCGTTGATTGTGATTGTTGCCGACGAATTTGCTGACATGATCATGCAAGTGGGTAAAAAAGCAGAAGAAATGATTACGCGTTTGGCTCAAAAATCACGTGCTGCAGGGATTCATTTGTTGTTAGCGACACAGCGTCCAACTGTAGATGTGGTGACAGGTTTGATTAAAGCTAATATCCCAACGCGTGCAGCTTTGCGGGTAAATAGTAAATTGGATTCACGGACCATTTTGGATGCCGGCGGTGCAGAGGACTTACTTGGTCATGGGGATATGTTATTCCTTGGGCCAGGTAAGATTGAGCCAGAACGTGTGCACGGTGCGTTTATTTCAGACGATGAAGTAAACCGTATTTGTGATGCATGGCGTGAACGTGGCGAGCCAAACTATGTGGATGAGATTCTGACGCCATACGACGAAGAACCAACTTCTCGCGGCTTTGAGGATGGGGACGGTGGCTCAGATCGAGATGCTTTGTATGACCAATGCGTTAGCTTTGTACTGGAAACTCGTAAAGCTTCTACTTCTTCGCTGCAACGTAAATTTAGCCTCGGTTATAACCGTGCTGCACGTATCATCGACCAAATGGAAGAAAATGGTATCGTAAGTAGTATGGGACCAAATGGTAAGCGTGATATTTTGGTTTAATCAATTGGATTAGATCTTTCTCTAAAACCTGCTTCGGCAGGTTTTTTAGTACTGAATTAATTTGATTGATAAAATTTTTGCTGAGCTAATTCAATGAAGGCTTTGCATGCTGGACTTATTAATTGTTGATTTTTAACTGCGAGTCCAATCTGTCGTTGCGTATTAGGTGAAAGTGGACGTTTCACCACATGCGGATGTAAAGCTAATAATTCTTTGGGCATAGCCATATCTGCAACGATAGCGATACCTTCTTGTAAATTCACCATATTTAAAATGGTTAAAAGTTGCGACATTTGATAGGTGATTTTGGGTTGAATTTGATGTTGTTGCAGTAACTTTTCCACATGAGACTGACTACCTGCACGGGTCATAATAAAAGGGTAGTTTTGAATATCTTGAATATTCAGTTTAGCTTGTTGCGCGACTTCAAATGAATCCGGAATGAGCGCAATAAAGATGTCTTTTATCAGTGGGAATGTGACCAGTTGCGATTTTGGAAGAACAGCAAAACCGACATCAACTTGTCGCTCCGCAATCCACTGAGATACTTCCGCATCGGTGCCTTCCTCGACAAAAATTTCAATATGTGGATAGCGTTCACGATAGGCTTTTAAAAGTTCAGGTAAAAGGTGGATTGAGCTAGAGGAGCCAAAAGAACCAATTCTTAAAGTTCCTTGTTGGATACCATGAGCGGCATTTACTTCCTGCTGCATGATTTGTGTTGTATTGAGTACTTCCTTTGCGTGTAGTAGAAGTTGTTGGCCGATATGTGTTAGGGCAATAGCGCCTTGCTCACGGCTAAATAAGCTGACATTCCAATGTTGCTCTAAGCATTTTAAAGCATGCGATACCGCAGATTGAGTAATACCAAGTTGGCGCGCCGCGAGCGTAAAACTATGTTGCTCTGCGACTTTGACAAATATTTCGAGTTGAGAGAATGTCATTGCCATGAGGAATCACTCATTTTGGTATGAATTATGATGAGGATTATATTGTGCACCATGAACGGTTAAAGATGAAATAGATCCGCTATTTCAAGGCAAAAAAAGCATGAATATTGTGGTGGCATTATTCCCTTTGGTGGCATTAATTGCGATGGGACATGTGCTAAAAAGGACTCAGTTTGTTAAAGATGAATTTTGGGCCAATTCTGAGAAACTGAATTATTTTATTATGTTTCCTGTGCTGCTTTTTTTAAATGTATCTGCGGTACAACTGGATATGCAAACTGTATCGCGCATGCTCACTGTTTTAGTGCTAGGTACATTAATCGCAAGTGCAGTACTTTGGGGTATTAAGCAATTTACACATATCCCAGTACAACGTTTTGGTGTTTATGTACAAAGTCATATTCGTTTTAATACCTATATTGGCTTGTCATTAATGGGGGCGCTGTTTGGCTCAGAAGGCATGCAAATGTTTGCGATGTTGATTGCTGTGGCTGTTCCTTTGGTGAATATCATTTCTGTCCTGTCTTTTTCCAATATCAGCGTTAAACAGCTTGGACAAACCTGTATTTCTATCGCGAAAAATCCGCTCATTCTAGGTTGTGTAGTCAGTGTTCTATTTAATTTATCAGGTCTCACCTTATTTAATGGTTTAACCGAGCTGCTAAAAATATTGGCGGGAATGAGTTTGCCTTTGGGTTTATTGTCTGTGGGAGCGGCATTACAGTTTCAGCAGATGCGTGCAGATGTACGTCGTCTGAGTTTAAATACGATTGGGCGATTAGTTTTAATGCCGAGTTTGGCTTATGTGATAAGTAGTTGTCTGGGTTTAACTGATTTTGAACGGATAATTTTAGTGGTATTTTTTGCTTTGCCGACTGCATCATCATCCTATATTTTAACGCGCTACTATCAAGGGGATGCGCAACTAATGGCTGCGATTATTAGCGTGCAGACTATTGGTTTTGGCTTGATTTTCCCAGTTTTAATGTTGATTGTGCATTAACTGAAAAAAGGGTAGAGAGTGCTAGATTTAATAAAAGAGTTAATAAAAAAGCCTGCATGATGCAGGCTTGTTGCAAGATTCGCAGCTAAGCAAATTTTGCCAATACTTCAAGGAAACCCGCACTTTGACGTGGGTACTGTGCAATCACATCATGGATGCGCTGACCTTCAGGATTGGTTGCATTTACATCACGGCCATCGGCAACAAACTGAGTCAAAAGACGTTCATAGTCATTCGGACGCATATGTTTGAATGCATGGTAGAGTACGTGAAAGTCGCCATTCACTCCTTCAGGAGGAAGCTGAGTTAAGTAGGCAAATACACGCTCGTCTGACCATTCTTCATTGAACGTTGCTGGCTGAGATAATGCCATCGCAATCTCCTTGCTGGTTTAATCATAAAAAAGGCAAAAATGAGTACGCAAGTAAAATGGTTTTATTCGCCATCTCTAAGTTAAGCGACTCATTTTAGGGTTGGATCAAAAGTTATACTTAGTTATCCCGTTTACTCGAAGCAAAGCTTTTGATCTCACAAAGGAATAAAACTAATCCAGCCAACTCGAAGGATAGCTTCTCGTCTTGCGGCTGGGTAAAGTAGAAACTAATGATTCAGCTACTTCGAAGCAAAGCTTCTCGTCTTACGGCTGGGTAAAGCAGCGCTTTACTGATCCAGCCTCATATTTTGCCTTGATTCAATATGCTTGACTAATCAGAATTCAGATTAACGTTCTTCAGGCAAATTGATATTCATTTCAAGCATTTCTATATTCGCTTCTGAACGAACAGACATTTGAATATGTTGTTCATCTACACCACGAACATAGCGGTTAACCACTTGCATGATTTCTTTTTTCATCATGTCAATCTTTTCAGGGCTCAGGCGTTTACCTAAACCATTTTCAGATGCTACGATGACTTTTAAACGATCTTTTGCCGTTTGTGCACTAGACGGTTTTTCGTCGTTGCTAAAAAGTTTACTCCAAAATCCTGCCATGATTACGCTCCAAATAGACGTGCTAACCAACCTTTAGGTTTTACCGTAATATGACGGTAAGGGCGCTCTTCACCTAAGAAGCGAGCCACTAAGTCATCGTAGGCTTGACCCGCTGACTCTTCAGTAAAGAGAATTACAGGTTTACCTTCGTTTGATGCTTGAAGCACGCTCTTACATTCAGGAATTACACCCAAAGTTGGTACGCGTAAAATATCTTTTGAAATGTCATCAATCGTCAACATTTCTTGCTTATCTGCACGTTCAGGGTTGAAACGTGTGATACATAGGTGTTTACGGATACGACCTTCGTTGTTTTCTACTTTTTTGGTTTTGCTATCAAGCATACCAATGATACGGTCAGAGTCACGTACTGAAGAAATTTCAGGGTTGGTCACAATGATTGCTTCATCGGCATGGTACATCGCCAAAATTGCACCACGCTCAATACCTGCTGGTGAGTCACAGATAATGTAATCAAACTCTTGAGAAAGTTCGTCCATTACACGTGCTACACCTTCATCAGTTAACGCATCTTTGTCACGTGTTTGTGATGCAGGAAGAATGTAGAGATTTTCAATATCTTTATCGCGGATAAGCGCTTGTTGTAATCGAGCTTCGTTATTTAATACGTTCACAAAGTCATATACAACGCGGCGTTCACAGCCCATGATTAAGTCAAGGTTACGTAAACCCACATCAAAGTCGATCACAACAGTTTTGTGGCCACGTAGGGCAAGACCTGTTGCAAAAGATGCGCTTGTAGTTGTTTTACCTACGCCACCTTTACCTGATGTTACGACAACAATTTTCGCCACCGAATCCACTCCTGTTATGGTTTAAATCCCCTTTTTTTAATAGGGGTTTGGTGCTTATTTATACATTAAAATTGCAAAGCTTCAAATACTAGCTCTTGCTGGTCATTCAAATAAATATGAACTGGCTGTTTTACCACATGGGGTGGAATATCATCTGCCACGCAATATGTCCCTGCAATAGAAACTAATTCTGCTTCTAAAGAGTGACAGAAAATGCGTGCCGCATGGTTGCCACCCGCTCCGGCAATGACTCTACCACGCGCGCTACCATAAATATGTATATTTCCTGAAGCAATTGCTTCAGAGCCGCTGTTTATACCTGCATTGATAATGATATCGCCATGATCTTGAACGATACATTGACCAGTACGCAATATTTCATTGTGATAAGAGGTGATATGACGAATTGCAGGTGCTGCGGTAACAACCGGCTGATCTTCAGTTACAGGCGCAGCAACAGGTTCTTCAACCACTTGTTCACGTGTTGGCTTCACTTGTTGAAGTTGACGGTCTGCTGGAACAACAGGGAACTGAATCGCACGTGCTTGTTCCGATAAAGGACCTTCTGTCACACCAATAGGCTGTATATCTAGGCTAATTAAAAGCTGAATGAGCGCAATCAACTCTTGATCAACAGTACTTTCAATAACAGCGAGTGTTCCAGGTGGAAATGCTTTTTGGAACATTGGAGTGAGTTGCTGGCGGATCGCATCATGATCATTGGTATCGAGGTGAATGCGAATCGCATTGACCATTTTGCCTTTTATCCGTATATCAGCCATATTGAATCCTTGAGACTTCTAACTATTGCTATTGTGCCGAAGTAGTTATGTTGTAAATAGAGCAAATCCTAGAACAATTTCCAGCAATACTCTAGAGATGTTGCTAATTATTTTTGACTGAGTGTTTATTCTGTAGCTTGGTCTTGTTCTTGCATAATTTGCTGCCATTGTTTGACTTTAACTTGTTTGCGAATGGCTTCTAAACTTTCAAAAACAGCTGAACGAACCAATTCATCTAATTTTTCATTATTTTCAATTTCAATACGAGTGATTCGATTCGAAATATCTAAATAAAAGTTAGGTTTACTTTGCGTCGATTGATTTGGATAAGCCAATGGTGAAATCAAACCTTCAGTAATGTTTTCTCCCAAACGCTGACCAATACTTTGAATTTGCTGTTCAATACGACTACCCACAATCGGAATGAGTCGAAGTAACTGAGTCAGTTCTGGAGTATCTTCAATTGCTTGACTGACAATTTGTCCCACATTTTTCGCAATTAGGTCTCGCTCGGCACGTAATTCTTTGGTTAAATTTTCTTGTAAAATTTCGGCCAAAACTTGTGTAAACAAATCACGATGGTGCTGTACCACATTGCTAATCAAATCTTTATGTGTGGTACTGGTATTCAGCTCATGCTTAATCCCATCGAGTACCGTTAATACCACACGATCAGAGAGTTCTTCCATAATCACGCGATAATAAAATAAGGCTTTCTTTTGAATAGACGAAGGGATGATTTGGTAGCCCATTTCATACAAACGATAAGCGATGACACCTGCACGGAATAATCGTAAAAAGCGTAGGTGGGGGATAATGGCTAAAATTTCATACCAATGAATAAATGGGAAGAAAAACCAACGTTGATGATGTTTGTTGATAATGGCATAGGCCCAACGCACCACTAATTCTACAATCAAGAAGATGATAAACCACGCTTCAGTGGTTATAACCCAAGGATGTAAATGCTCGCGGTAAAAACTAAGCACATCTGGCAGATGGATGCTATTAAAGAACCAACTGCCTAAATTGCTCATTAAGAAAAAGTTCATGCACAGGCAGAACAAGTTAAAAACAATAATGAACACCATAAAAGTGTCATAGACCAAGAACAGCTTAAACGACCAGCTATTTGGATTGACCCGATGGTATTTCGACTTTTTGTTTTGTTGCTGTGTGTTCTGCGTCATATAAAGTTTCTTCTTAATTATTTATTCACTTGATACTGAGCTTTTAAACGATCAATTAACTGATCCTTTTCGGTCCAAAGTTGATCTACCCAGTTTTGGAATTTTTCACGGAATTCAGCATCATCTTCATAATTACCGCCAAGTACCCACTCAGGGATTTCAATCTTTCGCAAATCAACGGCAATACGCGGGACGTCACCAAGCCAAAACTCACCGTAACCTGGGGCACCATTCGGATAGATGATGGTCATATCAACGAGTGCATCAATTTGATCACCTAAAATATTCAGTGCAAGTGCCAATCCACCTGCTTTGGGTTTAAGCAGATTTTTGTAAGGAGATTGTTGCTGAGCATGCTTTTCCGGCGTAAAACGCGTACCTTCTAAATAGTTTAAAAGGGTAAATGGCTGACTGAGCAGTTGTTCACAAGATTTTCGTGCTTCCTCCATATCACGGTATTTAAGCTCTGGATTTTTTGCAATCTGTTCTTTGCTGTGACGTTTCATCATCGGGAAGCCTAAAATTTTGAAGGCTTGTCCAACAAAGGGAATAAAAATAAGTTCCCATTTGGTAAAGAAACGGGTCAATGGCATACGGGTTAAACCAAAATATTGGTTGACCGTCGTATCCACCCAGCTTTGATGATTACAGGTCATTAAATAGCGACCTTGCATATTAAGATCTAAATCTTCATCAATCGTGATATCCCATTGGGTGTTGGGTAAAACATTGTCAATCAACCAGTTATTAACTGTTAACCAGCTGTTGGTAATTTTGATATTGGTTTCATCGACTTTACGAGATTTTTTAAAAAGTTTGGTTAAACCTAGGGCAAGGACAGGAGGCCCATGAAAAAATGTGCTTCCTGTCATGACAGATCCGACAGTCAATCCTTTGCTAATTTTTTTTAGTGTCGGTTGCTTATTGCTTTGAGATGACATATAAAAAAGTCCTGACGGAAATCGTCCTAATTATGATTGATTCAGACAAATATAGTTCGAGTTGATTAAATAAAAAAGAGCATCTGCTCAACTGTGAAGAAATTGTGATGGATTTAACAATTATTTCTCGAGTTCATATTACAAATTGTAAATAAACGCTTTATTATTAACAAAAAATCAATGGTCGGACCATTTTTTTTACTTCATCATTTCAACCATACAACAAAACACAAAGAAGGAGGCATGCAATGCGTGCACTAGTAATTTCGGCAGTAGTTGGGGCGTTGGCACTTACTGGTTGCCAAAACATGGAATATGACAAAGCAGCGATCGGTACTGGTCTTGGTGCTCTTTTAGGCGCGGGTATTGCTTACTCGAATGCTGACAAAGACAAAATGGGTCAAGCAGCTGCAATCGGTGCTGTTGTCGGTGGTGGTGCTGGTCTTCTTCTTGATAAGAAAGAAAAACGTCTTAAACAAGAACTTGCTGGTACTGGCGTAGATGTAGGCCGTAATCCAGATGGCTCAATCAACCTAGTTATGCCATCAGTAACATTCGCGACTAACTCTTCAACAATTCAATCTCAGTTCCAATCTGCATTGAATGACGTTGCTAAAGTATTACGTGAAGATGGTACTGCGAACAAACTTGCAATCGTTGTACACGGTCACACAGATAACACTGGTACTGATGCGATCAACAACCCATTGTCTCAAAACCGTGCTAACTCAGTGAAAAACTACCTAGCGTCTCAAGGTATTTCTTCAACTCGTATTACTGCACGTGGTTACGGTTCAACTTCTCCAGTAGCGGATAACTCAACTGCTGCAGGTCGTGAACAAAACCGTCGCGTAGAAATTTCAGTTTACGAAACTAAATAATTTAGTTGCGTAGATAAAGGCCACCTTCGGGTGGCTTTTTTTATGCCAATTTTAATGACCGATAAAACGCATTTTGCATTAGGCAAGATGAGTTCAGATGACTATAATCATCCTCGGATTAAAAAGAGGAAAGACTATGTCACTGGCAAGTCAGTTGAACGACAAGCAACTTGAAGCAATGAAATACACTCAAGGACCCTTGTTAGTACTTGCAGGGGCAGGTTCAGGCAAAACATCGGTGATTACCCGTAAAATTGCTTATTTGGTGAAGCATTGTGGGATTCCTGCGCACCGTATTACCGCGATGACCTTTACCAACAAGGCCGCACGTGAAATGAAGGAACGTGTGACCAAGCTAATGAGCCGTGAAGAGGCGAAAGGGCTGTCGGTTTCTACATTCCATAATTTCGGGCTGAACATGCTGCGCTTGGAATTAAAAAATACGCCACTGAAAAATAATTTTTCTATTTTAGATGCAGATGATTGCAAACGTATTTTGATGGATTTAATGCACCGCGATAATTTGTCGGGTGCGGAAAGTAAAGAGCTCATTGCCAAGGCCATGAAAATGATTTCAGATTGGAAAAATGATCTGATTCCACCTGAGCAAGCACATACCACCTGTGAAACGGCTGAAGATGTTCAATTTGCGCATCTGTATCAACTATATGAGCGAAATTTACGTGCATACAATGCTGTCGATTTTGATGATTTGATTGTGATGCCGACGCGATTGTTGCAGGAAAATGCAGAAGTACGTGATCGTTGGCAAAATCGTATCCGCTATTTATTGGTGGACGAATATCAAGATACCAACACCGCGCAATATATTTTGGTGAAATTACTCGTGGGCGTGATGGGGCAATTCACTGCAGTAGGTGATGACGACCAATCTATTTATGCATGGCGTGGTGCGAAGCCCGAAAATATGGCGTTATTGAACGAAGATTTTCGTAACTTAAAAGTGATTAAGTTAGAGCAGAACTATCGTTCGACCAGTCGTATTTTGAAAGCAGCAAATACCGTGATTGGCAATAATCCACATATTTTTGATAAAAAATTATGGTCGGATAAAGGTCATGGTGAAGTAATTCGTGTGATTACTTGTCGTAATGATGACGATGAATCAGAACGTGTTGTTAAAGACTTGATCACACATAAATTGATGAATGGTAAAAACTGGAAAGATTACGCCATTTTGTATCGCGGAAACTTCCAAGCACGTGCGCTTGAAACGCAGCTTCGCCAAATGCAGATCCCGTATAAATTATCGGGCGGTCAGTCATTCTTTGCTCGTGCCGAAATTAAGGATTTGATGAGCTACTTGCGTTTGATCATCAATCCTGAAGATGACAGTGCATTCTTACGAATTATCAATACGCCAAAACGTGCCATTGGCCCTGTGACTTTAGAAAAGCTCGGACTGTTTGCACAAGAGAGTAATTTATCTTTACTCAGTGCGGCAGGTGATCAGCGCTTGAGTATGGCGATTCCGAAAAAAGCCACAACACAATTGGCTGAATTTGCGGACTTTATTTCAACCTTTACCCGTGAATTGTTAGAAGATGATGAGCCAGTACCGATTATTCGTCGCATGATGATTGAAGCGGGTTATATCGACTATGTGAAAGAGTCGGCAGCAACGCCAGCGCAGGAAAAAACCAAACTGGATAATATTGAAGTACTTTATAGCAGCATTCAAAGTTTGATTAACCGAGCTGAAGATGTCGATGAAAAGAACATAGAAAGTGTGATTCGTAAAATGGTGCTGCTCGATATGTTAGAACAGCAACAAGAAGAAGAAGACACCGATAAAGTCAATTTGTTGACCTTGCATGCATCGAAAGGTTTGGAATTTCCTTTTGTCTACTTGATTGGCCTGGAAGAAGAAATTCTACCGCATAAAAACTCAATCGCTGCGGATACTGTCGAGGAAGAACGTCGTTTGATGTATGTAGGTATTACCCGTGCACGTCAAGGCTTAACCATGACATTGGCTGAGCAGCGTAAAGCGGGTGGTCAAATGCGTCAGATGACACCAAGCCGCTTCTTGGACGAGCTTCCACAAGATGAATTGGAATGGTTAGGTCGCAAGAAAAAACTGGCCGGTGATATCGATCCTAAACAGCAAGCACAGCATTATTTAGAAAATTTACGTGCGCTGATTAAGCGTTAAAGCTTAAAGCGTAGAAAATATTATTTATTTTTGAAATTCGTTTTATTGAAACAGGAATGAACCATGAAAGTTCAAGTTAAAGTTCTCGACACACGTTTAGGTACAGAATGGCCTATGCCGACTTATGCAACAACAGGTTCAGCTGGCCTAGATCTACGTGCATGTGTAGAAGCAACAACAGTCATTGAACCAGGCCAAACTGTTCTAGTTAAAACAGGTTTATCGATTTACATCGAAGATAGTAATTTTGCAGGTTTAATTTTGCCGCGTTCGGGTCTTGGTCATAAACACGGTATCGTATTGGGTAATCTTGTTGGTCTAATTGATTCGGACTACCAAGGCGAGCTTATGGTATCGGTTTGGAACCGTAGCCAAACTGCATTCAGTTTAGAGCCAGGTGAGCGTCTTGCTCAATATGTCTTGGTTCCTGTAGTTCAAGCACAGTTTGACATTGTGGATGAGTTTGAAGCGACTGAGCGTGGTGCAGGTGGTTTTGGACACACGGGTAAAAACTAAGTAGTTGCATTTAACAGTCTAAGAAAAATCAATTATTGTCATCATTTTTCATATGCATAAATTGATCTAAAAAAGGGCAATTAAAATTGCCCTTTTTTAGTTAATTGATACATCGAATTTATCAGAGAAAATGAATTGTAGAGCTTTGTTGATCTCAATTTGCTCTTGATCTGTTTTTTATTTGGTTGATTATGCGTATTGGTTAACGATTATTACGGCAAAAATCAATTATTTGAATGCAATTGATGTCGTTCTGAAACAAGCTTAACTATTTTTGTACAGATTGAAATATAAAATACTGTCATCTATCACTAAAATAAACTGTTTAGAGAATCTCTGAGTTTTGTAAGTTGTATAGAATATTCAGCTTCTAAGCTTCGGATATTTTTAATAAAAGTATTTTAATCTTAAGAAACATTTTGCAATAATATAAATTGTTTTTTATCATTTGTTTAATTTTTATTAATTGATTCTTAAATTAATTTGTTATAAAAACGCTACACCTTTTTCAGGTTTTCATAATTTAATTGAAGGTTCAAATTCAACACAGAATTGAACGTAGCAATAAATTAAGCATGATTAGAAGAACGTACTATGGGTTCACTGTTCAATTTTCCTACACATATTTTCCGTGCATACGATATTCGGGGAAAAGTATCGCTGCTGAATGCAGATATTGTCCATTCAATTGCACATGGATTAGTGAAGCAATATAAAAAAGCCAATCAATACCGTATTGCAATTGGTTATGACGCACGATTGACCAGTCCTTATTATGCTCAAATTATTCAAGATGTTTGCTTACATCATCATATTGATGCCGAAATCATTGGCTGCTGCTCAAGTCCAATGCTGTATTACATTGCACGTCAATTTGGAGGCAATGGCATTATGGTGACTGCAAGCCATAATCCAAAGTCAGATAATGGTATTAAATGGATTATTCAAGGGGAACCGCCTTGTCCTGCAATGATTCAGCAGGTTGCTGAAGAAGCAAAACACATTTTCATACCACAAAAAAATCCGTTAATGCAGGCGTTGCCTCAACATGAGATTCGCCCAGAGTTTTGTTTGCAATATCAACAATATATTTTAAATGATATTCATATCCGACAACCCTTTAATGTGGTAATCGATGGCATGCACGGTTCTGCTGGGCATTGTGCTGCATTACTTTTGAATAAACTGGGCGGGCAGGTGACCGCTTTGCGTTGTCATGCTGATGGCCATTTTCCAGATCATGCCCCAGATCCATCCCAAGTTAAACATTTAGAAAAAATGCGTGAGATGGTGCTTAGTCAACAGGCTGACATTGGTATCGCACTTGATGGTGATGGTGACCGCTTAGTATTGGTGGATGAATTAGGCCAAATCATTTCGGCAGATCGTTTGTTATGTTTATTTGCGCAGATTTGTTTGGAGACTAAGCCTACATCTGAAGTGGTTTATGATGTGAAATGCTCGACCATGATTCGTGACACAGTTTTAAGCATGGGTGGACAACCCACTATGATTCGAACAGGAAGTAGCTTTTTACGAAAGTACATTTCCCAATCGCAAGCCAAAGCTGTTTTTGGTGGCGAATATGCTGGCCACTATGTATTTAACGATGGACGTGGCGCAGGCTACGATGATGGTCTTTATGCGGCATTACGAGTGATTGAGTTTATACAGGATAAAGGATTAACACTTTCCCAAGCCTTAGCACTTTACCCTGAACGCGCTGGTACAGAAGATCTTTATATCAGCACTCATCACCATGATCCCTTACAGCTACTCAAACATGTTGAGGAAAAATCTCAGGCGATTTCTGCACAAATGAGTAAAATCGATGGGATACGTCTTGATTTTGATGATGGATTTGGCATCATTCGAGCATCGAATACAGGGGAGTATTTCACAGTGCGCTTTGATGCCGATCATCCAGAGCGTTTACAGGAAATACGAGAACTGTTTGTTTCCATGTTAAAAGAGCAATATCCAGTGATTGCTCAAGACATATTAGATGCTCAATAAGGAGAGGCAAATGCCACATCAACATACCGGCATCGACAAGGCACAAATCCTGACGGAAGCTTTGCCGTATATTCAACGTTTTTCGGGTAAAACGCTGGTGGTGAAGTACGGTGGTAATGCCATGACTGATCCTGAGCTTGAGAGCTCATTTGCACGTGATATCGTGTTGTTAAAAACAGTCGGTCTAAACCCAATTGTCGTGCATGGCGGTGGCCCACAGGTTGATTCATTCCTGAAACAGCTGGGTCGTGAGTCTGACCGTATTGATGGTATGCGTGTAACAGATCCTGCAACGATGGAAGTTGTAGAGATGGTGTTGGGCGGCAGCGTGAATAAATCGATCGTGAATTTGATTAACAAACACGGTGGTCGTGCGATTGGCTTAACCGGTAAAGACGGCAACCTGATTCGTGCACAAAAATTATTGATGGAAAAAACTACCGAAGATGGTTCTGTGCAACAAATCGACCTTGGCTTAGTAGGCGAAGTGGTTGGTGTGAAAACTGATGTGCTTGAAATGTTCACACAAAGTGATTTCATTCCTGTGATTGCGCCACTTGGTGTAGATGAAGAAGGCAATACATACAACATCAATGCTGACCTTGTTGCTGGTAAAGTGGCTGAAGCGCTTGGCGCGGAAAAGTTGATTTTATTGACCAATATCACAGGCGTATTGGACGAAAATAAAAACTTATTAACTGGTTTAACCACGCAAGAAGTTGACCGTCTGATTGAAACTGGCGTGATTTATGGCGGCATGATTCCTAAAGTCGGATGTGCGCTAGATGCAGTAAAAGGTGGCGTGATCAGTGCGCATATTGTCGATGGTCGAGTTCCACATGCGACATTGCTTGAAATCTTTACTGATCATGGTGTAGGGACGCTGATTACCAACCGTGCGAATGTGAAAAAAGCTTAAGATGCTTAGCATGTTTTGATAAATAATAAAAAAGCCTCATTTGAGGCTTTTTTATTATTTATCAAATAGCTGTTGGACTCAAATGCAATGATGAAGTATGTAATCTGACGACAAAGGCACAAAAATAGCATCAGCAATGATTTTAACGATTTACAAGTGCTAAAAAGGTCATGCACAATAGTGAAATCATAGATTTACTAGCTTGATGATAGAACATGTGCCAGCTGCTCGGAATGAATTGTGCGACACCCACCGATATTACTTTTTCATTTCGGGGCTTTTCGCAGCGAGCAGGGGTCACATCAGATCATTGTGACGGCTTTGGTATTGCTTTTTTTGAAGATAAAGCTTGTCGTTTATTTGTCGACAATCAATCTGCTGTAGAATCACCGATTGCGGAACTTATTCGTAATTACCCAATCAAATCACGTAATGTGATTGCCCACATTCGTAAAGCCACGCAAGGTAAAATCAACCTCGAAAACTCACACCCTTTTAGTCGTGAACTATGGGGTAGACAGTGGATATTCGCGCATAATGGTGACTTGCATGGCTTTCAGCCTGAGCTGACTGGTCGTTTTACCCCTGTCGGTAATACGGACAGCGAGCTGGCGTTTTGTTATTTGCTTGAACAACTGGTGAAACGTTTCGGCTATACCGAACCTACATTGGATCAAATCTTCGATTTACTATTAGAGATCTCTCCGCAAATTGCTGAGCATGGTACTTTTAATTTTTGTCTATCTAACGGGCAAGCCTTATTTAGTTATGCCATCACCAAATTACATTGGCTCGTGCGTGAATATCCATTTCAGCCCGCACAGCTTATTGATTTAGATGTAGAAGTGGATTTTAGTGAAGTTACGACAGCGGATGACCGTGTAGCTGTGATTACGACTGAGCCATTAACTCAAAATGAAGTTTGGCAGCCCTATCAACCTGGCGAAATGATTTTATTTCAGCATGGCCGACCAATCCGCTCTGCGCTCACATATGTCGAACGTTTAGAACGTGAACGCCTTGATCCATCGTTGAAACGTGTCACACGCGCAGATCAATATTAAATGCAGTTAATTTGACATGAACAGTATTCATGCAGAGTTGAATACTGTTTAATTAAGAAAAATTGAATATATATTTATAACATATTGAATTGATTAAAAAATATCTGAGCTTTATGGTCGGGATAAATTAAATTTACATAATAAAAACAAACAATTACATTTGAATTGACAGTTAAAGCGGTAAAACCAACCTTTTCACTTCATTTTTATTTAAGTGCTTTATCTATATGATGAATTTTACGTGATAAGTCCTTTATATTTGCAGGTGGTCGTAATGAAAATGAAATGGGTTCCAGAATATAATACTGGCATCGATGTGATTGACGATCAGCACAAACGTATTCTTGATTACATCAATGAAATCGATGGTATTGACGCTAATACTGATCGTGACCGTGTAAAACAAATTTTGGAAAACATTATTGATTACACACAGTCGCACTTTACTTTTGAAGAGTCTTTACAGGAAGAAGCGGGTTATAAATACCGTGTACCACATAAACGTGTACATGATTTATTTATTAAAAAGATTGAATCTTACCGTGATCGTTTTGAAATGGGTCAAGCGATTGAAGGCGAACTACATGAAGTGCTTTCTAAATGGTTGATTAATCATATTCAACACGATGATGCAGACTACGTAGGTGCAGTGAAAGAAAATATGATGGGTATCATCAAAGAAAAAGAGAAGAAAAAAGGTAAAAATTGGTTCACTCGTTTCTTTTCTTAAGGATGAAATCGAGATAAAAAAAATTAAAATCTAATAAAAAATTTGCGCAGCAAATCATCTTAACGGTGGTTTGCTTTTTGTTTTTGATTTTCATAGCTCGGCAAGGCAAAATAGCACAAGAATTTTTAAAGGAATCTGTCATGCAGGACAATGCGATGTCAAAGTGGTTATCGCCTCTAATGGCATTCTGTTTATCTTTTATTATTATTGCAACGCTTGCACCAGTAACAGGTATTCAGATTGAACGTCAGCTAGATTTTTGGCTGTTATGGCTCGGTACAATGCTTATTTTGGCTTTGCCTGTATGCTATTTAGAAATTGCACTTGCGAAACGTTCAAAGACCACTGCTGTTCAAGCGCTTTCAAGTCTAACACGTGATGCTGATGCTTCACCGAAATGGCGTTTAGTCGGCTGGTTAGCTGTCGTATTCATTCCATTTTTAGCAGGTGGAATGTTGTCTACTGCTGCACAATATGTCGGTGTACATGCGCTAAATAATGGATCGCATAGTTTGATTTTGGCGGTATTGGCTGTAATTGCATTTGCTTTTTCTTTTATTCCACGCCAGTTCTTGGTGATTGTTACCGCGCTTGCAGTAATCGCATCTTTAATTGTAGCGAATGTTATGGGAACAGCGTTGCCAGAATGGAAGATGACTGCACTTGAATTTAGCGAATGGGGCAATGCAACAGTATTGGCATTGGTTGCTAGTGGTTTAGGTTTAGGATTGTATTGGCAGTCAAGTTTGCCCGCAGTAAAACAACAAGATATTGCAACTAAAACCGTATTTCCAATTTGGATTGCGCAACTGTTGGCTGTGATTGCATTTGCATATTTTGCTGCAAAAGCGCAAGTTCCTGCATTGGCTTTGGTTGTCGGGCTAGTAGCGGCTGCTGCATTACTGGTGCAAATGGCACGTGAACAATTACAACAGCGTCAATTAGCAGTGATTGTGCAATGGGCTGTTTTAGCGATTGCTGTATTGGTATGGACATTAAATGCAGTTGTGCCAGTATTAAATATAGCGCTATTGGTTTGGGGCTTGATCATTTGCTTGATCTACGCGATCTTTGCAGGCTGGATTATGAAAATCAGCCATTTGCGTAAATCTATGAATTTTAGCAGCGAAGTTTTTTATAATATTTGGCGGATAGCGGTACGTATCGTATTGCCATTGTCGATTGTACTTGCGTTGGTTTCTGTACTTGGACAGTTAATCTAATGACTAGCATCGAACAAGTTTGGATTGTTTATGCGGGTGAGGCTCAGCAGTATTTGATCCCGCTGGCATTTACCCCAGGTATAACAGCACGACAGGCAATTGAACAAAGTGGTATTCGCCAGCAAGTTGAATTGCCCGATGAGTTATCTGTTGGTATTTTTGGCACGCGTTTAAAGGACTTAAATCAGGTATTAGAAGCCGGTGATCGTGTTGAAATCTATCGTGCATTAACCATTAATCCAAAGGATATTCGTCGTAATCGAGCGAAGAAAAATCCGGTGGGGCGTTATTGTCGAGGCAATCGCTTTAAACAATTGTATTCATAAAAAAAACCCCTTATTTAAGGGGTTTATTTTTATCTTAAAGCGGCTATAGTGGTGGCGCATTTAAAATTGCTTCTTTAGAACCCGGTAAGCCAGGTTGAGATTCAGGAATGGTTTCCAGACCTTCAACTTGTTGCACAATACCATTTTGATCGAAGAAGATTTTTAGGTGTTGACCGTGTGCGGCAGGAATCTTGGCTTTTTTAGCATATGTTCCTGGGGTATACTTATAAATGTAGTCCCAACGTAGCGGATTCATTGGATCGGCAATGGTTGGACTACCTAGCAAAAAGCGGACTTGTTGGTGGCTCATTCCCACCTGAATTTTAGATGCTTGTGCTTGTGTTAATGGTGTACCTTGTGGAATATCAACTTTATAAACGCCCAAGGTCGAACAGCCTACGAGCAATGAAGTGACGAATAACGTCAGCATGATTTTTTGCATTTTGCTAAACTATCCCAAATTAATTATGATGCATTTGATCCAAGGATAGATCATACTGCATCTAAACTTTGTTGCATATTCCAACTTTAATTTTGTTGAGAGACCTTTTTTCATGCCTATTTCAAACCAAGATTTACGTAAAGCTGGACTTAAAGTAACACTTCCACGAATTAAAATTTTGGAATTGCTTGAAAATTCAAGACAACATCACTTAAGTGCGGAAGATATTTATAAAACTTTACTCGAACAGGGTGAAGATGTGGGTTTAGCAACTGTGTATCGCGTGTTAACACAGTTCGAAGCTGCAGGTATCATCCAGCGCCATCATTTTGAGAATAACCATTCAGTTTTTGAAATTATGCAAGAAGATCATCACGATCATATTGTGTGCCAAAACTGTAATAAAGTGGTTGAATTCACCAATGACGTGATTGAACATGAACAACATGAAGTGGCTAAAAAGTTCGGCTTTGAACTTACAGGTCACTCTTTAAACCTATATGGTTATTGCGATGCGCCTGCTTGTCAGGAAGCATATCGTAAAAAATAAACTAACATTTGTTAGTTTAGAATGAATAAAAAAACAGACTTCATTTTGAAGTCTGTTTTTTTATATTCTGAATATAGCTCAAACTTAATGTTGACCATCAAATGTAATATTCGAATTGGCACGAAGTAAATGTTCGCCACCTTCTTCCGATAATTTGATTTGTAAACGTAGATCGTTAGGTGAGTCGGCATGTTTCAGCGCATCTTTATAACTGATCTGTTTAGCTTTATATAAATCATACAAAGCTTGGTCAAAGGTTTGCATGCCCAATTCACGCGAGCGTTTCATCAGGTCTTTAATTTCATGTACTTCACCTTTACGGATAAGGTCTGAAATTAATGGCGAGTTAATCAAAATTTCAATGGCTGCACGACGTGAGTTACCATCAATCGTTGGAATAAGCTGTTGCGCAACCATCGCCTTTAAGTTTAAAGACAAGTCCATAAACAACTGACTGTGACGATCTGCTTCAAAGAAGTGGATAATACGGTCAATGGCTTGGTTGGCGTTGTTGGCATGCAGGGTCGCAAAAACCAAGTGACCAGTTTCTGCGAAAGCAATGGCATAGTCCATGGTTTCGCGTGAACGAATCTCACCAATCAAGATCACGTCTGGTGCCTGACGCAGGGTATTTTTTAGTGCAACTTCAAATGAGTCGGTATCAATACCCACTTCACGTTGGGTAATGATACAACCACGATGTTGGTGTACAAATTCAATCGGATCCTCAATGGTAATGATATGACCTTTGGTATTTTCATTACGATAACCAATTAATGACGCCAATGACGTTGATTTACCAGTACCCGTTGCGCCTACAAAGATAATAATGCCACGCTTAGTCATCGCTAATTCTTTGAGAATCGGCGGTAATTTCAGCTCGTCCATGGTTGGAATAACGGTCTCAATACGACGAAGCACCATACCGGGCTGGTCGCGTTGTTGAAATGCACTGACACGAAAACGCGCGGATTTGCTGTTATTACTAATCGCAAAGTTACATTCGCGAGTATCTGCAAATTCCTTACGCTGTTTTTCCGACATAATGGAATTTAAAATTTGACCAACCATTGGCCCCGGAAGTTTGGTTGATCCAATAGGCAGAATTTGACCATTAATTTTAATGGACGGTTCTACATCGGCTGTAATGAATAAATCCGATGCTTTCTTCTCGACCATATAGTCAAGTAAGCCGTTAAAATCCATAACGTGAGCCCCAAATTAAAAAATAAAATTTTATAAGAAAGATTCTGGTTGCTTCGCTGCAGTCCGTGCAGTCTGTGTACTAATAATACCTTTGGCAACAAGGTTCTTCAGGCTTTGATCTAGCGTAGTCATACCATAGTTTGCACCGGTCTGGATTGCAGAATACATTTGTGCGACTTTGTTTTCACGAATCAAGTTACGGATAGCAGGAATACCGATCATGATTTCATGTGCAGCCACACGACCACCACCATTTTTCTTTAACAGTGTCTGAGAAATAACCGCTTGTAATGATTCAGACAACATGGCACGAACCATATCTTTTTCTTCGGCAGGGAATACGTCAATTACACGGTCAATGGTTTTTGCTGCAGAGGTTGTATGCAGTGTACCGAATACTAAGTGACCTGTTTCGGCAGCGGTTAAAGCTAAGCGAATCGTCTCAAGGTCACGCATCTCACCGACTAAGATAATGTCAGGGTCTTCACGCAGTGCAGAACGCAGTGCTTCGTTAAAGCCGTGAGTATCTCGATGTACTTCACGTTGGTTCACCAAGCATTTTTTAGATTCATGCACAAATTCGATTGGATCTTCAACCGTTAAAATATGGTCATAACGGTTGTCGTTAATGTAGTCGACCATCGCTGCAAGCGTGGTTGATTTACCCGAACCAGTAGGACCTGTTACTAGCACAATACCACGAGGATATTCACAGATATCTTTAAAGATTTGGCCCATGCCTAAATCTTCAATGGTTAAAACTTTTGAAGGAATGGTACGGAATACAGCACCAGCACCGCGGTTTTGGTTAAATGCGTTCACACGGAAACGTGCAACCCCTGGGACTTCAAATGAAAAGTCAGTTTCGAGTTTTTCTTCATAGTCACGACGTTGCTTGTCGTTCATAATGTCATAAACTAACTTATGAACTTCTTTATGCTCAAGTGAAGGCAAGTTAATTCGGCGTACTTCACCATCCACACGAATCATCGGTGGCATACCTGAAGATAAATGTAAATCCGACGCGCCATTTTTGGCAGCAAATGCCAATAGTTCTGTAATGTCCATAAAATCCCCGAGATAAAAATTAAATCTTAATTATTTTGATAGAATAATAAGGCTTTCCCACAGCTTAACCAACAGTTAGTTGCAGGGCAATGCAAAAAAAGATGAATGAAATGAGAACCTCGTCAATGATTACACTTCGCGATGCACGAAATCAGGTATTAGAACAGATGGCTCAGGCTTGTAAGCAAGCAGGTAGAGCTAGTGATAGTGTGGCTCTGCTTGCTGTGTCGAAGACGCATCCTGCTGAAATGTTACGGGAAATGTATGAAACGGGGCAGCGTGCTTTTGGGGAAAATTATCTGCAAGAAGCACTCGATAAGATTGAACAATTGTCAGATTTAGCCATCGAATGGCATTTTATTGGTCATGTTCAGCGCAATAAAACCAAGCATTTGGCTGAGAAATTTGCATGGGTGCATGGGGTTGATCGTCTGATCATTGCTGAGCGTTTATCGAGTCAACGAGCAGATCAATCTGAACCATTAAATCTATGTTTGCAAGTCAATATAGATGCACAAGATAGTAAGGATGGTTGTGTACCTGCTGAAGTTGCTGAATTGGTAAAGCAGATCAGCCAACTCCCGAATATTCAATTGCGTGGACTGATGGTGATCCCTGCACCAGGAAATATCGACGCCTTTAAACAAGCACAAGTGTTGTTTGAGCAGGTTAAAGCACAACACAAGTATCCTGGCCAATGGGATACATTAAGTATGGGGATGTCAGGCGATATGCAAGATGCGATTAACGCGGGTTCAACCATGGTACGTGTAGGTACAGCATTGTTTGGCGCGCGTGATTATTCGCAAAAGTAATTTTAAAATTTTTCCTCATGCTGCGTAATGCCCCCTCATCTTAGAAAAGGTAGGGGGACTGTTATTTTAAGCTTAACCTACGATTTCAATTCGACTTGCACCTGCCCCGATAGGATTCACCTGAATTTGCACAGGGATTCGTTCGTGCATTTCTTGAATATGCGAGATCAATACCACTTTACGCCCTTGGTTTTGTAACTGATCCAGAGCATTCATCACCATGTGCAGACTTGAGGCATCCAGCGTGCCAAAGCCTTCATCAATAAACAGGCTTTCGATTTTTGTCGTACCTGATGCCATATTAGCAATGGCTAATGAGAGAGCGAGGGCCGTTAAGAACGACTCACCACCTGAAAGCGAAGAGACAGAGCGGGTTTCACCGTCCATATCATGATCGACAATGGCTAGGCTTAATGAGTTTTCAAGGCGCTTTAAGGTATAACGCTGAGAAAGCATCGCCAATTGCTGATTGGCATACTCGATTAAAATATCGAGGTTATATTGCTGCGCTAAATCACGGAACTTCTTGCCCGTTGCATCGCCCATTAAGCTCGAAATTTTATTCCAACGGTGCTCTTCAGATTGGATCTGTTGAATTTGCTCGGCAAATTGCTGCTGTTTTGCGACGTTACGCTGATGTACTTCAAGTTTGAGTTTTACTTCATCACGCTGTTCAGCCAAAGTTCGCAAGTTGTCTGCAAGTGCTGTAAGGGTAGATATTATTGCTTCAAATGCAATATTCGGTTGATGGGTTAAATGCGCTTTGAGCTGATTTTGAACTGTTTTAATGCCTGCCTGTAAATCTGCATGCGTGCGCTCAACCTTCGAAATACGCTGTTTGAGCTGCTGTTCTTGCTCATGTGAAATCATGCTAAGTTGTTCTAAGAGAGCATGATTAAACTCTGTATTTTGCTCAAGCCACTGTTGAATCTGAACATTGCTGTGCTCAGCCTGCTTGTGTAGCTGCGTATTTTCTGTGAGGCATTTGTTCAATACGCTTTGTGCGTTATCAAAAGATTGGCGCACTTGATTGAATTGCTGGCGAGCAAGCTCAATTTTATTTTTAAGTTGCAAACTTTTTTGCTCAAATTCGGCTAACCACTCATGTGGTTTTTCAACTGTGATTTGTGTCATATCCAAAATGGCTTGAATCGCAATATCCGTATTCTTTTTACCTGAAATTTTCAGTGCTTCAATGGCCTTGTTAGCCGATTGGATTTTCTCCTGACTGAATTTAACTTGCTGTATACATTGCTCGAATTGTTGATGGGCTTGATTGTATTGCGCCGTCAAATTATTCAATTTTTTTAGCGTTTGTTGGCGTTGTTGTAAGCCGTGATAGATCTGTTCTGCTGTATTTAATGTCGCTTGTTGCCAGTCTTGCTTTTCTGAATCATTAAGCAGGCTGAGGATATGCTGAATGTTATTTTCAGCCTGTTGCACATTAGATAAATGCTGTGTGGTGTGCTGAATCGAAGTTGCCAGCGTTTGACGGAGCGTCTGCACTTTTTCATGAGAGGCTAAGGCATCTTCAAGCCGTTCTTGGACTTGTAGCATCGTAAGATTTTGCGTTTCAAGCAGCTGTGTAAGCGCATCATGTGTTTGTGAAAAATCAAAGTTGATATTTAGCGATGTAAGCTGTGATTCTAATTCAGCTTGTAAGGCTTGCTGTTGAAGGCTGAGGTTTGTACGGCGTTGCTCATTGGCATTTAAAGCAGCTCGGACTTCTGTCAAAACTATTTGTTGTTTCTGACAGGTATCAAATGCAAGTTTTTCAGACGCCAGTGCTTGTTGCTCTTGCTGTTCTTGTAACTTGAGTAAGTCATCAGAAAAATTGGATTGTTCTGCATAAGGATGATGCGTACTTCCACAGACTAAACATGCCTCACCATCCACTAGCTCTGATCTGAGTTTTTCAATATTTTCGGTATTGAGTAAGCGCTGCTGTTGCAAGATTTTTTGCAGTTGTTCACGTGCAGTTTTTTGTTGCTGATAATGCTTTTCTGCAAGATCGAAGGTAGCTTGATGCTCTAAAATTTGTTGAGTTAAAGTGTTATACGACGCAGTTAATTGGCGTTGATCTGCATCAATATGTTTGAAATTTTGCCATTGTGGCTGAATGATTTTGAGCTGACTTAATTGCTGGAGTAACTGCTCACGCTCATTTCGAAGTGAGGTGATTTTTTGATTTAGTACTTCATCTTGGCCAAACTGTAGTGTTAATTCATCAAGCTGTTTTTGTTGAGCTTTGCATTGGGTATTGGCTTGTTGCACATCGCCATACGTCTTTTCAAATTCTGCATAACTTTGAATAAAGCGTTGCAGTTGAGCAAGATGCGCGGAGAGGCCATCGTCAATAGATGTAAAATGCTTTGAATGCTCTAATTGCGCCGTATGCTGTGCAATATTGTTTTTGAGTTGTTCAAGTTGAAGCTTAAGTTGATTTTCATGATTTAAATGTGGACTAAGTTGATTTTCAATCTCTTTAAAATCACTTTGGGCTTTGCGTAATTGATCCACTAAAACTAGACGTTCAGCAATGCGTTCACGGATTAATTTAATAGCATCCTGATGCTGAATTTCAAATTGAGTATGCTGTTTTTGCTCAGCTTCAATCTTTTCAAAAACCAATTTTTCAGCGTTATATTGTTGTTCAACATGATTAAAATCGTGTTGGGCTTTTTGCAGTGGCGTTTTTAATTGTTCAATTTCGCTCTGAATGCTTTTGTGTTGTTGCACACTGGTACGGATCGCAGCAAAGCGTTCAAGCTGGCTGAGTTGAGCTTTTTCTGGTGCAAGCGCATCGAGTTGTTGCTGTTGAATATTCAGCTGTTGCTGATGTGTTTGAGCTTCGGTTTCATACTTTTGCTTTTGCTCAAACCATTGTTGTTGTTTTTGAAGCTTTTGTTGTTCTAGGTCAAGAGTTTGGAATTCAATATTTACAGTTTCAAATTGAGTATTCAATTGAGCGTAATCTTCAATCGAAAGCATATCTTTTTGAACTATTCCACAGGCTTGTTCTAACCCTTTACGCTGGATAGCAATCTCTTTGGTTTTTTCAAAGGCCAATTGACCAATTTTCCCGAAAATACTGGAATTGGTCAGATATTCCAATAGCTCGCCACGTTCATTATCTCGTGCTTTTAAAAAAGCGGTCACTTCTGACTGAGCCAGTAAAACGGCACGGGTGAATTGCTCAAAACTGAGCTGGGTAATACGTAAAATTTGGCTCTCAACCGCTTTAGTTTTATCCGCAACGACACTGCCATCTGTTAAGCATTTCAGTGAACGCTGTACGCTTTGTAATTTGCCATTTGGGTTTTCACGGGCACGTTTAATTTCCCAACGTGCAGAATAGACTTTTTGGTCTTGAGCAATAAAGCTGAGCTCAGCAAAGCCTTGACCTGTACCACGGCGTAATACTGTTTGCGGTGAGTTGGTCGGCAGCTCTGAACCATCTACATCGATGAGTTTGCCATCACTGTCTTTTAAACGTGGGACTTTATTAAATAATGCCAAACACATGGCATCTAAAATGGTCGATTTACCTGCGCCTGTTTTGCCAATAATTGCGACTAAACCTGCACTGGCTAATGGCTCAGATTCAAAATCAATAAAATGCTCACCCGCTAAAGATGCTAAGTTTTTTATACGGATCGATAAAATTTTCATGGCAATTCCTTAAGCGTTCGCATCATCTTCAAGTGATTTTTGTGCTTCATCCACCAAACTTAAAAAATCTTTCATTACGGTATCATCAGCACCGTACCCTTGTTTTTCCCAAAGATTTTGAAATAGTTGTTCTGGTGTAGGCGGATCAAGGTTAATTGCAGCTTGCTTCGAATCATTTACATCTGTATTTAAATAACGACGACTAATCCGTACGAGACGATAACGGTTTGGCGCTAAAGCATCTTCAAATTGCTGACGTAAATTGGGTGCAGGGGGCGTGTCGGTATGATATTCAATCTCGACATATTCACGTTGGTCAATCTCTTCAATTTCACCGCTGGTTAATGCAGATAATTGTGCCAAAACCTCAGCAATGGTGCCTTTGATACGATGCAATTGCACACTGCGCGGAATTGCTAAAGATTGCATTTGAAAGCGCGATTCATCCTTTTGAGTCGGGTCAATACTGATCTCAAGCACTTGGTGTTTATAACTAATTTCACTAAACGACAGGGGAATCGGTGAGCCACTATAACGGATATGGGCTTGTCCGACTTTTTGCGGTTTATGCAAATGTCCAAGTGCTACATAGTCAATCACATCATCAAACATTGCAGTTGAAAGTGCTTCTTCATTGCCAATAATAATGGGGCGTTCAGAGTCTGAGGTTTCTCCGCCTTGCATGTGAGCATGCGACATTAAAATTAAAGCCTGATCTGGTGTTTTGCGTGCATTGGCTTCTGCAATTAATTGCTGATGAACATAGGCAATGGCATTTTGACTATTTGTGGTTTGCTCATTAAATCCGGTGATCTCTGCAGCACGTAAAAAAGGTAAAGTTAGGCACCATGCCACAATATTTTTTTGTTCATCATAAATAGGCACCAGCAATCGGTCTAAGTCGAGCTGTCCTTGGGCGTTCTTATGTACTACGCCTACAGCTTTGGCCTGATATTTTTCTAATAATGGCTCAACCTGTTCAATACGATAACCCGAGTCATGGTTACCCGCGATCATTAGGGTTTGCATGTGTGGCGCGCGATCATGTGCATCTGCTAAAAATTGATAGAGTTGTTTTTGTGCTCTGGAAGCGGGATTGATGATATCAAAAACATCGCCTGCTATCAGCAGGGCATGTGGTTGTTTTTGTGCTATTTGTTCAAGCAGCCAATTGAGAAACTGTTCATGTTCGTAGTCACGCGAATGGTTATAGAAAAATTGTCCCAAATGCCAATCTGAAGTATGAAAAAAACGAACAGTCATGCAAGCCCCCAAAAATCAAAAAAATTGATTGGGCTCTAAAGTATCACAGATGATCACTTTTTCGAGGGCGATTAATCATTCATACGTCAAACTAAGTCATTCTCGACTGTTACAACGCCCCAAATCTAAACCAAGCGGTAACTGTGTTACTGTGCATTGGGATCGACTTGCACGAGGCCAAAGGTATTGTGGTCTGGGTCTAAAAAATAGCCTTGCCAGCATTGTCCAGCTATCGCAAATTTTTCCATGGCAATTTGACCACCTTGCGCCAAAATTCTCTCAGCGATTTGGTCGAAATCTTCAACTTCAAAACTACAGGTAAAGGCATTGGTGCCACAATGCGTTGGTGGTGTCGCTGCAGGAGGTTCTAATAAGCCACCGTGAATTCCTTGCGTTTCAATTTGATAATATTGGATTGGTAACCCTTTGACTTCAGTAAAGGTCCAAGCAAAAACATATTGATAAAAACTGATTTCCCGAGCAGGATTTGAGGATTGGATTTCAAAATAACAGAGTTGATTCATTGGTATAAATACTTGTTTTTATAAAAATAAGCGAATCAGTATTCACTTTAGAATAGTTGAATCTTTAAATAGCTTAAAAAATACCAAGAACTAGGAATATTATTTTTTGTGGGTATCCTGTATATCAGTGCTTGTATGGAGAGTTAGGTTGATTCGACCTGCTTGGGGAAACGTGGAGCATATGTATGCCAAATAATCCGTTTGATGAAGAAAAACTTGCCAGTAGTATGGTGTATAAAATGCTGCTTGAATCTACTTTAGCCATTCCATGGTGTATTGATTGGGATACTAAAACGTTCAGCTATATTGGTCCACAAATTGAAAAGCTTTTGGGGTGGAAGCAAAACAGTTGGAAAACGGTGGAAGATTGGGCGACGCGGATGCACGAAGATGATCGCGAATATGTCGTGAATTTTTGTGTATCGCAATCGATGGCTGGCATTGATCATGAGGCCGATTATCGTGCGCTTAAAGAAGATGGAAGCTACACTTGGATTCGTGATGTAGTCCATGTGGTACGTAAGGCAAATGGTGATGTCGATTGTTTAGTTGGCTTCATGTTCGATATTTCGGAACGAAAGAAACAAGAAGAACAATTACAGAAAATGCAACGTCAGCTCGAAGAATATTCGTATAAAGATGGTCTAACGGGAATTGCAAACCGTCGTTTATTTGATGATATTTATCAACGCGAATGGCTTAATGCAATTCGTGTACAGAAACCGTTAAGTTTAATCTTGATGGATTTAGATTATTTCAAACAATACAATGATTGTAATGGGCATGTGATTGGTGATGCCTGTCTACGTCAAATCGCCAGAAGCCTAGAGTCTTGTGGTTCACGTCCACGTGATTTAGTGGCGCGTTATGGTGGCGAAGAATTTATTTGGATTTTACCTGAAACCAATGAAGCATCTGCGGCACTCATGGCACAGAAAATTATGGATACAGTTAAAATGGCACGTTTACCCCATAAAGCTTCAGCAGTGTCGGACTTAGTAACTTTAAGTATTGGAGTGAAAACCATTATACCTACGGAGCGAGATAATCGAATGCAGTTCCTTGATGAGGTTGATAAAAATCTTTATCAAGCCAAGAAGCAAGGACGAAACCGTTATATTGCGGCTTAATTGTTAAAAATAAATTTCCAAAAATGAAAGCGTAAAACGCAGTCGATATATTCATCGGCTGTTTTTTTTTCTTATAAAATTAAGTGTTAAAATAAAGACAGTAGAAAATAAAAGACCGACGATTCGAGTGATGGTGAAATCGCCGGTCAAAAAATTTATTTTGAACTGAATTGATGTCTGCTGTTCATCAGTAAAGTTCAAAATGAAGCTTATTGCTTTAAGTAAAAGGTCACCGAAACATTGTGGATGCCGTCCAAATCATCGGTTGCTACAGACCTTGTACCCTATATAACGCAGCCGTTTACGGATTGGTTGACACAGAAATGAAAAAAAAATGATTTTTTTTTATAATAGGGGTAAATTTATTCTTAGGTCATCGCAATGGTGTCTTTAACTCGCTATTTTTTCATATTTTTTATCATTTGTTTTGTGATGACCTGTATTTGTGGTGTATTGGCTGCATTATTGCCACAAGGTGTTGGTGGTGTATTAACTGTTGTCCCTTATTTGGTGGCGATGGTTTTAATTCTGTTTCGCTTTCTTAAAAAAAATAAACGTGCACCGAATCAAACTGAACGTAAAAAGTTTACGCTAGGATTTACCTTAATTTTTTGGTTTTATAATTTTGCCTTTTTAGTTTTAGGCGTGGCGATTTTCTCACGAAATGATCCTGAAATTTGGCAAAATTTAATGCTCTACCTACAAAATGCCCAATTTATTAGCATAATTGTGATTATGTTTTTATTGATGGCTATCCCATTGTATTTATTAACCTATTGGTTTTATGGTCCACTTGCCAAGCGTATGGCATCGCAAAAGTTTGGTGCTTAATGCTTGAACATTCGCTTGTCATCCTCTATAGATAAAGTTTATACAAGTGAATAAGAATAGATTATGCATCAAGCAACTGTACTACTGACGGGTGGTAGTGGTTTTATTGGTACTCATTTAATTAAAGAACTTTTAGCACAAGATTTTAAAGTGATTAGTCTGAGTCGTAAGGCTGGACGGGTATCAAAATCGCCTCATTTAACTTGGATACAAAGTTTTGATGAAATGAAGCATGATCGCATTGATTATGTAATTAATTTGGCTGGAGAAAGCATCGGGCAAGGGCGTTGGACAGCAACGCGTAAGCAGCAGTTGATAGAGAGTAGAGTGAATACTACGGAATTGCTGTATGAATATTTACATCAACGTAAAATTTTTCCGAAATGTATTATTTCTGGTTCTGCCGTGGGCTATTACGGTATTGATGAAACCGAAATGTGGTCATCTGCCTGTGATGAACAAAGTCCAGCGCAAGCAATATTTATGTCCGAATTATGCCAACGTTGGGAGCATGTGACGGCATTATATCCTGAACAAAATACCCAAATTATTCGCTTGGGTGTAGTGTTAGCCGCAGGTGGGGGTATTTTGCCACAAATGCTTAGACCGATTCAGATGAATTTGGTCAGTAAAATAGGTCATGGACGTCAGCCACTGGTTTGGGTTCATATACAGGATGCCATTCGCGCTATTTTCTATTTAATGAAACAAGCAGATCTTTCTGTTTTACAAACTGAGAACACAGTAAATGTGCGACAAGCAGTTTATAACGTAGTCGCACCTGAACGTACCACACAAGCAGATTTTGCAATCGTTGCTGCACGTCAGTTAAATAAAAAACCAATGTTTAATATGCCGAGTGTTATTTTTAAAATATTGCTTGGTGAGCAAGCTCAATTAATACTTAATGGTCAGTTTGTGAAGCCAAGTGCCTTATTAGCGCAAGGTTTTGAATTTAAATTTCCAACTTTAAAACAAGCGCTTCAGGACATACTGGGGACATAGTTTTATTGTTGGAATAACTCATTGTACTTACTCTATTTCTCGTTGCTTAAGTTTTCGAATGTTTAGAAAGGAACTTTATTTATACAATGCGATCGCATCCTCATACAGTCGCTGTGGACTGTAATCTTCTGCATTGAAGCTTGGTGTTTGACCCATTATGAGTTCCGCCAATAATTGAGCAGAAGCAGGTCCCATGCATAAACCATTTCTAAAATGACCAAAGTTTGCCCATAGATTGTCAAACTGTGGCATTTGACCAATATAAGGAATGCCTTCTGGGGAGGAAGGGCGTAAACCTGCCCATGATTTTATAATCGGGAATTTCGCCAGTTCAGGCACCATTTCAAAGCACGCTTGTTGAATATGCTCTAAGGTCACGTTTGTGGTTTGGGTGTCAAAACCACATTGGCGCATACTTGAGCCACAAACAATGTGTCCATCCTGCCGTGGAATGAGGTACATCACCTTGTTCATACACATCGTAGACAGCCAATCTTTTGGAGTTTTAAACAGCAGCATTTGTCCTTGAACAGGTTGTACTGGAATCTCGATTTCTAATTGCTCGCTCCATTTTGCTGACCAAGCACCAGTTGCCAGTACATATTGATCTGCGAAATGTTGTTGACCATCTGCAGTGCGAATCGCGACTAATCGTTGTTGCTGTGTATTTAAGTCAGTAACAGGGCAATGCTCATGAATGATTACATTAGGATGTTGCTGTAAATATGACTTCAACGATTGTAATAGCCGTGGATTACGAACATTGGCAAGCTGCGGAAAATAGATCGCGTGTTGAAGTTGAGGTGAAACTAAGGAGTTAACTTGCTCAATTTGTTCATGCTGTAAATATTCAGCCTGTTGCATTGGGTCTAAATGCTGATGTGCATAATCCAAACCAATTTCAAAATCATCTTCATCAAAGATCAACATGCCCGTTTCATGAATTTCAAAATCAATGCCTGTGACAGGTTTTAATTTTTCATTCCATTTGAGGTAGCCTTGTTTGCCATATCGTGCAAGGGCATTCACTTCCTGCGGATAACGCCACGGATACATTGGCGATAAAATGCCACCTCCAGCCCATGATGCTGCTGAACCTGTTTGCTGTTGATCGAAAAGTGTTACGGTGCAACCCCGTTCCACCAACTCCAATGCGGTGAGTAAACCGCTGACACCCGCCCCAATAATGGCAATATGCATTGCTGATATACCGATTTGATTTGAGAGAATTTAAAAAAGGCTAAAAAGATAGCTTAGCCATCATCCATGATGCTGAGTCAATAATGAAGAATTTTATAAAACTAAAATGGTTCACAGCTGTAAAAGGCTCAACAATAAAAAAGCCTCCCTGTTTTGAAACAGGAAGGCTGGTTCTGACTTTATTTCATGTCCTTGAGTTTGAGTGCGGCTTCTTCAGCGAAGTAAGTCCAGATACCATCAGCACCTGCGCGGCGGCAGCTCATCAATGATTCAATAATCACGCTATCTGATAACCAACCATTTTGGATTGCACCAGCCAACATAGCATATTCACCACTGACTTGATAAACAAAAGTAGGTACACCGAAGTTATCTTTTACTTCTCGTACGATGTCTAAATATGGCATACCCGGTTTGACAATCACCATATCTGCGCCTTCTTGGATATCTAAAGCAATTTCATGCAGAGCTTCAGCACGGTTACCAATATCCATTTGGTAATTGTATTTATTACAGCCTTTTAAGTTACTTGATGAACCGACAGCATCACGAAATGGACCGTAGAAACTTGATGCATATTTTGCAGAATAGGCCATGATGTTGGTGTAGATGTGACCATTGGCTTCAAGTGCGGAGCGAATTGCGCCAATACGACCATCCATCATGTCGCTCGGTGCAATAACATCGACACCTGCGTCTGCATGGCTTAACGCTTGTTTAATTAAACATTCAACAGTTTCATCATTTAACACATAACCTGTGTCATCAATAATGCCGTCTTGACCATGAGTGGTATATGGATCTAATGCACCATCACTAATTAACACCATTTCAGGCAATTCTTTTTTCAGTAAGCGTATTGTACTTTGGACTAAGCCATCTTCACGCCACGCAGCTTCAGCAGTTAAGCTTTTGTCCTCTTGAGGTGTCACAGGGAACAGTGCGAGTTTAGATACACCCAACTCCAGTAAACGTTCTGCTTTTTTTAATAAAAGATCGCCAGATAAACGTTGAACGTTTGGCATGCTTGGAATGTCTTGTGTCTGGTTTTGGCCTGGCAAAACAAATACTGGATAAATGAGGTGATCAGTCGTCAGTTGGGTCTCACGTACCATGGCACGAAGCTGGTCATTTTTACGGATGCGGCGCATGCGAGTGGCAGGAAAAGCTGGACGATTGAACGTATAGGTCATAACAATCTCATTGATCAGTATTAAACTTAAACTATTGTAGACGCATAATTTCGGTTTGGCGCACCAAGATTCATTTTTTTATTCAATGACAGTAATTCGAGTAGGCTATGACAGATGTAACTAAAAATTGGACCGGCAATATTGATTTAAACTCGAATATTGAAATCAACACCTTATTAGAAGGCATTGCTCAAGCCTTTAACAGTTCACCTTTCTTTGTCCATAATGCAATGAAGATGAGTGTAATTGATGGTCAAATCGAAGCACGTGTCGATATGGCGAGTAATTTAATCGGCAATGTGGCATTCCAAATTTTACATGGGGGGGTTGCTGCGACCTTACTTGATAGCATTGGTGGTATTTCAGCGATGGCTGAATTGTATAAAAAGGCCACAGCTGAAGATTTAGCAGAAACCAGTAAAAAAGTATCCCGTTTAGCGACCGTCGACATGCGTGTGGACTATCTAGCACCTGGTCGTGGGCAGTATTTTGTAGCTCGTGCCGAAACTTTACGTTTAGGGCGTAAGGGGTGCACTATGCGCATGACCATGCTGAATGACGAAGGTAAGGCGATTGCAACTGCGATAGCCTCATATGCTTACTAAGTGATTGGCTTAAGCAGGTATTAAGCTAAATCTATAATAATTATAAAAATGATCGTTTAGATTGGGCTGCAATTGATGAAAATAAGTTGTGGCCCAATAAAAAAAGACTGACCAGTTACATTTTCCATTCTCAAAATATGATTTTTTAGCCTTAAAATGCCGGAAATTTAAAGAAGAAAGACTTTCTCATCGACACCATGATCTGACAGTAATGTCTAACGGTGCTTTGATTGATCGCTGTGATTAGTCAGAGTGCGATGATGCCATGACCAAGTCCGCTGGATTTAGGATAAATCTATGACAGATACCTTAAGTACGCTGCCAGAAACAACGCAGTCAGATCAACCTTCCGATCAGGAACTTAAAGCACGCAGAAAAAAAGGCCTCGGTATCGTGGCTATATTGATTGTGATTGCTTTGGTGATTTATCTGATCTGGTCTGTATTTTTTAATCATTCAGTCAGTACGGACAATGCCTATGTTGGTGCTGAAACTGCATCTGTAACTTCAATGGTGACAGGGCAAGTGGCTGACGTGTTGGTTAGTGATACACAGCAAGTCAAAAAAGGTGATGTGCTGGTTCGCATTGATGCACGTGATGCAGAAATTGCTTTAGCACAAGCACAAGCTGAATTGCTCAAAGCCAAACGTCAATATAAGCAAACTGCAGCCAACAGCAGCTCTTTAAACTCGCAAATTTTTGTCAGTGATGATGCTATACATAGTGCAGAAGCACAGGTGGCTAAAGCACAGGCAGATTTGGGCAAGGCTCAAGATGAATTGCAACGTCGTCAACAATTGGCGGCTTCTGGTGCAATTTCTAAAGAAGAACTCAGTACCGCGCAAAGTGCAGTTAATACCGCAAAAGCTGGTTTGGATGTCGCGCAGGCAGGTCTTGCACAAGCGAAATCTAGTCAAAAGGCTGCGCAAAGCAATAAAGCAGCCAATGATGCACTGATTCAAGACAGCAATGAAAATTCAACGCCAGATGTTCTAGTTGCACAAGCACGCGTACAACAAGCGCAATTGGACTTAGAACGTACCCAAATTAAAGCGCCATTTGATGGGGTGGTGACGCGTCGCAATATTCAAGTTGGTCAACGCATTGCACCGGGAACCACGCTGTTAATGGTAGTGCCTGTGACTCAGCTTTATGTGGATGCTAACTTTAAAGAAAGCCAATTGGCGGGTGTCAAACCGGGTCAAAAAGTTGAGCTTACGTCAGATCTGTATGGTGACAAAGTCAAATTTAAGGGCACAGTGACGGGTTTTTCGGGTGGTACAGGTTCAGCTTTTGCTTTGATTCCTGCGCAGAATGCAACAGGTAACTGGATTAAAGTGGTTCAGCGCTTACCTGTACGGATTCGTTTGGATCCCAAAGAGTTGGCAGAACATCCGCTACGTGTGGGACTGTCAATGGAAGCGACGATTGATTTAAAATCGAAGTAGTTACTTATGAATCAGCCTATGCAAATGACTGACCTGAAAGGTGGTCGCCTGATTCTTGCTGCTTTGGTCTTGGCATTGGCCAACTTTATGGTCGTGCTGGACATGACCATTGCCAATGTCTCTGTTCCGCATATTACCGGTAGCCTTGCCGTGTCTGCTTCGCAAGGTACATGGGTCATTACCTCTTACGCTGTTGCAGAAGCCATTTGTGTACCTTTAACTGGTTGGTTGGCAGGGCGTTTTGGCTCTGTACGTGTCTTCGTCATCAGTCTGTTTGGCTTTACGCTATTTTCTATCTTGTGTGGTTTATCCACAAGCTTGGAAATGTTGGTATTTTGCCGAATTGGGCAAGGTTTATTTGGCGGCCCGATTATGCCGCTTAGTCAAACCTTATTAATGCGTATTTTCCCACCTGAAAAGCAATCGCAAGCTATGGGCATGTGGGCTATGACTACTGTAGTCGGGCCAATTCTAGGGCCGATTTTAGGTGGTACGATTAGTGACAATATGTCGTGGCATTGGATTTTCTTTATCAATATTCCCGTTGGAATTGGTTGTGCCATTGCGGCTATGCGCTTGCTCAAAACAGCTGAAACCCCAACACAGAAATTGAAAATTGATCGTGGCGGATTGTTGTTATTGGTGCTGTGGATTGGTGCTTTACAGCTGATGCTTGACTTGGGGCATGAACGCGATTGGTTTAACAGTCCATTTATTGTGGTCTTAGCACTCACAGCCTTTGTCGGTTTGATTGTTTTTACCATTTGGGAGCTGACAGAGCGGCATCCTGTGGTGAATATTTTGTTGTTTAAATATCGAAGTTTTACCATTTCGGTATTGGCATTAGCCTTTGGTTTTGGTGCATTCTTCGGCAGTATTGTCCTGATTCCGCAGTGGTTGCAGATTAACTTGGGTTATACCGCAACGTGGGCTGGTTATTTAACCGCGACTATGGGCGTGGGAAGTCTGACCATGTCACCAATTGTGGCAAAATTGGCAACCAAATATGATCAACGTGCCTTAGCCAGCTTTGGTTTAAGCATCCTAGGTGGTGTGACGCTCATGCGTGCCTTTTGGACCACGGATGCAGACTTTATGGCCTTGGCTTTACCGCAGATATTACAAGGTTTTGCCGTGCCATTTTTCTTTATTCCTTTGTCCAATATGGCCTTAGCATCTGTACTGCCACAAGACATGGCATCAGCAGCGGGTTTAATGAACTTCTTACGGACCATGGCAGGGGCTATTGGCGCATCGATTGCTGTTACCATTTGGGATGATCACACCAAAGTAGCGCGTAGTGAAATGATGAGCAGTTTACATGTCACTGAAGTCCAGAACACTTTGGTGAATACAGGGATGAGTTCCGAAGCAGCATTAGGTTATATTTCTAGTTTGGTGGATAAAGAAGCCTTAACACTTTCAGCCAATCATGTGTTTTTAGTCTTGGCAGGGATATTTATTTTTGCTGCGATGATTATTTGGCTGTGCCCACGACCTAAAGCGGGCGTAGGTGGCGGGCATGCACATTAAAAATGTGTCTGCGAAGCAATAAGAAAGCCCCAAAAAAAACCGCTTGTTAAAGCGGTTTTTTATTGCATCAGTTGTCTTAACGAATGCTTATTTAACGAATAATTTTTGTGTTGTTAAAGATCTGAACGTGCCCGTTTCAAGGCTGATTGCCATTGCTGTAAATGGTATTCACGTTGATCGCTTTGCATTTTTGGTTCAAAGGCACGATCTAGCTGCCAGGACTGAGAGATTTCATCAAGGCTGGAAAATACGCCAGATTTTAAACCAGCCATCGCTGCTGCACCCCAAGCGGTGGATTCCAGCATTTTTGGACGCAACACAGGTACATTCAGCAGGTCAGCCTGAAACTGCATCAACATATCATTACAGCTGGCGCCACCATCGACTCGTAATTCTTTCAACGGGCTAGACAAGTCAGATTGCATCGCGGTCAGAACATCCGAAACTTGAAAGGCGATGGACTCAAGGGCTGCACGGGCAATGTGGGATTTATTGGTCCCACGCGACATGCCGCAGAGTAGAGCACGTGCATCGCTGTCCCAATGCGGCGCACCTAGACCTGTAAATGCCGGAACCAATACCACGCCATCGGTATGTTCAACCTGACAAGCTAAGCGTTCTACATCATTACTTTTTTGAATAATTCCCAAGCCATCACGTAGCCATTGCACAATTGCACCCGCCATAAAGACACTGCCTTCGAGTGCATAATGGGTTTGGTTTTGTGCTTTCCACGCCAATGTCGAGAGTAGTTTATTTTGACTATATTGAACTTCAGTGCCGGTATTAAACAACATGAAACAGCCTGTACCGTAGGTATTTTTGGCTGTACCGGCTTCAAAACAAGATTGACCAAATAGCGCAGATTGTTGATCACCTAAAATGCCAGTAATTGGAATATTTGCGCCAAGTAGACCGGTGGCGGTATCTGCAATGTATTCATCTGAACTGATGATTTTTGGGAGTACCGATAAGGGGATATCGAATAATGCTAAAAGTTCTTCATCCCACGTTTGCTGCTGTAAGTTCATTAGCATGGTGCGAGAAGCATTACTGGCTTCAATCACATGTTGCGCACCTTGGGTGAGATTCCACACCAACCAACTATCAATTGTTCCAAAAGCTACATGACCTTGCTGTGCCAGTTCTCGTAAACCCTGAACGTGTTCGAGTAACCAGACCAATTTTCCCGCACTGAAGTATGGGTCTATACGTAAACCAGTTTTTCTATGAATGATGTCATTTAGGTTTTGTTGCGTCAGTTGATTACACCATTCAGTGGCACGACGGTCTTGCCAGACAATTGCAGGGGCAAGGGGTTGTCCACTTCGTTTGTCCCACACGACGGTGGTTTCACGTTGGTTGGTTAAACCTATGGCTTTAATGTCTTTGGCAAGTATACGTGCAGATGCCAATGCTTGTTGCACAACAGCAATTTGCGTACTCCAAATTTCTTGTGCATCTTGCTCGACCCAACCTGAATGTGGTGTTCGAATGTGGGTTTCACGTTGAGCCGTCGCTTGAATTTGACCGTGTTCATTAAAAATAATGGCGCGGCTAGATGTCGTTCCTTGATCGAGCGCTAATAAAAAGCTCATAATTTTTCTTTGTTAAGCCTTGAAAATGAAAATATTAGCGCAATTATGTAATTAAGCGCATTCAAAAGTGTAAATGTGTAGAAAATACATCGTATTTTTTATCAGTTATGCTATGATTGTTCTTACTTTGGGGATGTTTCTGGCTTCGACGCTGGTGATGAAACTCATAGATGCATGTCGAGAGCGCATTTTCTCTCGTAAATCAAATTTGCATATTTTAGTCGCAAACGACGAAACTTACGCTCTAGCTGCCTAAGGGCAGCTTGTCCGCATCCCTGAATACTTGTGGTTAGGGGTCCCGACTGAAGCGAACGCACACAAGTCCGTATAAGATCAAGCCTTGGGGTCTTATACTAAATCTTAAAGGATCGCGATTTGTACCCTGTTCGTCGGGTCACAAAGAGCTAAATCAATAGACGATATCTAAGCATGTAGTATTCTCGAGCGTAGTGCTGGCGGACGCGGGTTCAACTCCCGCCATCTCCACCAAAATTCTTGTTATAAATCAGCCACTTATATTAAGTGGCTTTTTTATTGCCACACATTTGCCACATTTTTCATTGCAAGAGCTTTTGATTTCGACGTATTTAGGCTGTACGAGTTACGCTAAGTTTCGCAATTTCTTGCTTATTTTTATCCCCATGCAACCATTTTGTATAGCGTTTGATCAGCATTTGTAGACTATGTCCAAGTTGATCGGCTACAAACATTGGATTGACGCCATCCATCAGCAACATCGTCGCATAAGTATGCCTTGCATTGTATGCAGGGCGGTGACGTATAGAACACGCTTTCATCGCTTCTACAAGACGCTCTCTAGGTGGTTTTTCATTAAAGAAGGGTTCCTTAGTCTTAGGACATAGCATCACATAGTCTGTTTGGTAGCCTTGATCCTTTTTAAATTGAAGCAAAGCTTTCAAAGCCAGAGTTGATCGTTCATTCAGATATACTTCTCGAGACGTATGTGTTTTTGTCACCTTTTTTTCTAAACCACGTACACGGCTTTTGTTAACTTTGAATGTGCCATTGAACCAATCGATATCACTTTCTCTAAGAGCAATCATTTCGGAAGGTCTACAGCCTGTCCAGAAGGCAAACTCAAAATACCACCGATAAAATTTGTCCTCATCATGTAAGCTTTTGTCGAGCCAAGCTAGTAAGGCTTCCATCTCCTTACGTGTGAAGGGGTCAGGTGTTTCCACCTGAACCTTACGATTCTGAATTTTATTCATAGGGTTTACAGAAATCTGATTATGCTTAACAGCCAACTCGAAAACTCCACGTAAAGGCGTGGCGCAATTATTAAATGTTTTCGCTGTTTGAAAATCACGATCGATAATGACTTCCTCAATATCTTCAGTCGTGATATTGGCTATTGGTGTTAATGCAAAATAAGGCATCCAATGACATTCTAAAATTTTGCGATAGCCATTTTTTGAATCTTTATTGGCAATCGAAAACTTTAAAAATTTTTGTGCAACTTCTTGAAATAAGACTTGCTGACCATCCATTGATTCAGTTTCTGTAACATCAAGGCCTTTTGCTTGAGCAATATCTTTTTCAGTCAATAGTCCCCATTTGGCTTTATTTATGAGGTCACTTCTAATTTTAGCGGCTGTACGGATACCTTCCGCAGTCGGCGGGTGTGGGAGTGTAATGTAGTAGCGCTGCTTTTTAGAGGTGAAGTTGATTTCGAGTGCATTCTCCCTAATTCTAACGCCGGTTGGTAACGTTTTTGAGTTTGTTCTGTCAACCATTGGTTATAACCTCTAAGTGAGTAGTAAATATTTCCATCTTGTTTTGTCCAAACTAGATCTTGTGGCCAATTTTTTCGCCGATGTGTCAGTTTTTGTTCTTCAATGCCTGTAAGCTTTGAGAACACTGAAGCATCTACCCAATCGATAGCTGTAAGCCCTAGTTCTAAAAGAACATCTAAAATTTCGTTTTGCATAAAATTACTTAGCCAATTGAGCTGATCTAAAAATTATTCACGGCTAGGCATAAATTTCCCTAGTCATAAATCGTCATGTGGAAAACTTAGCACATGACATTTTTTAAAAACTCGTTTCGTTTAAAACTTCAAAAAAATGGTTATTCAAAAAAATTATGAAATAAAAAAATCATATTTATGCTTACTGAATTAATGATTTAATCCCATTTGTTAGGTACAAAATTTGGTACTTAAATCCTCAATATCATGAGTTAAGTACCAGATTTGGTATCTTAAAAATCAGCTCGAAAAATGATTTATAATTTATTTTTTTAACAAGGGTTGGAGCACATCTAAAAGACTCTCACCATTTTTACGATCAATTATTTTTGCAGACATGCCTAATTTTTGCGGCTCATCTACATCAGCAATTTGAGTATCACCAATGAAAAAAACTTCATTTGGTTGACAGTTCATTTGAGTTAAAAAATGTTGGTAGATTAAAGGATCTGGCTTATTTGCACCGACCTGAAAGCTCCATGCATAAGTATCTAAAGGTGGAAGTATGCTTTGTGCTCTTTCACCATAAGGCGTCGCTGCATTGGAGCAGATCGCCAATTTGTATCCTAGATTTTTAAGTTCAATGAGCGTTGGAATTGAATCTTCAAAAGCATGCATATGCTTTAAATCATTTTGAAGATCGTTGTTCATTTCAGCTAACAAGGGAGCGGGTAGTTGATAACCGAAATAAGAAGCGATTGTCTCAAAATTGCCATCTAGCGACATGATCATCGCAGCATCATTTGGTTGTGGTTTTCGCCCTTGTTGTTTAAGCCATTTCATCATTTTTTTATAAGGTGATTGGCTATTTTTAATTTCAATTAGCGTTCCAAAAACATCAAAGGCTACTGCTTTATAAGGTCGTTTACTCACTATTCTTATCTCATTAAAAGTTTAAGCAAATGGTCTAGCGTTTTATATCAACTCTTTTATTCATCAAAATTTAAGTCAGAATCATTTAAAGAGGAGGGCGAACTGAACTTTCTGCTTTATTTGATTAACTTAAATTCAAACCTATCTGTTCAGGTGAATGCCAAAGTATTTTTAAGTGTCCTAGTTGGTCTCTGAGATGAGCGGCTTTACGGATGATATATTTTTTTTGTTTCAGCCATTCATCTAGGCGTGCATCGTCATAATGGATGTCTATCTTCAGTTGTAAAAGCTGGTTATATAAGCCACGCTTTTCAGATGACATGGCTTCTAGAATTGATGGTGGAGCCATGGGCTCTAATGGATGTGGCAACCCACCTTCAGCCTGACAAGACTTGGTCTTTGCTTGTTGAGAAGAAGCAGACACTCCGCTAACGGTTAGCCCTTTTTTCATTAACTTAGATAATGGCAGAGTTGGAGATTCAGCCTGATTGTGATCTTCAGTTTCAGCATTTGCAGGTTCAGTAGATTCTTTCAATAGCTCGCTGATTTTTCGGTAATTAATGCTATAAAAGTTGGTTTGAATCCATTTATTTTGAGATAGCTTTTTGACCACCAAAATGCCCACTTTCTTTAGCTTGGAAACTATACGTTTGATCGTGGAGGGACTGTATGTACCTAAGGTTTTAGCCCATTGCTCATAGCTGTGATAAAAGTACTTTCGTTGCTGTATTACTTGAGCTTCACCACTTTGCAGGCAGTAATGAAGCTTTTGAAGGAAGATCGCTGATGGCACTCCATACGCTTGGGCAAGCGTAGGAGATGCAATAAGAGGATAGTCGCCTTGGACTAACAGCTTTGTTTTTTTAGTCATGAGAATACTCACTTAAGGCTAGTAAGTGGTATTAGAGGATTTTGGGCGTGGACGTTGCTGAGTTCGGCGTAGCCAATCTTCAGGATACTCCTGACTATAAGAATCGCAATGCTGACCAGACCAATACTCCTGATTGTACTCATTTTGGAATTCATAGCTGGGAGTAGCAGTTTGAAACGGTTGCTCAGTTTCAACATGGAGTGGAATGTCTTTAGGAGTGTTTATTTCTACTTGGTCTAAAGTCTGGACAATATCCAACAAAGCTTGACGCTGTTTGTGAGATAGATGTTTTGCGCTTTCAATAAGAAGTTGTTTGGCAAGTTTTTTTGGCGTGCAAAGGCTTGCACTATTGAATTTGTCATTCATAGTCGTATGCTCTTGGTCGATTTAGAACATACCACCACTCCATTTCCACTAGAGTATTTGGTGGCAGTTTAACAGGGGTGGAAATACCGTTCCAAGAGTACGGCCAGCATAAGGCTGCCCTGTCAAACCGCCATAAAGACTGTTTAACAGTAGGCAAAAAAAATGCCGCATGAGCGACTTTTTTTGCACTCTTGGATAATAGCAGGTTTCCACGCCTGAACACAGATTTTGCTGTGTTGAATTTAGGTTATCCCGCTATGCTAAATAGGTCAAGGCCTTTAAATAAAATTTTTTAAAAAAGATGAAAAGTAGAGTGATAGCTAACATGTGCTAAATATATTTAATTATTTTTATTGTTTATTTTATTTATAAAGAAGAACAGATCACTTTGACCCAATGGATCAGACCTGTTTGAAATGATCGTAAGTTTCAGTATGGTCTTAACTGCAACTTAAGGCACTTTATGAGCCATTCAGGTATGGATATATTTTTATAAGAAGCAGATGTACTTAGTCCTATTCTTGATTTTTGAACAATCCAATATTTGAGTGTGAGTGAAAAGAAAGGATATCCGGCTCATTGGATGAGCCGGATAAGATTAAATTGAAGTGTGTTATCAGAAGGTAATGCCAAAATGTTGAGAGCTATTAATTGGTTTAACTCTGATCACGATCTTTTTTAAGTGATGGATTTCTAGGATCTGATGAAATCGCTTTCAGTGTTTCATCAAGTTTTGAAAAGTTAGGAAGATGCTTGTTTTTTTCAGAATCAAAGATGTCGCGTAGAGTTGGATGGTGCTCAATCTTAGATTTATATATGAAATAAATGTACATCATATCTATTAGGGTATCTATTACGGGACGACCATATTCAGCAAAAAATGCTTCATATATCTTATTGAAAGATGCACCTAAAAAAAATATTACACTATTTCTCTTTTTCCTTTGTTTTAATTTTTCAGCTAGAAGATGTTTTTCATATTCAGAAAGAGTATTTTCAGAAACACATTTTTTTATTTTTCCATTATTATGACTACGATAATTACTCAGTAGTTCTTGCAGGTTAAAGTATTCATTAGGGTTATAATCTAAATACTCTTTTTCTTTTTTCAGAATGTTTTTTTCAATGTCTGTTAAATTATCAAATGGGATGGTTTTTATATATTTTAATGTTTGATGGTTTTTGATTCTTTGATTTTCCTTATATTGGCATGCATTGATTAGATTTTTATGGGTTTCTGTAAATTTTTTAAAATCTATTTTTGTTAAATCTGTATTCTCGAGAATATTAATTAAATTTATTTCACATGGATATTTAGGCGTGATAAATAATTCTTCTTTTTGTGTATAAAGAAAATTATATAAATCACTTTTTTTGATAATTTTTTTGGGTCTACCGGCTGTCATTTGAAGGCTCCTTGCGTTACGTTAGAGGAAAGCTCTATCTTTAACAGGAACCCAAAATGCATGATGAGTTTCATGCAAAATCTCAAAAAAATAGCTATCCTGCTCTCCACTTAGTTACCCGATTAATAAAGCTGGCGCTTTTAAGAATTTTTTGGGCTGCGCACAAAAAATTCTTATCTCGTCTCCGTGTCTTTTTATTCCATCATTTGCGTTGCAAATGTTGTACTAAAAAGACACTACTACTCGCCCTGTGGGACCAAAAGCCCAATTAATATAATTTTTAAGTTATTGATATATATACAAAATATTTTATTCAGAGTCTTTTTTATGTGCGTTACACTATTAAGGATAAATCGTTACACTATAATTTATGGTGCGTTACACGATAAAAAATGTGCGTTACACGATAGAAATAGGCGTTACACCATAAAAATCATCTAGAGGTTTGACTTCTGATTATTGGGGGCACTTTTTGTTCTTTAAGTCCTGCTCAAGATCATGTCGCTACCGTATAAATCTTGAAAAACCTATTTAGAAATATAACCACTTTTCTGAACTTTTCTTCTTAAATAGATTTATTTTAATTATTTAAAAATATATTAACTCTTTTATCAGGGAGTTATTGAAAATGTTTTATTTTGATTTAAGACATAATCGTAAACAGAGTTCTAAAAGTTCATTTAATGGCTATTGTTATATTACTCGAATTAAGCATTTTAAGTTAAACAAGATTGATTTAAATGAAGAAGTTGAATTTGTTTGCTCAGGTAATATGCCTGGGTGGGCAGAATATAAGCCGGATAAATTTTGGATTGCTGCTGATAAATATGAAAAAAAGAATAGTCGTACATCCAGTCATATTACTATTGCTTTACCTAAGGAATTAAACTCAGAACAACGAATAGAATTATCAAAGAATTTAATAAATGCTTTTTGTGATGAATTTAAATTTCCATATAGCTGTGCCATTCACAATCATAAAGGCATTTTAGATGGTGAAAGTGATCAACCACATTTACATTTACAATATTCTGAGCGTACAACCCTTGATGACTTTGAGCGACCACCAGAGTTGTTTTTTAGGCAATATAGACCTAAAAATCCTGAACGTGGAGGAGCGCAAAAAATTACAGCTGATGTACTAGGTTTGGGAAAAGATCAGATCAAAAAGTATAGAGAGTTGACTGAAAAATTAATTAATGGAACTTTAGAAAAATATGCTCCAATGAAGACCGTTCGTATATACGACATTGAAGTTCAAGTGCCTAGTCAAGTTTCATGCCTATCTAATGCTAATTACAATCAGAAGTTCGGAACAAAACTCAAAGATGTGCCTCAGATTGAACGTTGGAAACTTTATAGTGCTGATCCTATTATTCAAATGGATGTAAAGCCATTAATCGAAAAAGTGAAGAAAATCAGAGAAGAAAATTTATATGAGCTTTATAAAAATGAATACGAATTGGAGTTGAAACGTATTCATAACATGAAAGCTGAAATCAACAAAGCAAAAGTAAAAAATCATGATGCAGATTGTGGTATGTCTATGTGACTTTACACTTAATTATTTGGGCTAACTGTCAAATACGATCATGTTGTAAGACTAGAGCCTTGAGCGTATTTAATTAAACTGTTTGTCTTTTGTCCTAAAATACAAATGATAGGTTAAGAAAATTATCCTTGATATTGCTTTTCCCAACCATCCATTCTTTACATGCCATAGCAAATAATCTAATTTGTGTCAGCGTATACAAATGAATTGTTGAGAATTGAGAGTTATGGCAAAAGCACCTGAAAAAAAGAATGATAAATCATTTGAAGAGGCACTTTGGGATGCTGCGAATAAATTGCGTGGTAGTGTTGAATCATCTGAATATAAACATATTGTTCTAAGCCTAATTTTCTTAAAATTCATCAGCGATACTTTTGAAAAGCAAAAACAGAAACTCATTGATAAGGGTTATGAAAAGCATATTGATGTAGTTCAAGCCTATACAAAAGATAATGTGTTCTACTTGCCAGTTGAAAGTCGTTGGAGCTTCATTAAACAAAATGCAAAGCAAGAGGATATTGCGCTCAAAATTGACACGGCTTTAAGCACTATTGAAAAGACAAACCAATCTCTGAAGGGTGCATTACCTGATAACTACTTTTCTCGTCTTGGTTTAACCACAAGTAAACTTTCGGCATTGATTGATGTCATCAATAACATTGACACACTAGAAAACCCAGAGGAAGACACAGTGGGTCGTGTGTATGAGTATTTCTTGGGTAAATTTGCTGCTACAGAAGGTAAAGGTGGTGGTGAATTCTATACACCTAAATCAGTAGTTAATCTTATTGCGGAAATGCTTGAGCCATATCAAGGTAAAATTTATGACCCGTGTTGCGGTTCGGGTGGTATGTTCGTGCAATCCGTTAAGTTCATTGAAAGCCATCATGGCAATACCAAAGATGTATCTATCTATGGACAGGAATACACAAGTACAACCTATAAACTGGCTAAGATGAATCTTGCTATTCGTGGCATTTCTAGCAATCTAGGTGAAGTTGCAGCAGATACTTTCTTTAAAGATCAGCATGAAACATTAAAAGCTGATTTTATTATGGCGAACCCACCTTTTAACCAAAAAGACTGGCGTGCGTCTGATGAATTAGTAGATGATCCACGTTGGGCAGGTTATCCAACACCACCTACAGGCAACGCTAACTATGCTTGGATATTACATATGATATCTAAGCTTTCTGAGCACGGTACAGCAGGTTTTGTATTAGCCAACGGCTCAATGTCTACAACTACAAGCGGTGAAGGTGAAATACGTCAGCAAATTATCGAAAATGATTTGGTTGATTGCATGATTGCATTACCTGGGCAGTTGTTCTATACCACCCAAATTCCTGTCTGTTTATGGTTCATAAGTAAAGATAAACAAGCCAAATCAGCCAATAGCCAAGCACGTGGGCTTCGAAATCGTCAAGGTGAAACGTTATTTATTGATGCTCGAAACATGGGCAGCATGATTAGTCGTACCACCAAAGAACTTTCTAAAGATGATATTGAAGTGATAGCAAATACTTATCATGCATGGCGTGGTGAGCAAGATGCTGGTGGCTATGAAGCTTATGCCGACAAGGCAGGTTATTGCAAATCTGCAACTTTTGATGAAATCAAAGCCAATGACTATGTACTCACACCAGGGCGTTATGTTGGCGCAGTTGAAATAGAAGATGATGGCATATTGTTTGAAACAAAAATGTTAGAACTCAGCCAAACCCTATATATACAAATGCAAGAGTCAGAAAAGCTTGATGCGATCATTCGTCAAAACTTGGAGGTTTTAGGTTATGGTAAATGATTGGGTAGAGTACAAAATAGATGACTTAAAAGCTCCGGTGAAGGGTTCTATAGCTATGGGGCCTTTCGGTTCTAGAATTAAAGCAGAAAATTTTGTAACAGCAGGTATTCCGATTATCAAAGGTAGTCAATTACATGGTGCGTATGTTTTGGACTCGGATTTTGATTTCCTTACTCCAGAAAAAGCAGAAGAGCTAAAAGGCTCTCAGGCTTATCGGGGAGATTTGGTTATTACTCACCGAGGAACTATCGGACAAGTGAGTATAATTCCTCATGATTCTCTTTATGAAAAATATATAGTTTCGCAAAGTCAGCTTAAAGTGAGTCTTGATACAAAGAAGGTAAATCCGTACTTTGTAAATTATTTTTTTAGAACACATCTAGGCCAACACAGGTTACTGGCTAATGCTTCACAAGTTGGTGTGCCTGCTATTTCAAAAGCTTCTAGTTCAGTTAAAGCTATTATGGTGCCATGTCCAAGACTTGAAGAGCAAAATAGAATAGTAGCTTATTTAAAAACTTTAGATGATAAGATCGAATTAAACCAAGACATGAACAAAACACTAGAAGCAATGGCACAGGCATTGTTTAAGAGCTGGTTTGTCGATTTTGATCCTGTTATTGATAATGCTTTAGAGGCTGGAAATTCAATTCCTGATGAGCTTTTTGACCGTGCAGAACAGCGTAAAACAATCAAAAAAAATGAGAATAATCGTGCTATTCGTTCTTTATTCCCTGATGAGTTGGAATTTAATAAGGAAATGGGATGGATACCAAAAGGATGGAGTATTACCCCAGTATATGAGGTTGCAGACTTTATTAATGGATCATCTTTTAAAAGCCAATATTTCTCAGATGAAAAAGAGGCCTTACCGATAGTTAAAATTGCAGAAATAAAAAATGGTATTTCCGAACAAACCAAATTCACTACTCAAAAAATGGCAGAAAAATATGCAATTAATGATGGTGATATTTTATTCTCATGGTCAGGTAATCCAGACACTTCCATTGATACATTCATTTGGACCGGCGGAAAAGGGTGGTTAAACCAACATATTTTCAATGTTGTACTTCACAAAGATAGTGATAAAACCTTTGTATATTATTTATTGAAATACTTAAAGCCAATCTTTACAGAAATAGCTAGAGATAAACAAACTACTGGTCTTGGTCATGTAACTGTAAAAGACATGAAGCGAATTTATACGATCAAACCTCCTGTTGAAGTTCTAGAAGCTTTTGGACTTTATTCAGATTCAATTTTTGAAAAATGGTATCAAAATTTATTTTCTTCTAAAGAGTTAGCGAAACTTCGTGACACTTTGTTGCCCAAATTAATATCTGGTGAGATAAGAATCCCAGAGGCAGAACCATTAGTAGAGGACGTATAATTGAAATTTACAGAAGATAGACTTGAACAGGCCATCATTGAGTTATTAGGTTCTGAGGACTACCCACATAGTTGTGGTGAGAACATTGATCGCAAACCTGAAGATGTGCTGATTAAGTCTGATCTTCGTGAGTTTCTGGCGACACGTTATCAAGCCGAATCAATCACGAATTATGAGATTGATTCGATTATTCATAAGCTTGAATACCTTTCAGCATCTGATCTTTATGACACTAATAAAGCCATCATGAAATTTATTTCTGATGGCTTTTTATTAAAGCGTGAAGATCACACACAGAAAGATTTATACATTCAGTTGATTGACTATGATGTGATTGGTAATGACTCCCGAGACAGCAACCTCTATCGTATCGTCAGTCAAATGGAGATACAGGGCTATGAGCTACGTATTCCTGATAGCATTCTCTATATCAATGGGCTGCCATTGGTGGTGTTTGAGTTTAAGAGCACTATTCGAGAAGATGCCACCTTATTTGATGCCTATAAACAACTAACAACCCGCTATAAGCGTGATATTCCAGAGCTATTTAAATATAACGCCCTATGCGTTATTAGTGATGGGGTTAACTCTAAGATGGGGTCTTTCTTTGCACCGTACGAGTTCTATTATTCTTGGCGCAAAGTGACAGGGGAAGAGAAGCTAGAAAAGGATGGTATCAATTCACTATTAACTATGATCAGTGGCTTATTTAATAAAGCACGCTTGGTCGATGTTATTCGTAATTTCATCTATATCCCAGATACATCGAGTAAAGAAGAGAAGGTCGTTTGTCGTTACCCGCAGTATTATGCTGCAACCAAGCTATATGCCAATATCAAGCAGCATATGAAATTGATTGATGATCAGGGAAGATTGGTTGATGTAGATAAATTGCGAGATGGTAAGGGTGGTACATACTTTGGTGCTACAGGCTGTGGTAAGAGCTTTACCATGCTTTTTCTTGCACGCTTATTGATGAAGGATGTCGAATTAGGTAGTCCAACGATTGTCTTAATCACTGACCGAACAGACCTAGATGATCAGCTTGCGGGCATTTTTACAAATGCTAAAACTTATGTGGGTGATGAAAACATTATTAGCGTAGAAAGTCGTGCAGATTTACGTGAACAGCTCAAAGGTCGTAAAAGTGGTGGTGTATTCCTGACAACCATTCACAAGTTTACTGAAGATTTGGAATTGTTGACTGAGCGTGCGAATGTTATTTGTATCTCAGATGAAGCACATCGTAGCCAAGTGAATCTAGAGCAAAAGATTACTGTCACAGAGGATGGTGTTAAAAAGACCTATGGTTTTGCCAAATATTTGCATGACTCCTTACCTAATGCGACCTATGTTGGCTTCACAGGTACACCTATTGATGCCACCCTGGAAGTATTTGGTGCTGTAGTCGATAGCTACACTATGGTGGAATCGGTGTTTGATGAAATCACGGTGCGGATTGTTTATGAGGGTCGAGCAGCCAAAGTTTTATTAGATGGTCGCCAATTACAAGAGGTAGAAAAATACTACAAAGAAAGTGCAGAAGCTGGTGCTAATGAATACCAGATTGCAAAAAGCAAAAAGACCATGGCGAGTATGTCTACCATATTAGGTGATCCAGACCGTATAAGAGCCATAGCGGAAGACTTTGTTGAGCATTATGAAGAACGTGTTAATGAGGGCACGACTCAAAAAGCGAAGGCAATGTTTGTGTGTAGCAGTCGTGAAGCGGCTTATCAGCTATACAAAGATATCATTGAACTACGTCCCGAATGGAATGAAGTTAGAGCCTGTGAAGAAGGCTCAACCTTATCTGACAGCGAACAGAAAAAAATCTTGCCAATAGAACGGGTCAAAATGGTTATGACTCGAAATAAAGATGATGAAAAAGACCTGTGGGATAAACTTGGTACTAAGGAATACCGTAAAGAATTAGATCGTCAGTTTAAAAATGAAAAATCAAACTTTAAAATCGCAATCGTGGTAGATATGTGGTTAACAGGTTTTGATGTGCCATTTCTTGATACGATCTATATTGATAAGCCCTTACAAAAGCACAATTTGATTCAAACAATTTCAAGGGTCAACCGAAAATTTGAAGGCAAAGAAAGTGGCTTAGTAGTAGATTATATTGGTATTAAGAAGCAGATGAATCTTGCGCTTTCGCATTACACTGGCAATCAAAAGCAGGACCTAGATGATATTCAGCAGTCCGTTGTTGTTGTGAAAGACCACTTAGCCTTACTCGATAATTTATATTATCAATTTGATTCTAAGCTTTACTATATTGGTACACCACTAGAACAGCTACAGTGTTTGAATGCCTCTGCTGACTTTGCTTTAAGAACGAAGAAGTTTGAAAAAACTTTTATGGATTTAACCAAACGTCTTAAGTCTGCTTACGATATTTGTGTAGGGAGCGCAGATTTAACAAAAGCTCATAAAGACAAGATCCATTACTACCTAGCTATACGTACCATCATTTTTAAAATCACAACAGGTGGTGCACCTGACGTTGAGCAGATGAATCAGAAAGTACGTGAATTAGTTAAAAATGCTTTGATTAGTGATGGGGTTGAGGAAATCTTTAAGTTAGGTGATAAATCAGATGGTGAGATAGATATCTTCGATGAAGACTATCTTGCTAAGTTAGAAGTCATTAAACAACCTAATACTAAACTACAACTCCTCCAACAGTTGCTCGCTAAAGCGATTGGTCAAATTAAAAAGACCAATAAAATTAAGGGTATTGATTTCACAAAAAAAATGAATGCACTTGTTGAGAAATATAATGAGCGTGATGAGCAAGATATACTTCAGGCAAAGGTAATTGAAGATTTCTCTGATGAGATTATTAAGCTGTATAACGAGCTACGTGAGGAAATGTCTTCATTTGGGAAATTGGGAATAGATTTCGAAGAAAAAGCTTTTTATGACATATTGATATCACTAGCTCATAAATATGATTTCACTTATCCAGAAGATAAATTATTAGAGCTTTCTAAAGAAGTAAAAGCAATTATTGATGATAAGGCAAAATATATTGACTGGAACAAGCGAGAAGATATTAAAGCTGGATTACAGTTTGACCTCATGGTGTTACTAGATGAGTGGGGCTATCCACCGATTGATCGACGTGAAGTTTATAAAGAGATATTTGAGCAAGCTGAAAACTTTAAGAAAAATAGGAATGTAGCACTATTTTAATCATTGATATTGAGTAAGTATTTGACTTTGATTGGTTTATTTAATTATCAGCCCAAGGTTGATTGATTGAAATAATTATTTGTTGTTTATGCAACAGAGCTGACCTAAGTGCGGTTAGTAAAATATTTGAGAGGTGATTTATGGGGTATAGCACGTTATCAATTCGAGAAGTGACTCGACAAATAGAGCAAAACAAAGTTTTTTTACCAGCCTTACAACGTAAGTTTGTATGGAAAAAAGAACAAATTGAACGCCTATTTGACTCCATTATGCGTGGTTATCCTATCGGAGCTTTTCTATTTTGGGAACTTGATGCCAAAGTTGCAAAAGACTATGTGTTCTATGAGTTTTTAAAAGACTATGATGAACGAACTCCCTACAACCGTCGTAAAGAAGGAGCTTTTAGCCATGAACAAATCATTGGCGTGTTGGATGGACAACAGCGACTAAGCTCAATGTATATTGGTTTTAATGGATTTCATAAAACTAAAAACAGTTATGCTTGGAAGTCCAACCCAAATGCTTACCCTGAAAAACGTCTATACCTTGATTTACTGAATTTACCTTATGTCATTGACTCAGGTGAAATAAAACTCAATGAAGCGGAAAACTATCCATTCAGCTTTTTGACAGAGAAAGAAAGTCAAAAGTTAGAACGTAAAATTGAGGATCAAATTAAGCCATGTTACTGGTTTAAGGTTGGAGAGTCCTTGTATTGGGATAACGATGAGGATATTGAAGCGTACTATCAGACATTAGCAGCTCAAATACAAAGCGCACACCAAGGCCAAAAAATGTTTTTGGCAGCATTTGAACAACATCAGACACAAGTTTTATTGGGTTTAAAAACATTACATGCACGACTTCATGATGCAAATCTGATTAGCTACTTTCAGGTACGTGAAAATGATTTAGAAAATATTCTCAAAATTTTTGTGCGTGTGAATAGTGGTGGAACGATACTGAGTAAAACCGATTTATTGTTTTCAACTGTAGTGGCAACTTGGTCAGACGGTCGAGATAAAATTGAAAAGCTCAATAAAGATATTAATGCAATTGGTCAACGTTTCAAATTTGGTAATGAATTCATTATGCGAGCGTGCTTGTATCTCACAGATTTAGATGTGAAATATAAAGTAAATTCCTTCAAAGCTGAAAATGTAGAAAAAATTAAAAATAGCTGGGAAAACATTCAAAAAGCAATTGATCGAGCTGTGCGTATTTTGGATGAGTTTGGATATTCAGGCGAACATTTACCTTCTCAAAATGCACTATTGCCAATCGTGTACCATTTATATAAAGGTGGTCAGGTAGATGACATCAGTAAAAAACAAATGATTAAATACTTGGTTCACGCCAATGTGAAGCAAATATTTGGTAGCTCTCAGGAGTCTGTTTTACAAGAATTGAGAAGAGCACTACGAGATAAAAATGAGCATGGTATTTATGTTTTAAAACAATCTAAATTTGATTTTGAAGTTTTAAAATCAACAAAACTGTCGGGTGGTAAATCTTTACTCGTTACTGATGACAATATTGACGATGTTTTATCAAGAGAATATGGTGCAATTACGTTCAATATCTTGGTATTACTGAATCCAGATTTTAGATTGCGTGATGTCAATTTTGCACAAGATCATATTCATCCAAAATCTAAGTTCAATAAAACTGAAATGTCTAAAGCAGGAATACCAGTAGAACTACATCAAAAAATGATTGATCTCAAGGATAGTCTGCCAAATTTACAGTTACTGAATGGTCGCTGGAACTCAGGTAAAAATGATAAGCCTTTAGAAGATTGGTTTGCAGAGCAATCTAAAGCTGACCAAGAGGCAATTCGATCAACAGGCTTATACCCAAATGATGTTTCCCTAGAATTTACAGAATTTTTAAAATTCCATGAAAAGAGAAAAGCCTTACTGAAAGAGCAACTTTATAACGTTCTTGATATTAAACCTATTATGCAAAATATAGTACCAAATGTAGAAGTTGGAGAAGCGGTATGAACAGTGATGTTGGATAATTAGAAAGAATGAGCCATAGCATGTTTGAGCTAATATAGATGAATCTGGGCGTAGTTTGGAAGAACAGATCAATAATATATTAAATTAAATTGCGATATTGTGAGTTACAAAAAGCCTGTATAGCTTGGTTATACAGGCTTTTTTAATGTGAAAAGAATCTAAGTAATCTTTTTATTAATATGCAATATATTCGTTGGTTCTAAAAAATCCTCTATAGGTCATTATAGCTATTAATTTGATGAATTAATAAACTGAACCGTACCGGGTTTGTCGGAGACTTTTTTATTTAAGTTAGGCCACCTGACCTAACGGGTTAATCTTATCATAGTACATTGCTTCAAAATCAAAAGGTGATACATAACCTAGTGCACTATGTACACGCTTTTTGTTGAACCAATCTACCCAATTTAATGTCGCAAGTTGTACATCCGCTAAACCTTGCCAATCTGCTTTTAAATATTCAATCACCTCTGTTTTGTATAAGCCATTCACCGTTTCAGCCAAAGCATTATCGTATGAATCACCTCTCGTACCGACTGATGCTCGTAAATTTGCTGCTTCTAAACGATTGGTATAGCGAATAGAAAGATATTGAACACCTCTATCTGAATGATGAATCACATTCTTAGGCATACCTCGATCGTGCAATGCTTGCTCCAATGCATCGAGCACCATATCTGTATTCATCCGTGTAGATACTTTCCATCCAACAATTGCTCGTGAGAACACATCAATAACAAATGCGGTATATACCCAGCCTGAATGAGTTTGAATATAGGTAAAGTCACCCACCCATAGTTGGTTTGGATGATCAGCATTAAAATTACGTTTCACTAAATCATCTGCCCGTTTTTGGTCATCTCGGTTACGGGTGGTTTGTTTATTCTTACCACGCCAAACACCTTGTATACCTAGCTTTTGCATCAATCGAGCAACTGTACAACGTGCAATAACATAACCCTCACGTTTTAATTTTTGCCAGACTTTACGTACACCATATCGACCTGAACTTTCCTTCCAAATTCGTTTAATTTGTTCAGCATGATGCTCATCATGTAGATCTCGTTTCGCTCGATGTTCTGGATTGTCAGCGAGATCTAAAGTCCGGTAATAGGTTGAAGCTGCGATCGGTAAAATCCTACAAATCGCATCAACACCATATCGATCTTTATTGTTATGGATAAAATCCACCATTATTTGTATGGGCGGTCGAGCTCCGCCTGGGCGAAAAAAGCGGCTGCTTTACGTAGAATTTCATTGGCACGCTTTAATTCTTTAATTTCACGTTCCATTTGCTTCATTTTTTCTTGATCAGATATCTGTTGTACTTTAATAGGATTTTGCTGATCTAAATGCTTTTGATGCCAGGCACGAAGTGTTTCAGGAGTACAACCGATCTTAGGCGCAATTGCTGTGATTGCAGCCCAAGTAGAAGGATAATCTTTTTCAGATTCAATCAATAATTGAACCGCTCTTTCTCTGATTTCAGGGGTATATTTTAATTTTGTCATCGGGATAGTCTCTCAGAATATTGACTCTCCGACAAACCCGGTACGGTTCAAACAGCAAAAATAGCTAAGTATCAATAAATTATTAGAAGAATGCTATTTTTTAGATTTTTAAGTAATTGATTATTAATACTAATGATAAAAACAATAGACTTTTTTCTGTGAATTCGCATCAAATAGATCATGAAAAAAAAATCTCTGAAATAATGGATTTATAGATTAACTCATTGATGCTTCAGTCAGTTGATCTATCTTTTAAAGACACAATTTAGAGATTTAAATATGAATTTTTTTTTAGAAAGAAGCAGTTATAACCAGTATAGAACTGTACTAGACGAAGATGATTCCATCTTTTTCTCTTTTAATAGTGAGAACGGTTCAAGGATCGTATGTAAGTCAGCTGAGGAGTTCAAAGCAAATCTTTTAGATCAGGATGATGGAGTATATGTAGTGCGAAAAAAAAGCAATATATACTTTGATTTACCGGATTATGACTGTGAAGGATGTACAGCTTTACCGTTATGTCAAAAGAACGATATCAGTCGAATTACAGGATTTATTATTTCAGGATTGGCGAAAAAATGGAATCAATTAACTGAACCAAGGTATGAACTCCGAAAGCATATTGAATTCAAAGTGGGAGATGGCTATATACTTACAGCAAATATGTTCATGGAACATAAGACTATTGCCTTTACTACAGATTCTGGATTTGTTTTTAGGGTTCTCGCAAGTAAGCAACATCCAGTGATTTATGTTAGTAACAATGATTTTGGGTTTCATTTACTTTCAAAGCAACTTGATAAAAACATTCATAAAGTCATGATTGGCTTCAATGAACCTAAGGAAAATAAACATTTATTTGTATCCATTAACGAAATATGCTGCAAGTATACATCTGAGCAAACTTATCAATATATTCTTGATCAATTAACGCTTTTAAACGCTAAAATGGATGAAAATAAATGAATCGACAACAAGTTAATTCTCAAAAATCCACTTTAGTATCTTTGGCAGCTATTTCTTTATCTTCTGTTGAAGCTAAAGCCACAGAATGGCTTTGGAAAAACTGGCTACCTTTAGGCAAATTAGTGTTATTTGCTGGAGAAGGAGGAACAGGTAAAACTAATATTGCGATGTCGATTGCATCCACAATATCCACTGGAGGCAGTTTTCCTGATGGGGCGAAATGTGAAGTACCAGGGAAAGTCTTAATTTACTCATCCGAAGATTCAGTACATGACAGTATTAAGCCGAGAATCATGTCTTATAACGGTGATGACTCGAATATCATGGTTATGCAAGGTTGTTATGACCAACATGGAAGAATCAAGCCTTTTAATTTAGACGAAATTGACAAATTATATCGATATGCTGAAGCTAATCCTGACTTACGATTAATAATCTTCGATCCGATTGTAAGCTTGTTAAAAAAAGACATGAATCAGGCAAACTACGTGCGACAAACCTTAGAGCCATTATTGATGTTTGCAGAAAAATTTAATTGCACGATTCTTTGTATAACCCATCTGAGTAAAGCAAAACGTGATATCTCACTTTTAGATAGAATCATTGGATCACAAGCTTTTACGGCATTAGCACGTGTGGTTTTAGCAACCACTAAGATTCAATCATCGGGGGAGTGCTATTTTTCTAAACTCAAATCAAATGTTGATGAGCTACAGAATATTAATTTGGCCTATCAAATAGATACCGTCCTAGTTGGTGATGATATTGAAACATCTACGACAAAATGGGGAGAGCCTATTGAAGGTCATATTGATGACTTTTTAATTGAAAAAGGTGGACTAACACGACTAACACAGCGGGAGAAAGCAGAACAAATCATATTAGAAAAACTGACATTACAGAGTCCAATTTCTTCGAAAGAAATGGAAGCTTGGTATCTTGCTCAAGGTATTTCTAAAAGTACTGCTGAAAGAGTGGCTGCTGGAACAGATATGATAAAAAGGGAAAAATGTGGTGATATATGGTATTGGTCTCTAAAGGAATAAAATCTGAGTGACATGAGTGACATGAGTGACATGAGTGACATGAGTTAAAATTAAAAAAATGTATTGGCATCATCCGGAATTATTGAAATACATAGTTCCCCCTTTATTATAAAAATATTATTTTTAATATCTAATCTTGTAAGTTCAACTTTCTCAACTTTCTCAACTTTCTCAACTCTGCTTATTTAACTCAATATTAAGCGTTAAAAATCATCTATAATTTATACATATAAGTACAATTTCATAGGGTCTTAGGTTTTGGAAGTTAAATATTGGTATTCAGGTTTATATAAACACGAAATTGAGGCGATAAAAAAAATTGAAACAGCTTTCTCTAAGAAAGGACATATGTTCCCGTGGAAAGGTTATGCTGGATTTAGATTTATTAGTTCTAAAGGTCGAGAAGGTGAATTTGATTTAATAATCATAACGCATTGCAATGTATTGATTATTGAATTAAAAGACTGGAACCACCAACCAATTACAGCAAGAGGCGATCAATGGTATAAAGGTGGTCAACATATGGATCGCTCACCTGTATCAATTACGCAAAATAAAAAATATACATTAAGCGAAAAGCTTAAGCCATTACGCCATAGATTAACTAACAAAAACTATCCTGTATTTATAGAATTTTTTGTTGTAATGACAGGAAATTCAGATTTTAGTAAATTACCAGAAACAGATCTTCACCATACTATATCTTTAGATGATTTCCTAAAATTCGCTGATCCAAAAGTTTTCTATAACCGCTTTCATCCGCATCCAAATGCTAAGACATTAAATCAAGATTTTGCTGTTTTTGATGAATTATTTCTTGGTGATCAGACTACAGCTAAACCTTTCCGTACATCAGGATACAAAGCTCAGGAGCTAATATTTAAGCATCCTAAAGAAATTTATAGTGAATATATCGCATTAGCTGAATCACAAATAACCACTACTGCATTATTAAGAATATGGGATTTCGATAAAGTAGAAGATGTCAAAGGAAAAACTACAGATGGTCGAGCAGAAATAATTTCTAGAGAACGTCAAGTTTTGCAATATATAAATCATTTAGATCATGATTTATATAATAGTTGTCTACGTTCACTAACTAGTTTTCAGAAAGACACAGTCACTACAGTATGTCCTGAGCTATTTGAATTACCCCCAAACCATGTACGGTTTAACGAGTTTATTGGTAAGTATGCAAATGGATTGCCAGAATTAGATCGTTTGGTAATTGCAAAATTACTAATTGCAAAGTTTGCAGCTCTTCATAATTTAAAAATAGCACACCGTGACATTCACGATCATAGTTTATGGATTTCACCAACCAAAACTGTTGCATTATCGAACTTTATCTCAGCGTATTATCAACCAATTGGAACAGTAGGTGATTTTCGTCATTTACTTTCAGTAGGAGCTATTGAGTCTGGAAATCAGAATGTAAGTGGGAAATTTGCTTTAACTCCATTTGAGCAGGATGTTCAAGCTTTAGCCATTATTATTTGGCATCTTTTAACAGCACAGCGCATATCTGATAGAAGCTGTTTGAATTTACAAGAGGAGTTAATTAAGAGCGATAAATGGTACGCACCTATATTGTTAGATGCAATTACTACAAATACATATGGAAGTGCTAGAGAGCTATTTGATGCTATTAAAAGAAATGAACCTAAATTGGATGTGGGTGTAACTTTTGATGTAAGCGTATTAGAACCCTACCGCCATCCAATAAATCATTCTAGAGAATATCCAGTAACTGGGAAGTTCTTCATTGAAACTGATGAGAAAGAAGTCTATATCAGTAACAACACCGTAGTTAAAGCATGGTTAAATTGTGGTGGTATCACTGCATCCCCAAGTGAATCATTTAAGGTTTATAATTTTTTACAGAAAATTGAAAAAATCCGAAATGTTAATTCACCATATTTACCAGTAATACGTGAATTCGGTATTGCTCAGAAATCTTCATGTCTCTATTTGGTAACAGATCACATTTCTAATGGGACATCATGGAATACAAAGTACCCACTAAATGTAGTTGAGCAGAAATTAGATGAAACAGAAAAAGAAAAAATAATTCATGATATAGAACAATTAGTTAATGCAATAGAGAGTTTGCATGAATATCATATTTATCATGGTGATTTGCACGGTGATAATATTATATTTGATGGAGCTGTAAGCCGTTTTTATCTGATTGATATTCCTGATTTCTCATTATCAGGTGGGGAACCACAAAATACACGTTATTCACCCGAGATAGAGGGTGTAAGTGCTTTACAGCGTGATAATTATGCTGTGATAAAACTATCATGTGAAATTTTAGGAATTAAGTTTGGTGAAATATCAGAGCAGTATCCATTAATTGCAGAGGCTATAAAAACAGAACTTGAAGATCGTACCTATGGATTCAAAGATATTGCACGTTTTAAACAAGCATTACATGAAACAAAAAGTTCTATAGGGAAAAAATTAATCAAAGTTTTCAGTGATCGTTTTGATGAAGATGTCATAATTTATCCTGAAAATGGCCAACTATATGTGAAAGCTGAAATCAACCCACATGATGAAAAATCCCTATGGGTTACATTCACTGGTATAGGTGGAACATATATCCTCACTTATTATCCTGAAAATAAACGTTTCACTTCAGGGATGAAGCCACGCTTGCGTAATTCGATATCTTCTAAAGAGAAAGCGGATAGCCAATTTGAAATCAGTCAAGAAATTCATTTGATAAAAGCAACGAGCAGAGACTTTTCTTTATTAGATCAAATTTTAAGAGAGAATGAGTCCTTTCAACGTGCAATTAATTTAATTTTAGAAACAAGTAAGGAAACAAAGTCTTTAGAGAATAATTTAGTAATTGAGAAGATTGAAGAAGTAGTAATTGAAGAAGAGGAAGATTTACCTTTTGGGTTTGGTGATTTTGAAAATAAACATGATTCAAAAAATCTCATATCGACACAGGATTTATGGCGAGCAATTTTAGATACAGAAATTGAATCTTCCCCAAATATTGAAATATCAAGTGAACCTTATAGCTTAGATGGTGATATCGTATTTCCTTACGTTTCTGACAATGATCCATTAGAAAATTTTGATGGAATAGAAAAAGTATTTGCAGTTACATTAAAGCCTGATCTGAAATCTGATAAAAGTGAAGCTGACGGCAATAGTCTGGTTGAATATCGAGTAGGGGAAGTAAATTTTAAAAAATCTGGTCTGAATGAGATTCGTTTAAGCAAGGTTAGAAATTTACGTAGTTTACCTCAAGAAGGGGATATCATCTTTTTCCGTTCTCAACAATCCAATGCTTCATTACGTAAAAGAAAATTTGCATTAGAACGATTGCTGGAAAGAAGAAGTGTTATTCCTCAATTGGTGGATTTATTCGATCCAGATTTTAGAGGAGAAGCTACACGTTATTGGGATGTTGCTACTAGTGAAGATTTTAAACGTTATGATCGTACAGATGGTAATGGGCATAAAATTAGTTTAAATGGACAACAAAGGCAGGCATTCAATACTATTTTAAGAAATGGCCCACTTTCCTTATTACAAGGTCCTCCAGGCACTGGTAAAACAGAATTTATTGCAGCTTTTGTACATTATTTGGTTGAAAAACTAAATGTAAAAAATATCTTGTTAGTGAGTCAATCACATGAAGCCGTAAATAATGCAGCTGAACGTATTCGTAAACATTGTGAGCGTTTAAATACGACACTTGAAGTTGTTCGTTTCAGTAACCGAGAGGGTGCAGTATCAAATGGCTTGAAAGATGTGTATTCACATGCAATTACCAATGAAAAACGTGAATTATTTATTGCAGAATTAAAATATCGTATACAAGCATTAAGCACAGCAATAGGTTTAGATGCTGAATATATGATGACAGTTGTCCAAGCAGAGCTAGTACTATTTAAGCAAATAGATGAGCTAAAACAGCTTGAAAAAACACATCAAAAACTTCTTGAAGATAGTAAGGAAGTTAAGAAGCAAGAGTTTTTTGAAAATATAAGTCAAACTATTCAAGCACTAGAATTGAATATTCGTAATACTCTTGCATCAATATATCAAATTAATTTAACTGCTGATGAAACTGTTAACTCTAATTGGCTTTGTTGCACAAAGATTTGAAATGCAAAGCGCCCCTAATTGAGCCAAATTTAAGGCGTAACTTGGGTAAGTGGTCGACCTAATTCCATAAATCTGTTAAGGACTGCTACACGTGCATGGATCTCATTCACTTGGCTATCAAAACTCCTTGCACTGAGTTTATCTCCTAATAATTTGATGCAATGCATCTTAGTTTCAACCAAACTTCGCCGATGATAGCCTGACCATTTTTTCCATAGTGTCCTGCCTAAACGCTTAACTGTTCGAAGTA
>NZ_LZDS01000028.1 GCF_001678755.1 Acinetobacter gandensis
TAACAGTTGTGCTGGCGACAATAGCAAGAGTGAACCACCTGATCCCTTCCCGAACTCAGAAGTGAAACCTCTTAGCGCTGATGGTAGTGTGGGGTTACCCATGTGAGAGTAAGTCATCGCCAGCTCATTATTCAAAATCCCCCTAACTCTTATGAGATAGGGGGATTTTTTTATGCGATAAAAATAGAAATGGTAACTTTAAGTAAGAAGAGCATGAAGGAGAACCCCAATTCTTGTTTTAATTAATCCATTGAAAAGTCATTTTCAGCTAAGGCGAAAAATGAATAAAACAGTATAATTACATCAAATTTATAATTTTTTATAGGGAATCTTAATGTTCAAGAAAAAATTATTAGCGACAAGCTTATTATTAACAATAACGTTAACTAATGCTGGTGTTTATCAAGATAAGTTAAGTGAATGTCTAAGTAAGTCGACAACAGCTGAAGAAAGCCAAAATTTAACAGCCTGGATTTATTTAGCATTTTCGGCTCATCCAGAGATTGCAAAATATAATAAAGCAACCCCAGATGAAGTCGCTAAAATAGATAAAAATATGGCAAAATTATTTCAAGATTTATTAACAACCCGTTGTAAAACTGAAATAAAAGCAGTGACCGAAAATGAAGGTACAAATGCTTTAGCAAATGCATTTGAATTATTAGGAAAAACCGCTGCAGAAAGCCTTATGCAAAATCCAGCTGTAAACACACGAATTTCTGCATTTACCCAATATTTCGATGAAGAAGCAATCCGAAATTCAATGAAATAAATATTTAAAATTGTTTATGAACTTGGTAATTGATATTGGCTAAGTTCATCACTGACTTTTCTAAGTGAGTATAACAATTGTCCTAATAACACATCTTGAGAGGTTAAAAGGACTAATATCATTGGGTGTAGGGGATGGGAAATCGCTGTAAGTAAAGCTTTTCCATTTTCAGCATCTAATGTAATTGTTTGACAGCCTACAAGATTAATTTCATTGGTAAATGCTTGAACCATTGCCAAAATTGAACTGCTAACAGCGGCAAGCTTTCCAGAATTCTCAATATTTTTCTTTTGAATGGACTTTAATTCAAAACCATCAGTTGAGCATAACATTACATACTCAACGCCTGAAACATCCATAATTAATTCTTTCATTAAACTATGTGCATGCTCAATGAGTAGCTGTGGTGCTGTGCGACTTTTTCGTATAGATAAACTCATATGGACATAACCTTAAATAGAAAGTTGAACTTCAGCTTTAGCAATAAGTGTTTCAAGAATAAAAAGAATATCGGACTTCTTTCTAGCATCAATATAGAAGATAGGATGATGGGTTTGTTGCTGCTCTTGCCATTCCTTATAGAGCTTTGTAGATTGATACTGTGTACTATCTAAATGGGTGATAGCAATAATAAGGTTTTCATTATTTTTTGAAAAAAAATTCAAATATTCATTAATTTGTTGAATGGGATTGTTATGTGTATGATCAATTAAAATGATTGTACCTATAGCACCATTGCAAATTGTATTCCAAATAAAGTTGAATCGTTCCTGCCCAGGTGTACCATATAACCCTAATTTTATACCATCTTCGAGTGTAAGCTCACCATAATCTATTCCTACTGTCGTCAACATTTTTTGATGTGCATGCTGATCTGTATTTAAAGCCTCAGTACAAAGTACAGGAATATCGGAAATGCTTTGAATAGCAGTAGTTTTTCCGGCCCCCATTGTTCCGGCAAAAACGATTTTGTATTGCTGTAAAATCATATTAAAATTTATATTCCAAGTTTTTTTCTAAGGCTACGGAAAAGTTGCTGTAAAGGTTTTGACGATTGTTCTACAACTTGTTGAGTATGGAATACGGTAGCCATAGCAGGTATTTCTTCAATCATGTTTGCAATGTCACAAGCAAAAAGAAATCGATTAATGAAATTTTGACTTAATTGCATTTTTTCAGCGACATATTGCGTTGAGCTACCTTCCATAAAAAATGCTGACATTTTCAGTAATGATTTACGTTCGATACAGTCGATAGGTTGTGGCCAATGCAAAAGTCTATAATGTTTTGAAAAAGTAGGGGTTTCATAACCTACGTAGTCCCAAACAAACTGCCATAATCCATGTTGTAAATTGATTGATTTAGAACTGTATTTGAAGTTAACAACAGTATTTGTATCAGCTGGTATGAGTGTGAGTTCAGATTTTTGCAAAATTTTTATCTGAGATTTAATCCAAAACTCATTGTTAATGTTATCAATCAAGCCGATTGGATTTGTATCTAGTAAAATGAGTAGACGTTGGTGATTATTGATTTGTGTAAATAGATTAGAGAATTGTTGATGACTTAATTTATACTCAACATCTTTAACTATCGGTTGTAATATATTATTTTGCAGCTGATTACAAGTTTGAGTTAAGACAGTATTAACTAACCAAATTTCAAATTCTGTTGGATTAGTTAGTGGCAAAAATAAAGTGTCATGTTGGATTTTATTGGCATGTAATTCATTTTTTTTTAGTTTGAGTATAATTAATCGATTATGCTTAATTTTATTTATATTCGGTAAATCAATGAAGTCATCATTGATTAATAGTACTTGAAGTTTGCTATCAGCAATGTGTGTCCAATGAATAGTGATATTTGTTGCTAACTTATTTGAAATAATCGATTTAATTTCATTGATAACATTTAGATTTAAGCCAAAGACTGAAATATATAATGTGTTATTCATGCTAGATTCCACAAAAGTGGGTTATTTCAGTTGAAATAACCCAATTAGAATTAAGAAAAATCTAATTCTTTTTCGAAACGTTTAAGTTCGTGGCGTGCCATAGCAAGGTTAGATTTACTGCGGTCTAATACTAGATAGAGAAATAAAGCTTCATTTGAATCTAGTGGACGAATTAAGTGATATTGTTTACCTAAAGTAATTAAAATATCTTCGATTGAATCGTTTAGATTTAATGCTTTGGCAACTTTACGCTTCGAACGAACAACTTCTGTATTACCAGCAGCAGCTAATTCTAAGTCGATATCGTTATTACCTTGTGTAGCCAAAGCTAAACCACTTTCACTATCAACTAATGCGGCAGCAACAAAACCGTCAATTTCAGTTAATCCATTTAAAGATAATTTAGCCATTATTAACCCCAATAATTTATATGTTAATCAGTAATATATTTTTACTGATATGTACGATATTAACTAAATCTAATGAATAAACAATGCTGAAAAATTTCATGTGGTTGATTATTGTTAATCATAAATAAATGAAAGATTGTGAATAGAATATTTTAAAATTTTAAACATGTGTAATTGTGTAGAATATTTAAACTATATTGGTTTTTATTAACATTGGCAATATATAAGTATATTGTTTTTTATAGAATTTTTATTAATAGTTTTAAAGTATTATTTTATCTTTTTAATATATTAAAGATATTGTCTTATATAAAAATGGTATTAAATAAAAAATCTGTTTGTTTGTTAAATATTCACTTAAATATTAAATATAATATTTAAGCCAATCTGAATAATGCGACTTAAAGCACTTAATTGTAATTAAGTGTGTTTTGATTTGAAAAGTTCAATCCTACGTTTCATCGGATTGAACTTGGATTTATTACAGTGCACTTTTTAGATTTTTTTGATGTTGCTTAACTTGCTTGGCATATCGTTTACCTTGTTTCTTCATTTTTCTATTTGTATTGTAGGCTGTAGGGCCAACATTATAGTAAGCAAGTGCTTTAGGCATACTTCCAGCAGAATTCTTATACTTAGTTAAAATATACGTTCCACAATTAATATTTGTGAGTTCATCATATAGATCACCCTGACAGGTTGTTTGCCAATAACGCGGCATAACTTGAGTCAGTCCAACAGCTCCTGCGGGTGATGTGACGTAAGGCCTAAATGTAGACTCTTGACGTATTACCGCTGCAAGTAACAGGGGGTCGACGGCATATTGATCAGCTGTTTGTACAATATATGGTGAAACACGATTGGCAGTCTCTGGATTTACGGCATATGCCTTTTGAATACCTGTGGATAGCTTTGATGCACGTTTGGCAACAGAACCACCACCTAAGGATGAGCAGCCAGTCAAAATTGAAGCGGTAAGCAAGACACTTAAAATTTTGAGGTGATGGTTTTTAGCGGTTTGAATAGTTAAAGAAACGTTATGTAATTTATTCTGTATCAATTTCATAGTTCAAGTATTTAGCCAGATCATATTTACTGGCTTTGATCTTATGAATCTGGCTTAGAATGGTCAAGGTTTTCTCTATTGAACCTCTACAGTGTATTTGTAATATACGCTTATTTTTTCTACATCAATCAATAATAGATAATAAAATAGCCCACTTTGGGTGGGCTATTTTATTGCAGTTTCTCTTTTCGTACATTTTCCATGTGCAGCTAAACTTATTATTGTTGTTTTATGTTGAGAGGAATTTCCGTTTCCTTCATGACATCTTAAGGATTTGTATCAATACAGTCAGTCGTTATTCACTTGATCTTATGTAAGCTAAAACGGCTAAGTCTGTCTCTTAAAGATATAAACTGTTTGGAGATGTTGAACTATACGTTTTTCAACATCCAAATTTCACAAGCTTGACTATGTCCTGTGTTTCCTTTCGGCGCTTCTAGATGTTTAAAACCCTTTTTTTCATATAGTTTAACGGCTTGCCCAAGAGAAGCTGTAGTTTCGAGGTAACAGGCCTGAAATTGATTGTTTCGCGCGAATTCAAAGCATTTTTCTAAAATTTTGGCTGCAAAACCATGTCCACGTAGTTCAGCTAAAAAATACATTTTCTGGATTTCGAGAATATCGTCTGAGCCTTTGAGTGGTGATAAACCACCGCCACCAAGGATAGTACCTTGTTCATTTTCAATGACCCAATATTGTGAGTTATGTTGGGTATAAACTTCGTAAAGATTATCTAAGATAGGGTCTGCAACTGCAAAACCAGATTCTGCTGCTAAGCCAAACTCTGCTGAAACTTTACGAATAATAGCGGCAATAGCTGAATTATCTTGAGCTTGAATAGTACGTATACGAAACATATTGAATTAAAAAGGTAAAATAAAAGATGGATTGTTTATAGACCGATGTCATAAAAAAATCCATCTTTCAGTTGTAGATTTAAACCGATTATTTTAATTCACTTGAACTTTTGCCAAGTTCACGACGTGCAACGATGAGTTGTTGAATTTGTTGGGTACCTTCAAAAATATCCAAGATTTTTGAGTCTCGTGCCCATTTTTCCAATAGTTCATCTTCGTTATATCCAACGGATGCTGCTAATTCTACACATTTAAGTGTTATTTCATTACCTACTCGTCCTGCTTTTGCTTTAGCAATAGAAGCTTCACGTGAGTTTGGTTTTTTATTATCGGCCATCCATGCAGCTTTAAGCATCAATAAACGCGATGCCTCCCATTCAGCTTCCATTCTATAAATTTGAGCTGCGATATTTGAACTTTGTAAAAATGGCGTTACATATTCCGCATCAAGTTCATCTTTAAAAATTTCTTTGATTCGCTCAAGTGACGCTTTAGCACAACCAACTGCCATTGCTGCGACTAAAGGGCGTGTATTGTCAAAAGTTTCCATGACACCAGCAAAACCTTTGGCTACATCAATTTCTGCATTTCCAAGCAAATTGGCCGCAGGAACGCGACAATCAATAAAGCTAATCGCAGCGGTATCGGAAGCTTTAATACCGAGTTTGTGCTCTAAGCGCTCCACAGACATACCTAGTGTGCCTTTCTTAACTACAAAAGACTTGATGGCTGCACGACCTAATTTTTTATCTAAGGTTGCCCAAACCACAACTGAATCTGCACGTTCACCAGAAGTCACAAATATTTTTTCGCCATTAAGTACATATTCATCACCATCTTTCGTCGCCGTGGTGCGAATGGCAGCTGAATCTGAGCCACAGTTGGGTTCAGTAATCGCCATGGCTGCCCAAGTGCCTTTAAGGCGTTCTAGTTGCTCATCATTTGCAACGGCAGCAATAGCTGAATTTCCTAATCCTTGGCGCGGCATACTCAGTAAAAGTCCTGTATCGCCATAACACATCTCTATCACACTTAAGGCTGTCGACATGTTCACGCCATTTTTATTTCCACTATCTGTATCACCACGCTTGTTTACCGCAGCACCTGCATTCATGCCATCTCCACCGTCGTTCATGCCATCAACGAGTGATGACAACATATCTAATTCCTTAGGATATGCATGTTCGGCTTTGTCATATTTACGTGAAATAGGGCGGAGCACATTGAGTGCAACTTCGTGTGCTTGATCGATCAGCATTTTGAATTTTTTTGGATTTTGTAAATTCATGATTTATTCCTTATTTTTTATACTGATCTAAGCATGTAAGCCAGAGTGTAAAATTGCAGTGGCACGTAAATCACGGTACCAACGTTCAACAGGATGTTCTTTGGTAAAGCCATGACCACCTAAAATTTGCACACCATCAGTACCAATTTTCATGGATTTTTCAGCACAGAGCAGACGAGCTAAATAGGCTTCACGATGAAAAGGTTTACCTGCCTCAGCTAAACTTGCAGCATTTAAAATCAACATATGCATAGCATCTAGCTCAATAGCCATATCTGCAATCATAAAAGCGACACTTTGACGATGTGAGATGGGTTCACCAAAGGCCGTTCGTTCGTTGGCATATCGAATACAGTATTTTTTAACGGCTGTAGCAGTGCCTACAGCGATTGCACACCACATCAAATTGCCTAAATCAACAAATGCGCTGTAGTTAAAATCATCATCACCTAAACGTTGAGCAGGCGTCTGATTAAAGTTGAGTGTTACCGTTTCCGTTGCTTTTAATCCCATTGCTGGGGATTTTTTTGCGCTGATGGTTTGATCACGTTGTACTACAAATATTTCGGGTTGGCCGTTTAGCATGGCTGATACTAAAATTACATCAGCTTTCTCACCGAGTATGACTAAGGTTTTTTCACCACTGATTTTATAGTTTGAACCATCTGCGATAGCGCGGGTTTTTAGTTGCATGGGATTAAATGCAGCCGTTGCTTCTTGGACGGCAAATGTTGCGATGATGTCTGCGTCTTCAGCAAATACAGGTAAATATGTTGCTTGAATAGATTCTGAGCCCCATTGTGTTATTGCATTGATACAACTAAAGGTCGAAAGCAACCCAGCTGTAAGGCTAAAATCACCTTCGGCAAGCTGTTCTGCAATTAAGATATTACTGATAATATTTTTCTCTGCAGCTACGCCGCCCAAAGCTTCAGGCAGGGCATAATAATTTAAACCTAAATCTTGTACATGCTGCCAAAGGACGTCAGGAAATTTTTCATCCTGATCTGCTTGGTGAGCAAGCGGATAAAGTACTTCACTGGCAAATTGCTGCATTGCTTCAGCAGTCATGTGCTGTTCTTCGGTCAAATTTAAATCGAACAATGATTTTTGCTGATTAGGTAGACGTTGCTTATGTACATCCTTATTGGTTTTAAAGGCTTTTTGCGTATGGCTCAAGGTTTTAAATCCAGCCTTTGAACCTTGATACAGCGATTTCTCAACCAATTTGCGTAATTTAAATTGATCTAATACGTGACTACCAGCCATTTTTGTTAAAAGAGAAAGCCCAAATCCTTGTGCCTTGTTTACCATATTGGTCATTGTTGTTTTCCATTCACCTTGTTCTATTTTTATGCTGACATGGCGCTTACATAAAAACCATGTCAGAAGTGACATGCTTAATTGTCAATGATGAACGGCTTTGGCTGGGTGGTATGTAAATATAAGATATTAAAATTATTAAATTTATTGAAAAAATAAAATGAATGTTTTTTTTATTAATTGACTTGGCTGACATTTTTTCAACCAAGTCGTTGGCGAATTGTAATTAAAATTATTGATACTTTTGAATCATACGACGTACATTGGTTCTCGCCTCAATGACGGTCATAAACGTATAAGCACCAATAAATTTACGGCTAATAAACATAAACTCTTTCGGTGGAACAGAGAAATAACGCGATGCCATTGATTTAGACGCTTGTTGCATAACACGACTATGTAATTGGCTTTTTTTCCAATCATAGTGATTTTGCTCGTCCATAACGCCAGCAGGGATGTTTGGATTATTTTCATTGCTACTGAATGCTTCAGTCGCAAGTAAGAAAACTTTAGCCATATCTGGCTTGATACTTTGTGGAATGCCATCAAAGAATTCATAACCTGTCATGGCTTTCACCATTTGATCCGAACTGTGGTTATAACCTGCAGTAATTAAATTACGAGCGACGTTAAGTAAATGTTCATCGAACTGACGAATTGCACCGAAGTCGAGTAAAACAATCTTATCAAGTACATCGGCACCATTGCCTAGACGTACCAAGTAATTACCAAAGTTTGGGTCAGTTTGCATTTCACCCCATTCGAAGATTTCACGTACGGCAATTTCAAGAGAAGCTTCGCCTAATGCATTACGTCGCTCTTGAGGTAGCGAGAGCATGACTGGGCTATTAATGGGTACGCCACGTTCAAATGTCATACACAACACTTGATTGGTTGAGTAGCCATCAATGATTTGCGGCACAATATAGCGTGGATCTTCTTTTAAGCGCGAAGCAAAACGGCGTGTCGTATCTGCTTCAATTTTATAATTGACTTCGCGGTGCATCATTTCACGCACTTCATCAAACCATTGATCAAATTCACGGGTTTGAGGCACCATACGGGTGAGTTTCAGCATGTTTTTGAATAGATTCATATCTGAATCAATAGCATCTGCCACACCCGGATATTGAATTTTTAAGACCAGCTCTAGGCCATCAGATTTGCGTTTTGCACGGTGCACTTGCGCTAAAGATGCTGTACCCAGAGGCTCATGATCAATAACTAGATCATCAAGTTTTGAACCGAGTTGATCTTGTAGTTGAACTTTTATTGCAGGCCATGCCAAAGCGACAGTCTGGTTGTTAAGTGTATTTAAGGCTTGCGTAATTTCTTCTGGCAGGAAATGCTCACCATATAAAGCCATCATTTGCCCAATTTTGACGATTGAGCCTTTTAATTTTCCAATTTCTGCGACGAGATATTCAGCCTGATCTTTCATCGCTTTTTTACGTTTTTTCTCTTTTTCTTCTTCACTTGAAAACATAGAAGTAGCGTTAGATGCAGCCCAACGAGTACCTGCAAGCAATGAAGCTTTAGCGATAGATAAGCGACGATCCATAGAGGAGGTTTTCAGTTGTTTAAGCTTATCGTTCTGATCTGACATGTAAATTAAATCCTTTAATCAGCAATTCGCAGAAAAATACATTGTATCGAATTCTAGCGTTTCTTAACGTATTAAAATAGTTCAACTTACTGAATCAGCAGTAAGGTTATGCAAACTGATTACTAAAGCTTTATTTTTAAGCAGGATTAGAGATCAAATTTTATAGATTAAACTTGATTTTAACGCTGCTGTTTCGCTGTAACTCAAGTTTGTGTGCTTCTATATGTTGCTTAATCAAGTTGTGCACTTCAGTGTGAGTAAAGCCAGAAGCGTAACCTTTTACAATGACGATACTGGGCAAGCTGAAAAATAAAGCACGCGCATTTTCAATCGTTGCTTGAGGGAAAATATCCAAATCAACCAACATTTGCTGAAAATATTTTTTTTCAGATTGTACGGTTTGTGATTGGGTGTCGTCCCAATAGCTTTGACGCATAGCCATCAAATTATTATGTTTGTAGCTCATATTTAGCCCAAAATAAAACTTAAAATTATCAATGGGGGTAAAAGTACAGACTTAAAGGGCTTTTTATCACTAACCGATAAACACTCTTTTGATAAAAGAAATATTATTAATCGTTTCAATTTAAATCATCATTGAGTAATTAGATCTAAGTGAAGTATATGACTTTAAAAATGAATCGATTACACAGATGTTTGAAAAATGATTTTCTAGAATGAATAAAAACATAGTTGCATGATCAATAGGGCCAAAAACAAGGTATCATAAGCCGTTTAAAAAATTATGACCTTGGAGACGCCTTAAGTGGATCGACCGACTATTAGCCCTGAACATTTACAGGAAGCAGCTGAAAACTTAACGACAATTCGTGATTTTATTCGTTTTGGTGTTACAGCTTTACGTCAATATGATGCTCACTTAGGTCAAGGTACAGAAGATTATGTTGCTGAAAGTTCAGCACTGGTATTACAGACATTATCTCTTGATTGGAATGCAAACCCAGAGATTTTAGATTCTAAATTGCTTCCAAGTGAAATTGCAGAATTCTTGGCATTACTTGAACGTCGTATTAACGAGCGTATGCCAACGTCTTATTTACTAAACTTAGCTTATTTCTTTGGTAAGCCATTTTATGTAGATGAACGTGTTTTAATTCCGCGTTCACCAATTGTTGAATTAATTGAAAATCGTTTTGCACCTTATTGTTTAGGCGAAAATGGCGAGATGGGTGCTGCAGTGAACAATCTGCCAGAAAACCCAAATCCAAAAACACCACAACGCATTTTAGATATGTGTACAGGTTCAGGCTGTATTGCTATTGCATTAGCTTATGCATTTCCAGATGCCGAAGTGGACGCAACTGACTTATCCAAAGAGGCTCTTGAAGTTGCGCAAATTAACTGTGAACATCATAACAAACAGTACCAAGTTGCTTTGCTTGAGTCTGATTTATTTGCAAAAATTCCTGCTGAAAATCAATATGATTTGATTGTGTCAAATCCACCATATGTTGATGCTGAAGATATGGCCGATCTACCTGATGAATTCCATCATGAACCAGAAATGGCATTGGCAGCAGGTCAAGACGGCTTAGATCTAGTACGTAAAATGTTAGCGCAAGCTGCGGATTACTTAACTGAAGATGGATTGATTGTCATCGAAGTCGGCAACTCTGAATGGGCGATGCGTCAAAACTTTAATACTGTTGACTTCTACTGGTTACAGTTCCAACGTGGTGGCACAGGTATCTTTGCTTTAACTGCTGAGCAGTGCCGCAAATACCGCGATTTATTCATTCAATCTGTTCAAGCATAAGGAGTCGTTTGACATGGCAGGTAATAGTATAGGGCAACTCTTCCGTGTAACGACTTGTGGTGAATCTCATGGCGTTGGCTTAATGGCTATCGTTGATGGGGTTCCACCAGGTATTGAACTTTCTGAAGCTGATTTACAAAAAGACTTAGATCGTCGTAAGCCGGGGACGTCTAAGTTTGCAACTCAGCGTAAAGAACCAGACGAAGTTGAAATTATTTCTGGTGTATTTGAAGGTAAAACAACTGGTACATCAATTGGTTTGTTGATTCGAAATACGGACCAAAAATCAAAAGATTATGGCAACATTGCACAAACTTTTCGTCCGGGTCATGCTGACTATACCTATACCCATAAGTATGGTTTCCGTGACTACCGAGGTGGTGGTCGTTCAAGTGCACGTGAAACTGCAATGCGTGTTGCAGCGGGTGCAATTGCTAAGAAGTTCTTATTTGAGAAATTTGGTATTGAGATTCGTGGACATGTGACTCAAATTGGAACGGAAAAAGCAGAAAAACTGGATTGGAATGAAGTACCAAACAATCCATTCTTCTGTGGTGATGCTGATGCAGTCCCACGTTTTGAAGCTTTAGTGACCTCACTTCGTGAGCAAGGTACAAGCTGTGGTGCAAAACTTGAAATCATTGCATCAAAAGTGCCAGTAGGTTGGGGCGAGCCTGTATTTGATCGTTTAGATGCAGATATCGCCCATGCCATGATGTCAATTAACGCAGTAAAAGGCGTGGAAATTGGTGACGGTTTTGGCGTAGCTGAACAATTCGGTCATGAGACACGTGATGAGTTGACGACAGATGGTTTCCTTGCAAATCATGCTGGCGGTATCTTAGGTGGTATTTCTAGCGGTCAGGATATTCGTGTTTCGATTGCGCTGAAACCAACGGCTTCCATCACGACTCCGGGCAAAACTATTACCATTAACCGTGAAGATACGGATGTCCTGACCAAAGGCCGTCATGATCCTTGCGTGGGTGTACGTGCAACCCCAATTGCTGAAGCGATGCTAGCAATTGTTTTGATGGATCACTTCATGCGTCATCGTGCACAAAATGCCGATGTTGTTGCTCCATTTGCACCGATTGAGCCAAAATAATGTAGCGCTTTATTTTGTGTGTAAAGTCAGACTTCGGTCTGACTTTTTTATTGATGAAATTTAGTAAAAGTGAGGATGAACAAAGGATAAAATTCAATGAGGCTTAACTTTATTTGCTCTAAGCCTTTGAAGTAGTTGTTCTTTATTGATGTCAATTTGATCAGCATTTGTTTGTGTTGAAAGTAGATGACGTGGTTTCTCACCTAAAAAATATTTAATACGTTCAGCATTGGCACCTGACGGATGGGGTAAACCACTCAAGATTTGTTCTTGCTTTAAATAGCCTAAGTTAGATATATAATTGAGTACCTCATCAACACCTTTACCTAAAGGAATATATAAGGCATTAGGAAGTTGTAGAACCATTGGAATAAAATAGTCATAAATATGTTGTTTTAAAAAGTCATTTTTTAGCATGGACGGTGCTGATCCAGCATAATTCTTAGCATGAATGAGTATGCACTGCTGTAATGCAGAACACAGCTGAACCATTTCCTGATGATCTGTAAACAATTCTGAGGTGGATGAAATTCCAAGTCTTTCATTAAGACCGATATGATCGAGCAATCGAGTTAAGTTGTGGCGAATTGCTCCACTAAATGCACCGCTATTCTTTGCAAGATTTAAGGCTTCTTTTTCAGGTAAATTTAGTACTAAGGCTGATTGCATCGCTAAAAGTGCATTTCGCCATTGCTGCTGGCCTGGGCAAATTCCAACGATCACGACTTTAGCCTGAGTATTTATGGCTTCAAATGGTGCATAAAAACTTTTTATCTTTTCACTTTGTCCAACTAACAACAAATCACTTTGAGTTAACTCATCAATTGGATGTGATGCGATGATTGAAGCGAATTGTGCGTAAAGTGCTGAATTGGGCATGGCAAAAATAATTTAAAAAAACTGCTCAATCATATTCTAATTCTTAATAATGAAAATCAATAGCTTAGTCTTGAAATTAACGATATAGAACGTCTTTAAAAATAAAAATTAACAATAATTTGAAAATTAGGGCTTGAGCTTTGGTATAAAAATTGCTCATATCTAGTTAAGGCAAAATACAAATATGTGCTGAATAACAAACCACAGGTGGTTGCAGGAGAGAAGCACGAGATGTGCTCGCCGAAGGAGCAAGTTCCCCCAGGAAACTCTCAGGCAAAAGGACTGTAATCATCCATAAAATCTGGAGAGAAGTAAGCACGACTTACTCACCGAAGGGGAAGGTTAGCCACATCATGGCTCACCGAAGCTCTCAGGTATCAATGACAGATGGGGCGAGCATAGGAAATAAAATTTCCAAGGAGCCTATATGTGTCATATTGTTGTCATTGGAGCGGGTATTACAGGGGTTACGACCGCTTATGAATTAGGTTTATTGGGATATAAAGTCACAGTTGTTGATAAACATTTATATCCCGCAATGGAAACATCATTTGCCAATGGCGGGCAACTTTCAGCATGTAATGCTGAAGTCTGGAACCAAAAAGCCACTGTGCTGAAAGGCATAAAGTGGATGTCGCAAAAAACAGCACCGTTGTTACTCAACCCAAGTTTTAATTTGCATAAGTACTCATGGCTCTTTGAGTTCATGGGGCATATTAAAGATTATCGTGCCAATACGCATGAAACAGTACGTTTAGCCTTGATGGCGCGTCAACGTTTGTTTGAAATTGCAGAAAATGAAAAACTACAATTTGACCTCGAAAAGCGCGGTATTTTACATTTCTTTCATAATCAACATGATTATGAAGTTGCAACTCAAGTCAATAATATGCTCTGTGAGGGAGGGTTAGAGCGTCATCCTGTAACTTTGGCTGAAATTAGACAAATTGAACCGAGTTTGACGGGTGAATATTATGCTGGATTTTATTGTCCCGGAGATGCAACGGGAGATATTCATAAATTTACCACTCAGCTTGCTAAAGCCACAGAACGCTATGATGTAAATTATTTATGGGGCTTTGAAGTCACTGATTTTGAACATCATGATCATGGTGTAAATTTACGCTTAAAAGCAAGTAACGAAAACATGGTAGCTTCAGAAGAAACAGAAATACTCAAAGCTGATGCAGTCGTGGTCTGTGGTGGTGTTGGAAGTTATGAACTTGCCCATAAATTGGGAGATCGCGTCAATGTTTATCCAGTTAAAGGATATTCAATTACAATTAACTTAAATGATGAAGAAAGTCAGGCAAATGCACCTTGGGTGAGCTTACTTGATGAAAGTGCCAAGATTGTAACTTCACGATTAGGAGAAAATCGTTTACGTGTCGCAGGTACAGCCGAGTTTAATGGCTACAATCGCGATATACGTGCTGATCGAATTCAACCATTGATTGATTGGTCTAACCGCAATTTTAATCTTTCAACTGAGCATGTAGTGCCTTGGGCAGGACTTCGACCAATGATGCCGAATATGATGCCAGTCGTGAATGCGGGCAAACGAGAGCATATTTTTTATAATACAGGCCACGGTCATTTAGGTTGGACTTTATCTGCTGCAACGGCTGCGATGATTAGCCAACAAGTCGCACGTACACATCCAATTTAAGGCAATGTATTAAAAAGCCTCAATTATTGAGGCTTTTTAATTTTTTAGAATTAATCGTATAGTCGATAAATCCCAGAAAACCGCTCACAACCTTTTTGCGTAGTTTGTACAGAAAGCAGTGCTTTGCTGTAGTTAAAGGTGTACTTACAGTCATTTTCATTGTCTGTAATTTCAGTTTTTTGATTTGGTGTTGTGTAGGCTAGAAACGGAATCGTTTGCGTTTCTACGCGATTGTTAGGATTGCGGTAGGCAATACCTTCAATTTTGATTCGGTCTTTAGTCAACTGATGAACTTTTAGATGCACAGGCGAAGCTGCAAAATGACCATTTTCAAATTTTAGAAAATGCTGAGTTAGGCTCTGATTCATTGAGGTATAAATATTCAAATCTTCATGACGTAACTCAAACTGCTGCTTAAAACAATCTAAGTTTTTACATTGTTGAATACGGTTATACCACAGTGTTTGCGTATCGATGAGTAAACGTACTGGTGCATCAGTAATAAGTTGTGCAGTCAAAAATAAATTGTCTAGCTTTTCGCGAGGTTCGTCTAAAGCCTTAGAGCAATATTGCTTCTGTGATGCATGCTTCGGTTGTGTGCAGTCAATACTGTTCGCATGGGCCATACCTGTAAAACAGTGCCCAAATAACACAATTAAGCCGAATTTTTTGATGATATTTATATCAGTTTTCAACAGCATGATCGCTTATACTTTCACTATGTTGCGCTTGCCCACACTATAGCGAAATAGAAAGTGGGAATACAAGATTTCAATTATTATTTTCTAAAGGATTTATGCCGTGATTGCTCAAATTCGTATTGGTCAAGGAATGGATGTACATGCTTTTGACAAAGGTGACTTCGTTACTTTAGCGGGTGTACAGATCCCACATACACATGGCTTAAAAGCTCACTCAGATGGTGATGTTGTACTGCACGCATTGTGTGATGCTTTGCTAGGCGCATTAGCACTGGGTGATATTGGACAGCATTTTCCAGACACCGATGCAAAATTTAAAGGTGCTGATAGTCGTGTGTTACTCAAGCATGTCTATCAACTCATTTTAGATCGTGGTTATGTGTTGAATAACGCAGATATCACCGTGGCGTGTGAACGCCCAAAACTTGCAAAACATAACTTAGAAATGCGTCAAAGTATTGCCGATGTATTGCAAGTTGATGTTACACAAATCAGTGTGAAAGCGACTACAACAGAAAAGCTAGGGTTCACTGGACGTCAAGAAGGTATTTTATCAACAGCGACGGTTTTGATCACTCACGCAAAATGATCAGGGTGAATCAGGGCATGTTGTAAATCTTGTGTTGCTTTACGGCCTTGTAGCTGTACAGCGACAGCATGAATTAAGCCTGTCCAAGTTTCATTTGGTTCCCAAATTTGATGCAAGTGTTCTTGTGCTGTAGGCATGTCTATATCCATAAAATATTGGCGATATAGATACATTAAACTGCTGACACGGAAGTTTTTAGCACAGTGTAGCCACACAGTTTGGCCTTGAACCAAATGATCAATCATGTCTAGTACCAATAAACATTGGTCATCAGATGGTGTGTCCCAAGAAATAGGAATTTGAATATAGTTTAGCCCTAGATCCAAGCAAATACGATCTTCATTGTCGATGTGATTCGATGCATCGGTAAGCGCTAAATTGATGACTGTTGAAACACCATATTCTTTAATTGTTTGCAGTTCAGTTGGCGATGGTTGTCCTGAGGTCAATAAGTGCTCATGTATATATTGGAAGTTTTCAATATGACTTAACGTATTTTCGATTTCATTCATTAGACTTATTTCCCCTTAAAAGTAAAACGCCATCTTTAAGATGGCGTTTTAGTCACTTAGCGAGTCGGCAAGACATCTTTAAGTGCTTCATGCATCTCTAACAAGACTTTTTCAGTTGTATCCCAATCGATACAACCATCAGTCACTGATTTACCATATTCGAGGTCACACAGGTTGACAGGAATATCCTGACGACCACCTTTTAAGTGACTTTCGACCATAATACCCACGATTGACTTGTTGCCGTCAAGGATTTGTTCAGTAATGTTTTTCAACACAAGGGGTTGTAGGTACGGGTCTTTGTTTGAGTTCGCATGACTAGTATCAATCATAATTTTGCTACTTACTTTGGCTTTAGCAAGAGCAGCTTCCGCTTCAGCTACAGAGCCTGCGTCGTAATTTGGTTTACCGTTACCGCCACGAAGTACAACGTGACCATAAGGGTTCCCGCTTGTACGAATAACAGAAACTTGTCCTTGATCGCTTAAACCTAAGAAGCTGTGGCCATGTTTAACCGATTGCATCGCATTTGTTGCAACAGTTAAACCACCATCAGTTCCGTTTTTAAAACCGACAGGTGATGAAAGACCAGAAGACATTTCACGGTGAGTTTGACTTTCAGTTGTTCGCGCGCCAATAGCAGACCATGAAATCAGGTCTTGGTAGTATTGTGGTGAGTTCGGGTCTAATGCTTCAGTTGCACAAGGTAAACCTTTTTCATTCAACTCAAGTAAGAGTTTACGACCAATGCGTAGACCTTTTTCAATATTGAATGAGTCGTTCATATCAGGGTCATTAATGAGACCTTTCCAACCGACAGTAGTACGTGGTTTTTCAAAATAAACACGCATCACCACATAAATTGAATCTTTAATTTTATCACTTAACGCTTTTAAGCGATCTGCATAATCATGCGCAGCGACTGTGTCGTGAATTGAGCATGGGCCAATGACAACAAATAGACGTTTGTCATTACCATCTAAAATATTACGAACAGTTTCACGGCCTTGTAGGACTGTTTGATAGGCAGTTTCAGTCAGAGGTAACTCTTTTTTTAGTTCTGCAGGAGTAACAAGTGGCTGAATGCTTTTTACATTCACGTCATCAATGTCGTTTTGGAAAGTAGAATTAGACTGTAAAGTATTCATTGCCGTCACTGGTTTGAGTATACAAAAGGTTGTTTCGTGACCCGAATATAACATGAATGTACCACTCAAATGTTATAAAAAAGATCAATAAGTCTCTGAAAAAAAAGTGATGAATCGGGGAGTTAATTTAAACCTGAGTGTTAATTGCTGCAGGTGCAGCAAGTGTTGCAACCACTGGCTTTTCTACAGGTTTCGCTTTTACTGGATTGATAATGAAATTCATACCTAGCATAAATAGCGTGATACCTAAAACTTTACGGATAACTTTTTCAGGTAAACGTGAACTAATGAGCGTACCAATGATAATGGCAGGAATAGAACCACAAAGTAACCAACCTAATAAATGAAAATCGACGTTACCTGAACTCATATGTCCTAAACCTGCAACTAAAGTTAGGAGCACAGCATGTACAACGTCTGAGCCAATAATTCGAATCATTGGTAAATTAGGGAACATTAAAACCAATGCCATAATACCGAAAGCACCTGCACCCACAGATGATAAGGTCACAAATACACCTAGAACGATACCCATAATGATAATTAGAGCGCGTTTATTTTTGGCTTGTAGATTAACGCGTTCTAAGTCAGAACTCATGTCGTCGAATTCAGATTTTTTACGGAACTTATTAAAGAATTGTTCAATATGACCACGGAAAATAATTGAGATCCCTGTCAGGGTCAGCATGAAGCCAAGCACCATTGTTAAGACCGTTTTATAGTGCGTAGATTGGCTTAAATAGTTTTCAAGTACCCAGTGTGTGGCAAATGATGCAGGAATACTTCCGACAGCTAGCCAGATGACGATGGGCCAAACAATGTTCATTTTACGGGCATGGACTAAAGAACCACAAAATTTTGAAATTGCGGCATAAAGTAAGTCCGTACCAATTGCAATGTGAGGTTCAATTTTATATAGGCTAATTAATATTGGGGTCATGAGAGAGCCACCACCAACACCGGTAATGCCTACGCAGAAACCAACTACTACACCTGCCAGAATGAACTCTAAAGGACCAACCATTGTTATATGCCAAATATCAAAAAACGTGCATATGTTATGACTAATTCATATAAGTCGTTGTCTCGATTAGTGATTTACTTGTGAAAAAAATAGATAAAGATTGTTTGCAATGAATATCTTTTTATTGCTTCAGTGTTTGTATATTCTTATTTTTGTGTAATTCATAAGTCAAAATGAAGAAAATAGATAACAAAAATGAAAAAAGTAAATATTTATTTTTTGAGTTTAAATTTGCTGTTTGATCAATTGATTTTAATCCTTCTTTAAAATTGGAATAAGAAAATATTTGTATGGGTTTAATCATTAAACAAATTTAAAAGCATTCGAATGCCAAGACTAAATATAAAAACACTATGGTAAAATACAGCAAAATTAAGAGGACATGCACTTGCAAAATCGGAAGCTCAAAATAGGTATTGTGGTCGGAGAAGTTTCCGGTGACACATTGGGTGCAAAACTCATCCGTAGTTTTCGTGAGCAGGGGATAGATGCCGAATTTGAAGGCATTGGTGGTCCACAAATGATCGCTGAAGGCTTTAAAAGTTATTTTCCGATGGATATTTTATCGGTCATGGGTATTGTTGAAGTACTTAAAGACATTAAAAAACTTTTTGCGGTACGTGATGGTCTGGTTGAAACCTGGACAAAAGAGCCTATCGATGTATTTGTCGGCATTGATGCACCAGATTTTAATTTAAGACTGTCTAAAAGCCTGAAACAAAAAAATCTACCAATTAAAACCGTGCAATATGTTAGTCCTTCAGTATGGGCATGGCGTCAAGGCCGTGTGCACGGAATCAAAGCCAGTATTGATTTGGTACTGTGTCTATTTCCATTTGAAAAAGCATTTTATAAAAAATGGGACGTACCGGCAGCATTTGTCGGACATCCATTGGCAAGCCAGCTCCCTTTAGAAAATCCAATAGCTGCGGCTCAGCAAGAACTTGGTTTGGATCAAAGGACCAAGCACATTGCATTGTTACCAGGCAGTCGTCGTGGTGAAATTGAGCGATTGGGGCCATTGGTTTTGTCTGCAGCAGAGAGCATTAGCAAAAAGCATCCTGAATATATCTTCTTAATTCCAGCCATTAATGATGCGCGTAAGCAACAAATCGAGGCTTTGTTACAGCAATATCCGGAAGCTTTACAAACGAAAGTCCGCATAATGGAAAATACTGACACCGAATCTAAAATTGGTCGTCAAGTGATGAATGCATCGAATATTGTTGCTTTGGCATCGGGTACAGCGACATTAGAAGCCATGTTATTACACCGTCCAATGGTAACGTTTTATAAGCTGAATTGGCTGACGTATCATGTGGTGAAATTTTTGATCAAAATTCCTTATTATTCTCTACCCAATATTATTGCGGGTAAAAAGGTCATTAGAGAATTGATTCAGCATGATGCTACACCTGAAAATTTGGCGTCTGAAATTGAAAAATTGATGAATATTGAAACTGCGCAAATTCAGTCGATGCAGCATTTGACCATGCATAAGCAATTATTGGCAGGTAACAGTGAAGATCCAGTGCAATCTATCTTGAATACATTAAATCAATAATGCGTTTGAGTTGAATGAATGTGTTCCTATTGTTTCGTTTTACATTAGATGTGGGAATTTTAATTCACTGATATTTTTTGTACTTGAAACTGCTGTCGATATTGTGTTGGTGTGAGGTCATAAAACTTTTTAAAAGTTTGGCTAAAAGCTGTTTCAGATGAATAACCAACACGATAGGCAATTTGCTGAATGGTAAGTTGGCCCATTTTTAAATGTTGTGCAGCCAGACGTAAACGGTGCTGTTGCAAATAGGCCAATGGAGTTTCACCAACTATCTGTGTAAATAAACTCGCAAATTTTGAACGCGACATACAGCATTGTTCAGCCAGACTTTCTACCGTCCATGGCTGTTGTGGTTGTTCATGAATGGCGGCCAGTGCATTCGATAGTTCAGGGTGACTGAGTGCATGTAACCAGTTACTTGAGTTTGGCATTGCCGCAATATAATCACGTACACATTCTATAAATAAGATACTCACTAAATGATCCAAAATTTTGTCGCGGCCTGGGCGGATTTGATTCACTTCGACAGCTAAAAACTGCAAGCCGATTTGCAGCCATTCTGGTGCAGTGCTGCTCATAATATGTTGAATATGCAAAACATTCGGTAATGCATTAAACAGTGGTCGCGCCATAATGCTGTCGACATGCCCCCGAATTGCAAGCATCAACAATTCTTCAGTTGTGTCTGATTCAGACGGATTTAAATCTACAGTTTTATGTCGCTTTTCTTGAAAGAGCGGTGTGATATTGAGTGACTCAACTAAAGGATCAATATGAATAGATCGGCATTGATGATTTTGGCCAGATGGAATTAAGCATAAATCGCCAGCTTCAAGTTGAATCTGTTCGTTGTTAAGTTGTACTAGGCACTGACCCGATATAACTACATAGGCAATCATTGCGCCATGATCTTGGAACTGAAATGACCACGCTTGTTTAGATTTTAGATAAATATATTCTGAACGGTGTAAATGAATATCATCAAAAATTTTACTTAAAGCATCCATATTTCAAATATTTACTCATCTTAATTTTATAGTAAAACATCATCTTTATGTGCTTTAAGGCCAGCATATATCCATACATGCCAAAGACGATCACATAGTTTTTTTGGACGCTTAAAACTGTTATCGCAATCCTTATTTGTTGAATATAAACACAGAAGAAGTAAATAGGGAAGATAAGAGCATGAATGCACCAGTAAAATTAAATGAACAGCAGCTTGCACAATTGGAAAAGAAAATTGGCAGTGTTTTAGATAGAAAACGCTATGGCTGGCTACTCAGTCCAGGCTTACCTGTTATTGGAATGGGGATTTTAGCCGGCTATCATTTTGGTCCAAAATCGACAAAAAAACTGTTTGCGATGGGGGGACCACTGTTGTTGCATGTGATCATTCCCGCTTTAGATGCGTTGATTGGTGATGATGCTAACAATCCAACAGATGATGATATTAAAGTCTTGGTGAATGATCCGTATTATGACCGCATTGTAAAACTCTTTATTCCACTACAAATGGCTGCGAACGCTTTCGCAGGTTTTGTAGTGACACGTAAGGATGTATCACTGATTGATCAATTGCTGCTTGGTATTTCAATGGGGGCAATAAATGGTGTTGGGGTAAATACAGCGCATGAACTCTGCCATCGTCCGCATAAAAAAGATCATTACTGGGCGCATGCGACACTAGCACCTTTGGGTTATAGCCATTTCCGGATTGAGCATCCATACGGTCATCATAAACGTGCTGCAACACCTGAAGATCCTGCATCTTCAAAAATGGGCGAAACATTTTATGAGTTTTGGCCACGTACCGTATTTGGCGGAATTAAGTCAGCGATTCGAATTGAAAAGCAGAGATTAAAACGTAAAGGTTTAAGCTTCTTTTCCAAAGAAAATGAGCTGTTTCATGGTTGGGCGATGAGTGCTGGTTTCCATGCCGCTATGCTAAAAGTGTTTGGTGTGCGGGTCACGCCATATTTAGTCACTCAAGCATTTTATGGGGTGAGCCTGTTTGAAATTATTAATTATATTGAACATTATGGTTTAAAGCGTGAGCAAAAGGCTGATGGCAGTTATGCGCGTACGATGCCTGAACACAGTTGGAACAACAATAATATTGTGACGAATTTATTTTTGTATCAATTGCAGCGTCATTCTGATCATCATGCCTATCCAACTCGACCATTTCAGGCACTACGACATTTTGATGAAGCGCCAGAATTGCCAAGTGGTTATGCAACTATGTTAATTCCGGCATTAGTACCCTCACTATGGTTTAAGATGATGGATAAACGAGTTTATGATCATTATGAAGGGGATTTGGACAAAGCTAATATTTTTCCTAAACGCCGTGCAGCGATTTTAAAGAAATTTACTTCAAGTGATGTTTAATTTGGGCTTGATTCATCATTAAATCAGGCTCCACACATAAGAAATCCCGATACATTCGGGATTTTTTTAGTTAGAAATTTGAAATTGGTCTAACTCGTATGGAGCTTTCTAAATTATGAAGTTTTTAAATAAAGTCTAAGACCACCAATAACGCAAAATATGGAAGAATACTGGCGCAGAAAAGCAAATAGAATCAATTCGATCCAACATACCACCATGACCTTGAATTAATTGCCCCCAATCTTTCACACCGCGATCACGCTTAATCGCAGACATGACCAAACCACCAAAGAAACCAAAAATACAGACAATCAAACCAATAATTGTGGCCTGTATATAATTAAAAGGTGTTAGCCAAGACATTACCACGCCAAGCGCCGTAGCTAAGACAATCCCGCCAAGTAAGCCTTCAATGGTTTTAGATGGGGAAAGAACGGGTGCAACTTTGTGTTTGCCAAACAGCTTACCGCAGACATATTGCAGCACATCGGAGGCTTGCACTACCATAATCAACCAAATAGCCAACCAAATTTTTTCACCGCTGAAACCGGGCAGTTTTAAATTTAACAGTGCAGGCACATGCGAGATACAGAACACACTGATCATCAGTCCCCACTGTATTTTGGCGCTGCGCTCTAAAAAGCGCGTGGTATCTTCTTGTTTTAAAGTGGCAATTGGAATGAGTAAAAACACGTACAACGGGATAAAAATCGAATACAGCCCGTACCAATCGATATAGACCAAATAGTATTGGTAAGGAATAACAAAATAAAAAGCAATCAGCAGAGGAAAATAGTCGCCACGGCGTGTTGGCAATAGGCTAATGAATTCACGTAGGGCGAACAGCGAAATCAGTGCAAATAACACCACGAAGGCTATTTTTCCTAGCATGATGGCTGCACCCAATACCAACAACATGACCCACCATGCATTGATACGTGCATTTAAGTTGTCGATGACAGGGGCCGGAGCGTAGCCAGCTCGGAGTTTCAGGATATAACCGATCGTTGATGCAAATACCAAAATGGCGGCAAAGATACCAAACAATAAATAGGTCATTTGTGCATTACTTAAATCCATTATTGGTACTCCAATGCTTTAAGTTTCAGCAATTCAGCTTGGGCATAATGTAAAAAGTCTGCTTTACTCTGCTTTTCATCATGGATTAAAGGCTGCCCAAAAATCACCGTGGAAAGTAGTGGCAAGGGAACCAATGCACCTTTGGGCATGACGCGTTTTAAGTTTGAAATCCAGACTGGAACCACCTCTACATCAGGAAACTGAGTTTTTAAATGGTATAAGCCGCTTTTAAACTCTAATAGTTCAACATCATCATTTAGATTACGCGTGCCCTCAGGAAAGAAAATAATTGAATAACCTTCTGCCAAAACATCTTTTACAGGCTGTAAAGGGTCTTGATTATTCACTCGGTTACGTTGAATGGTCACACCGGTAAAAGTGTCCTGAATCAAAAAGCGTCGAAAACCATCCTTTAACCAATAGTCTGATGCCGCAATCGGGCGTGTTTGTCGTCTTAAATCGGTTGGCAAAGATGACCACAGTAGGATGAAATCGATATGACTGTTATGGTTAGCATAGTAAATCCGCTGTTTCATCACAGGTTTGCAGCCGACCCAAAGGCTACGTGCGCCAGTGAGCAGACGTGCACCTCGACGAGTAAGATAGGCAATGAACCGAGCCAATGAACGGCTTAAAATATTCCCTCGTTTATTGGGACGAATAATCGTGTTATTGGAATCTGGCGTGGGTAATGTTGGCATGATGTTCTTTATAGTTATCTATCGATAAAGCAAAAATATGCAAATAAAAACGGAATATTGCAAGACCAAGAGCAGAATTTGAAGCCTAAATAAACCTTTGCAAGCTTGAAGTCGAACTGACCAAGTACGATTGGCTTTGGCGGGCGGCATTAGATTTAGAGCAATCAGACTCTGATCCAGTTCAGTAGTTAGCGATTCAAGTTGCACATCTTGAGATGTGCTGTTAGATGGCTGACTCAGCATCTCTAAGATATCCGCATCAAATTGAACACGAATACTGACAAAATGTTGTAGGGCGATCAGCAGCAAACAGATCAAGCAAAATAAGCTATCTAAAATAAGTGATTGGCGATGCCAAATAAGCAGTAAGAGACTGAAAATAAATGCTAGATATGCAGAGCAAAGTAATCCCTTCGAGCAATTTAGCAGCTTGGCAAGTAGTCGCATTTGCATGGTCATGGTGCTAAACCTTTAAGTTTAAGGCGATAGATATCAAGTTGCTTGATTTGAGCTTGATTTAAGACTACCCATGGACGTGCATGACGAATGATTCTAATGCAATCTTCAACAGAATGTTCGGGATAATGCTTGAGTAAAAATGCAGTGAGGACAGCGCTACTTCTAGAATAGCCCAGTGCGCAAAATACCAAAACTTCGGCATTGTGAGTCGATTTATCAATTGTTATATCAAGTCCAATTAATTCATCTAAAACAATTACTGCTTGCTTGAGCTGTGTCGCTTGCAAAGGAATTAAATCTAGGCTGAGAATCTGTTTATAATTTTGGTCATCTTGCTTCCGTGCAATAGGCATTTCAGCGCAGCAATCCAAGCAGGCTTGATAGTATTGAAGGTGTTGTTGATTTGGAATACGACCTAAATATAGATCATGCTGTTGAAAATGGATAATTTTTGAATCTTCTTGATGCGATCTTGTCCACAAACGGCTATTGAGCCACGCAAATAGAAAATAAGGCGCGTAAAGTAGCCAAGCTGCAATGGTCATTTGTCCATTACTTTGCTTCTGGAATAAATGCGGTCGATTGAAAAAGTAAGCCAATGCGACCATCAATAGACTCGATGCCGGATAAAGTAACCAAAGCCAAGCGCCTTTAGCATTGGCAAGCGCGGCTAAAAAAAATGCACCGAGTAGATATAAGCCACCAATTTTCAGATGTTTAAGCGTTAGGCGGCTAGTTAGATTTTTTGCCAAAGGTGATTGAACTTGTAGAGGAAATAACCATAAACACAGTGCACCTACGAGAATGCCTGTTGGGATATCAATAAAATGATGCTGCCAAGTGGTCAGCACGGATAGACCAATTAAAAATGCCCAAGCATCGACGAGAAATTTTAATTTTCCTTGGCTATGACGACGGTAAAACTCCCACAAAATCACCAACAGAACAATGTGTAAAGACGGGGCTTGATTGAACGGTTTATCGAAGCCCATCAATACATCAAACCACAATCCAAAAAATCCGCTGAGTTCCGGACGTTCAAAACTAAATTTGAGCGGGAACAGCAAAAAGCAGGTAATAGAAATAATCTGTGCAGTAAATAGCCTAAGTACATGCTGTTTTAACTCAAAACGATTCCAACACAGCAGTAAAGATAAGCCATAAAATAAATCAATCGACCAATAAGGCACGATACTCCATGGCCAAAGCGGGATGTATTTCTCCCAAGCAAAAACGATGGATGGGACTTGAGACAGTCCAGATGTGTATTGATTTGCAAAGCCATAGCTAAGAAAAAAGAATGGCGCAAGCACCGCTAGGCAGAGTAGACCGAGCTTCCATGTGCCATCTTGTTTGTTTGAATCTAGCATGCTGTTCACCCATTTAGATTTTTTGAGCGACTGAAACGGTGAAAATACCAAATTCATCAATAACTTGATCGATTTTTTTAAATCCAGCTTGTTCGACTAAGGCATCCATTTCTGCTTGAGAACGAAGACGCATCACCCAAGCATCTCCTTCGCGATGTGAGGTCAACGCACGAGCAATGAACTCTTGTTGTGGATGCCAAATTTGTCCTGTATAGATCAAGTAGCCTTGTGATTCGATCGCTTGGCTAAGACCTGTTAAGGATTTGCGTAGTAGATCGTTATCACTAAATAATTCATAAAGTCCTGATACCACGGCAAGGGTAGGTTTGGGTTCTACACTGGCAAGTGAAGCAGTATCAAAAGCGTCGGCTTGGACAAATTGGGCAAGATCAGTTAGACCACGTTGCTCAATCATTTTCTGTCCCGCTTCTACATTTAGGTTGCTGTAATCGCGCAGCAAAATGGAGTCAGGTTGCTGCGGAAGCTGTTGAACGGCATCCAATATATAGCGACCATGACCCGCAGCAATGTCCATAATTCTGACAGCTTGCTGATTTTGAATGATCTGATTGGCATATTTTTTCAGCATGGCTTCAATATTTTGCTTACGTACACGAATACCACGCCAGCCAATGGCATTTAAATATTGGCGATCAATCAACTTGCCAATGGGATTGGAACTCTCAGTCCGGTTGCGATAAACAAAGTCGAGTGTACTGCCAGAGTCATAGCCTGTATCTTCCCCAATTTTTAAGCCACTGGAAAACATGCTGCCAATTTTTAGATTTTGCTTGGTTAGATTCCAAAAGGCGTGTTTAAGCGAGTTTTTAGGAAGTGTAGAACTCAAAGTTTCGGCAACGGCGCAACTTGAGCCAATTTTATCGGCATTTAAGACATTCGGTGCTGCATAGTTTTGTGCAAAGCATTGCAGAATAAAACGTCGAATTTTATCAGTTGCAATCTGACGTTGCTTTTCGCCTAAAGTATCGTGGTAAAAGCCATCCAACACATGAAACTCTTTTAATGGATGTGGCAGTTTTGCATAAAATTCACGTTGAGGTTTTTGCTGAACCACGAAGTCTGAGCCTGAACAAAGAATTTGCGTTGGCACAAAAATATGTTGTGCATCTTGAACAATCCGTTCTGACGCTGCATACAGACCAAGTAACATTCTGACTGAAATGGCGCGGGCAATTTGAGGGTCGGTGTCATAACTTTTTGCACGCTCTTGATCGTGCGTGAGCATTTTTGCTTTGACATAACTGTTAATAAAAAAGTTACCGCGTACTTTACTGAGTAAATTTAGACCTGGTTTTGCAAAGGGCACATATAATTTAATATCAAAGGCAGGTGAGGCTAAACACAGCGCACGAATTTTAGGTGCATAGTCATGTACCCATGTTGCAGCTAGAACCGCACCGACACTCTGAGCAACTATGGCAATGTTTTCTGGCTGGATGTTGTACTCCGCATGTAAATGTTGGACGAAATATTGGATATCGTGTACACATGCAGAAAAACTCGGTGCATCTCCTCGTTCACCCGGAGATTGACCATGACCACGGGCATCCCAGGCAAAAAAATCAAACTCGTTTAAACCCAGTTCTTCAACCAAATGTGCCATTCGTCCTGAATGCTCATGCCCACGGTGAAACAAAATCACGGCTTTTTTCTTACGATTACGTTTTGGTTCTGCGTTTTCCCAATGCTGATAAAAAAGAGCAGTGCCGTCGTGGCTAATAAACGTATGTTGTGTGTTGTTATACATGGTTAATTCTCTTATAAAATTCAAATTTCTTGGTTTTAAAAAATTAAAGCTAAAAATCGCAGCTCAAAAGTGCGTGGTTAAAATGATTTATTCAGGTATATGGATACTGTTTTTAATACGGTTAAAAATGGTCACTGCAAGTAACAAAATAATGATGATTAAAATGCCATTACAGATCTGAGACAGCAAGCTCAGACCAAAATCAAACATTGAATATGCTGCTATAACAATGCAAATTAGGCTAAAGGCCAAGGCACGATCACTTTTCCCCATTGGGCCATCATAACGGCGTTCTGCTCCAATGAGGGGTGCCATGACCCCTGTATATTCAGACAATATCGAAAGAAAACAGGCAAGTAGCAGTAGTTCTGCTTGAATAAATGCAAAACAAATCAAACTGAAATATAAAGCAGTGTCAGAGATGACATCGCATAGTTCATTGTAAAAAGCACCAAGTTTAGATTGCTGATTAAATTCACGAGCCAACATGCCATCAATTGCATTAAAAGCCATCCGAATGAGCATCCAAAGGGGAAAGATCAACAATAAAAGCCCGATGCCATGTTTAGAAAAATAAATATAAATGAAACTTGCAACAGCTAAAGAAATAAACATAGCAAGCAAAGTGATTTGATTTGCGCTAATACCTATTGTGTAAAGAGATTTAACTAAGGGCCGAAGTAAATTTTGAAAGGCGGGTTTAAGTTGATAAATCGAAGGCATATTATTGTTGTAGCATTATGTTTTGCATGAATTTTATACGCTAGTTGGTTTTGCTTACAAGCAAATCAATGTTAAAGATTGTCAACATCAGTCTTAAGGTCGTAGGAAATGTATTGGTGTCGAATTTTGATTGCTGAAAGGCATATAATAAATAAAGCCGTAGAGTAGTAATGGAAAAACGAAAAAGTAATGACTCCTGCAACTAAACTTTTAAAATCCAACAAAATAGAATTTACAATTCATGAATATGAACACGATCCAGATGCCAAAAGTTTTGGCTTAGAAGCAGCTGAAAAACTTGGCTTAAGTGTTGATGTTGTGTTTAAAACCTTAATGGTTACCGATGATAAAAATTATTTTGTCGCCGTTTTACCGGTTGAATATCAACTAAACTTGAAAAAGGTCGCTTCAGCGTTTGGCTGCAAAAAATTAAAAATGGCTGATCCTAAAGATGCAGAGCGTTTAACTGGATATCTGGTGGGTGGGATTAGTCCTGTTGGTCAGAAAAAGCGTTTAAAAACAGTCATTGATGCTTCGGCAGCACAGCTCGATAAAATTTATGTCAGTGGTGGTAAACGTGGCCTGGATATTGGTTTAAAACCACAAGATTTAGCCAAGGTGTTAGGCGCGGAATTTGCCGATGTTTTAGATGCTTAAGTCATAGGCCTAAATATCTTAAACATCACTGTTTGAAGAAATAAATTAAATGAGCCTTTATTTAGAAGCGTAAAGGCTGTTTTATTTGCCAGTATATTACGAGTAGCCGATGACAACTGGGCTTATCAAAAAATGAATTGTGTTCTGTAATACAATGCCGCCACGTTTAAATTATTCAAAAAATAAGAGCTAAGCCAGCTTACAAAATAGGGGTGGCTTAAGCCACATCGATTGGTTATAACGTAGCCACTAAAAATGGATAACAAAAATAATGGATCGTAATAACAAGCTGTTTATTGCCGCTAGTTTAGCCAATGGTGCAAGTTTTTCTATGATACTTCCTTTGCTCGCACCTTTAATTCGAGAGCTCAAACTATCCGAATTACAAGGTGGTGCAATGGTGTCTATTGGTGCATTACTGATGGCAATTTCTGCGTTATACATTTCTAAAAAGCAAAACAAATTTTCAATTTATCAATTACTCAGCATTGGATTGGTGGGTATGGCGATCACTTGGGGGCTTTTTGCTGTGGTATTGAATTACGGATTAAGTGCTCAAGTAAGTCTAGTGGTCTTGTTTAGTTTGCTCATGTTTGCGCGTGCAGCAACTGGTGTATTTATGGCGATGCCACAAATTGCCTTACAAAGTTATGTCATGACGACCAATAACAACGAACAACAACGTTCGCAGGCTATGGCTAAATTCGGCGCATTAAACAGTGTCGGTGTCATTGTAGGACCATTACTGACGACCTTATTATTAGGTCTTGGTGGTATGATGACGCCGCTATGGGGTGCAATTATTATATTAAGTCTGATTTCAGGCATCGTTATTATAGCTTTTGAACCGCAAACTTTAACTTTTCAAAAGTCAGAAATTATTAATAATGAGTCTGTATCTAAAACTGCATCCAATTTTGGTATTAAACAATGCTATGCATGGTTGATACTAGGCTTTAGCTTGTACCTTGCCATTGTTACTGTCAATTTGACTGCTGGCTTTTATATTCAAGATCGTTTTGATATGAATGCAGCACAAGGTGCAGTGCATTTTGCAGAATGTTCGTTGATTGTTGGAATTTCGTTAGTACTTATGCAGACTCTGCTTGCAAAGTATTTAAGATGGTCAGTCTATCGCTTGCTTTGGGTAGGGCTGACGAATATGGTTTTGGCGCTAAGCATCTCATCTTTTACTGCTAATCTAAGCATCTTCCAAGCAACCTATGTGTTGTATGGAATTTCAGTCGCATGTTTAATTCCTGCCTTTAGCACAGGAGCCGCACAATCAGCTCCAAATCACTTACAAACCAAAGTCGCGAGTTGGTGCACTGCAACACAAGCTTTAAGTTTTGTGATTGGACCCATAATCAGTACAGGCTTATATCAATGGCATCGGGCATTTCCCTATTATTTCTTATTATTCGTGATGCTAGCTTTAATGATATTTTTTATCTTATTTAGCAAAATGAAAGTTGAGCATACGGTATCGAGTAATGAGGAAATGATTTAATCGTTACATAGAGAAAATATGGTTTGGCTTAGATAAATCGCAAATGACCCTACAGTATTTTGCTTACACAATGTTACTTGTGAGATGTCTAAGGTTACAAATAGTCATGAGATTGCTTAATAATTGATTAAAAAATAACCTAAATTGTTTCATTAAATCTCAAATGAATGGATTGTAAAAATACTCCTTTATGCTTTTAGCATTAAAACAATAACGGAGTTTAAATGCTTAAATTCAATAATGATCTTGTACTGGGTGCAATTTTTGATATGGATGGAACAATGTTTGATACTGAGCGTTTACGGTTTCAAACCTTGAAACAGGCATCTCTAGAATTGACTGGTGTGGAGTTTTCTGAATCATATTTAATCAACTGTCTCGGTTTAAGTGCACAAAGTGCGCATCGACTGGCTCAAGAAGAATATGATGAAAACATTCCCTATGCTGAAATTCGTAAACGTGCAGATGAGTTGGAGTTAGAAAGTGTACGTAAGTACGGTGTGCCCATTAAAAAAGGTTTGGTACAAGTACTTGAACGATTACGTAAGTCTGGTTTACGTATGGCTGTGGCAACTTCAAGTCGTCGAGCTATTGCAGAAGAATATTTAATTAATGCCAATGTTTATAAATTCTTTGATGTCTTGGTTTGTGGGGACGAAGTTGAGCAGGGCAAACCACATCCAGAAATTTTTATGCGGGCGGCGCAAAAACTTAACTTAAAAACCTCAGAGTGTTTAATGTTTGAAGACTCTGAAAATGGTGTCACTTCAGCCTATGATGCTGGCGGCATTACCATGTTGTTTAAAGACATCAAAACACCGAATGAAAATATGCTATCCAAGGCACATTATTATTATGAGTGTATGTATGACTGCCTATTAGAGCTTGATCCATTTACTGCACATTTAGAAATGCCAAAGGTTCAAGAAGCGTTTCCACAGACACTAAATCAGTTAACTGTTGGAATTCATGGTTTTGGTGCGATTGGTGGTGGCTATTTAGCGCAAATTTTATCGCATTGGGATGGCTATACTCGCCCCAAAAAAATCTATGCTTCTACACGTAATCCACTGTATCGCTCTGCGGTAAATGCTTTTGGTACCTATTGCATTCGCTACGGACAACTGTCTTATGATGAACGTATAGAAAATATGGAGGTTATTGATGCTGAAAATATTCAGCAAATGCAGGATATGTACACGCAATCGAGTCTAGTTGCGATTTGTTTACCTGAAAAAGCCATTGCTGAAGAAGCTAAAACCATTGCACAGGGGTTATATGCGCGACATATTGCTCACGATGAAAAAGCGATTGAGCCGCTCACCTTACTGATTATTTTAAATAAAGTCGGCGCAAAACAGTTATTAATACAGCATCTCAGCCAAGCTTTAGAAGATTTGGCAGGTCAAGATGTTGCAGACCAAATTATGCGGCATCACTATTTCTGTGACACGGTGGTAAACCGCATGGTTTCGAAACTGACTGATCAGAATCTTTATCGTCAACTGCGTATTAAATACAATATTTTTAAACAGTTTCAATTAGATGAAGTTGAAGCAGATGATCAAATTGAAATTGAAGATGCGACTCGGCTCAATCCTGAACAAGAACGTCAAGCGACTTTGTATGTAGAGGATATGCGTCGTAATTTTCATCCAAGCCATATTTTGCAAAGCATGGATTTAATTCTATTCAATGCTGAATCAGACATGCCTATTTATGTGGAAAATAACAGTCCATTGCTGGAAAAAATGCGCCAAATGATTTTGGTCGATGATATTGATGAAATTCAATTAATCAAAAATCGGTTATGGAATGGTGTGCATGCCATGTTGGCCTGGAAGGCTGTAAGTTCAGGACATCAAACAATCGGTGTCGCGTTGGCTGATCCACAAGTCAAGCAATTCATGAAAGTATTATTAACTGAAGTGCAATCAGGGTTGACACAGTCCATCGCACATCATGCCCAAGATCTTAGCCGCTTGACTCAAAGTTTTATAGACTCTTGTGAACATGCCTATAAAGATCCATCTGCACGTGTCGCACGTGATCCATTACGTAAACTTTCAGTTAATGAACGAGTGTTGGGCTCACTTAAAACCAATTTGCAATACGAACTAAATACATGCCATTTAGAACAAGGCATTGTGCTAGGTATGGTATATGCGGTGCAGGTTGAAGGATTATCAACTGAACAAGTCACTGAATATATTCAAATTCAATTTGCAAAAATGTTTATTGCACTTCGAGGTGAACGTCAGACTGAAATTCAACGAATTGAACAGGATGTGATAAACGCGTTTCAACACGCTATCCAGCATGATTTAAAGCCTAAAAATGCGGCGAATAACTCATCTAAGTCGGTGAAGCAAGAGCAAATAGCTCAGTTCGTTTGAACGCATCAAGGAATGTATCCACGTTTACTAAAAAATTTAATTAACACACTCAAAGCCGAATGAAATATTCGGCTTTGTTTATAAAGGAAGGTAAAATATCTAAAAATGAATGAAATTCAGTTTTAGATGAATATTACTAAATCAAAAACCAGTCAAGTCGATTTCATTTCATGTTTTAATAAACAGTATTAATTTTCAAGTGATTAAGTCGTGTTTCTTAAACCATCAATGCCAGTCGTTCCTACGCTGAATCAGGACTATCCTGCGTGGCATTTGGGACGTGAGCATTATGCGTTATGGTATTTAGAAATACTCGATCCTGATTTATTGGCATATTTAGCTACAATTAGAGAGCATTTCTCGGATATTTTATATACGCCGAACACGCGTCAATTTCATATAACTTTGTTTATTTGCGGTTTTTTTAATGCGTTGAATACTGCTGATGCCATTCTAGCCGCTGAAAAAAGTACGTATAACGATAATTTTTCCGAGCAACAATTCAAACAACAGCAGCGACAGCTTCAGCACTTATCCTTCACGAATATTCAATTGAAAACAGGTCAAATTAATAGTTTTCAAAGTGCTTTATTTATTGAAATTCAGGATGATTTCGAACAACTCGCGCAGATTCGACAATGCTTAAATATGAATAGCGATGAAATTGCACCTATCGAATATTGTCCGCACATCACATTGGGTTTATATAAACATGCAATGAACAGTGATGACGTATTTGCGCGTATTGCTAAACTGCAACAACAGCAATTTAATATTGATTTTCACCAGTTAAGTTTTGGTAGTTATCAGGCGCAGCTCTTACAAGGCCCATTAACTGTTTATGAACAATATCCATTGTTCGCTCATATTCACGGCTTAGACAAGGAACAGCAAATAGCATGATTCAATTGATACTAGGTGGCGCACGTTCAGGAAAAAGCCGATTGGCTGAACAAAAAGCCAAAGACAGTGGCTTAAGTGTAACGTATGTTGCGACAGCGCAAGCCTATGACGATGAAATGCGTGAGCGAATACAGCATCACCAAGCAGACCGTCCTACAGATTGGGGTCTGGTTGAAGAACCGCTGTATTTAGCCGATCGCCTAGTGCAAATTGATCAAGCCAATCAACTTATTTTGGTGGACTGCATGACTTTGTGGATGAGTAATTTATTATTGAATGAACAGAAAGATTTTCAGTCGCAGCAATGCCAAAAATTACTTGAAGTGCTTCCGACCTTAAAATCCGAAATTATTTTAGTCAGTAATGAAACTGGACTAGGCGTTGTACCTATGGGGCAACTCAGTCGTAAATTTGTCGATGAATCTGGCCGCTTACATCAACAACTTGGTCAGATTGCTGACCACGTTGTGTTTTGTGTGGCCGGTTTTCCTATAGTGTTAAAAGGAGAAAGTAAATGAGCTGGTGGCTTGAAGCATGTAAACAACCAAGTATTGACGCAAAACAACAGGCTGAAGCACATCAGTTACAACTGACCAAACCAACGGGCTCACTTTCTGAATTGGAAAATACCGCAGTTCAACTTGCTGCGCTACAAAATACTGTAAAACCTCAAGTTGATTTACCATGGATCACCATCTTTGCAGGCGACCATGGGGTAATGGAAGAAAATATTTCAGCCTATCCGCAAGCGGTAACTCGCCAGATGTTGCAAAACTTTACGACTGGTGGTGCATGTATCAGTGTAATTGCCAAAGAATACCAAGCCAAACTGCAAGTGATTGACTGTGGTTCTGTGGGTGAAGCATACGAATATGCAGGTGTGGAGCGCTATTGCATTGCACAGGGCACAGAAAATTTTGCCAAAACTGTAGCAATGACCGAAGCGCAATGTCTACAAGCTTTAAACCTTGGGCGTAAAAGCGTTGAAGATGCTGTAGCCGCGGGGGCGTCTATTTATGTCGCTGGGGAGATGGGTATTGGTAATACCTGTTCAGCGTCAGCAGTGGCTTGCTTTTTACTCAATGAACCTGCAGAAAAATTAACTGGTGTGGGAACAGGTATTCGCGCTGAACAATTAGCACATAAAAAGCAGGTCATTGATCAGGCTTTAGCATTGCATAGAGACTATGTTGAAAATGATGCATTCAAAGCGTTGTGTGCTGTGGGCGGTTTAGAAATTGCCGCTATGACCGGTGCTTATATACGCTGTGCGCAATTGGGCATGCCGATGGTGGTCGATGGCTTTATTACCACGGTATCTGCGTTACTTGCGGTGCGCCTGAATCCTGCCGTGCGTGATTGGATGCTGTTTGGACATCAGTCAGCGGAGTACGGTCATGTGCGTTTATTATCAGAACTGAATGCAAATCCATTACTCAAGTTGAATTTACGTTTAGGTGAAGGCAGCGGTGCGGGCGCAGCATTAGGCGTGATTCGCTTGGCATGCAGCCTGCATAACAATATGGCAACTTTTGCTCAAGCTGCCGTCATTGGTGAAAAAGTTTAAATGGAACATTTCCGTTTAGATATTCTGCGTCATGGCGAAACCGAGTTGAGCCATACATTACGTGGCTCAACCGATGATGCATTGACAGAGTATGGCTGGCAGCAAATGCAGCAAACGATCACTACTGCATTGCATGAAATTAATGCGAAAAGTCAGCCAGCTTGGGATGCCATATTTACTTCAGATTTGCAGCGTTGTCGTTTATTTGCTCAGGACTTATCTAAGCAATTAGATACTCCTGTATTTCAAAATGCGCAATTTCAAGAAATGCATTTTGGTGATTGGGAAGCGGTGTCTACCGAGCAAATTTATCAACAAAGTCCTGAACTGTTGTCACAGTTTTGGCAAAGTCCAAGTACATATACGCCACCAAATGCAGAAAGCATGCAACAGTTTCAACAGCGCATAGATTTAGGCATTCAACAAATCGTAAAGCTTACGCAGAAAAATGCATGGCAGCGCGTATTGTTGGTTTCGCATGGCGGCGTGATCAAGCTTTTAAAATGTTTGGCCGAGCAAAAACCGTTGGATGATTTGTTAAAAATGACTGCTGAATTGGGGCAGCTGAACGCGTTTAGCATTTACGATGCAGCGCATATTCGTCTTTGGGAGCAAAGAAAATGATGCCATTTTTTATTGCTTTACAGTTTTTGACGACGTTTCCCATCCAACTCAAAGCCATGCCGAGCAAACACCAAAATGGTCAATCTTTGCTGTTTTATCCTGTGGTGGGATTGATCATTGGCGGCATATTAGCGCTGCTCGCGTTTACACTACAAAGCCTGCCGATTATTCTGCTCAGCAGTATTATTTTGGTTGTCTGGATCTGGCTGACAGGTGGTTTGCATTTAGATGGTATGGCAGATACTGCAGACGCGTGGGTCGGCGGTTTTGGTGATGCTGAACGTACTTTAAAAATTATGAAAGACCCCGCCTGTGGCCCGATTGGTGTGCTGAGTCTAGTCATTATTTGCTTGCTAAAATGGTCAGCCATTTATGTATTACTGCAAAAGCAGCAATTTTTGGCGTTGATATTATTTCCAATTTTAGGCAGGCTCGCGCCGCTGTTTCTATTTCTCACCACCCAATATGTTCGTGAAAAAGGCTTGGGTTCATCGCTGGCCGAATATATACCGAGAACATGGGCATTGGTGGTTTTTGTACTATGCTTAGCGGCTAGTTTTTACTTTTCGTGGCTTGGGATGATCTGCCTTGTGGTTTTTGTTTTGACCTTAGTCTATTTGCGCCTCAAGTTTATTCAGCGTATAGGCGGTGTTACTGGTGATACCATTGGCGCAGCAATTGAAATTTCTGAATTATCGAGTTTGATTGCATTTGTGATTGGATTGCATTATTGGGTCAATTAACTTTTTATAGAATCGAAAGTAATGTGGTTGGATAATTGTAAAATTTAAACACCAAAAAATATTCGTAAAAAAGGACTTCAGCTGAAGTCCTTTTTTACATCTCAATATATTATTTTTTAAGAATTAGAATGAATAACCAATATTTAAACCATAACCAATCGCATGGTTGTCACTAAATTTACCGGCTTCAGTGTGTGCACCAGTAACAGCATCAGCATCGCCTAACCAGAAATATTTAACGCCTGCACCAATAAAGTAATTTTTTGCAGGGTTGAAACGTACACCTGTACCCACAGACCAATAGCCTTCAGTTGGGCCAAGTGTTGTTACGGGATTACCTGCACCAGTGTCATAACCGACAGAGATATTGGCACCCCAGTGATCATTAAATTTACGTGCAACACCCACAGTCACAGAGATTTGATCATCTTTATAGTCAATTAGATTAAAACCATTCGGTTTGTTAATCTCAGGTTTCATTTGACCTACGGCAGATGAGACAAGACCAAATTTATTTGGACGAACCTCAAAGTTTGACCAATTCACCCAACGTAAATTTGCAAAGGCAATGGTATTTGCCATGATGCCAGTTTGGAAATCAAGGTTAACCGATTGTGGAGTAGAAAAACTAAAGTTTCCGTCTGCCTGGCTTGCCTGACGCAAGAAAGGAACAACACCTGCTACAGCATCTGTGTCCAAGCCAAAATTTTCATAGGCATCTATTTTATGTTTGACTTCAGAACGATATGTAATTGAGGCTTTCAGGGCTATTTCAGGAATTTGATAAGCAGCACCTGCTAGCCAACCCCAAGACCAGTCCGTACCAGTTTCTAAATCATAACCGTTTAATACGGAATAAAGCTCACCACGCAATTTCACGCTACCATTTACAGACTGATACATCGGACCTGCATAAATATTCCAATTTTCATTAGGTTGGTAACCAATCAGCATTGAAATATTTTCTGTTTTGACTTGAACCGACGTACCACCTTGAGCTGTTGAACCGACCATACCCGTGGTGTAATTCAAACCATCGACAATTTTATCTGTCGGTTTTGCGACAAAAGCATTATCACCGCTGTATTCAGCATCTGCACCATAAGGCTGGTCATAAATCAAACCCAAAGTAATATGATCCGTCGCTTGGACTTTAATAGCTGCAGCAGGGAAATAGTAATCTCCCGCCATATTAGGTGCTGAATTTCCAAATTTATCTTGACCCGATACGCTTGGATCAAGCACGGAAATACCCGCTTCAGCATAATTACCCGGTTGAAGAAACGCACTAATTGATTGGCCTGAGCGATCAAGTCCGCCTGCATAAATCGTTGTAGTAGAAAATAGGCTAAGGAATATGGCAGTGTGGATCGCCGTGCGTTTCATATGGGATACCCCGAAAAATTAACGCGTGAAAAATACCATAAATAAATTTATATGAAAGGGCTTAATAAATTGTAAGTATCTAAAATAAAATGAAAAATAATAAAAGTACATTTGTATATTTATGATTTATAAAACATATTTAGATTTATCTTGACCATAATGACAGTTTTAGCCAAATAAACTGTTTGTTTGCTATTTAATCATTTTAAAATCAATGCTTCATTAATGGGTTATTCGAGTTAAAACTAAAAAGAAAAACACTCAGCTTAAATTTTGATTTTAGGCAGCTGAAGGTCAGGAAAAAAATTGTAGTGAAAATTTCAAGATTTAATATCTTCAATAAAAAAAGCCTTGATTCAGTCAAGGCTTAAAGAAACATTCTTAAAATTAAAAAGGCATCAAAAATAGATCAAATTTAGCCCAGAGCATAAACCACTAAGTGAATAATTGACGGGCCAAGTAAAACCATAAATACGCCAGCAAGCACCATGCTTAAACAGGCTGCGACGCCTTCTTCCTTATGACGCATAAAGGCTTTACTCGTACCAAAACCATGTGCTGCATTGCCTAACGCGGCACCTTGTGCAAAGCGAGAATGTAGTTTTAGTCCTGCTAAAACGAGATCTGCCAACGCCACACCTGCAATACCCGTAATCATGGTGAATAGAATCACTAATTCGACAGAACCGCCAATATTATTGGTTAGCTCCATTGCGAAAGGGGTAGAGATTGAACGTGCCATCAAACTGAACGATGTTTCTTGATCAAAATGAAATATTTTAGCCAAGTAAAAAGCACTGATCACACCTGCTAGCATTCCAAACACGATACCTAAACAAATACTGATGGCGTGCTTATGAATCACTTGGCGATATTCATAAATGGGGATAGCAAAAGCTACAGTTGCTGGCCCCAACATCCAAACAATCCACTGACTTTCTTGCATATAGGTATCGTAAGATACATGGAAAATGGTCATGAATACGATCAGTAGAAAGGGTACAAAAAGTGCTGGCGAAAACAGCATATAGGGGAATCTGCGATGCAATTTTTTAACCAGCACATAGCCGATTAAGGTCATTACAAAACATAATACAGACATACTATCGAATTGCATGAAATTCATAGTGTTTTACCTGCTGTATTGACGTCGATTGCATCATGTTCATTAGATGCTTTGTTTTTTCTTCCGTTTAATTTTTTTTCTAATTTAAAGCCGAGGGCGACCGTAAATGCTGTTATGACCATGACGCAAAGTGTACCAAGTACAACAGACAATACCAATTGCCATCCCGAAGTCAAAAATAACGCCTTATATTTTATCAAACCGACTACACATGGAATAAAAAACAAAACCAGTTCTGCCAAAATGAAGTCAGTCCCTTGTTTAATCCAATGCATCTTAAAAATGCCACTTAATAATGCAGCCAGTAGTAATAACAAACCAATAACACCGCCAGAAATCGGTAAGTTAAACCAGCTTTGAATACATGTACCGAGCCACCAAATAAAGATTAGTAGGCCAAGTTGAGAAAGTGTTTTTGCCAAAGAAATAAATCGCGAAGGCGTGTTTTGAGTATCCATGAGGAGAAAAGCAATTGGTACAAAGGAGATAGAGCTATTTTAAAAGTGTGTCGGATGTATAATTATGAATAATTAAATATAAATTATGCCTAAATGGAATAATATGGATTTTAAGAATCTCAAAGTCTTTGTCACTATTGTACAAAAGCAAAGTTTTAGTCATGCAGCAGAGAGCCTATTTGTCACTCAACCTACGATTAGTAAGTTAATACGACAGTTAGAAGAAGAAATTGGCGTTCCTTTATTCCATAAAGGAGATGCGGGGCGTAAACGTGAAGCACAATTGACTTACATGGGTGAGCAAATATATCAGCATGCGTTGGTTATTTTAAATGAGCAACAACGTATGTTTGAAACTGTGGCGCAGGTCAGAGCTTTAAAACAAGGAAAGCTCACCATCGGCTTGCCACCATTAGGTTCGGTGTTATTAAGTACCTTGATAGCACAGTTTCATAAGCAATATCCTAATATTGAGTTAAGTTTTTTTGAGGTAGGTGCGAATGGAATTGAAGACGCCATTTTAAAAAAACAAATTGATGTGGGGATTATTCTCGGACATTTAAAACCCGTACTAAGTGGTATTCAAATTATGGACTCACCACTTTGTTTACTTTCACGTAAAGAATCGCAATGGCGCAATAGAAACAAAGTGTCACTGATTGAACTTAAAGAAGAGTCTTTTCTATTGTATGCCGATACGTTCACGCTGAATAATATGATTATTCAAGCTTCAAACTATGTTGGTTTTGAACCGAATGTCGTGTGTAAAAGTAGTCAATGGGACTTCATTGCAAAAATGGTCGAATCAAATGTCGGTATTGCGCTTTTACCTAAAATTTATTGTGATCAGCTTGATCATGATAAATACAATGTAAGTGTACTGGAAAATCCAAATTTAAACTGGACCTTAAACATGGCCTGGAATACGACGGTTGCGATGAGTCCATCCACAAGAGCATGGCTTGAAATCATTGAAGATAATAAAGATCAGATCCATTTCTAACATGGAAATAATGATGAGAGCGTATGAGTCTGTACAAGACGTATTTCAGAAGTTTTTTAAGTTAAGCCATCATAGGGTGGCGATATCATTGATCGATAGTTAAGGGATTTTTATTGTGGAAAGTCTTTTTAATTGATCTATGTCGAAAGTAATTATTCTGGAACTTTAACTCCTTAGGAGATATACAGTCAATAGTTCTGTCTAGCATCATAAAGCCTTCAATTTAACAAACCCCACTTCATTTTATCTTTTATCAAAAGAACACGAAGCAAATGAATGTTTTTGCAAAAAGCTGATGAATGGATTAATTTGTTCATATAGGGTTTATTAACAGGCGTAATTTAAAGATGAAATGGGAAGACATTGGACAACAGCCGTGTTCAATTGCACGGGCACAATCTGTGCTGGGTGATCGTTGGACCATGCTCATCATTCGTAACGCCTTTATGGGGATTCGCCGTTTTGACGATTTTCAAGAAAATTTAGGTGTGACACGCCATGTTTTATCAGATCGATTAAAGCGACTGGTTGAAGAAGATATTTTAGTTAAACAACCATATATTGACCGGCAAGAACGTTTTGAATATCGCCTGACTCAAAAAGGTTTGGATCTATATCCGATATTGTTAGCAATGACTCATTGGGCTGATCAATATATGGATGGCGGTAAAGGCTCGCCAGTTGAATATGTTCACAAGCGTTGTGGTCAAACATTTAAACCTGTGATGGTGTGTTCATGCTGTGGTGAGCAAATACAGGCAAAGCAAGTAAAACCCGTATTTACTCAAGCCTATTTCAATGCTATGAATCAACTCAAACAGGCTTGATTTCTAATTTTTGAATTAGCTAAATACTTAATATTTAAGTTTATAAACAGACATTATAATATCAAATTATAAGCAGTTTGCTGGTTTTGGAACGCCCGCAAGTCGGCTTAAATGTCGAGCAACTAGGCCTGTATTAAATCTCTCTTGTAGTAGTGCATTGTTAATATCAGCACTAATTGTTTTCATTAAATATTTAATCAGTGGACGTGTTGCAGGCGAATGTCCAAATTGTTGATAGAACTGACGTACACCTTGTAAAATTTCATAATGCCAAGGGCTGAGTTGCAGGTCTAAAGTATTTGCCAATTCTTGGGCTACGGCTTCATTCCAAATAGTGTAATCGACTAAATGACCATCTTGATCAAGTTCGAGATTCATATTATTTCCGATATTTCTTTAAATACTCAATACAATATGAGTACTTATTTAAGTGTAATACAACGTTGATATTTTAAACACAAGTCCGCAAATTCTGCATAAGTACAGACATGCATATGGTTAAAGTGAACATCGCAACCTAATATTTGTGCGTCGTTGTCTAATACAAAACACGTTCCTAACTTTTGTATTTGTTCATCCGCAATATGTAAGACAGCTTCACCCATGAGGACTAAGGCATCGCCAGTGGTATAGACACTTTGTAATTGCTGTATATGTTGTAATGTATTGGAATAACAAGACTGTACAAGATAAAGACTATTGTTTGACATAGATTATTACTCACTCACCAATACAAGATATGGTCAAAACGCTGAACGAATTCAGTGTTGAATTCGATAAATTCAAGTTCTTGTTCAGATTTTTGAACAAATGGGTGTTGAGTATTTTTTTGCTCAATGAGTATTGGTGTTAAATCATAAAACTCAAAACTATCAACCATGTTTGAAGCAAGTTTAAAGGCATGCTTTAACTGATCAAATTGTTGATCTGTTTGTAATAGGCTTAGGGCAGCATCTTTAAGTAGTACTTTTACATCACAACCAAATGTAGCCAATACCATGGTGGCAGATAAGCTCTCATGCACTTGTAAACTTGCTAGATTTGCATGGGTGAGTACAACGAGTACAGTTTTCACAAAATATTCCTATTAAATCCAACAAATATTTGGAAATTTGAGACTTAGAATTGAATTAAGCGGTCAGCAGATTGCACGGCATCTGCAAGTTCACCTAAACCAACCAGTTCAAACTGATCTGCAAGGTTATGTTGCTGTAAGTTATGTCGCTGCGCATTTTCTGCATCGCTAATTCCTCGTGCTAAGGCTGCACTCACACAAACAGGTAGCCGGATCTCAAGCTTTTGCCATTCGCTTGTGAGTTTACGCTGATCGTCAGGTACCCATTGCAGGGCGTTTGCTACATTGACACCATCTTGATAAAAGAAAACCCGAAAGCTTTCATTTTTTTGTTTCAAAGCTTGTGCAAGGCCAAATGCATGCCAAGCATGAATTGAAGTTGGTGAGGAGGTAATTAGTAATAAAGTACTCATCGAAATTCACTTTAGAAATAAGCAGCTATACTTGCAGCTCATTCTGACTTGATAAGAAAACGTCATTATACAATGCTTTTTATTAATATCTGTATATCTCATTTATGATGAGTGATTATGCTCATTTCCAATACGTTGTTGATGAATGTGGTGGTATGCACAGTGAGTATAAATAACCCAAATAATGAATATTGGTAAACTACTTAAAGAGTATTATAAGATTTAAGAAAACAAATTTTTTAAAACAAGATATTGATAAATAGTAATAAAATATTTAAGTGGGCATATTCTATACGGCTGTCTTAATTTGCTTTATTACTTGATTTTAGATTATTCATCTATAAATGTGATAACATGTACAGATTCTAAGCAATGGCTTTGATCGAGTCAGCCATAATTTTTTCATTTTTATTGATAAATATTTTGAGTATTTACAAAGAAATGAGAAAAAATTGCCAGTCTCATCATTACAAGCCTGTTTTTTCCGCATCTGGCGGATATCTTTTTTGATCAATTTAGATCTGTCTTACAAGTAAAACGGAAAAGGGAAGGTATGTCTTCATTGAAACCGTCATGGTATTCCAATGTGAATCCAAATGTATTTATTAGTACTGTGCTAATTATCGGCATTTTTATTGCCATTGTTTTTTTAGCTCCCAATGCTTTTGATTTAATTACAAAACAGCTCAATCAATGGGTAACAGACTCATTTAGCTGGTTCTATGTACTCTCTGTAGCGATATTTTTAATTGTACTCATTTATATTGCTTGTTCGAGCATGGGTAAAATTAAACTTGGTCTAGATCACAGCCAACCGAAATATAGCAATAGCTCTTGGTTTGCCATGCTATTTACCGCAGGTATGGGTATTGGCTTAATGTTCTTTGGTGTTGCTGAACCTGTGATGCATTATGTTTCACCACCGACAGGCGAACCTGAAACAATTCAATCTGCACAGCAAGCCATGCGAGTAACTTTCTTCCACTGGGGCCTACATGCGTGGGCAATCTATACTATTGTTGGCTTGGCTTTAGCTTACTTTGCTTATAGACATAATTTACCTTTAAAAATTCGTTCTGCTTTATATCCACTTATTGGAAAAAAAATCTATGGTCCCATTGGTGATGGGGTTGATACATTTGCAACAATCGGCACTGTATTTGGCGTTGCGACCACACTTGGCTTTGGTGTTACTCAAATAAACTCAGGTCTTAATTATCTTTTTGGTATTGAATACTCCACGACTACGCAGCTTATCCTCATTGTGATTGTGACGGGTATGGCTTCGTTGTCAGTATTTATGGGCTTAGACAAGGGTATCAAAAGATTATCAGAGATTAATTTAGGGTTAGCCCTAGTTCTTTTATTGTTTGTATTTTTTGCAAGTTCAACCATCTTCATTTTACAAACCACCATACAAAATGCAGGTCAGTATTTCTCTAATTTATTCAATATGACCTTTAACCTCTACGCATATCAATCTGATGGTTGGATTGGTGGCTGGACAATCATGTATTGGGCATGGTGGATTTCATGGTCACCATTCGTAGGCATGTTTATTGCCCGTGTGTCTGAAGGTCGTACGATCCGTGAGTTTATTGTCGGTGTTTTACTGATCCCAACAGGTTTTACCCTGATCTGGATGGGGGTGATGGGTAATGCTGCACTTTTTAGCATTCTAAATGAAGCGAATACCTCCCTTGTTAGTGCTGTACAGCGAGATTCATCTGTAGCACTTTTTGAGTTTTTACATACCTTACCATTCTCAGGTGTAATGAGTTTTATTGCGACGATTTTGGTCATGCTGTTCTTTGTGACATCAGCGGACTCTGGTGCGTTAGTGACAGATTATTTAACTGCGAAATCTGAAAATTCGCCGACATGGCAGCGTTTGTTTTGGACTACATTAATGGCTGTCCTTGCCATTGTACTTTTATTCGCTGGTGGTTTAGGTGCCTTGCAATCAGCGACCATGTTGAGCGCATTACCGTTTACATTTGTGATGCTTTTGATTTGCTGGGGCCTGGTAAAGGCACTGCATTTAGATGCAACAAAAATGCAGGCATTACAAGATGCGCGTATTACCCCAAGGGCAATTCAAAATCCAAGAAGTTGGCAGCAGCGTTTAGGCCTTATCATGCATTACCCGCATACACGCGAAGAAGTAGAAAGGTATATTGATCAAACGGTAAGACCCGCTTTTACAAATTTGCAAAATGAATTTAAGCGCCGTCATCTAGATGTATCTATTCAAAATATTGATGATGGTCTGCAATTACGTGTAAACCATCAGGATGAGATAAATTTTATTTATCAAGTCGTGGTGCAAGAGAAAAATACGCCTAGCTTTATGATGGATTCGAAAGAAACTCAGCAGGACTATCAAGCTGAAGTATTTTTAAGAGAAGGTGGGCAAAACTATGACATTATTGATTGGACACAAGAAGACCTTTTACAAGATGTGATTGATCAATATGAACGACATTTGCACTTCTTAAATTTAGTTCGCTCAAAAAATCAATAGATCCTCATCGATTTATAAAAAACCGCCTTCGGGCGGTTTTTTATCGTAAATCCAATACAGTTGATACTCATAACTCCTACATATGCAACATTTCAAACTATTAAAATAATTATAGAATTCGCTTGCAGATTAACCGATTTAAGTGAAGTTTTAAGTCGGTTTTTAAGTTTTTTTATTCTCTGTGGATACGTTTTGAATAACACCAAAAAGACAAAATTAAACTGTAAAATACTGATAACTATAAGGAGTAGCTAAACAATGATTTTAGTGACTGGTGGTTTAGGCTTTATAGGCTCGCATATTGCCTTGAGTTTATTGGCTCAAGGACGAGAAGTTATTATTGTCGATAATTTATCGAATGCTAACTTACAAATACTTGAAAGATTGGAATACATTTCGGGCATGTATGTGCCTTTTGTAAAACTTGATATCCGTAATACTCCCGCTTTAAATAAAGTTTTCGAACAATATTCTGTCACGGCAGTTGTACATGCAGCTGGATTTAAATCGCTTGAAGAATCTGTACTTAAACCCCTTGAATATTATAATGATAATGTCAGTTGTATCATGAGTTTATTGCGTGCCATGCAGCGTACTGGCGTTAGAAATTTAGTACATCTATCAAGCCTTGCGGTATACGGTCAATCATCAGCTGAACTCGCTGAAGATACACCATTCAATTTTACCTACCCAAATCCCTATGTAAAATCTCAACAGATGGTTGAAGAAATCATACGAGATACGGCACGTACCGATAATGAGTGGAAAATAGGCATATTGCGCTTAAGCAATATCGCAGGTGCATTTGAGCATGCTGTACTTGGCGAGTTTGTTGCACCCTTACCCAAAAATATCGTGCCGCTGGCTATGCAGGTGGGGGCAATGCAACGTGAATATATTGAATTACGTAAGCAGGCTAAGACTGAGGATGGCACAGCTGAGCGCAGTTTTTTACATGTGCTCGATTGTTGTAAAGCAGTTTGGCTCTGCTTAGAGTCTTTAGCTTCACAACATAATGTTTGTGAGGCCTACAATATTGCAGGTGAATTGATCTCTATACAACATTTATTGGATGAAATATCCGAGGTTACCCAGTCGAGTATTAAAACGATAGAGTCAACATATTACCCAAATGAAGAATTTGACCAATTGGGTGCGAATGTTGAAAAAGCCGAGAAACAGTTGAATTGGAAAGCTGATCATAGTTTGAAAAAAATGCTTGAGGATGAATGGCGCTTTTACCAACAAACCTTAAGAGGTCAGTGAGTTAGGTTAAGACATATATTTTATTGATAATTTATAAATATAGAGCTTTGCCTAATTGTGGTTCATAAGAGTTCAGCTAAAATAATTCCATTGCTGAGGCTTTATTCGTAATTTTTAACCGCTTAACTCTTTGCGATTACTATTATCAAATAAACCACTTATTATTGATAATAATTATCATTTACAAGTCTTTAACATTTACATAAACTATAACGAATGAATTGATCTACACGCTGTTATAACGTGAAATGATTTTCTAAGTTTTAAATATTTCGATAAGGAAATGAGAAGATGCAAACACGTATTGAACATGACACGATGGGTGACGTTGAAGTACCAAGTGAGGCAATGTGGGGTGCACAAACTCAGCGTAGTTTGCAAAATTTTAAAATTGGCGGTGAACGTTTACCACGTCCCATGATCCGTGCGATGGGGCTAGTGAAGAAGTCTGCAGCAATTACCAATGCTGCACTGGGGCAAATTCCTCAAGAACTTTCGGGATATATTGTTAATGCTGCTGAGGAAGTCATTTCAGGGCATTGGGACTCTCAATTTCCTTTGGTTGTATGGCAAACAGGTTCTGGTACGCAAAGTAACATGAACTGTAACGAAGTAATCGCTAATATTGCCAACCAAAAATTAGGTAATCCACTTGGTGCACAAAAGCCAGTACACCCAAATGACCATGTCAACCGTGCGCAATCTACCAATGACTCTTTCCCAACAGCAATTCATGTGGCAGCTAGTCTGCAAATTAATGAATTATTGATACCTGCGGTCACAAAACTGCGCAATACTTTAGATGCAAAATCCAATGATTTTAAAGACATTGTCAAAATTGGTCGTACACATTTACAGGATGCAACGCCTTTAACCTTGGGTCAGGAATTTAGCGGTTATGTATCGCAATTAGATCACGGTTTAAAACGTTTAAATCAAGCGCTAGAGGGTTTGTACGAACTGCCATTAGGTGGTACAGCTGTCGGAACAGGATTGAATGCTCATCCTGATTATGCTGTAACTGCAGCAGAAGAATTGGCAAAACAAACAGGCTTACCATTTGTTACTGCGCCAAATAAATTTGAAGCACTGGCAGGGCGCGATGCGGCTGTTTTTACATCAGGCGCATTGAAAACACTTGCGGTAAGTTTGAATAAAATTGCAAACGATGTTCGTTGGTTAGCGAGTGGCCCACGTTGTGGTTTCGGTGAATTACGGATTCCCGAGAACGAACCTGGATCAAGTATCATGCCGGGTAAAGTAAACCCAACGCAAAGTGAAGCGATGACTATGGTTGTAGCTCAAGTTTTGGGTAATGACACGACAATTAATGTCGCAGGTGCTTCGGGTAACTTTGAGTTAAATGTATTCATGCCTGTCATTGCATTTAACTTATTGCAATCGATTCAATTATTAGGCGATGCGTGTAACAGTTTTAATGATCACTGTGCCGTTGGTATTGAACCAAACCGTGAAAAAATTGATCACTTTTTGCATGATTCATTAATGCTGGTTACTGCTTTAAATCCAGTGATTGGTTATGAAAATGCTGCAAAAGTGGCTAAAACTGCTTATAAAGAAGGAAAAACCTTAAAACAAGTTGCTGTTGAACTTGGACTGGTAACAGCTGAACAGTTTGATGAAGTGGTTCGTCCTGAGCAGATGGTTTCGCCAAATACCAAATAAGTAAGCGTGATATCGAAAACAATATAAATTGTGATTCGGAGTAGAAACCATTTTGAAAATGTGGTTTCTACTTTTTAATTTTTGCTCAAATTAACATTTTGAACAACGCTCGCAATTGTTATTTAGCTTTAGCATTGAATTAACTGTCATACTTGTTAAAATGCCTTTCTTTTTCTGTTTTCGTTTCTATTTAACATTTGTTTGAATAAAATTTTGCAAGACAGTGTTTTATCTAAGGATTTCCCCCAATGCTCACCATTTATTTAACAGATGCCCAAAAGCAAGTTCAATTTAAAGACTATCCGGGCGAGCATCCTGTTAAATTTGTCTTAAATTTTAAAAAGATTTTTCCGAGTGTAATGGAGCTTTTGCTACCAGTATTGCCTGAAAATGAAAATCTTGATGAAATGAGCTGGGAATCTACTACCACTGATTTTGAAAAATTCAAATTATTGCTTAGTGGTTGGGGCGTGATTGAGCTACGTTTAAATGCAATTGCACAGTATAAAGACCGTGCATATGCAGACAACTTAGTTAAAAAAGCCCAGCAAAAACGCAAAGACTTTAAAAAAGCTCAAGCAAAATTACAAACAGTTGAACTTGATTATCTATTTATGCACGAAGTACATGGTTTGATCGATGCAGAATTAGTTGAATTAGGTGAAAAATTCTATCTTCCAACTTTACGTGAGCTTTGGAAACATCAAGTCCCAAGCCAAGTGCTAGAAGCCAAATTCTAATAATGTAAAAATCCTCCACTTAGGAGGATTTTTAATATCTACAGCAGAACATCAGATTTACAAGTATTTATCGCTACTTCATAGTGGTCAATGTTTGGCAACTTTTTAATAGATGGTCAAATTTGGAATGTAATTTGCATTTCATATGAATATCACTCGCCTTATTTTAGGCTCATTTACATATATCATTTCGATAAGGACTTTATAACTATGTCAAATCAGTTTATTGATCTAATTACCAAACGCCGTACGATCTATGCAATTGGTAAAAATGTAAGTCAAACGCCAGAATATCTAACTGATTTGATTCAACATGCAATTAAACAAAGTCCATCATCATTCAACTCGCAATCTTCACGTGCAGTGATTTTGTTTAATGGTGAAAATGAAAAATTCTGGGCTTTAGTGGCAGATAAATTAAAGTCTTATGCAAAAGATGAGGAAAGTGCTGCAAAAACCACTGCGAAAATGGCAAGTTTCGCTGCTGGTGTGGGTACAGTATTGTTCTTTGAAGACCTAGATGTCGTAAAAAACCTACAAGCGCAATTTCCTTCGTATGCTGAAAACTTCCCAATTTGGGCAGAACATTCTACAGCAATTGCACAATTTGCAACGTGGACAGCTTTACATACCGAAGGCTTAGGAGCATCACTTCAACATTACAACCCAATTGTCGATGAACAAGTACATGCTGAATGGGACATTCCTGCTCATTGGAAACTTCGTGCTCAGTTGGTATTTGGTTCTGTAGAAGGTGAAGCAAAAGACAAAGGCTACATCGATGATGCTGAACGTTTTAAGGTTTTTCAATAATCGTTGAATACAACATAGTCGATGAATAGAGAAAGAGCTGCATTTGCAGCTCTTTTTATGTATAGAGGTTGGACAATGCTTTTCATCCATAAAAAAACATTGTCCGTTTTAGCTCATTGAGGATAGAGCTAAACTGGTGCTTAGAACCAACTTTCTTGCATATTTAGGCAAGTGTCATCGAGCTCATTTAATAACTGTGCTTGATGTTCAATTTCAGGAAGTTCCCAGCGTATAAAGTATTGCGCAGCTTGCAATTTTCCCGCCATAAAGTTTTGATCTTCCTCAAGCTCTGATTGCTGAAATGTGGCAACAGCCTTGTTTGCCATGTCCAGCCAAAGCCATGAGATAATAACTTTACCCATCATGTCGAGATAAAGCGCTGAGTTTGCAAGTGCTTGATCAACCTGACCTTGTATTAATACTTTGCCTAAACGTTGCGTGGTTGCTTGTACTATTGCCAGATGTTTTTGAAATAATGCAGCAAGTGGTTTCACACGTTCATCTTGAGCTTCAGCAATAGTGTTTTGCATACGCTGCATTAACAATATTAGACCTTTACTATTGTGCTGCCATAACTTACGGCCCAATAAATCAAGTGATTGAATACCAAAAGTACCCTCATGAATTGGGTTTAAACGGTTGTCGCGATAACATTGTTCAATCGGGTATTCACGGGTATAGCCCGCACCGCCCAAGACTTGAATTGCTAAATCATTGGCTTTGGGGCCATAGGCAGAAGGGAATGATTTTACCACTGGAGTAATTAGGTCCAGTAAAATAGCGGCATCTTCATTCTGATTGGCTTGATGCTCATCAATTAAACGTGCTGCAAATAAACAAAGTGCCAATGCACCTTCAACATAGGACTTTTGAGCTAAAAGCATGCGTTTAACATCTGTATGTTGAATGATGTTGACAGGTTTTGCTGCAGGATTTTTGTCTGAGACGATACGGCCTTGTGGTCGATTTTTTGCGTACTCAAGGGATTCTAAATAGCCACGATAACCAATCATCGCTGCCCCAAGTCCCACCCCAACACGTGCTTCGTTCATCATCTTAAACATATATTTAAGACCCGAACCTGCTTCACCAATTAAATAGCCATGACATTGCTCATGTTCGCCAAAACTTAATACGGTTGATGTTGTACCACGGTAGCCCATTTTATGGAGTAGGCCAGCAAGATGTACATCATTGTGTTCGCCTAAAGTGCCATCTGCATGCGTTTTAAATTTTGGCACGATAAATAAAGAAATACCTTTTACACCTTGTGGTGCATCTTGTATTCGAGCCAAGACCAAGTGAACAATATTTTCAGTAATATCTTGGTCACCGCCAGAAATAAACATTTTCTGACCTTTAATTGAATAGCTGCCATCTGCTAGTGGAATGGCTTTTGTCGTCAAATCACCCAACGATGAACCTACGTCAGGCTCTGTCAGTGCCATCGTGCCTGAGAAACGACCACGGAACATATGAGGAACGAAAGTATTTTTTTGTTCAGTGGTACCAAAAGCCTGAATGACATTTGCTGCGGCTGCTGTTAAAAATGAATATGCCACAGTAGATGGATTTGCCGACATGAAGTAAGCATTGGCAGCCATATTGATTAATGTTGGCAATTGCATGCCACCGAGTTCGTATTCATGTTGAGCGCAGAGTAAACCTGCATCGGCAAATTGTTTCCAAGCGGTTTTCACTTCAGCAATTGTCGTAACTGTTTTGCCATCAAAACTTGGTTCATCATGATCGGCTTTAGCATTATGGGGAGCAAAAAAATCATTGGCGATGCCATGAGCAGTTTCTAAAATGCTATTAAAAGTTTCTACATCATGTTCTGCAAAGCGAGGGAATTGGATCAGTTCCTGTGCTTTAAAAACGTCATAAAGTAAAAAATTTAAATCTTTATCATTAATAAGCTGCGTCATGGCAATAACCTAAAATATTGTAATTGACTCGAATGCTTACAGATTAGCAGTTGCCAGCTAGCCTTAGGATTGTCAATATTGACACTTATAGTGTTAAAAATGACAAAACGAGTTGCTATTAGAATGAAAAAAATTGTGATTTTGGCTTTTGATGGTGCTCTGGCCTCAGCAATTACAGGCGTAGTAGACCTATTTGCTATGGCAGGTGTGAGTTGGAATCGTATTCAAAAACAAAATGTGCAGCGGTTATTTGAAGTGCAAATTGCAACACAAGATGGTCAAGCCATTCAATGTATTAACGGTATCAAACTGCATGCTGATCTTGCATTTCAAGACATTAATCTAGCTGATGTGTTGATTGTTCCGACCATTGGGGCAGCAATTAATGATGTTTTGCAACGTAATGAGAGATTAATCGACTTTTTAAAAAAATATCCGGTAGATCGGCTCATTGCAGGAAATTGTACGGGCAACTTTTTTTTAGCTGAGGCAGGCTTGCTTAATGAAAGACATGCAACGACGCATTGGGGCTTTCGACAAATGTTTAGTGAACGTTATCCTTTGGTCAAGTTGAACACTGATCAATTAATTAGCCATGATCAAAATATTTATTGTGCGGGTGGTGGTCTTGCATGGTTTGATTTAGGGCTACATTTGATTGAGCGTTTCTATGGTTTTGATATCGCAATTCAGTCTGCTAAATCCTTTGTCATTGATTATCGCAGAGACAGCCAATTGTCTTATTCTTTACTCAAGATTGCGAAACCCCATCAAGATGAATTGGTACAGAAAATTCAAGATTATTTAGCGTGTCATTTTCATCAGAATATTGCACTGGAAGACATTGCTAAAACCTTTAACATCACAACAAGAACCTTAATACGACACTTTAAAAATGCGTTGGATGTTGCGCCAAATCAATATTTACAAGCGATACGGGTAGAAGCAGCACGAAAGCGTTTGGAGGAAACAGATCAAGCTGTAGATTTAATTATGCAACAAGTGGGTTATAGCGACCCAAGCTCATTTCGACGATTATTCCATAAAAAAACGGGGCTAACCCCGTTGGAATATCGCCGACGATTTAGTCGACGGTTTGCAGTATAGAAAACTTAAAATTTGATCATTCATTGGCCAACACATTTTTTGAAGATTGGCGGCCATGTAAGAGGTAATATGCCAAAATACAGCTAAAAGCAGCAAAAGCGCTATATAAATACAATTGCTCATAACCTATGTAGTCAAGCAACATGCCAATGAAGTAAGGTCCAAAACCAAGTCCAGCATCAAGGAAAATGAAGAATGTTGATGTGGCAAAACCCATACGTTCAAGTGGTGCACTTTTCACAGCGATGGTTTGACAGACTGATTGAATATTGCCATATCCCAAGCCAAGTAAACCTGCGCAGAGTAACAGCATCCAAGAACTATGCGTGATACTGAGTAAAATGAGGGCAATACCCATAATTATAAATGCAGGATAGATAATAATATTTTCACCTTTCCGATCCATTAAAGGCCCTGTAAAAGGACGCGAAATCAAAATCGCAATGGCGTACATTAAAAAGAAAAAAGAAGCTGTTTCAACTAAATTAATTTCTTTGGCATAAAAATTAATAAATGATAGTACGCCTGAATAACATATTGAGGCGAATAACATGATTAACGAAATGGGTACTGCATTAGGTTCTACAAATTGAGAAAACCAGTTTGGCTTTTTCGCAGCGACAACAGTTTCGACAGCTTTATTGGTTTTAGGTATATCAGGAACTTGTATCAGCCAAGCAACAACTAAACAGCATACAGCGATGACTGTTGAAACAACAAAAATGGATTGATATCCGACATTGAGCATCATCCAAATAGCAAGGAAAGGGCCAATCGCCGTACCTAAAGTACTACTCATGCTGTAATAGCCAATGCCTTCACCACGGCGTGATGCAGGTAGAATTTGCGCAATGATTGTACCGAGTACTGTTGATGCCATACCCATCATAAAGCCATGCATAAAGCGCACAAAGAGCAGCATGCTGACGCCAAAAGGGATAAAGTACAGACCAGAGAAAAGTAAGAATCCTGTCAGACCAACAATTAAAGTAGTTTTTCGTCCAAAGCGCTCAAGAAATTTACCAACCAGCAGTCGTCCCACTAACGTACCGACAATAAATAGGCCTGAAATTAAACCAGCTTGTGCGGTAGTTGCGCCAAGTTCTGCTACGGCATAACCGACAATCACCACAACCAAAAGATAAAATGTCAGTACCAACTGGAAATTGATTGCACTCACTAATATAAAATTGCGTGTCCATAAGGCGGCATTATTTTGCATGATCTTCACCTAATTTTGCGCATTCTAATGTCTGGATAATACGATTAAAGATACTGACTGATTGCTGTATATCATTGGGGAGAAATTGACTGATCAATGCTTTTTCAAAATGATCAATTTCAACAGAGCATTGTTTAAATAGGTCTTCACCCTGTGGGCTTAGTATTAGTTTTTTTTGTCGTTTATCTTCAGTTTCAACATGAATTAAAACATTTAAGGCTGTAAGTGCATGTACACGTTTCGCTATAGAAGGCTTTGAAACATTTAAATATTCAGCCATTTCAATGGATGTACAACCGCCTTTTTCACGAATGACAAACATAACTTGCCATAGGGAATAATTCAGTTGATATGGAAGGAGGAGTGTATTGACTTCGTCACTCATCATACGTGCGCAGCGCAATAATGAAGAACGGAATCCGAGTAGAGAATTCACAATGGTTAACTAGGGTAACTATATTTAAGGCAACTTTACGCCTTTTCATTTTAATGTACAAGTGAATGGGTAATATCCGAGATAAGTGGTCATACATAAAAAAGCCAATACGAATATTGGCTTTTTAATCACTTGAAAGATGAAAAATTAAATCTTTACATGATCGTTTTGCAGCATAGCAATGCTATTTACTCAACGGCAGCTTCGGCAGCAGCTATAGCGTGTTCATTATTTGTTGTATCGGTTTCTGCAATTACAACACTTTCAACGTCTGCATACGCTAATTCTTCGCCGCTTTGTTGTTCAAGTTGTTGTAAATATGCGGCTAGCTCTTCATCACTCATGTCTGGTTCACCTTCAGACATCATGGCTTGTTCTTCGAGTTGAGCTTGGGCCATATTGTTCATCATGCCTTGCATATTGAGCATAACGGGTATCATAACCAGTAAATACACGATCATTAGCACTAAGTATAAACTGCCTATCACTTTTTCCGTTTGTTCAGTCGGGCGTTTAATACCGTAATTATTCTCACCCTGTGTGCCTTTGGCAGCCATCACATAAATACTGAAAATTGTGCCAACAAGTGGGATAAGAAAAACTAAACATAACCAACCACTTTTATTTAAATCATGTAAACGTCTGATAGTAATACAGATCATGGCAACAAACATTGCAATGATAGATACAACAGCTAAAACGATAGCACTAATGCCTAAGGCAGAACTAAATAGCACATCAAAACTACGTTCAGCTGAAGTAAAAACTGCAAATAGTCCGAGCGCAACAGTAATGCCTAAAACACAGCTATAGATCATACCAATGATGAATAACCAAGCTAAATAAGACAGGCGACCAAAACGTCCTTCAGGTGATAAAGGATGATCGGCTTTACTCGTCGCTGTTTGATATTGATTTGAAGATGGAAAAGGATTTAATTCACTTGTACTGAGTTCTGTCATTTTTGTATCCAATATTTTATTTTTTATTTAATTCATAATGTTTATGCAGCAAGCGTATTTTAAGGAAAAACCATAATTGGTCAATTTTTATTTAAAATTTAATAGCAAGATTTTAATAACTAGGTTTTAAAAATAAGGACGACTTTAAATATTCAGCCGTCCTTGCGTAATTTTTTTATTTTTGCAGTTTACGATATTCTTTTGGACGCATAGGGCGGCTAGCCTTCCATAAACCCTTTTTTTGCTTACGCGCTTTGTCTTGTAAAGCCATCATGTGTTTTAAATGATTTTTATCGCGAATATATTCCTCATAAACCCATGCGGCGCCACGTTTTACCATTTCTTCATTCATACTTCTACGATAACGGTAAATCACACCAACACAGCGACCATAACGGTCTACATCCGTAATTTGTACACGTACAAATTTTTTATAAACCATAGATTTGATTAGCCGTGCTGATTCTTTACCATAAGCTTGAGAGGACTCAGGTGCATCAACATAAGCAAACCGTAGTTTAGTTTCAGAACGACGCAAATTCATTCGATAGCAGGTGAGTGTATCGCCATCACTAATACTAGATACGCGGCAAAGATAAGATTTGCCTTTTTTAAATGGTCTAAAAAAATCATTCAAAAAAACTGAGACTTTATAGACAATATAGAGGGTAATAAGGCAGAGAATTGCACCGAGTGCGAGTAACAAACTAGCAGGGAGATTAGACAACATAAAGCAGCAATATGTACAAATACATATTTTAAAAAATAAGTAAGTTATTTTAAAAGAAATTCAGTTTTTAAACTGTTGAATAAAACTACAAACAGTATTTCAAACCCTTATATAACAAGAGGTTGATCTTAAATTAGACAAATATTCATTGCATAAATCGAGTTTTAAAATTGTATAAATTTTTAATCAATAGCTCGCAAATAGCCTAAGCGAATAAAGTTCCTTTATCAAAATAGCCTAAGCAAAAATTTTAGAAAGTTCGCTTCGCAAAAAGGCATGTCTAGAATTATCTTCCAAGTCTATGTGCCAATACATCCCCATATTAATTTTAGGCAGATTTACAGGTACATCAAAAATTTTCAAACTATCTGCCACTTGTAAATGTGTCAGGATATTCTTTGGAATCGTTAAAATAGCGTTAGGTTGTTGAGTCAAAATTTGTAGCGCAGTTGAATAATGTTGGCAGCGTAAGAAGATTTGCCGTGAAAGTTTTTTACGCTTTAAATAAATATCTTCCACCAACACACCTGTACGACGTGAGGAAACACCAATGTGAGGGAATGAAAAGTAACACTGCTCATCCATTTGTGTATGTTGACTACATACCACAAACTCGTCTGTAACCAATTTTTGAAAAGCGACTTTGTCGCCAAAATTTTGTTCTAGATCAATAACAAAATCTATTTGCTGCGCAGCTAGGTCCGCGACTATCGTTTTACGGTCAAGTTTAAGACTTAAAAACTGAATGTCTAATTGGCTTTTTTGAAAATGGTGTACGAGTCTTGGAAAAATAATAGGTTCAATTTCATCATGCACTGCAATTTTTAATGTTTGTACCATGGTTGGGTCAAACTGTTGTTTTTGCATAGATATGTTCTGAATCGCAATCAAAGCATTTTTAATCACAGGATAAATTTGTTCGGCAAATGGCGTAGGTAACATTTTTGCACCTGCACGCACAAATAAATCATCCTGTAAATGTTGTCTTAAGCGTTGTAGTGCGTGACTTGCTGCTGATTGGGTAATACATAGAATTTGTGCAGCTTTAGAAATACTTCGTTGCTCATAAATAGCCACAAAAAGTGGATACAAATTGATATCGATTCGGTGAAATAGACTCATATCGATGATAGATTTTTTATGAATTGTATTCATATTTAAATATGGGATTAAATCATTTTGTTCATATTAGATTTCAGGTTATGGTGTTGTAAAGATCAAAGAACAGAATATTTTGAGGGATGATGCCATGTTTGAACTTTCAGCACGTGCACAAGACTATATTGAAAGAACTAAGAAATTCATTAAGGACGAAATTGAACCGATTGAAACGGAATTTTGGGCTGAAGTACATGAGCTGAATCAAGGTGGTGATTGGACGAAATGGCAGTGGCCAGCGCAACTAGAAGTACTTAAACAAAAAGCCAAAGAGTCAAATCTTTGGAATATGTTTTTACCTTGTGAAAAATTAGGACAAGGCTTATCTGTTCAGGAATATGCCCATATTGCCGAATTGTCTGGACGCAGTTTGTTAGCACCTACAGTATTTAACTGTAATGCACCTGATAGCGGCAATATGGAAGTTATTTGGCGCTATGGTACAGAAGAGCAAAAACAGCAATGGTTAGCGCCTCTGCTTGAAGGAAAAATTCGTTCTGTTTTTTGTATGACAGAGCCTGCTGTAGCTTCAAGTGATGCAACCAATATGGAAGCAACAGCAGTTGTAGAAGGCGATGAAATTGTTCTAAATGGCCGTAAATGGTGGTCATCAGGTTTAGGCGATCCAAACGCAAAAATTATTATTTTTATGGCACATACGCCAGACGAAAACAAAGACCGTCATCACCAGCATTCTATGGTTTTGGTACCAGTTGAAACGGCTGGAGTTAAAATCGAACGAATGTTGCCGGTATTTGGTGATTACGATGCGCCACATGGCCATGGTGAAATTAGCTTTAATAATGTCCGTGTACCCGTATCCAATTTTATTGGCGGTGCAGGTCAAGGTTTTGAAATTGCGCAAGGTCGCTTAGGGCCAGGCCGAATCCATCATTGTATGCGTTGCGTTGGTGCTGCTGAAAAATCATTAGAAATCATGATTGATCGTGGTATGACCCGCACTGCTTTTGGTAAAGAAATTTTAAAATTGGGTGGAAATTTGGAACGTGTTGCAGAAGCGCGTGTTGCGATTGACCAGGCCCGTTTATTGACGTTATATGCTGCTTATAAAATGGATACCATGGGCAATATGGCCGCTTTGACAGAAATTTCGGCCATTAAAGTCGTTGCACCAAGTGTATTAGAAAAAGTAGTCGATATGGCAATACAAATTCATGGTGGTGCAGGTGTATCCCGTGACACGCCATTGACAGGATTCTTTGCTCAAGCACGTTCACTACGCTTGGCAGATGGGCCAGATGAAGTGCACAAAGGTATGATAGCGAAGCTAGAGCTAGCAAAACGTGGTTACAGTTCACGCCGTAAAAAATAAAGTAAATGTGAGACATAGCATGGTTTGAATATACAAGCCATGTTATAAAAATAAAGCAATAACATAGCTGTAGGGCACCAAAAGCAACGCTTTATAGTAAAAGATATATACTAAGATTAGGGTTTAGGAAGAGCAGCATGTCAGTAATTGATGTAGGTGGTTCAGTTCGTGATGGTGAAGAACTTGATGTACGTGCCGTAGGAAATTGGCTGATAGAACACGGTGAAGAAATTTCTGGGCCTGTAGAAGTAACACAATATTCAGGCGGTGCTTCAAACTGGACGTATCGTTTAAAATATGAAAATGCTGATTTAATCTTGCGTCGCCCGCCAAAAGGAACTAAAGCCAAATCTGCACATGACATGGCACGTGAATATAACGTGCAAAAGGCATTGTCGGAGTTTTATCCCGTATTACCAGAAATGGTTGCACTCTGTCAGGATGAATCAATCATTGGTTGCGACTTCTATGTCATGAAACGAGTAGAAGGGATTATTCCACGTGCAAATTTACCGAAAGAGCTAAATTTCAATGAAACGCAAGTACGTGAATTGTGCATCAACGTCATCGATAAATTAATTGAGCTACATCAAGTCCCGTATGAAGGCACAAGTCTCGAAAAACTTGGCAAGGGTGAGGGTTATTGCCGTCGCCAAGTTGAGGGCTGGGATGCACGTTATGAAAAAGCGAAGACCATTAACGTGCCTTCATTTAAATATGTACGTAAATGGCTGAAAGATAATATTCCTGAAGACAGTAAAACTTGTGTGATTCATAACGATTGGCGTTTTGATAATGTCATCTTAAACCCTGAAAAACCAACTGAAGTGATTGGTGTATTGGATTGGGAAATGGCGACGTTGGGTGATCCACTCATGGATTTAGGTTCTGCATTGGCTTATTGGGTTGAAGATTCGGATAATGCGATATTTAAAGCGACACGCCGCCAACCAACAAATTTAAAAGGTATGTTCACGCGAAAAGAAGTGGTGGACTATTATTTAGAAAAAACAGGCATTCAAACAGATAATTGGGCATTTTATGAAGTGTTTGGCATCTTCCGTTTAGCTGTTATTGCACAACAAATTTATTATCGCTTCTATCATAAACAAACCAATAATCCAGCATTTAAAGACTTTTGGATTGTTATTCATGCCTTACATATTCGTGCACTCAAACTGATTGGTTTACAAAAAATCGAAGCCAATGAAGTGGCGCAAAAGTACATTGATAAAATGAAGGAAATTTTAGGGAAATGACCACCATTTATCTAATCCGACATGGGCAGGCTTCATTTGGTGCAGAAAGCTATGACAAGCTTTCTCCCAATGGTGAATTACAGGCGCAAGTTTTAGGACGTTATTTTGATGACATTCTAAAAGAAGCGCCTTATGTCGTAGCAGGATCTATGCAGCGCCATCAACAAACAGCGACTTTGACTTTGACAGAATGTTTTCCAGAAGCTGATGTCGTGACGGACAATGCGTGGAATGAGTTTAATCATCAGCAAGTCTTTGCTCAATATGAACCAAGGTTTAATGAGCCGCATTTACTCAAGCAAGATGTTGCAAAAGAAGCCAATCCACGTGCGTACTTAGCAAAAATCTTTGAAGGTGCAATTGAGCGTTGGACAGGTGGTGAATATCACCATGAATATGAAGAATCATGGCCAACCTTTAAAAACCGTGTTGAAACGGCTTTGCAAAACCTGTGTGATGAATTGGCAAAAACGAAACCGCGTTATGCAGTCGTATTTACCTCTGGTGGTGTGATTTCTGTCGCAGCAGGCAAAATTTTAGGTTTAAGCCCAGAAAAAACTTTTGCCTTAAATTGGGCGATTGCAAATACCAGTATGACTACGCTGCGTTTAGTTGGAAATGAACCACAACTACTCAGCTTAAATGAACACCACTTTATTAAAGCTGAAAACCCAAATTTACTTACATGGATATGAAGTAAATCCTTTGTCGTAAAAGAACAGAAAAGTTATAGGAATTTAAACATGGCAAAAACAGTATTAATTACCGGTGCAAGTTCAGGTATTGGCGCTGGTATGGCGCGTGAATTTGCACAAAAAGGCTATAACTTAGCAATTTGTGCACGTCGTATAGAGCGTTTAGAAACTTTAAAGCAAGAACTTGAAAGCCAATATGGTGTTAAGGTCATTGCAAAGACTTTAGACGTGACCAATTACGAGCAAGTTTTTGAAGTGTTCCGTGCATTTAAAAATGATTTTGGCACTTTAGATCGCGTTATTGTGAATGCGGGTGTAGGGGAAGGTCGTCGTATTGGTAAAGGTAACTTTGAAATAAACCGTTCAACTGTAGAAACCAACTTTATTTCTGCATTGGCGCAATGTGAAGCTGCTGTTGAAATATTTCGTGCACAAAATTCAGGCCATTTAGTGGTTATTTCATCCATGAGTGCTATGCGTGGCATGCCAAAACATTTAACTGCCTATGGAGCAAGTAAGGCAGGCGTTGCTGCATTGGCTGAAGGTATTCGTGCTGAATTAATTGATACACCTATTAAAGTGACCACAATTTTCCCTGGTTATATCCGTACTGAAATTAATGAAGGTGCTAAGAAACTTCCTTTCGAAGTCGATGAAAAGACAGGATCACGTTTACTTGCGGCTGAAATTGATAAAGAACCAGTAAAAGCCTATGTACCTAAATGGCCATGGTTGCCTCTTGGTCTTGCAATGAAAGTGCTGCCATTACGAATTGTCAATAAATTGGGTTAATAGATCAAGAAAGCTCTATCTTCGTGATTCAAATAAAAAGCTCCATTTGGGGCTTTTTTAAATTCATTTTCTACCATTCAACACAAATAGATTTATACATTGTAAATCGTGTATTCACACTAAGAATTTTCATTGGATGCACTAAATAATTTTAAACGCATAAAGGTTTTTATAAATTGAGTATTTACTCAGTTCACCATGTATTAAATCTATGAAAATAAATGATTTGTAGATTAAATAAGCAGATGAGTCAGGAAATCTTAAATAGCGATTTCCTTTTTTTTAATTTGCTTTAATGTACAACTGTTCATGAATTATAGGTTTGTTCTATGTCTTTTTCTTCAGAAATGACTGATCAGCAGCGTATTGCAAAAGTAAGAACTGTTGTGACGCAAGCAGGAGAAGATTTACGTAAGCAGTATCCGATTTTAAAACATCAAAATTTTATCGGTGCAGCAATTTTAGTTTTTGCCTTAGTGGGAATGGCTGCATGTTCTTGGGCTTATGCTATTGGTTTCTTACCAGCATGGGCATGCGTTATTTTGGTTGCTATTTTTGCCTCGCTGACTCATGAGCTTGAACACGACCTAATTCACTATATGTATTTTAAAAAAACACCTTGGGCGCATCATTTAATGTTGGCTTTGGTATGGTTAGCACGTCCAAATACAATTAGCCCATGGGCACGTCGCCGTTTACATTTAAATCATCACAAATTTTCCGGTTCAGAATACGATTTAGAAGAACGCGGAATTAGTAATGGCATGCCATGGGGCTTACGCCGCCTTTTGGTGATTAGTGACCAATTAATGTCTGTATATATTCGTCCTTTTCAAATGTTAAAAATGATGGCGCAATTTAAAGAAAAACAACCTGAAAATGAACGTAAAAAAGCAGTTATTGAACAACTGACAGGGTTTATTCCATTAAGTTTTATCTATTATGGTTTATGGTATGTGTTTGTCATTTATCATTTGGTCAATGGCGTTGCACCTTTACTTGGGCAGAGTATTAATTGGTCAGTAGCTTTAGTTAAAGCAATGCCAACGATTAACTTTTTGGCAGTAATATGGATAATTCCTAACTTTATTCGCTCATTCTGCTTGCAGTTTATCAGTTCAAATATGCATTACTATGGTGATATTGATCCACGAGATGTCATTAAACAAACACAAGTCTTAAATCCTTGGTGGTTATTTCCATTTCAATTATTTTGTTTTAACTTTGGTTCAACTCATGCAATTCATCATTTTGTTGTGAAAGAACCATTTTATGTCCGTCACTTAACCTCTAAAACGGCGCATAAAGTAATGCGGGAAGTAGGTGTTCGTTTTAATGATATTGGTACGTTTAAACGTACCAATCGATGGAATTAAGCCAAGACGCATAGCCTATTTATAAAATGCTCTCATAGTGAGGGCATTTTTTATGCTTAATGAATATGTTTAATGAAAAAGCTTTCCTGCTTGTTGCAGTATTTCCTTACCTGATTTTTCAACAGTCAAAATCACTTCAGGTGTTTCATCGGCACCCATAAAGATTCGATCGACTGAATAAATGTATGGGCCAGATTTGAAAATATATGTATGGTTTCCACTGCTGCCACTAAATTCAATTTTTCCTTTTTTGAGAACAAGCTGAGGCTTTGAACGCATCTTTTTATCCGCTTTCCATGATGCGTAACGAAATTGACCATTCGGCATTTCATCAATTCGAACTAAATAATCATCAGTTTTAAAACGAATTTCAGGAGACTTAAATTGCTTTAAGCTAAAGTACAACTCACTCTTTTGTTGTTGAATTAATTGTTTCAACAATTTTTTTTCAAGTTCAGTACTATAATTTAACGCAAAAATTTTACCGCCATTTAACCAGACTGTTCCATCGTCTAACATAATTCCGCGCCAACCGGCATTACTCCATTGAGCTGATTTCGAGTTAGCAATTTTATCGATAAGGGCTTGATCAAAAACTTGTTCAAAACGTGTCGACATTTCAGCCGAATTTTTGATTGTTGAAATCGGTTCGGGACGTTCAAGTGGATAATCAATTTGAGCAATAATTTGTGCGCGGTTATTTTTTTTGAATATTTGAATGACGTTATTCACTTGCTTTAGTTCAACTGGCGTTAAAGCTAGGACATCTGTACTCGCCACAAGCAGAACGGCACATAAAGAAAATGATTTTATCATTATGAAATACCAATATAATGGTCAATATTAGAGGCTCAACCTTGAAATCCGTTAAGCATCAAATAATTAACATAAACTCCAATGGGTACACTGTCAAAAATTAATTAGTAGAAAGTTCAGCATTAAATGAACTAATTTACTTCAGCTAAAATAAATTAGTTCATTCAGTTCTTTTATTTTCTTATAACGACTTAGAGAAGAAATGCTGTAAAGCATCTTGAATGGCCACCTGCCAAACAGCATAGGAATGACCGCCGATATATGATTTATAGGTCACATCATGACCTTTTTGTTTTAAATCCTCTGCGACTACAGGTGATGTCTCTAAAATGCTCAGCTCATTATTGTTGCGTGAGGTTTCATAACTATTTGCAGTAATAAACCAATGTTGCGGACTATGTAGGTTTTTTTCACGAATAATTTTACTCATACCATTGGGTAGGTCTGAATTTTCAGCTTGCCACCAGAATGATCCCGACAATGGAACAACGTGACTAATCATATTAGGGTTTTCAAGGGCTAAGTATGCAGAACTTAATCCACCTAAACTTGAGCCAAGTAATACAGTCTTATTGGCGTTTACCGTTTGTGGTGCATTTTTTTTAATCCAGGGCATCAGCTCTTGATTAAAAAATGCAGAAAATTCTTTATTTGGTGTTAGTTCTTTGGGACGGATTTGCTCATTAGGAGGTGAGACAAAAATCGCTTGTATCGGTGGTAATTTACCTTGCTCAACCAATATATCTAATGCTTTTGGTACATTTAGAAGTTCATTATAGTGTTGACCATCAAAGAAAATCGCTGTGATGTAATCTTGGTTTAGCTTAGCTTTGGATTGATAAATGCTAATCGTACGTACATTATTGAGTAGCTTACTTTCAAGTTGATGCTTTATTAGACTGGGTTGGGCAACGTCAGGATATTTTTTAGGATTAATAAATTTAGGCGCAAGTTTTAAAGCCACTAAATTTTCATTGCGTAAACCTGAATTGTTATTTTTTGCCAAATAAGCGTTATTATTGAAAGGATCTATTCGTTGAACTTGTATGACAGTACGACGTTGGCTGCGAGATTCTTTTAAATTAGGATTCAAATGAGGGCAGTAATTTGACAGATAGCCTTCAAGATTAGGTAAATCGACAGCAAAGCTATAACTACCAATATAACGATTATCGATAATTGACTCCTTAAACCAAACATCGCTCTTTGGCATCCGTGTTAACCATTCATGATCGTTACTCGGACCACCAATAAGACGAACATTATGTTTTGCACCTTTCCATAGAAAAATAATACGACTTTGTTGATCATTTAATGTTTCAATAATAGGCGTACCACTTTTATCAATTTTTGCCCAAAATTTATCTAAAATTTCTTTATTTTTACTTGGATTTATTTCAATTTGCTTTTGTAATTGCGTTAATAACTTACTCTCAGGGCTTATTGCTTCACATGGTGCAGCATATTCCAATTGCGTCTTTATAGGTGAGTGATTGAGTTCAGTTTGATCTACCACGACATTATTTTGATTTAAAGACGGTATTGGCAATGGTTTAGGTGTTTGTGCTATTGTGGCTGTACTCAATAAAGCTAAAGACGTTGTAAAAATAAAACAAGAAAGCGGAGATATTGGAAATTTTGACATTATAGATTTATGGCTAAGATATTTGTATAAATAATAATGATTCTTATTCTTGAATTCTAGCTAAATGTTTTGGATAATTGACTTGATCTGTTTATATATTAAGCTTTCTGGCATGCAAGCCAATACATAAGTTAAGAAATATCATTAATATAGACTTTAAATATTTTAGATCACAGCTATGTTTCTGAAAGCTTCCACCTTGTTACTTTTACCCGCTTTGATAGTTCAAGGCTATATCGTCAAGCAAAAAACGCCTCGTTTGCCTGAACCTGATGGCGAGCGCTGTGGTATATATGGGCAAGGTCGACCAACACTTTCCCTCTTAATCTTAGGTGATTCTGCTGCTGCAGGGGTTGGTGTGGTTGCACAAGCGGATGCCTTACTCGGTCAGCTATTAACCTTATTATCGCCTTACTTCATTATTGAATTTTGTCTAGAAGCAACAACAGGGCATACAACAAAACAAATATACCAGTCCCTTGAGCGCGTGGAATCGCGACAGTTTGATATTGTGATTAGTTCTGTTGGGGTAAATGATGTAACCAGTTTGCAGCAACCCAAAACATGGATCAAACAACAAAAAGAGTTATATCAAAAAATTCAGCAGAACTTTCAACCAAAACTCATCATTGCTTCGGGTGTTCCGCCAATGAATGAATTTCCTGCTTTATCATTTCCATTGTCTTGGTTATTTGGTCAATATTCTGCACAAATGAATGAACTTTTAGCTAAATATATTGCTACACAAAAAAATATGCAGTTGATTCAATATGATCTAAATGAATACCGTGAAAAAAACTTAAGTATGGCGCGTGATGGTTTCCATCCCAGCAAAGAAATTTATCAGCTTTGGGCTGAAAAAATAGTCGCAATCATTAAAACGCATAGCAACATTTAGAAAATTTGTGTAATGCGAGTCACCTCATTTGAGTTAATAAAATATGTCAGAGCAAAAAGAGACATTGAGCCAAACACGTTTAAGTGAATTGGAACAGGACATGGGACAAAGAGAAGGCCAAATTGAAAGACATCCGCTTGAGCCATTTTTACCATCAAACGCAAAATTATTGATGCTAGGAAGTTTTCCACCACCGAAAACGCGTTGGAAAATGGATTTTTACTATCCAAACTTTCAAAATGACATGTGGAAAATTTTTGGCCTATGCTTTTTTAACGATAAATTCTTTTTTTTGGATGTTGAAAATAAAACGTTTAGAGAGCAACTGATTCGTGAATTTCTAAATGAAAAAGGCATTGCAATTTTTGACACCGCTTATGAAGTTATCCGCTTAAAAGGCAATGCTTCTGATAAATTTCTCAAAATTCATACGCCCACAGATCTAACTGTATTGCTCGATAAAATGCCAAAGTGTCATAGCATGATGACCACAGGTGACAAAGCTACAGATACATTAATACTGTCCATGCCTGAAGGGACTCAAAAACCTGAAATTGGACATTCAACACAAACTACATTTCATGGACGTGACATGCGTTTGTATCGAATGCCGTCATCCTCTAGAGCTTATCCGCTGGCTGTAGAAAAGAAAGCGCAAGCTTATACGGTACTCTTTAAAGACTTGGCGATGCTCTGATTATTGAAACTTATACGGCGCATTAAACGCGCGTTAGCATATTTACACGACATGATTAAGCAAACAGCAATTGCACCTGAAAAGATATTTTGACTAAGCCTTTGATGCACTAACCATCATATTCAACATAGTCCCACAAATTTAATCGCGCTTTAATGTCTTTACGAAGATTAGGAAGTAAAGCCAATAAGGTGCCATCAATCCACAGGCTCAAGGCTTGTGCTGAAATTTTTTGATTTGCCTCATCAACAATTTGAGCACCTTTTACCATAACTAAGGTTTCTTCATTGGCTGCGGTTTCAATACCTTTAAACAAGAGCTGAAGTTCATGCCCTGTGTCTTGTATCAACCATTCAAGTTCAATTTGAATATTTTGGCTCGATTTTAAAACAGCTTGGCCTTCAAGGTTATCATTGTCATTGAGGCAATCGTGTTCGACACGAACTTTCGCTAAAAACCAATCTTGTCCACCTAATTCATTAAGGGTGGTAAATGGTGTCAAAATGTCACTTAAATTAAACTGACGACTCAAATCAAAAAATTGCATGAGAAAATGTTTGGGAGATATACAAAAAATAAAGCGTGAATGTTAAAGCATCGTAAACAGTGAGTAAAACCTTTGCAGTGATTGATCTTTATTTTGTATAAATAAGCAACCAATACTAATTAATCAAATTTTTAAAATGACAAATATAATTCAGGATGTACCCAGTCCTATTGATTTAAGGAATAAAAAAGATGCAGAACAGTGGGCAAATGAAGTTAATATTAAACGTCCCTGGTGTTATGCTTTTTTTGAATATTATGCTTGTTTAATTAATAAGCTTTCAGCCGGTCAAGTTTTACGTGTATTAGAACTCGGCTCTGGACCCGGCTATCTAGCTGAATACTTATTAGATCATTGTGCAAATATGCAATATACCGCTTTTGATTTTTCTAAAGCGATGCATAACCTATCAATAAAGAGGTTACTTACTAAAAGTAATATAGTGTTAAAAGATATAGAGCATTATTGTTTTTCAGACAATGAACAAGAAAGTCAAAAACATATTCAAATTGGAAATCATCAATGTACATCTACCCTTGGAGATTTTAAACAATCTAGCTGGACAGGTGTAATGGCGAATATGTTTGATGTCATCATTATTCATCAAGCTTTACATGAGCTAAGACATAAGCAACATGCAAGCCACTTCCATGCTGCTATCAAGCAAAATTTAATGCATGAAAAAAGTATATATTTGGTATGTGATCATTTATATGCTGAACATGCTATGCAAAATAATCAGCTTTATATGTCGCAAAATGAACATATACAATCTTTAAAAACAGCGGGCTACAACTCAGTTAAAATAGCCTTAGAAAGGCAAGGTTTATGTCTTTTTTCTGTTCAAAATTGAATAGAGAGATAATTTGTAATTTAAATGCAATTACATCATCCATTCAATTGGAAGGTATGAAACAGCTTTCATACTAAAACGTTGAAATTTTGTTGTTTCCGGATCATGTGTATAAGTAGTGATACTGCCATCTGATTTATGGTCTAACCAGTTGATTTGACCATTTTGATCTAATTTTAATTCGTAAGCTATTTGCGGTAAATAATGATCCAGTGACTTGGAAATTTCATCTTGTAATTTATCAGATTGAATCACTAAACCAACTTCGGTATTTAAATTTGCAGAACGTGGGTCAAAGTTGAATGAGCCGATAAATACCATGCCATCTATATCAAAAAATTTGGCGTGTAAACTAGAGGTATTTTTACCCTTGGCAGGAATAATATTACCTGTCATTACTTCATACCACGTGCGTCTTGTACGCTCGATATAGGGTTTAAACTCATATAGTTCGACACCACTTTTTAGCAAATCTTGACGATAATTTTTATAAAATGCATGAACCAAAGCCACGTCATTAGCCAAAAATGAATTCGTCAAAACTCTCACTTTGACATTTTTCTTTGGAAGACTAGTTAAATAGTCTGTACCTTTTTGTGTTGGAACAAAGTAGGCCGAAACCAATTCTAAGCGTTCTTTGGGTTGACCCATTAATTTAAAAAATTGTGTATAGATCAGTTCTTCAGATTTAGCTTCACCACGTATCTTATTGGGTGTGTCTGCTACAAAATGAGCTTTGGCCCAATTAATCGGTCTGAGTTTTAATTTATCAGCCAATTCTTGCTGCGCGTATTCAATGCGTTTTTCATCAGGATTAATATTTTGACCATCTTCAACGTATTTCAATTTAAGTCTTTCTAGGTCTTGCTTTTGGCCACTACCAATGAGCTGTTCTACAGAAAAACTTAGTTTATCATTCCAAAATTGATGAAAAGATGAATTTGCTTCTTGAACGACTTTACCTAAAAACAGGATATCTAGATCAGTAAATTGAAAACTTTCACTGGCGTCAAAATATTCGTTGCTGATATTTCGTCCACCGGTTACTGCGACAAAACCATCTGCAACAATTAATTTGTTATGCATGCGGTGATTGATATGTTTCAACCGAAAAGCGTAATCAATGACACGTAAATGTCGAAATTTATATGGATTGAATAATTTAATAGAAATATTGGGATGTAATGCGAGTACCTTTAGGGTGTCGTCAAGCTTTGTGCCATTTTGATCATCAATTAACAAGCGAACTTTAACGCCACGGTCAGCAGCTTGAAGTAATTCCCTTAGCATTAAATGCCCAATGGAATCGTTTTCCCAAATGTAATATTGAAGGTCGAGCGAGTGTTGTGCATTACGAATTAAGTGCAAGCGCGATGCAATGCTCAGGAATGCATCGTCTAATGCTAAATAAGCTGTTAAGCCTTGTTCAATCCGATCATTTTGAATTTGGCTTCCAATCCAATTTTTGGCATGTGGTTGAATGGTATTCTCTGGTTTAGCTTGATTAGGTGGCAAAGTGCATCCCGTCATTATGCTGAACGTAAGTCCCAAACCGAATACACCTTGAATTGCTCGTATCTGCATCATTATTTTAAGGTTATTAAATCATTATAAAATCATCATAACATCATGTTTTAAGGTTGTATCCATGCTTAAAAAGAGGTTACTGTAGCTCATCTGTTAATATCAGCTCTACAGGAAGTTTTAGACATGAAATCACGTGCAGCCGTAGCTTTTGGTCCAGGTCAGCCATTAGAAATTGTTGAAATTGACGTTGCACCGCCGCAAGCTGGTGAAGTATTGGTTAAAATTAGCCACACCGGTGTGTGCCATACCGATGCATTTACATTATCAGGTGATGATCCTGAAGGTGTTTTCCCAGCAGTATTGGGCCACGAAGGCGCAGGTGTTGTGGTTGAAGTAGGTGAAGGTGTAACTTCTGTGCAGCCGGGCGATCACGTTATTCCTTTGTACACTGCAGAATGTGGCGAATGTTTATTCTGTAAATCTGGTAAGACCAACCTGTGTGTCTCTGTTCGTGCGACACAAGGTAAAGGTTTAATGCCAGATGGTACGACACGTTTTTCTTATAATGGTCAACCAATTTACCATTATATGGGTTGTTCAACTTTCTCTGAATATACCGTTGTAGCCGAAGTTTCTTTAGCGAAAATTAACCCTGAAGCAAATCATGAACATGTCTGCTTATTAGGCTGCGGCGTAACTACAGGTTTAGGCGCAGTAAAAAATACAGCTAAGGTACAAGAAGGTGACTCAGTTGCTGTATTTGGCTTAGGTGGTATTGGCTTGGCTGTGGTTCAAGGTGCGAAAAAAGCCAAAGCTGGTCGAATTATTGCAGTAGATACCAATCCTGAAAAATTCAAGTTGGCTGAAGAGTTTGGTGCTACAGACTTTGTTAATCCAAAAGACCAGGATCGTCCTGTACAAGAAGTTATTGTTGAAATGACAGGTTGGGGTGTAGATCATTCATTTGAATGTATTGGCAATACAAATGTAATGCGTTCTGCGCTCGAATGTGCGCATCGTGGTTGGGGACAATCTGTCATCATTGGCGTAGCGGGTGCAGGCCAGGAAATTTCGACTCGCCCATTCCAACTTGTAACAGGTCGTACATGGAAAGGAACTGCATTTGGTGGTGTGAAAGGTCGTTCACAATTGCCTGGTATGGTTGAAGAGGCAATGAATGGTGACATCAAACTAGAACCATTTGTAACTCATACTATGGGACTAGACAAAATTAACGAAGCTTTTGACCTGATGCATGAAGGTAAATCTATTCGTTCAGTTGTACATTTTGAAGATTAAATTTTAGATAATTTGTTCTATAAAAATGTAAGTACAAATTAATCATCTTATGTATGAAAAAACTAGGCTGAGGCCTAGTTTTTTATGTGATTGAAAAAATTGCAAAAGTAAAAATTTGGATTTGCATAAAGTGACACATTGTTAGACAAAAAATGATGAAAAATGCCAAATGATAATTTTTGTCCTATATTCACATGGAGAGCTTGGCTGTCAAAATTTAATGTAGCCCTAAGTTAATGAACAAATGTATATTAAACATTGAGCGAGGTAATTATGACAACAATGAACTATAAGCCAGAATGGATCCGGGAAGATTTTATTGATTTTATTGCAGAAAAATTTGATGCAATCTGGGCATATAAAAAAGTAAAAGCACAGTTAGTGACGCAGCGTAAAATAGGGCAAGAATTTTACGAGCTGAGTTTTCAACCCAACCACAATTTCAATGCTCAACAGTATATTCCAGGCCAATGCGTTCTGGTTACCGTTGTACATGCTGGCGTACGTCATCAACGTAGTTACAGTATTGTAGAAATCAATCCCCAGGGGCATGTGGTCATTGCAGTCAAAAAGCAAGGTAAAGTTTCGAATGTATTAAGCCAACTTAGACAGGGCGACATTGTGGAATTATCACAGCCCCAAGGTGATTTTGCTTTGACTTCATCTGCTGATAAACCTGTTTTACTACTGGCATCTGGCAGTGGCATAACTTCTATTTTTGCTTTATTAAAGCAGTTGGCTTCACAAAACCGTATTGTCGATCTTATATATTTTAGCCGTGATGATGCTTATTACAGCCAAATCAAAGCTTTAATTGAAAAAAGTAAAAATTTAAATTTTCATGCAGTTAATACATTAAAGACCCCGATGCATTTAAGCAAAGAACTACTACAGCATATGGTTCCTAACTATGTTGAGCGTGAGACTTATGCATGTGGTGCAAATGCAATGATGCAAAGTATTCAGCAAATTTATGCGGAACAGGGTTTGCTCAATCAACTAAAAACTGAATTTTTCCAACTGCAAGTTGATGAAACTGTGGAAGCGCAAGCTGTGACCTTTAGCTTGGCGCAACAAGACTTCATGGCTACAGGCAATCTACTAGAAAGTGCAGAACGTGCGGGACTAAAACCCGCGCATGGTTGTCGTATGGGTATTTGTAATACTTGTTCGTGTACCAAACAGCAAGGTTCAGTTAAAAACTTGCTTACAGGTGAGATTGATCATGCCAACAATACCCAAATTAAACTGTGTATTTCTCAGGCAATCAGCCCAGTACGTATTCAGCTCTAAATCAACAACGAAGAATTAAAAGAAACAGGGGGAAATACCATGAATCAGTCAGTGAAACATATAGATCACAGCGTGCATCAAAACAGCAAATCACGTTATCTATCATCTGAGCAAGTGGAAGAATTTGGCGCAAAAGTCGAGCAAATCCGCCGTGACATTATGGACAGTGTTGGTGAAAAAGACGCAGCCTATATTTATAAAATACGAAACTTTGTACGTTATAGTGAAATTGCCTCGCGCAGCATGTTGATGTTCGGGGGCTGGATTCCGCCTGTGTGGTTATTTGGCACTGGCTTACTCGGTGTGTCTAAAATTGTAGAAAATATGGAGCTTGGCCACAATGTAATGCATGGTCAGTTTGACTGGCTAAATGACCCAAGTTTAAGTGGCGCGAATTATGACTGGGATACCATTGCGACAGGTCAAGATTGGAAATATACCCACAACTATGTACATCACACTTATACCAATATCGTCGGCATGGATCATGATGTTGGCTATGGGCTCGTACGTGTCAGTGAAGCGCAAAAATGGGAGCCGCGTTTTCTATTTAATATTCCACTTGCAATACAACTGATGGTGTTTTTTGAATGGTATGTCGGTATACAGCGCTTACATTTAGAAGATGTTCTGATCTACAGGACCAAAACGTGGAAGGAGGTCTGGAAAGATGCGACGGATGTACGTCAAAAAATTAAACGTCAAGTCGTGAAAGATTATGTATTTTTTCCATTGATTGCAGGGCCGAATGCGATTCCAGTGTTTGCTGGTAATGCAGTAGCGAATGTCATTCGTAGCTTGTGGGCTTCAGCAGTCATATTTAATGGTCATTTCACTGAAGACGCTGAAAATTTTGAAATGGACAATATTGACAATGAAACTCGTGCAGAATGGTATTTACGTCAAATCCGTGGTTCAAGTAACTTTAGCGGAACGCAATGGCTACATATTTTAAGTGGTAACTTAAGCCATCAGATTGAACACCATTTATTTCCGGATATGCCTGCAAATCGTTATGCTGAAGCTGCACCTAAGATTAAAGCACTCTGCGCGGAATACGGTATCCATTATAATGAGGCAAGTTTTATGAAACAGTTCGCAAGCGTTTGGGTAAAACTCGCTAAGTGTTCGTTACCAAATGATTGGCGTTCGGAACTTAAAGAACGTTCAACCAAGTTTCAACAGAGCCTGAAAAATCAATTATTAAATAAAATAGGTTTATAGGCATCAAAGCATGAATGTATAAATTGCATCATTCATCTAAATTTATCTAAATAAGATAGATCTATTTTTAGTTAACCCGAGTGTGTTGTACATACTCGGTATTTTTATTACTTATGTATCTGATGAAGAATAGCGTAAGAGCTATTCTTTTGAATCTTCAATTTCAACATAGTTTTGAATTCCACAAGCCTGAACAAATTCAGCATCATGCGAAACCAAAATGACAGCACCTGAATAGTTTTTGATAGCATTCGCCAATAGGTCTCTAGATTCAATATCTAAATGATTTTCTGGTTCATCTAAAAGCAATAACTCAATATTTACGGGATAAAAACTTAAACCCAGTAAAGCTACTTTTAATCGCTCACCACCGCTTAAACATTGGATTGGAAGTTCTGATTTATCTCCCCGAATTCTGAGTTGACCGAGCTGATTTCGCCATTCTGTTGAAGAAATTTTAGGATTGAACTTTGCCAAATTGTCTAAAACACTCAATTCGGACTTTAGCTGACTAAAATTTTGATCTAAAAAAAGTGTGCTGACACATAAATAAATATCTGAATTCAATTGTGCATTATATTGATTTAAAAAACTTAAAAATCTTGATTTACCAATTCCATTGCTGCCTCGTAAATGGATTTTTTCACCCGACATCAGTCCAAAATGAATAGGCTTATGTTTGGTTTGTGGCAGCTTGAAATTATTTACTCTTAAAATTTCACCTGATTTACTTGCATGATGATTTAAGTAAAATTGCTGATTTTTGAACTGCTCGAGCTGCTTTTGAGTGTTTAAAATTCGCGATTTCTTTTCCTCTAGTTGCTTTTTTTGCTGAGTTTGAATGGTAGATAAGCTTTGGCCTGCCTGCTCTTTTTTAAAGTCGAGTAGCACTTTAGCTTGAGATTTTGAGCAACGAAGTTGTTGTCCTTGTTGCACTCTTTTTTGTGTTTTAACTTTTATTTCATGCTGTTGTCTTTTCAATTGTTTTAAATCAAGCTTTTGTTATAGAACATGGCGTTCAAGAGCCGAATTTTGTAGGTTAAGTTGTTGAGTATAATCAGTATAGCTGCCACAAAAGCTTGACATACCATGCTCATTGAGCGCGTAAATATGAGCTGCATGTTGTAGCAATGCTCTGTCATGAGTAACGATTAATGCACCTGAAGAATGTGCTTTTAAACAATCAATTAACCATAGACGTGATGCATAATCTAGATGATTACTGGGCTCATCAAGGAGTAAATAGTGATCAGTTTTCACAAAAAGGGCACACAGCGCTAATTTGGTCTTTTGACCTTCACTTAGGCATGAAATTGGGTAATCTAATTGTGTCGGAAGATTTGCTTTTAATAACTGTTGTTGCCACAGTAGCGGTAAATGCCATTGATGTTCAGTCATTTCAAAATCTTCAAAACGACCGATACCAGATTCAATACGCTGAAAAGCTTGGTATAACGGGTCTACACCTAATGCATTTGCAATGGTATCGGCTTGAAGCCTTGAAAATTGAGATAGATAAGCATGCGGCATTTGCCATGAAACTTCTCCTTCATAGGGAATATCATGGACACTTTGAAAATGTAAAATTTGTAGAATTAAAGATTTACCTAAACCATTGCGCCCAATACAAGCGGATAACTGTTGTTTAGCTAGATTCAATTGAAGATTTTTGAATAATGTTTTTGATGAAAACTCTAAACTGAGCTTACTCACAATACATGTGGATTGAGTCATACGTGCACCTTGCGATAGCAAAAGTGTGCAAAAACAATAACTAATTTTTATAAAAAATAAGAAAATAACTCAAAATATTCAACGTGTGATGAAGCTATTCGTCATGTGTTTGCACATCATAAAAATGGAAAAATTAATGATGAGAAAAACAGGACTTACTTCATTGGCAGATACTCGAATGGGACAGAAAGGGAAAGTCATAATTTGACTGACACATTTTCAAATTTTAGCGAAAGTTGTTTTTTTAATCAATTTTTTTCAAATTGAATAGAGTGTTTTAAAGCTGTAAATATTGGAGATTGAATGTAAATATTTTTTAAAAAGCTATTGTCAAAGTAATGAATACAGCGTATTTTAAATTACAGACAAGCAACTTTTTTTGATGAAATCAAAATGATTAAGCAGCCAGTTTCTTCTAACGCATCGTATTATTTTTGGCAATTTAGATAATTGCCTGAATGCATTCGGGCAAAGAAATGGTTGCCCACCAAGTTTATACCTGATCGGCAACCCTGGTCAGGTTTTTTTATGCCTTGATTTTTATATATTTTTTGGAGAATTCACATGTACACATTAAACGTTTCATATTTTAGCAACTCTTATTGGTTTTACTTTAGTCAGTCTATGTCTAATGCCTTGCAATCCCTAAGTCCCACAACGCTCAGATAAAAGATCGGACTGTCATAGAAACAGTCCAAAGGAAATAATCAATGAATGCTTTAAATACTGCTTTACAACAAACTCAAGCGACTACAACTTCGTCAACAGAAACGATTTTAAGTTTGCCGCATCAGCTGAAAAAACAACTCCCATTATCAGCGAACTTAGCAGCACAGATTGAACAACATAGAACAACCATAGAAAATATATTAAATGGCGTTGATCCGCGTCTCATGGTTATCACTGGGCCATGCTCAATACACGATCCTATCGCAGCACTAGAATATGCTGAAAAATTAATTGAACTCCAAGCACAAGTTTCTGACCAGATTTTCCTCGTAATGCGTACATATATTGAAAAACCTCGTACCACTGTAGGCTGGAAAGGTTATATGTATGACCCAACTTTAGATGGCTCATCGAATATGCAACTTGGTTTAGAAAAGTCACGTGAGCTTTACCTACAAATTATAGAAAAAGGCTTGCCGATTGCTTCTGAAATTTTAAGTCCTATGGCGACAGCATACTTCAATGATTTGTTAGCATGGGGTGCAATTGGAGCTCGTACGAGTGAATCACAAATTCACCGTGAAATTTCAAGTCATATGCCGTATAGCATTGGCTTCAAAAATGGTACAGATGGCTCAATCCAAATTGCACTCGACGCGATTCAATCGGCGTCAAATTCGCATCAATTCATGGGGATGAGCCAAAGTGGTTTACCATGTGTATTAAACTCTGTGGGTAATCCTAAAGCACATTTAATTCTACGTGGTTCAAACTCTGGCCCAAATTACCAATTGGCTGAAATCGAGAAAATTCGAGAAAAAGCCAAAGGCGAATTACCTGCATTGGTAATTGACTGTAGTCATGGTAATAGTCATAAAGATCCTTTGAAACAACCCGAAGTATTACGCACAATCGTTGCTCAAAGAGTAAAAACACATGTTCGTGGTGTAATGCTGGAAAGCCATTTGGTGGACGGAAATCAGAAAATTTCATGTGATATGACTTATGGACAGTCTGTAACTGATGGATGTTTAGGTTGGGATAAAACAACCACTCTAATTCAGCAAATTGCCAATGATTTACGTACTGTGAGCTTAAAGCGTAGTGCCTAAAGCTTTTAAAAGTGAATTATGAATTTATGCCCCAAAAACATGTGTACTTGGGGCAATATTTCAAATACGCATTGTACCCACGTTAATTTTAAGCAATGTAATAATAAGAACCAAAAAGTGTGATAAATATCTCATTAGGAAATAATTAAATTATTTAATTCAATGATTTAAGTTTGTATATTTTGTTTTTCTTATGCACAATAAACTGTGATTAAATTCAAAACAAATAATAATTCAGTTTTGAAGTTGAAGCATTAACTATGCGTTGGGGAGAAATATGTATACCGCTGAACTGCTTGAAGAAGCACGTCGTTTTATGTTCCATATGTTAACTAAAGTTGTTGAATATGGTGGCTCAGATTTATTTATTACAGCGGATTTTCCACCAAGTATTAAGCATCAAGGTTTAATGAAACCCTTTGGACAACAAGAATTAAATGCTGAAAAAACCAAGCTATTTGCTTATAGCTTAATGAATGAAAAGCAACGTAAAGAGTTCGAGACTGAGCTTGAATGCAACTTTGCAATTAGTGTTCCGAATGTTTCACGTTTTCGGGTCAATGTATTTCAACAACAGCTTCACGTTGGGATGGTCATCCGTACCATTACTGCTGAAATTCCAAATTTTGAAAAGTTACAATTACCTGCTTCTTTAAAGCATGTCATTATGGAAAAACGTGGGCTTGTTTTAGTAGTTGGTGGAACTGGCTCAGGTAAATCAACCTCATTAGCAGCTATGATTGATTACCGAAATGAAAATTCAGCGGGTCATATTATCACGGTTGAAGATCCCGTTGAATACGTACATAAACATAAAAAGTCGATGATTACTCACCGTGAGGTTGGCGTGGATTGCCATTCTTGGCATAACGCACTGAAAAATACCTTACGTCAGGCTCCAGATGTTATTTTAATTGGTGAAATTCGTGATACCGAGACCATGGAACATGCGATTGCTTTTGCCGAAACCGGTCATCTTTGTTTAGGTACGTTACACTCAAACAATGCCAATCAAACTCTGGATCGTATAATTAACTTTTTCCCAGAAGAGCGTCGAAATCAATTGTTGATGGACTTGTCTTGTAACATGAAAGCGATTATTTCACAGCGTTTAATTCGGACTGAAGATGGTAAAGGACGACGCGCTGCAGTTGAAATTATGCTGAATACGCCATTGGTGTCCGATCTCATTTTAAAAGGTGATTTTCATGAGTTAAAGCCAATTATGGCGAAGTCACGTGAACTGGGAATGCAAACATTTGACCAAGCTTTGTTTGACTTATATAACGATGGTGCAATTTCCTATGAAGAAGCATTACGAAATGCAGATTCGACCAACGAACTTCGTTTACAGATTAAATTGAAGAGTACACGTGCGACTAGTTCTGCCAATGCAGCTCAGGGATTTAGTATGGTGGAAGAGAAAAAAGAAGAAGCAGAAGCGAGTGAAAATACAGAAGCTTAATCTGAACAAAAAAAGACCTAAATTTTTAGGTCTTTTTTATTCTATGGAATATGCGGTCTATGCAGTAGCCGCTTTTTTAACAATCACCAAACGGTAATAAACCAAGCTCACAAGAATGAGAAGGGCACAAATGATGTACGCCAAGCTATAACCCGCATCACTAATCACCATGCCGAGTGCCAATGAACCAATCGCGATACCTAAATCGTAACAAGTGAAATATGTCGATGTTGCATGACCAATACGGTGTTTTGGTGAACGTTGAATAGATATTGTTTGTAAACATGGTTGGGCTGAACCAAAACCCATACCAATTAATACGGCAGCAAACATAAAGCCAGTGAGGCTTTCGATCTGACTCAGTACAAATAAGCCAGCAGCAAATAATAACAATGCGGGATAAATGACATAACTCGGGCCTTTACGGTCATAAATTTTACCAGTAAAGGGACGTAAGCTCATCATTGCTATGGCAAATACAGCAAAGAACAGCCCAGCATAGCTCAATAAGTGTTTCGATTCTGCAAATGTTGATATAAATGACATAATGCTGGCATAACAGAAAGACACCATCATTGCCATCAATGCAATAGGCAAGGCTTTAAATTCAATAAAATCATTTATGCTGAGCTTTTTCTTTTCTACTGAAGCAGTTGACAGAGGTTTATTGGCAAGTGGAATAAAGAAACAGAAGATATAGCCCAACACTACACAAGCCGTCAAAATAGCCGATACAGCAGCAAATGAAATATGTTGGATTAAACTCAAGCCGATTAATGGTCCAAGCACAATCCCTAAATTAATTGAGACCAAGAAATACCCCATACCTTCACCTTTACGTTTGGCTGGAATAAAGTCATTTACAATAGGGATCGTTACCGTAGTTAAAATACTGAACCAAATTCCGTGTAGGAAGCGAATCACCATGAGAAAATTCATGTTGTCAGCAAATAAATAAGCAAAACAGAATAAACAAAACATAGTTTCAGACACATAAAGCGTTTTTTTCGCGCCAAATTTTTCGATAATTAAGGCACTAAATGGTCTGATCGCAATTGCTGATGCCATAAATAGAGTCATTGCAAGGCCAGCTTGTGACAAGCTACCACCTAAATCATTAACAATATAAATCGGTAGAATAGTGGTTTGTGCAAAATAAAAGATGAATAGAAACAAGTTGTTTGCTAAACATAATAGAAATGATTTATTCCATAATGCTTCAGCATTGAAATCAGTCATGGGGCACCAGCGTATAGATACTTTAGACCTTATCTGTGCTTATGATTATAGGGATGCTAAGAGGTAGCTTATTTTTGAATTACACAAATGAAGGTGGGGTGAATATAATTTAACCATTATATATGAAAAGTCAACTAATGTAATAATTAGTTATCATATTTTATTTATATGATGAATAAAAAATAAAAAAATATCAAAATATGATTATCTGAAATTATTTTAATAATAAAAAAATCAGTCGAAATGACTGATTTTTTAAAATTCAATTTGATACTTTGAACTTAAAGACCGGCTTCGTATTGCTCGCTTGAAAGTAAAGCCTCTACATCTGCAATATTGTCAGGTTTAATTTTGTAGATCCAGCCTTTGCTATAAGGTGCATCATTGACAAAATCCGGATCATCTTCAAGGTCAGGGTTTACTTCAACCACAACACCAGAAACCGGAGCATGAATATCAGATGCTGTCTTTACTGATTCAACCACACCAGATTGTTCACCCGCAGTAATGTGTTTACCTACTTCAGGTGCTTCTACATAGACTAAATCACCTAGGGCATCTTGTGCATGATCAGAAATACCAGTAACAACGAGGTCACCTTCAATTCGCACCCATTCATGTGTACTTGCGTACTTCAAATCTGAAGGATGATTCATTGATAACTCCTTAAATCCATTAAATTCATTTTTCGCATGAGTTATACATGCTTTTGATCCAAAACAAAAGACTTATAAGTACGGATCTTTACGCCAATTGCTTGGGCTTCGACCACTCCAACGTTTGAAGGCACGGCTAAAATTAGCAACATCACTATAGCCCAATTCATCTGCAATTTGTTCAAGGGTAAAGTCTGTACGAGACAATAGTGAGGTTGCATGCCGATAGCGAACTTCATCCACTAAAGTCGAAAATGATGTACCTTCAGCAGCCAGTTGTCTTTTCAGAGTTCGATCAGACATATGTAAACGTTCAGCAACACTTTCAATGCTTAGATAGTGTTGTTCAGAATTGGTTAATATATCTCGTACACGCATCGCAATACGATGACGCTCACCTAAGGCTGAAAGTTCGGCTTCACATTGGTTAATCGCAATTTGACTCGCAATAGGGTCAGCATGAACTAATTTATTCCCCAAATATTGTTTATCAAAACTGAGTAATAGATGAGGTTGATCAAATCTAAACTGGTGACGTGGATATTTTGCAATAAAACGTTCTAAACCTTCTGGCTGTGGGAAATCGAAGTCTATTTCACCGGCGGAATAATCAACACCGGTAATGGCTTTTCCCATACTGATCATGCCAAAAATCAACGCAATAGATATTTCGGTACGTAAGGGTTCTAAGGTGACATCAGTTTGTAATTGAATAGTCGCTTTACTGCCAAAGGTAGAAAAAAACAATTGCAAAAAGGGCATACGTAACTGTATAAATCGGTTTGCTAAAACCAAGGCATCCGTAATATCCCGTGCAGTCATAATGGCATAACCAATAAAACCATGTATGGAAATACGCATTTGATTCCCGAGGTGAAAGCCTAGAGTCGGTTCACCCGTAAGCTTTAATGCATGCTCAACTAACTGGTTGGCTATCGCTGTCGGAATGCGAAAATCAGGTTCAGCAAGTTGCTCACTATTGAGCCCAAACGGTTCAAATAATGTCTCTGCGGTGTAGCCCCAACGTGAGACAACATCTAAAAGGAGCAATCCATAAACGCCGGGTATACCCTGATCCTGACGGGAAGTAATTGTTTTCATAGCGTTCCGTTGCAATGCAGGTTTTTTCTTGTGTTCAAATCTATATTGGCATGAAATCAAGTTGCATCCTACAAAAATTGTTGGACAAACTTTGCTTAGCTTCTTTTATATCGATTGAATTTTAACTTGTAAAGTACTTGTAATTCACTGACTATTCCGCTTTGAAGGTCTTACTAAATACAACAATTTTTGTGGTCGACATAAACAGCACATCGCCATTTTGATTCAAAGCCTGCGTAACATAACTTACGATGCCGCGATCGTTTTTACTTTTCGATGGCGTAATTGCTACAATTTCTACTTCAGCATGTAATTTATCTCCAGGCCGTGTTGGTCGTGGCCAGCGGAGACTCGATTCGGAACCAATCAAACCATAAGCCACAGGGAAACATTCTGTCCAAAGACGCATGGTGACAGCTGCAGTATGCCAGCCACTTGCTGCCAAGCCTTTAAAAATAGGGTGTTTTTCAGCTTTTTCCTCATCTGTATGAAATTCTTGCGGATCATAAGCATTTGCAAATTGCTTAATCTCATCAATACCCATTTCATATTCACGACTGACGAAACGATCACCTACTTTTAAGTCTTCCAAGTACAGCATGTATTAATCTTCCTTTGCTTCAGGTTTATGTTGTTCTATTAAAAATCCGCCAGTCTGGCGTTGCCATAAATGTGCATAAATTCCATTTAAAGCAACTAATTCTTCGTGTGTACCTTGTTCAGCAATTTTTCCCTCATCCAAAACAATAAGACGATCCATTTGTGCAATTGTCGATAAGCGATGGGCAATTGCAATCACGGTTTTGCCTTGCATCAAATCATCTAGACTAGATTGGATCGCCGCCTCAACTTCTGAATCTAAGGCACTGGTTGCTTCATCTAAAATTAAAATTGGTGCATCTTTAAGGAATACTCGCGCTATGGCAATACGTTGACGTTGACCACCTGAAAGTTTTACACCGCGTTCACCCACAAATGCGTCATAACCACGTTGACCACGTAAGTCGACTAATTGTGGAATGAACTCATCCGCCTTGGCTTTACGTACAGCCTCATACATTTCTTCATCCGTCGCATTTGGACGACCATATTTAATATTTTCCTCGACGGTACGATGTAAAAGAGAGGTATCTTGAGTGACTAGTGCAATACTTTTTCTCAAACTATCCTGTGTCACATCTTCTATATTTTGACCATCAATCGAAATACGACCTTGGTTAATAGTATAAAAATGCAGTAATAATTGTATTAATGTAGATTTACCTGCGCCAGAGCGACCCACAATACCAATCTTCTCACCAGGGCGAATGGTCAGGTTAAATTGATCAATAACGTTTTTATCGTTGTAGGCAAAATTCACATTTTCAAATTTTATTTCACCTTGAGGCACAACTAATTCTTTAGCGTCTGGTTTATCTTGAATATTAATACGGCGTCCCATGGTTTGCATGCCATCTTGAATTGTGCCGACATTTTCAAATAAAGCAGATGTTTGCCACATCATAAATTCTGAAATACTGCTCAGTTTTAAAATCATGGCGGTCGCTGCAGCAATTACGCCTAATTCAGCTTGGCCATTCATCCATAGCCAAATGGCAGTTCCCAATACTCCGCCATATAGAACAATCGTAAGCAAATTTGTAGTGATGTTATATTTTGCACCCAATCGCATTTGCTTGTAGACGGTGGTCATGAACTCTTTCATGGATGATTTAGCATACTGACTTTCTCGACCAGCATGAGCAAATAGTTTTACTGTTTGAATATTGGTATAGGCATCAGTTACACGACCTGTCATGACAGCGCGTGCATTGGCTTGTTCATTAGCAACTTTACTCAGCTGCGGAATAAAATAACTTGCAGAACCAATAAATAATGCCAACCACAACATTAAGGGAATAATTAAAAGGGGCGAAATAGCACCTAAAATAATCGTAATAGAGATCAAATATATAAGCACATAGGCAACCATATCGCCCAAGATGATCCAAAATTCACGTACGGCCAATGCGGTTTGCATGACTTTTGCAGAGAGTCGACCAGCAAAATCATTATGAAAAAAATCCAAACTTTGTTTTAACAGTAAATTGTGAAATCTCCAACGCAAACGCATTGGGAAGGTACTGTATAAAATTTGATGCTTAATAATGGTTTGTAGACATGAGAAAAAGATATTGGTCAGTAAAATACAGGCCAAAATGGTTAAATTGGTTTGATGCTGCTGTAAAAAAGTATCAGGCTGTGATTGGCTAAGCCAATTTACTAATTCACCGATTTTTGAATAAAGTAAGGCTTCAAAACTAGCTACACCAGCGGTACAGAGTACCAATATGAGTAAATAGCGTTTTACACCAGATGCTGCTTGCCAAACAAAGGGGAAAAATTTCGTAGGCAAGGGCTGATGCAAATTTTTTTCTGGATAGGCATCGACTAAATTTTCAAACCATTTAAACATGCAAACAACCTAGTATTTTAAGACAGCGAATCTTTGATCAATACCGATGAGTGTAATTGATTCGATTCAGTTAAACCATGTCGTTTTACTTGTTGTTTTATACAAGTTGTTCACTCTGATTCATAGTGTTGTAATGAACAACACAATTTCGGCCTTGGTGTTTGGCTTCATATAAAGCAATATCGGCATGTTTAATAAGTTGGTCTAATTTCGGATGTTTAGGATCCAATTTAGAAACCCCTACAGAAATTGTGAACGTTAATTCTTGATCATTGATATTTAAACATTGTTGTTCCATCTTATAGCGTAGACGTTCTGCAATTTTTAGCGCATCAGCTTGTACAGTATAGGGTAGTAGAACAATAAACTCCTCACCGCCAAAACGCGCTAACATATCATTATGTCGCATCTCTCGACGAGCGACTTCTGCAATACAGCATAGGACTTGATCACCAACGTCATGACCATAAGCGTCATTAATCTGTTTAAAATGATCGACGTCGAAAATTAGTAAACTGGTGCTGACCGTATGCGGTGTCTCTCTAATTTTTCGATTGGCTGATTGCACAAAATGACGGCGGTTACTGATTTGAGTCAGTTCATCAGTGTGCGCTAACTTACGTAATGTATGATAATTCCAATCATCAAGCAGTGCGCGTAAGAATGTCTTACGTGAATTTAAAGTATTGTTCCAGCATATATAAATACTAAATAGTAAGATGGGAACATATACAAATAGGTAAATGATAAAGTCACTGAGGACATTAAGACGCCAGACGCCAAACAAAACTGCCGCAGTAATCATTGCAGAACTGAGTAAAGCCGGACGAAAATGTACCTGTATACTAAGGTTGCCTAAAACAATCAAAATAACGGCTGCATATTGATATGTATATACAGCTTCATTGCTGGAGTTGAGTAGAATTTCAAACCATAGTATAGCCGATAGACAGGTCGCATAAGGCAAAACCATATCGAGTAACTGAATACGCCGAATGTATTTAAATAAAAAAAAGTTAAGTCCAAACGCACCAATAATTGCAATGACTCGAATCACACCAGATAGTACTTCTACATCCGGCAAAACGTATCGATCTGCCCAAAAATAAATTAAAAACGCCAATTGAGCAAAATGATTTACTTGCTGTAAATATTTTTTTTGATTGTAGTATAAAAATTTATGGAAAGCGCTTTTAAATTGACTCGGTATACGTGCAATCGGATCGCGTAGAGCATTTTCAATGTGTTCACGGCTATGGACATCGCAGGCTTCTGATTTTATTAGGGTGTGCTTAACCGGTGATTGATTCATTGAATCAAACAAAATTTCTGATGGTGTTCTAACTGATTTATGAGAAGGGTTTGGGGTACCTTCCATGATCAAGTTCCTATTTTAGAAGCTTTTTTATGCGTTTGTTTACAAATAATATATAAAATACACCAGTTTTGTATACAGTTTTAGCTGAAATATTTTTGATTTTTAGATGAATGTGAGAAATAGCGCATGAATCTAGACATTAAGAATATAAAACAAAATTGTTCAATCAATCATGAAAAATGAATATTCATTCAATTTGTTAAATTTTTTTGAAAACGAACAGCCTTAGATTAAGGCTGTTGACTCGATTCAGACCATTGGTTTATTTGTTTAAAATCCGAACCAGAAGGCGCTTGATACACACTTAAGCCGAATTCAGGAATAATCGCAATGAGGTGATCAAAAATATCCGATTGAATTGCTTCATAGTCCTTCCATGCAATAGTATTGCTAAAGGCATAAATTTCCAGCGGTAGACCTTGACTGGTACTTTGTAATTGGCGAACCAAGATGGTTTGGTGCTGAGCAATGCCTGAATGTTGTTTTAAGTAAAACTCAACATAGGCCCGAAAAGTCCCTAAGTTGGTTAAACGTCTTTGATTATATTGCGATTGATTTGAAAGTTGCTGATTGAAATGAGCCAACTCTTCGTGTTTTGTGTCTAGATATTGGTCGAGTAATAAAAAATCCTTGAGCTTATTTTGCTCGTCTTGTGTCATAAAATGCACTGAGCTTTGGTCAATATAAATTGAGCGTTTAATTCGACGCACCCCAGCTTGTGCCATACCACGCCAATTTTTAAAAGTATCTGTCACCAATTTATTGGTTGGAATTGTGGTGAAAGTCTTATCAAAGTTCTGTACCGTAATAGTATGTAATGACATATCAATGACATCGCCATCCGCATTTAAAGAAGGCATCTCAATCCAGTCACCTATACGCACCATGTCATAGGATGAAATTTGAACGGATGCCACCAAGGATAAAATTGTATTTTGAAAGACCAGCATTAATACCGCGGCCATAGCACCAAAACCAGCCAATAAAGTAAATACGTCCTTTTTCAAGAAAGTACCTAAAATCATCAAACCACATACGATATAAATGATTAATTTGACCAGTTGTAGATATCCTTTAATCGGCTTATTTCTAGACTTCGGATTTCGTTGGTAAATCAGGTTAAAAATATTGAGTAATTCTGAGATTGCTAGTGCAATGGTTAGAAAAATAAAGGCTTGGCAGGCCATTTGAATTACCGTTTCAACTTTATCCGACAAATGTGGAACGGTTGTGATGCCATTCAATATCACAATAGCGGGCACAATATTGGCAAAGCGTTTGATCACACTATGTTCTGACAAAATTTGGCTATGACTAAAGGTCATTTTTGAGACCAATTTACGAATACCACGTACAACAATTTGTTTGGCAATAAAGTTTGCAAGAATGGCAAAAATTAATACCAGTCCAAGCGAACTCAGCATTTCTAGCCATGGATATTGATCTGACCAATCTTGAATATTTTGTATAAACTGAAATTTTTCCAAAATAACCCTTCTTTAAATTTGAATAACGTTAAATGTGTAAACTGATTAATTGATAAGATTCTAATATTGAAGATTTTATATGCAAATTTATACAATCAAATTTTACGGATTGGCTACATTTGTCATTCATATAATTACAACTAAGTGACCCAATCTAAGATCAATATTTGAAAATAGTTGTTTCAACAAATTTAAAGCCATATCGATGAATTAACAGTCAAAGTTTGAAATTCATTTCTATCAATTTATTTTAATATCATAAAAAAAGAGTGAATAAATAATAATCAATAATTCTCACTCAATTTTTTTATTTGGTTCTTTAGGGGAACACTATGGGGATTTATGTCGTAACAAGTTTAAAACGAGGCTCAGGAAAAACAACGATTGCGCAATATTTGAGTCAGGCTTTATCAATTTTAAATAAGACGATTCTATTGGATGCTGATCTAAGTTCTGCCAATTACGAGTGGGCAATGCAACAGAATAATCATCTCGGTTTTGAACATATCAATGTAGTAGAAAGTGATAGCAATACATTAGATTTACGTATTCAACATTTGAAAAACCACTATGCCAATATTGTTGTTGATATTCATGGACATGATTCCAATGCGCTAAGATCGGTATTAAAACATGCGAATAAAATAATTATTCCAACAGGTTTGACGGAGCAAGATACGCGGTTAGTCCAAGAGATGTTAGCTTTGGCTATTGCGATAAAGCAATTTAATACAGGATTACAGATTTATATTGTATTAAATAAAATACCGATTGGGACAGACGCTGAAGAGATTATTGAGGCAAAAAAACATCTACAAGATATCCCAAGTGCAAAATTTTTAAATACTGTAATTTATAATTTGGACGAATGGCCGTCTTATTTAAATAATGCTTTAGATGATCAATCATCTACAGACGTTCAAGTTATATTGCAGGATTTTCTCACTGAAGTTTTAAATTAAACTCATCGTTCAATACACAATAAAAAGCTCCTATGAAAGGAGCTTTTTATTTGATTTAAAGAAAATTATCGCAAATTACCACATTAAATCATCAGGAATGACGTACGCTGCATACGGATCTTCTTCATCCGTTGTTTGTTCATTGTTTTCTGAATTATTAACAATGATAAAGCCTTCCATTTTCGCATTGATACGATCTGCAAGTGGTTTTGGTAAAAAAGCATAACTACAATTTTCACGTGCAATAACAAGACTACCTGCAACCAGCGCGTTGTAAATTTGCTGATTAATGTAGACTTTTTTGATTTTGCTATCATCAATGAATTGATACGTTGACTCACCATCGGTATCGCGAATTTTGTGCTGATTGATCATTTGCATGATGGCAGCTTTCAATTCTTTTTCTTGCAAAACTGCTTTACGACCTTGCTCTAAGGCATGATCTTTTGCCATTTTTTGCTGCTGATCTTGTTCGATTTTCGCTTTGATTTCAGCTTCATTGCTTTCACCTGTACGTTTTTCATGTACAGCTTGTTTAGACAATTTTTTTGCCTTTTTATTATCGACCAGACCTGCTTTAAGCAATTGCGCCTGTAATGCATTTTTAACCATAATACGTTCCAACTAATCGTGTATATGTCGATAATGAAAATAGATGACCCAATACACCACACTCATGATTAAACTTAATGCGGCAGGGATAAGGAATGCGTTTAATTTTAAATAAGGATAAAGCCAACTGGCAAGTAACCCGCCGACAATAAATCCAATTAAAATGAGTAAGTGCAAAATGACGCGCTTAGATTCGACTTCTAAACTGCGTGCTTTATAACCTAAAGCTAAACCTAGATCTGTCAGTACACCCGATAGATGTGTGGTGCGAATAATTGTGCCTTTATAGTGGCTGACCATTGCATTTTGTACACCCATTGCCACACATGCCCACAGTAATGCATAACGTGGGAAAAAGGGCAGAAGTAGCCAACACAGGACAATAAAAAAAGCCACCAAGCTTAGAGGCACACCATAACGGCGTGTTAAGCTGAAGTGACTATTTCCAAGTATCAGCCCACTATAAAATGAACCGATTACATAACACATTAAGACCAGTATTAAATACATGATGGTGGCAGGCTGCCAATCGAGGATCGCCATAGCCAACATGCTGACATTACCAGTCATGTGTGAAACGGACTGGTGTAAAACGGTCACCAGTCCGAGTACATTAATCATTCCCGCATTGACTGCAAGAAAAAAAGCCCCGAGTTGTATCCACAACGGTAAAGTTTGAAAAGGCATAATTTCGCCTTAAATATATCCAATATCAGGATATTATCTTAAACCACGATCAACTGCAGCAGTAAATAATACGTCAGTCGAAGAGTTTAATGCAGTTTCAGTTGAGTCTTGTAGCACACTGATTACCATACCAATGGCAACAACTTGCATAGCGATATCGCTTGAAATACCAAACAAACCACATGCAACTGGAATTAATAGCAATGAACCACCAGCAACACCAGAAGCACCACAAGAGGACACAGTTGCGACCACAGATAAAATCAACATCGTTGTGAAATCAACAGAAATACCTAAAGTATTAACTGTAGCAAGTGTTAAAACAGTAATCGTAACTGACGCACCAGCCATGTTGATCGCAGCACCTAAAGGAATCGCAACACTTGCGGTAGATTCAGGTACACCTAGACGCTTCGCAAGGTCTAAGTTCACAGGAATGTTGGCAGCAGAGCTACGTGTAAAGAAGGCAGTGATACCACTTTCACGTAAACATTGGAATACCAATGGGAACGGATTTGAGCGTGTCATAAACGCCACCATCATTGGGTTAATGACCAATGCTACAAAGAACATAGTGCCAATTAACACAGCCAATAGGTGAGCGTAGCTAACCAGTGTTTTCAGACCTGAATCTGCAAAGGTAACTGCAACCAAACCGAAAATACCAATTGGAGCAAAGTTAATTACTAAACGGATAACTTTATTGACCGCTTCAGCTGCATCAGATAAAAATGATTTCGTCGTGTCCGATGCGTGACGGAATGCGATACCTAAGGCAACAGCCCAAGCCAAAATACCAATGAAATTTGCTTCAGAAATAGCAGTGACAGGGTTTGCCACAAAACTTAATAATAAGTTTTTCAAAATTTCAGCAAGACTGCCTGGTGGAACAAGATTTTCTGCAGCAACATCAAGGATTAATGTACTTGGGAAAAAAATACTTGCAATCACTGCGCTGAGTGCAGCAAAGAACATGCCCAAAGCATACATCAACATAATTGGTTTAATGTATGCATTGCTGCTACCAACTTTGAAATTTGCAATGGATGACAGCACAAGTACAAATACGAGTATTGGTGCTACGGATTTCAATGCCTTAATGAATAAATCACCAAGCAAACTTAAATATGGTGCAACGCCAGGAGCAACAACAGCAACCAATACACCTAAAATAATGGCGATGATAATTCGGGTTACTAAACTCAAGCGTGTAAATGCTGAAAACATAGGGGAGCCTTGTCAGAATTACTATGACAAATTGATGAAAATTAGCCACATATTTTATACGAAAATGTGGAATGCTTAAAAAATAATTTTATTTAAAAATAAAACATTGTTTTATAAAGTCAATTTTTATATTTTAAATCAATTTTATAAATATGCTCATAACTTATAAATTAAAGTTGACTAAATAATAAGCATGAAAAAGTTTAAATTTGGTATTCAGTATGAGATGCATCTAACTCCTGAATGGCTTGATAATGTGTGAGAAATGCTTGCCCACTCAAGTGTTTTAACAGTTTTGAATGCTGCAATTTGTCCATAACTGGGCCTTTAATTTCTGAAAAATGTAGTCGAATATTGAGTTTTGAAAGCTCGGCATTTAAATCTTCCAACATTTCTAAAGCACTTAAATCAATTGAACTGACGCTTGAGCAGTTAATGATGACATGCTCCAATTTTTCATTTTGACTCACTTCATTAATGAGGAAGCCTTTTAAGGTATTGGCATTTAAAAAAGTAAGGTTTTCATCAATACGCATAGATAAAATATGTGGTGCCGTATAGACATGATGACGCTGAATATTTCTAAAATGTTGTGTGCCTTCCACCAAACCAATGACTGCAATATGAGGACGGCTAATCCGCCACAGCATCAGGATGAATGTCGACACAATCCCGATAATCAAACCTGTCGAAATGTCGATACAAACCACGCCAAAAAAAGTCACCCACATCGCAATACCATCGGCTTTTGAATAGCGCCATGTATCTAAAAAAGGTTTAAAGTCAACTAATTTCCATATAGAAACAATAATGGTGGCAGCAAGGATCACTAAAGGTAAATCACGAAAAAATCCCGTGAAATATAAGCTGACTAAAATAATTAATAATGATGATAAAATACCGGCCATTGGCGTTTTTGCACCGGCATCGGCATTCACCACTGTTCGAGACAAACTACCCGTTACGGGAAATGCAGAACTCACACCCGCGCTTAAATTGGCTAAACCAAGGGCAATTAATTCTTGATTACTATTTAAATTACTTCGTTGTTGTAACGCAGTCGCTTGAGCAATGGATAAGGATTCTACAAAGCTAATCATGGCGATCATGCTTGCGCCGGGTATGAGAGTTTTGACTAATTCCCAGTTCCAATGCGGAAAGCTTAGAGGAGGAAATCCAGATGGAATTTCTCCTACCGTTTTAATGCCTGCATCTTGTAAATTAAAATACATCACACTGGCAATGGAGATAACGACTAAAATCAGGGGCAGTGCTTTCGATAAAAATGCAGTTGAACCAAGACGTGACTGTATCGCCTGTGATGCCAAAATTTTAGGGGCGTACACTAAAAAAATGATCGCTAAAATACCAAAGAGCAACGAGTTGATATGGCTAAAACGCAAGTACTGCCATAATGAAATTATAAATTCAGCGATGTTATTGGCCTTTAATGGCACATTGACCAAAAACTTAAATTGACCTAATGCAATCAGTAAAGCTGAGGCAATAATAAAGCTCTTGATTACTGGGTGACTAATGAGCTGAATTAAAAAGCCAAAACGTAGTAGCCCCAATAGTAATGAAATTAGACCCACCATTAATGCCAGTAAGGTTGCAGCTTCAATATAAACAGGAGAACCGACTTCAAACAGAGGGTTCAAAGTCGCAAAGGTCATCATCGAAATAATGGCCACAGGCCCAATGGATAAAGTTGAGCTTCCACCAATGAAGGCATAGATAATCATCGGGAGGATGCTGGCATATAAACCCATAATCGGAGGTAAACCAGCAAGCATGGCATAGGCCATGCCTTGAGGAACTAACATGGCGATCACAATCAAGGAAGCCAATACATCAGATTTAAATTTGACAGGTGTGTAAGCTTTTAGCCATGCCCAAGCGGGTAGAAAATCAAGTACACGGTGGTTTAAATCTGACATATAAAATTCTAAATCACAATTTCGTATATATTATGCATAAAAAGTGCTAAGAAGTCTTTAGCTTGTTAAGTTTGTGTTGTTTAAATTTTACATATGGTTGTTGTATAGGTGAAAGATTAAGACAATCAATTGATATTGTTGATTTGAATTATTCGGAACTCTTTAGAATCTGAAAGGATAAAATGCTATTCACTGTTTTAGTTTTTTATTGGTACAGGAACAGCATTTAGTAATTAAAGCGTTAAAATTTAATGCTTTAATGAAGGGTGACAATATAATTGATACAACGTATTTAATACTTCAACCAAATTGGCATCTTTAATTGAGTAATAAATTTGCTTACCATCACGACGCGTGGTCACCACATCACTTTTACGCAACATCATTAACTGCTGTGATAGGGTCGGCTGCTTAATATCGGTAATTTGTTCAATCTGAGACACATTTAATTCTTGCTGTGCCAGATGACATAAAATAAGTAAACGATCCGTATTGGCTAGCGACTTTAAAACGCCCACGACTAATTCGGCAGAATCACGCATTGAGGTGATTTCCAGATCGGTATTCATTGGGAAGGTCCATAGGATTAACAACAGTTCAAGTATACGGATATCGCTGTTTAATACATTGAATAAATAAAACAATTTCTATGGTTTTTAGTGAAAACAAGTATCAATAATATTTATATGTTATCTTTTAGTTCATCAATTAAGCTTATTGCTTGATTTTAGTGCAAATTAACAAAAAATACTCCTATATAGAGTACTTTAGCCTAAAAAGACATGCACAGTTGAAAAATGGTTGTATGATCTAAAGGTCGTTTAAAATACAAATACATCAGGGAATATACTCATGAGTACAGATTCATCATTTCCAGTGCCTAGCAATTTAGGTATCGCGGTTTATAGCAACAATGCAGAAGCTATTGGTAATACACCTTTAGTGCGCATTAACCGTGCCATTCAATCTGCAGCAACGGTTCTTGCAAAAGTTGAAAGTCGTAACCCTGCATTTTCAGTAAAATGTCGTGTAGGAGCCGCTTTAATTGCCGATGCAGAAGCTAAAGGTTTGCTTAAAGCAGGCATGCATATAGTTGAGCCAACGAGTGGTAATACAGGTATTGCATTAGCTTTTGTTGCTGCAGCGAAAGGTTATGATATTACTCTTACTATGCCTGCAAGCATGAGTATTGAACGCCGTAAAGTGTTGAAATCATTTGGTGCAAACCTAGTATTAACTGAACCTGCTAAAGGCATGAAAGGGGCGGTTGAGGAAGCGCAGCGCCTAGTTGCAGAGCATCCAGAAACATATTACTTGCCTCAACAATTTGAAAACCCAGCGAACCCTAAAATTCATGAACAAACCACAGGCCCAGAAATTTGGGATGCAACTGGCGGTAAAGTCGATATTTTAGTTTCAGGTGTAGGAACTGGTGGTACTATTTCAGGGATTTCAAGTTTCTTTGAAAAAGTGAAAAATCAACCAATCTACTCTGTAGCTGTTGAACCAGCAGAATCACCAATTATTGCACAAGCGAAAAAAGGTGAAACATTGACACCAGGGCCGCATAAAATCCAAGGTATTGGTGCGAACTTCATTCCGGGTAACTTAGACCTTGAGCTTGTAGATGAAGTCATGGGCATTGAAAGTACTGAAGCAATTGAGTGGGCGCGTAAAACGGCAACTCAAGAAGGTATTTTAGTAGGTATTTCAAGTGGTGCAGCAATGGCTGCTGCAGCAAAATTGGCTGCACGTCCTGAAAATGCAGGCAAAACGATTGTCGTGATCTTACCGGATGGCGGCGAACGCTATCTTTCTTCTGTGTTATTTGAAGATATTAGTGCTGACTAATTGAGTTAGAAAGATTTAAAAGCCCATTCAGTAGAATGGGCTTTTTATATTGCAAAGGTAGATTTTGCTAGGCTGCATCATTGTCCTGATTATTTAACAGCGATGTTTTTTTCATATGTGTTTCGTCATTTAAAGTCAGGTCTTTATTTTTTATAGATACCTTATCGTTTAAAGACGCATTTGGCTTTTTTGTTTCAGCTGATTTATATCCAAACGTTGTTGCAATGTATTTAAAAAGAAAGCCCAGAAGTACACAGACCGTGACAGCTGGAATCACAACTTGAGTGAGCCAGACGTCAATGTGATCTAGACTCCAACTTAGTAATAAAAATAAAAAAGCAAACAAATAGGCGCAGTTCAAGCACAGGTTCGACAGTTTGTACATGCGAAAAATAGGAATATCGTTTGGTGGTCACGAATTTCTATCTTACTGAAATACGAGACAATGTATAGAATTAATATAAGAAAAATAACTAAATGAATAATCATTATTCAATTTTATTGATTATTCTTATGTAGGCATTGAAATTTTTTTCAATTACACACTGTCATGTCTGTCGGTAATAAAAAAGGAAAATGACGCATTAAAAAACCTTGACCTTGCCATAATAGTAATGTTTAAGCTATGCATAGAACAGATAAATATCATTAGGGTGTTGTCATGAATGATTCAACAGAAAATAAACTTTTTGAAGGCAAACTTGCCATAGAAGGAATGACCTGTGCTTCATGTGTGGCACGTGTAGAAAAAGCTTTAAAAAAAGTCGATGGTGTGAGCAATGCTGAAGTCAATTTAGCCACTGAAACAGCGCAAATTCAAAGTCAGCTACCACTAGATTATCCTGCTTTCATTCAAGCGGTGGAAAAAGCAGGCTTTGGTGTGGCGCAAAAACAAATTGAGTTAAATATTGAAGGCATGACCTGTGCTTCTTGTGTGTCGCGGGTAGAAAAAGCCTTAAAAAAAGTACCCGAAGTTATTGATGCCAAGGTCAATTTAGCCACCGAAAAAGCCACCGTAACTGCTTTAGAAACAGTACACACTACTGAGTTGGTCAAGTCCGTTGAAAAAGCAGGATTTCAAATTGCTCAGCCCAATATTGAATTGAATATTGAGGGTATGACCTGTGCATCCTGCGTAGCGCGTGTAGAAAAAGCACTAAAGGCAGTTGGTGGTGTAAGCCACGCTACAGTGAATTTAGCTAATGAAAAAGCCTTTATTCAAGCCCCTGCAAGTCAAACACAGCAACTGGTTGCTGCGGTAAAAAAAGCCGGTTATGAAGCAACATTGGTAACGGAGCAGCAACCATCGTTGGCTGAAAAGAAAGCCGATGAAGCTCGACTATTAAAGCGTGATTTGATTATTGCTTTGGTACTAGCTGTTCCTGTGTTTATTCTGGAAATGGGATCTCATATGATTCCGGCATTCCATCATTTTATTGCGCATAATTTGGGTACGCAAAATAGTTGGTACATTCAATTTGTCTTGACCACTTTAGTGTTGATATTTCCGGGGCGTCGTTTTTATCAACATGGCATTCCAGCCTTGACACGACTCGCACCCGACATGAACTCTTTGGTTGCTGTGGGTACGTTGGCTGCGTTTAGTTTTTCATGTGTCGCAACGTTTGCACCGCAATTATTACCGCAAGGCACCGTGCATGTTTACTTTGAAGCAGCTGCCGTAATTGTTGCTTTAATATTGCTGGGTCGCTTTATGGAAGCCAAAGCCAAAGGAAAAACTTCACAGGCCATTCAGTATTTAGTCGGTATGCAACCAAAAACGGCACGCGTTGAGCAATCGAGTAGTATTGTAGATATGCCTATTGCTGATGTACAAAGTGGTATGTTGATTGAAATTCGTCCAGGTGAACGTTGCCCTGTAGATGGTGAAGTAGTTGCTGGTAGCAGTTATATTGATGAATCCATGATCAGTGGTGAGCCTCTACCTGTAGCAAAACAAGTGGGTGATCAGGTTGTGGGTGGCACGATTAATCAAAATGGGCATCTGAAAATTAAAGCCACAGCAGTTGGACAAGATTCTGTTTTGGCGCAAATTATTCAAATGGTTGAACAGGCACAAGGTTCTAAATTACCGATTCAAGCCTTAGTCGACAAAGTCACTTTATGGTTTGTTCCTGTGGTGATGTCACTTGCCGTGCTGACTTTCCTGATTTGGTACTTTGTTGGCCCTGAACCAAGTCTGACTTATGCATTGATCAATGCTGTTGCGGTGCTGATTATTGCGTGTCCATGTGCGATGGGTTTGGCAACACCAACCTCGATTATGGTTGGGACAGGTCGTGGTGCAGAGTTGGGTGTGCTGTTTCGTAAAGGTGAAGCCTTACAACAGCTTAAAAATACCCAAGTGGTTGCCGTGGATAAAACTGGAACTTTAACTGAAGGCAAGCCAACGCTGACTGATTTTGAGGTGACTACGGGTTTTAATAAGGATCAGGTGTTTCAGATGCTTGCATCCGTTGAAGCCAAGTCGGAACATCCTATTGCCTATGCCATTGTTCAAGCCGCGCAGGATATGAATATACAACTGCTTGAAGTAGAAAATTTTGACTCGGTGACAGGCGCAGGTATTCAAGCATTAGTGAATGGTCAACAACTCTTTATTGGTGCCGATCATTTGATGCAAAAAATGGGCTTAGATACTACGGTATTTGCAGCACAAGCTGAAATTATGGGTACAGAAGGTAAGACACCATTGTATGTGTCTATTGATCAACAACTTGCCGCGATTGTTGCGGTCGCTGATCCAATAAAAAGCTCGACCTATTCAGCAATTCAAGCTTTACATGATTTGGGCTTAAAAGTTGCGATGATTACCGGTGATAACCGACACACGGCTGCGGCTATTGCAAAGCAATTGAAAATTGATCATGTGATTGCAGAAGTGATGCCTGAGCAAAAGGTGCAATCTGTACAGCAACTACAGCAAGAACATGGAGTAGTGTGTTTTGTCGGAGATGGTATTAATGATGCACCTGCCTTGGCACAAGCCGATGTTGGGATGGCGATTGGAACAGGTACAGACGTGGCGATTGAAGCGGCTGATGTGGTGTTAATGTCGGGTAACTTACAAATGGTGCCAACAGCAATTGCACTGAGTACTGCGACCATGAATAACATTCGGCAAAATCTATTTTGGGCCTTTGTTTATAATGCCGCACTCATTCCTGTTGCCGCAGGTGTGTTGTATCCATTCTTTGGTGTTTTACTGTCACCAATGTTTGCCGCAGGTGCGATGGCATTATCATCAGTCTTTGTGGTTTCAAATGCGTTACGTTTAAAAGCCTTTCAAGGCCCTATATTTAAGGAGTCTTAAGATGAATATTGGACAAGCTGCAAAGTCGTCTGGGATTTCCGCCAAGATGATCCGCTATTATGAAAGTATTGGGCTACTCAATAATGCACAACGTACAGATGCGGGTTATCGGGTGTATAGCGAAGCTGATGTGAAAACCTTGAGCTTTTTACGTCATGCACGTGATTTGGGCTTTTCTTCCGAGCAAATGAAAGAGTTATTGGGGCTTTGGAAAAATACCGACCGTCAAAGTGCGGAAGTTAAGCAACTTGCTTTAAAGCATATTGAAACTTTAAATCAGAAAATTGCAGATCTACAAGCGATGGTACAAATTTTACAGAACTCTGTAGATGGCTGTGCCGGTAATGAGCAGGCAGAATGCAATATTTTGAATCAGATTGAAAAAGGTGTTGTTAATTGCTGTCAGCACAAATAGGTATAGCTACAAATACTTGCTTATCTATAAGCTAAATCCGCGCTTGACCTTACCATCATGGCAAGCTTTAAAGTGTATACATAAATGTTTAATCATGAGAAATGAAAGATCAGACGCGAACTTTCTAGTAATCAAACTTTTAAGTTAGGTCGATCGCATTTGAAAGAGGATATAAAGATGAAATTTCGTATTGAAAATATGACTTGCGGTGGTTGTGCGCGTAGCGTGACAGCAACGATTAAAGATGTAGATGCCAATGCCAATGTCAATATTGATGTGGCAAGCAAATTGGTAGAAGTAGAAACCACGCTGGCAGAAGATCAAATTGTTGCAGCATTAACTGAAGATGGTTTTCCACCAGTTTCTGCATAATTTAATTAGGTGAATGTAAAAAGCCAAACATCATGTTTGGCTTTTTTATAGATGCTAACGAGTAACCTAACCCTTTGAGTTGTAAGCAGACTTTATACCGCAGAAATTTTGTCTGGGGTCATTAAGGCCTGGTTAATATACAGTTTGATTAAGCGTTCACGTGAACCAATCGATTTTTGATAATGTGTCGAATTCAGTAGAAGTGAAGCACCATAAGTCACAGTCCAGATATAAGATAAATAATCTCGAATGGACATTGCACTATCAAGTGATTTTAAATAATCACTGGTCATGTCTTTAATTACAATAATGCGTTCTTCACGTACACGATAAAGCTCTTCAAATAGTTCTTTGAGTTTACGTTCATTATTGGTTAGACGTTCTTCAATGACATGTAATAATATCGTTCGATTTGAATTCAACATATTATAAAGCATATATTGAGAAACATAAGTTTTAATATCGTGATTATATTTTTTTGAAATTTCTAATAATCTTTTTTCATTTAAAATAATTAGTTCTAAATATAATTGGTTTTTACTTTTAAAATGTTTATAGATGGTGCCTTTTGCAATATCCAGTTCACAGGCCAACTCACTTAAGGTGATGTCCTGATTATTATCCAATAGCAGGGTTTCTGCCATGGCTAAAATTTTTTCCTTGCGCAGGATAAAATTTTGTTGGCGTACTGAACTCATGTTGGTTGTTCCATAAACTTTTGAAGAGAGAACAGGTCTAGCATATGCCAGACCTGTGTTTTTTCACATTCCACTATGGTCTCGAATTTGACATAAATTGGCTTAAAAATAAACATATTAGTGATTTGTGTGAAAGATAAACAATTCATAGCAGCGTTTTAATGTCAATAAAACTGAACCCTAGAGGTCATTTTTTTTAAATAAAATTCCATTTTTTATTTTTTTAATTTATTGTCTTTTCGCTTTTACAACAAAAGCAGCATTTAATTGAACTGTAATGGTTGGTATTTTATTTATACAACTTGGATTAAACATGATTATGGGTAATCATTATGTTTGGTTTTAATTTTATTCAATATACGAGTTTAATATCTTCAACAAATTTATATATTTGTAATAGAAAAATGCTGCGATCAAATCCAGATGATAGAAATCATCTAGTCGGTAAAAACAGGACATCTGCAGACTAAAGCGGTGCCCAAATGAATAAACAGATTTTTAAGAATTTCCACACAAAATAATTTTTTTATTTAGTGCGGGAGCATGCAACTTTAAAAAAGTACTTTGTCAAAGTACATGACAAAGCCTGTAGAAAAGGAAAGTACAATGCCAATATACAATGCGCCGTTAAAGGACATGGACTTCATCTTAAATGATGTATTCAATGCGGATGAGTTCTGGCAGTCAAATGAAAATCTTGCTCATATTGATATGGCAACAGCAAATGCCATTCTTGAAGAAATGGCTAAATTTTCAAAAAATGTCATTCTTGATCTAAACCGTACTGCTGATGAAGAAGGTGGTGCACAGTTTAACAATGGTGTTGTGACGACTCCGACAGGTTTTAAAGATGCATTCAAACAATTCGCTGAAGGCGGTTGGGTGGGTTTAGGTGCTTCAGAAGAATGGGGCGGCCAAAACATGCCGAAAATGTTGACTGTTCTTGCTGATGAAATGATTTGGAGTACGAACCCATCATTCATGCTTTACCCACTACTGACTGTAGGTGCGGGTATGGCCATTAATGACCGTGCTTCCCAAGAGCAAAAAGAAACGTATTTACCAAAATTCTATACAGGTGAATGGTCAGGGACGATGTGTTTGACTGAACCGCATTCAGGTACTGATCTAGGGATTATTAAAACCAAAGCAGAGCCGAATGATGACGGATCATTCAATATTACAGGTACAAAAATCTTCATTACCAGTGGTGAACATGACCTGTGTGAAAATATTATTCATTTAGTATTGGCTAAAACACCGAATGCGCCTGCGGGTTCACGTGGTATTTCACTGTTTATTGTGCCTAAATTCCATGTGAATGCTGATGGTTCAGTGGGTGAACGCAATGCAGTTTCAGCAGGTTCGATTGAACACAAAATGGGTATCAAAGGATCAGCGACATGTGTGATGAACTTTGATGGCGCGAAAGGTTATATCGTCGGTAAAGAAAACGAAGGCCTTGCTGCAATGTTCGTTATGATGAACTACGAACGTTTATCCATGGGCATTCAAGGCATTGGTGCAGCAGAATTTGCTTATCAAAATGCAGCACAATATGCGACTGACCGCTTACAAGGTCGTTCTGCAACAGGTGCTCAATCTCCTGAAAAACCAGCAGACTCAATTTTGGTGCATGGTGATGTGCGTCGTATGTTATTAAATGTACGTGCCAACAATGAAGCTTCACGTGCATTTGCAGTCTACGTGGGTCAACAACTCGACATTACAAAATACTCGACAAATGAAGCTGCCGTGAAGAAAGCCAATGACCGTGTAGCATTGCTTACACCTATTGCCAAAGCGTACTTAACGGATACCGCTTTACAGGCGACTTTAGAAGCGCAAATGTGCTTTGGTGGTCATGGTTATATTCGTGAATGGGGTATGGAGCAATGTATCCGTGACTTACGTATTTCACAAATTTATGAAGGCACCAACGGTGTTCAAGCCATTGATTTAATTGGTCGTAAAACCACCAAGTGTAATGGTGCATTTATTGCAGAATACTTAACTGAAATCCGTGAATTTGCTGCAACTATGTCAGATTCAAAAGTGAAGTCTGCTGCACTACAAGTTTCTGATGAAGTAGAAGTATTAACTCAGTTTATTGTTGAACAGTCTAAAACAACACCTGACTTTACAAGTTCTGTAGCAGTAGATTATTTACACGCAGTTGGGCTACTCAGCTTCGTCTACATGTTTGCCCGTATCAGCAAAGCTGCGGCAGCAAAAACTGAAAGCTTCTACCAAAATAAATTGGTTCTTGCAGACTACTATGTCGAAAAAGTATTGCCAGATCTTGCAGCGCGTGCACAACGTATCAAGTCAGGTTCTGAGCTAGTAATGCAGCTTCCTGAAGAATACTTTACTGCTCAATCTTAAGACTATTACTTCAGCCTCATACCTTTAAATGTAGGCTAAGCACACTTTAAAGCATTAAGATGGAAACATCGTGGAGGCAGTCATGCCTCCAGGGTCAAAAAAGATTTAAAACAGGATGAAATAAGAAATGATTGTAATTTTAGATGGCGTTCGTACAGCGATGGGTGGTTTTCAGGGTTCACTTTCATCTTGTGCCGCTCCCGAATTAGGTGCAGCAGCAATTAAAGAAGTTGTTGCGCGCGCTGGCTTACAGCCAACAGATATTGACGAAGTTATTTTTGGTTGTGTACTTCCAGCGGGCTTGAAACAAGGCCCTGCACGTCAAGCAATGCGTTTGGCTGGCTTACCAGACTCAACAGGTGCAACCACCATTAACAAAATTTGTGGTTCAGGTATGAAAGCCGTGATGCAAGCTGCCGATGCGATTAAAGCAGGTTCAGCAGACATCGTTGTTGCTGGAGGTATGGAGTCGATGTCAAATGCGCCATACCTTTTAGAAAAAGCTCGTGCCGGTTACCGTATGGGGCATGGTAAAACAACCGATCACATGTTCCAAGAAGGTTTGGAAGATGCCGAAACAGGTTTATCGATGGGTATTCTTGCTCAAGAAATGGCGGATAAGAAAGGCTATACACGCGAACAGCAAGATGCTTTTGCCATTAACTCATTAAATAAAGCGGTGACTGCAATTAATGGTGGTTTCTTTAAAGATGAAATCGTGCCAGTTACAGTTAAATCACGTAAAGGTGAGGTGGTTGTTGATACAGATGAACAACCATTAAATGCCAAACCAGAAAAAATTCCGACGTTGCGCCCTGCGTTCAAAAAGGACGGCACCATTACTGCAGCGAATGCAAGTTCAATTTCTGATGGTGCTTCTGCATTGGTAGTGACTTCTGAAGAAATTGCAGTTGCACGTGGCTTAAACCCTGTTGCAAAAGTAGTGGCTTATGCTACGAATTCACAGCATCCATCTGAATTTACTATTGCGCCAGTTGGCGCAATTGAAAAAGTGTTGAAAAAAGCAGGTTGGGATGCCAAAGACGTCGATCTTTGGGAAGTGAATGAAGCATTTGCCATGGTAACGATGCTGGCAATTGATGGGTTTAACCTAGATGAAGCAAAAGTAAACGTAAATGGTGGTGCTTGTTCATTAGGTCACCCATTAGGTTCTTCAGGTTCGCGTATCATTGTGACGCTGATCCATGCCCTTAAACGCACAGGCGGTAAAAAAGGTATTGCAGCACTATGTATTGGTGGCGGTGAAGCAACTGCAATTGCGGTTGAACTTGCGTAATTGTCCTCAATTATCATTTTTAGATAACTAAGTTTTTAGATAAGCAATAACAAAGCCATTTCAGTTCGCTGGGATGGCGACCTATAGATGTTTATTTTGAGATGTTATTTTTGAGATTTTGATTATGAACGGTTTAGATCGCATTCGCTTACTCTCCCTTCGCGACAAAGTTATGTCTGCTGAACAAGCCATTGAATTAATTCAAGATGGTTCAGTTGTAGGTTTAAGTGGTTTTGGTGGCGCAGGTGAAGCCAAAACAGTACCGTTAGCATTAGCAGATCATGCAGTTTCGCATCCTTTACGCATTACCTTAGCAACAGGTGCAAGTTTAGGAAATAGTATTGACGGCCGTTTAAATGCAGCACATGCGATTGAACGTCGATATCCATATCAAGCCGATCCAGGCCTGCGTAAAGCCATTAATGCTGGCGAAGTCATGTATATCGATCAACACTTGTCTGAAATGGCCGATAACATTCGTCATCATAATTTACCGCGTATTAATGTTGCAGTGATTGCAGCTACTGCCATTACTGAAGATGGTCAAATCATTCCAACAGGTTCATGTGGTAACTCAGCAAATTTCGTTGAAATGGCTGATCATGTGATTATTGAAATCGATAACACGATTAATCCTGTGCTTGAAGGCGTGCATGATATTTATGTTCCTAAAGCTCGTCCAAATCGTGGGCCGATTCCTTTAACCCAAGCGGGTGATCGTATTGGTACATTGGGTATCCACGTGAGTCCAGAAAAGATTTCAGCAATCGTATTGAATGATTTGCCTGATACCCAGTTTAAAATGGATGAACCTGATGTTGAAACACTTGCGATTGCACAGCATCTGATTACCTTCTTTGAAGGTGAGGTTGCAGCAGGGCGTTTACCTGAAAATCTTGGACCGCTTCAGTCAGGTGTTGGCTCAATTGCTAATGCTGTTTTTGCTGGATTTGAACACTCAAATTTCCATGACCTGGAAATGTACTCTGAAGTACTCCAAGACTGTACATTCCAATTGATTGATTCTGGCAAAATGAAATTTGCTTCAGGCTGTTCAATGACTTTATCTGAGCCTTGTGCACAGCATGTGATGAATAACTTCGATCAATACAAAGACAAAATCGTGTTGCGACCACAAGAGCTTTCAAATAATCCAGAGATTATCCGCCGTTTGGGGATTATTGCGATTAATACCGCGCTAGAGTTTGATATATACGGTAACGTCAATTCAACGCATGTAACCGGCACCAAAATGATGAACGGTATTGGTGGTTCTGGTGACTTTACTCGCCATGCGCATATTGCCATTTTCGTTACTAAATCTATGGCGAAAGGTGGTGCAATTTCATCGGTGGTACCAATGGTGAGCCATACGGATCATACAGAACATGATGTAGATGTGCTTGTGACTGAGCAAGGTCTGGCTGATTTACGTGGTTTATCGCCGCGTGAGCGTGCACGTAAAGTCATAGAAATTTGTGCGCATCCTGAATATCGCGGAGCATTACTCAGTTATTTTGAACGTGCGTGTGAGCGTGGCGGTCAAACCCCGCATATTTTGCAAGAAGCCTTGTCTTGGCATGCAAAATTTGAAGAAACAGGCAGCATGAAATCAGCTTAAGTATTTAATTTTTTAAATAAAGAAGCCCGATTAATTCGGGTTTTTTTAGCCTCGGTTTTTTATTGTTAGCATCTAAAATTGAAAAAGCCATGCTAAAAGTTTAGCGTTGAAGATAATCAATTAATGTTGCAAAGTCTGGTACAAAATAATCCGTTTTGGCTTGAATTTGCGCTAGCTCATGTTCCGAGTATTGATCATAAATGGCGACGACTTCAATACCTGCTTGATTCGCAGCTTCAATACCAATGAGTGAATCTTCAATAATTAAACATTCGTCAGCTGCAAATCCAAAATGTTGAATGGCTTTTAAATAAACTTCGGGATGCGGTTTGATATTCTGTACATTTTCACGTGTCAGCATGAGCGAAAAATCTTGCTGAAAATCGATCTTAGAATGAATTTGGGTATTATTTTGTTGATAACGCTGCACATTATAAAGACTAGTCGTAGTGGTAAGCGCAGTTTTAATTTGTAACTGCTTTAAGTGGTGTAGTAGCACATCTGCTTGTGGTTTTAGCTCGACCACATGATCTAAAAAATGTCGTGAAATCGCATAGCGACGTTCTTTGACTTCAGCCTTGTCTAATTTAAAGTGATATTTTTCATTTAAAAAGCCGCAGTATTCTAAGTAGGGATCTGTATATTCTCTAAAAAATTTAAGCTGAATGTCGCGTTGGCGTTGTAGTTCAGTATGTTCGATATCTAGACTAGATAATTGTCGAATTAACGCAGCATCGACCTGATTCCAAATACCAACGGAGTCGATTAATGTGCCGTCCAAATCGAAACAAACCAACTTTTTATTTTTAAACATGATACATCCTAAATCAATCTGCATGCATTATGCGCAGATCGATGCGTATATTAAAGTAAATATCATCTATTACTGAGACACTATGGTTTTTCATCTACATTAAAAGTAATATTTCGATATTGGCATTTATAACAAGAACGCCGATGATGCAGGGACTGTATTAGAAATTTAAATGTAGGAAAATTGGATTCGTGTTTGAACTCGACTGTAAACTTTTAAGCATCTTTTTTCATGTTTATAAGTATAAAAATGTCTCGCAGGCAGCAGATCATCTGCAAATGAGCCAGCCCACGGTCAGTAATATTCTGAACAAAATCCGACAACATTATAACGACCCATTATTTTTGCGTATGGGCAATGAAATGGTGCCTACAGAGTTGTCTCGTCAGCTTTTTCCATTGGTGAGCGAAGCATTAAGTAAAGTTGAGGCAATTAATAACTTTACGATTGATTTTGACCAATCCATGTCGGATCAGCAATTTACTTTGGCAATGACTGACGTATCACATCTGGTTTTATTGCCTAAAATTAGTCAATATTTAAAAAAACATGCACCACAAATTCGTTTAAATGTTCGTCCGATTACCACTGAAACCAGCTATCAAATGGCTAATGGTGAAATCGATCTGGCGCTTGGTTTTTTACCGCATTTAGAAAGTGGTTTCTATCAGCAGAAATTGTTTGAACAATATTATGTGGTGATTGCAGCCAAAGATCATCCGCGTTTAACGGGGGATACAATTACCACAGAGCAATATATTAGTGAATCGCATATTGATATTGATGCAGGGATGGGACATTACCATATTGAAAATGAGCTGCTTAATTTAGATTTAAAACGTGACATTCTAATGCGTTTGCCAAGTTATCTGGGTGTGGGCTTGGTGGTACAAGATACAGATGCAATTGCGACCGTTCCTTATTACCTCAGTGAAGTTTTGCTATCACGTGGCAATTTAAAAATATTTAATGCGCCAATCGCATTTCCGACATATGGGGTAAAACAATATTGGCACATGTCGTGCCATCACAAAACCAGCCATCAGTGGTTGCGGCACATGTTCCATGAAATTTTAGTTAAATAATATAGAGAATATTTTCTAAACATCTGAGCTTAAATTCTTTGAACTGATTCGTAATGTTCCATTGATGGGAGTACATTTACCGCTTCTTATTGGATCTTACGCAAACTATGGCGCTGAGCTGGATACTCTTTACTTTAATGGCTGCATTTATGCAGGCTTGGCGTAATGCATTTCAAAAACAGTTGAGTCATACAGTTGACGCTTATGGCGTAACATTGGCACGATTCATTTTTGCTTTTCCATTAGCAGGGCTTTATCTCTATTATTTATACAACCAGTATCCTGTTCAGCACATCGTTAGCTTTAATTCTAAATTTTATTTTTATGTATTAATTGCGGCATTAAGCCAAATTTTGGCAACCATATTGATGGTTCAGTTATTTAAACAAAAAAACTATGCGATTGGCGTTGGGCTAGCTAAAAGCGAAGCTATTTTAGCAGCCATAATTGGAGTGGCATTACTGGGTGAGCATTTAAGTTTATTGGCCTGGACAGGTGTTTTTCTCGGTGCTTTTGCCATATTTTTATTGAGCAAGGGCGGATTACAAAATAGTAAATTTTCGTGGAATACCTTAATCATTGGTACAGCAAGCGGTTTATGTTTTGCAATTACGTCGCTACTAGTTCGCCAAGCCAGTTTACAGTTAGATATGCTGCCATTTCTACATCGTGCAGCTTGGGTCTTAGTGAGCATTACTGGTATTCAATGCAGTGTTTTACTACTTTTTTTAGGAATTTTTAAACCCGCAACTTTCATTGCAATGTTTCAGCGCATAGGTTTAATTACTAAAATTAGTTTTTGCAGTTTTGCTGCTTCACTCGGCTGGTTTACTGCCATGAGTGTACAGTCTGTTGCTTTGGTCACAACACTCGGACAAATTGAAATATTATTTAGCCTCCTTATTTCAGTCTATTTCTTTAAAGAAAAACTAGTCGCAAGCGATCACTGGGGACTGTTTTGGGTAGTTATTGCTGCGACCTTGGTTATTTGGGCTTAGTGCTCGTTTTTCAGGCTTTGACGTTTTCGTTAAGCGTTATATTGAAGCAAAATTCATAAAGTTAAACTGGCGAAAATTTGGCTAAAACAAAAATAATGATAAAAAGTCACTTTAAAAAATAATTCTGCACTTTCTATGTGCATAAGCACCTCTTGAGTGCTCATGACTAAATTATCTTCTTTTGGAAGTCTCTTAATTCCATTATTTATTAATCCGTATTGCATTTTTAGCCAAATGATTTACTTATTCCTTTGGCTCTATGTCTTGTGATATCAGTATTTTACTCATCTTTAGTAATACGAAATAAAAATACCGTAATACTAAACTGGCACAGCCTTTGCATCTATCTAACCCATCATAAAGTGATCTAGGGTTCCGATGCATGAATATTCATGTATGTCCGAGACCGAGAGTTCACGGCTTAAGTTTCAAACTCAAGCTACACGGAGGGATAAAAACCCGGGAGGTAAACCGTAGAAGATTGGGATGGATGCATATGAGCACAATAACTTATCACGAAGATCAAGTCCTTTGGACGGAACGTTTACCGGGTGGACACCATTGGTCAGCACGTATTCAGCGTGGCGCACTATTACAACTCAAATCCTTAGGTCAAAATGCCAATGTGGCGCTGTACTGCGTCAATAGCGAAGACAAACTCGAACGCTACAACATGCCAGACAGTTTAAAAGGGCAACATACAGCTTTTTTAAGCACAGGACATATCCTTGCATCTGATCTAGGTCGCGCGATGATCTCCATTGTCAAAGACGACCACGGTTGGAATGATGCATTCTGCGCACCAAGTACCGCACAACAAATCGAAAAACAATTTGGTTCAAAAACCTTTCAAGATGCCCGTAATGACATGCACAGAAGTGGCAAAGACTCTTTACTGCTTGAAATGGCCAAATTTGGTTTATCAGCAACAGACCTCAGCAGTACTTTAAATCTGTTTTCTAAAGTCCAACCAGATGACAATGGCAACCTTAGCTATGTGGCATCTGACAATACCGATCAAGTGCTTGAATTACGCTTTGAAATGGATTGCTTGGTGTTTTTATCATCCGCACCACACGCATTAGATAACAGCATGGAATATGCACCTGCTGATGTTGAATTAAACCTGTTTAAAGCACTTCCATTATTTGATTCCGATGTGTGTCGTGATTCATGCCCGCAAAATCAGCGTGCATTTCAAAACAACAATCGTTACTACGCACTCAGCGCTTAATTGGAGGAATACAACATGACTGCACTTGTTAACTCACTACAAAATCATGAAAAAACAGTTTTAAGCGAAGTTTGTCCTGCTGGTGAAGCATGGATGTGCGAAGTCAAAAAAGGACAGTATTTCCGTATCGTGGATTTAGAAGGCAACCAAGCGGTTGATACGCTCTTTATCTCTGCTTCAAATCCTGAAGAGCGTTATAGCGCAACCGATACACTGGCAATCAATCAGCAGATTTATTTAGAAAAAGGCACAGCTTTATACACCAACTTTGGCAACAAAATTGCCACCATTCATGATGACAATTGTGGTCGCCACGATACTTTAGGCGGGGCATGTTCATGTGAAAGCAACACCGTTCGTTATGCACATGACACATTTCCAATGCACAGTTGCCGTAACAATTTCATGATTGCGCTGTCTCAGCATCCGATTGCCAAAAAACATGGCTTAAACGTGCGTCATATTGGTCCAAATATTAACTTCTTTATGAATGTGCCTGTGACCTCTGAGGGTCATCTGAAGTTTGATGATGGTATTTCTGCACCGGGTAAATATGTCGAAGTGAAAGCAGAAATGGATTTGATCGTGTTGATCTCTAATTGCCCACAACTGAATAATCCTTGTAATGCCTATAACCCAACTAAAATTCAATTGATCATCCGTGAAGGCGAGGACGCATAACATGTTTAATAAAGTTTTAATCGCCAATCGTGGTGCAATTGCATGTCGTGTCATTCGTACCCTTAAAAAATTAGGCATCCAATCGGTTGCGGTCTATTCGGAAGCCGATCGTGATTCATTGCATGTGACTTTGGCGGATGAAGCAGTCTACATCGGTGAAGCCCCAGCGAGTCAAAGCTATTTAAATGTCGATAAAATTTTAGAGGTAGCCAAACAAACCGGAGCACAAGCGATTCATCCGGGCTATGGCTTCTTGTCTGAAAATGCTGAATTCTGTGACTTTTGTGAATCACAAGGTATTGCTTTTATTGGGCCAAACTCTGCACAGATGCGAGCCTTTGGTCTTAAACACACTGCACGTGAACTGGCGATTCAAGCCAATGTACCGTTACTTCCAGGTAGTCAGCTCTTAGCGGATGAAGCTGAAGCACTGATTGAGGCCAATCGTATTGGCTACCCTGTGATGCTAAAAAGTACCGCAGGTGGCGGTGGGATCGGCATGCGTTTGGTCTGGAATGAAGCTGAACTGAAAGATGCTTATGCAACGGTGTCTTATTTAGCGCAAGCCAACTTTAAAGATGCAGGTTTATACATCGAGAAATTCGTACAAAACGCCCGTCATATTGAAGTGCAAATTTTTGGTGATGGCCAAGGACAGGTGATCGCACTCGGTGAGCGTGATTGTTCAGTACAACGTCGTAACCAAAAAGTGATTGAGGAAACCCCGGCACCGCATCTCAATGATGAACAGCGTGCCTATCTCCAAGATGTTGCCATTCAACTGATGCAGTCTGTGAACTACCGTTCTGCCGGTACGGTTGAATTTGTGATGGATACCGACACACAAGAGTTCTATTTCTTGGAAGTGAATACCCGTCTACAAGTGGAACATGGCGTAACGGAGCAAGTCTTTGGTGTCGACTTAGTCGAATGGATGGTCACCTTGGCCAGCGGTGATTGGACTGCGCCAACTGAAAAATTGGAATCTAAAGGTCATTCGATTCAAGTACGTTTATATGCTGAAGACCCAATCAAAAACTTCCAACCCAGTGCTGGTCTTCTGACACATGTTGAGTTTGATTCTAATGCCCGAAATGAAACATGGGTGGAAACGGGCTCAAACGTATCATCATTCTATGACCCGATGATTGCGAAGATTATTGTCACAGCAGATGATCGTGCATCTGCGATTCAAGCCATGACGGGTACTTTGGCGAAAACCTCAGTTGCAGGGATTGAAACCAATCTTGAATATCTACAAAACATCGTGGATGGTGAAGTGTTTAAAGCAGGCACACAGACCACACGTTTCTTAAATACCTTTGAGTGGAAAACTCAAAAAGTTGAAGTGTTACAAGCCGGTATTCAAACCGCTGTGCAAGATGTCACAGGGCGTTTGGGCTACTGGGATGTTGGTGTGCCACCATCAGGTGCGATTGATCCATTGTCACTGAATGTCGCAAACCAGTTGCTTGGCAACGCCTATAACACCGCAGGGCTTGAATGTACGCTACAAGGTCCCACTTTGAAATTCCATTGCGACAGCCAAATCGTGCTTGCCGGTGGTGATATGCCATCGACTTTGGATGGTGTTCAAGTTCCGATGTGGCAGACTGTCAATGTATGTAAAGGTCAGGTGCTCAAATGTGGCAAAATCGCCACAGGTTGCCGTACTTATATCGGTATCAAAGGCGGTTTGAATGTGCCTGAATATCTCGGTTCACAAGCGACCTTTACCTTAGGTCACTTTGGCGGTCACGCAGGTCGTAACTTATTGATTGGCGATATGTTGCCGATTACTGCATTTACAAGTGAAGAAGTGAAAAGCCTTGCACCTGAACAAGTACCGTCATTTAGCCATGAATGGGAAATTGCGGTGATGTACGGCCCACATGGTGCGCCTGATTTCTTCACCAAAAATGACATTGATACTTTCTTTGCCAATACCTTTGAGATTCACTTTAACTCTAGCCGTACCGGTATCCGTTTGATTGGTCCAAAACCGGAATGGGCACGTGAGGATGGTGGTGAGGCCGGTCTGCATCCATCCAATATTCATGACAATGCTTATGCCATTGGTGCGATTGACTTCACTGGTGATATGCCGATTATTCTCGGTCCAGATGGTCCAAGTCTCGGTGGTTTTGTTTGTCCTGCGGTGGTGATTAATTCTGAACTATGGAAACTCGGTCAACTCAAAGCCGGTGACAAAGTGAAATTTGTCCCTGTGAGCTATCACCAAGCTAAACTCTTAAATGAAAAATATCATGCACAGTTAGAGGCATCAGATACACAAGCGGTGGCATTTGATGAGTCGTTCTATCCTGAGCTATCTACACTGAAAAACGCCGTGCTTGATACCTTAAAAGGTAAAGATGGTACACCTGATGTGGTGTATCGTCCTGCGGGTAACAACTACATGTTGGTGGAATATGGTGAGTTAGTACTTGATCTAAACTTACGTTTCCGTATTCATGCGTTGATGCAATGGGTTCAAAAGCAAAAGATTCAGGGCATTATCGACCTGACACCAGGTATTCGTTCATTACAAATCCATTTTGACTCGATCAAACTAGATCAGCTTGATTTACTGCGTTTATTGCAAGTCGCTGAAGCTGAACTCCCTGATGTGACCGAAATGCAAGTCCCATCGCGTACCGTGTATTTACCACTGGCTTGGGAAGATTCACAAACCCAATTGGCAACCGAACGTTATATGCAAACTGTGCGACCTGATGCACCATGGTGTCCGGACAATATCGAATTTATCCGTCGAATTAATGGTTTAAAAGACAAACAAGCTGTGAAAGATGTGGTGTATAACGCAAGTTATTTGGTCATGGGCTTGGGTGATGTGTATTTAGGGGCACCTGTGGCAACCCCACTTGATCCACGTCAGCGTTTAGTGACCACAAAATATAACCCTGCACGAACTTGGACACCTGAAAATGCTGTGGGGATTGGCGGTGCATATATGTGCGTATACGGTATGGAAGGTCCGGGCGGTTATCAGTTTGTCGGTCGTACTACACAAATGTGGTCACGCTACCGTAAAAATGCCGACTTTGAGCAAGGCAAGCCGTGGTTACTGCGCTTCTTTGACCAAATTAAGTTTTATGAAGTGTCTGAAGAAGAACTCATGCAGATGCGTGAGGACTTTAAAGCAGGTCGCTTAAAACTTCGTATTGAAGAAGGTGTATTGAACCTCAAAGAGTACAACGACTTCTTAACTGAAAACCAAGCATCCATTTCAGCATTTAAGTCAGTGCAACAAGCTAATTTTGATGCAGAACGTCGTCGTTGGCATGAAGCAGGTCTTGCAGAATATGTCTCTGAAAGTTTAGATGCTGTGGATGATGGTGAAGGCGTCGAAGTGCCTGAAGGGGGCTGTGCGGTGGAATCGCATATGCCGGGTTCAATTTGGAAAATTGAATGTCAATCAGGCGATATTGTGGAAGAAGGCGCTACACTTGCAGTCATTGAAGCGATGAAAATTGAGATTCCAATTATTGCACCTGAGCGTATGCGTGTAGATGCCATTACCATTGAGAAAGGGCAAACGGTAAAAACGGGGCAGGTATTGTTTACGTTAGCGCCAGTGGCTTAATGCGATAGGGAAAAAAAGACCGCTTAGGCGGTCTTTCTTCTTTGGATTGCGCGTTCAATCCAACTTTCAATATTTAATCTAATATCATTGTATGCATCTGTAGGATTAGGATCATAACAATCAACATAATTAGAAAAATTATTTCCATTTATTGTAAAGTCAGAAAAGGGATTTTTTCCTTTAACTGATGTGCCATTTCTTGGGCATTTAATATTATGTATATGTATACCTAAGACAGCTTTACCTAACTGCCAAGCTCTTTCGATTTCATATTTTACCCATTTTCTATTTGATGTGTCAGAGCCAATAAGAACTATTAAACAATTTTTGTATTTAAATTGATTATCTATCCAATTTTTGATTGCTGTATCACCACTACGTTTTAACGTTTCCCAATCATTAGCAGAAACGGGTGTATTACCTTCTAGAGCACCAATATTTCGAATTTGTTGTACTCTCATTACATCATTATCATAATGGAAACTGTAAAAAACTTGTCTTTTCATGAATAGCTAAACCTTTTGAAGTAAACCAATTGCTTTTAATATATTTGAAATTAAATCATCAACTGAATTATCTACTTTGTTGATTTCAATTAAAATATTTCTAATTTCAACATTATCAGGATAGTGTTGACTAAAATTGTGATCAACTTTTTCCCACAATTTTTTAGCAACATGACCAGTTGCACCTATTGGTATTGGGATTACATTATTTTTGAGACACAGCTCAAATTCTTCAAACATTCCCTGTGAATCAATAATTGCATCCGATACATTTTCTTTTTTATTTCCAAATAAAAAAAGGGCAATCCCAGCTTGGGATATCATTTCTTCTCTATATATAGTGTTTTTTTCAGGGGTGGGGTTAATTTGAGGAAACGGTCTTAAAATGAGTAAATCATCAAGATTTCTGTAGGACGATTTTAGTTTAAAATCTAAAGCACCATTTATTACCAAGCTACCAATACCCAAACCATAACCTGAGATAATTTTGTAATTTTTTTCTGCTAGCTTATAACTCAATTTAAAAATGAAATCTTCAGCCTTTTCCTTGCCGAAAGGCTCATAATTTTCAGCAGCACCTGAAATAAAGATGTTTTTCCGTTTTACACGTTTTTCAATTAATTTAAGAATTTTAGTAATAATTGGATAGTCATCTACAAGAACAGCATGGATACCATATCTCTTTAGATCATCAATTTTTAAATCTTGTCTTATTTTTGCATATAAATAATCTTGTTCTTCTGAAAAGCTATTTTTTTCAATTTCTTTAAAAAAACAATAATGTTTAGGAGTGTTATCTTTTAAGAGAATTCTAATTCTACTCAAAATATAATCTATATTAGGGTCATCAAAGCTAAATCCTATGAATAAAAAAACTTTTGAAAGCAGATCTCCTCTTAATACTGTTGAAAATAACTCTCTACTATCGTGGTAATCTTCATAATCATTTTTTGTTAACACCGCATTGTGTGGTGCATCTTTATCACCATGCATTTTGTAAACGGTAGCATCTTTTCTCTTTATATACCTTGAAAAATCTTCATTAGTAACTTTCTTATCAACTGTCTTTCCATTATCTTCTAAAGTTTTTTCTATAAGTTGATCATAATTTGTTGTCCAATAGGTATCTATATCTAATTTACTTAAAATTTGGTGATTTTCACTGCCTTTGTCTAAGCTTGTAAATTCATTGATAATTTTATCGTTAATACGAGTTCTGTTGAATTTATTATAATGATATTGTGCTATCGAGAGTAGATCTGTTTCTTTATCAATATCAAGATCTAAATCATCAGCTAAATCTCTTAATAGTTCTTTCCAATTAACAAATCCTAAAGATGCAGATAGACCAGCTCCAGCAAAAATTGCAGCATTTCCATCTTGAATAGCTTTAACATATTCATTGATAAATTTTTCTTGAGATTTGGTAAAGCTCATTATTAATTAACCTTTTAACCATGTTTTTAAATTTTTACAATCACCGTTTGGATACCATAGATAATACTCACCGGCGGTATTTACACTTTCTTTGATGTAAGGATAGATTTGGAGATATTCATTTCCATTCCAAGAAGATGGGCTATCAATTAATGGTAATAAGGCAATTTTATCTTTATGTAATTTGAATGGGTCGGCTATACCTATTTCCCAATTACACCATCTTGATGCCAATGCTTCATTTGTTGCTAACAAAATAAATTTATCATTTAAACAAACAATCTGATTTTTGATCTTTGTTGCTGTAATTCCATTTGTCTGTTCAGGCATTGTTTCATCTGCCCAATCTACATATATGCTCATTCCTAAATTTTCAAAAAATACTTTTGCGACTTGTACAAATTCTTTGTCTTTATGTGAATGGGATAAAAAAATACTCGTCGTAGAGTCAGATTTAGTAAACTTTCTGCTTTCATTCAAGAATTCTGAATCCAACATACCTGATTGATTACGAGTTACGGTTTTAAATCTATTTTTGGTGAACATATTATGATTGATTTTTAAGAATTTATTTTATCCATTTTATACAAATTTTATGATGAATTAAATTAAGAATGAAAGATTTTTCTAACAAAAAGACTAAATAACAGATCTTTTAAAAGGTCTCTAAATTGGTTATCATTTAGCTATTGTTTGCATATCTAGGACATTGACCAATATGAACAATATTATTCATTCACGCTTTGTCGCAAGTGTTTCCGACCTTAAAAAGAATCCCATGGAAGTCGTAAACAATGGCTTTGGCGAAGCAGTTGCCATCTTAAATCGTAACAATCCAGCATTCTATTGTGTCCCCGCGGACATGTATGAACGCTTAATGGATTTAATTGAAGACAAAGAACTGCTTAAACTTGCTGAAGAAGCGCAAACAGAAGAAACCGTAAAGGTAAGCCTAAATGACCTACGAGCTCGAGTTCACAAAAACCGCGCTTAAAAATTTGAAAGTGCAAATTTTAAACTTAAAATCATGTTTTTAAACATTACTTAGCACTTTATGTGGTTTTGTTTGAGACGCAAAAGCTTTCTCCAAAACATGCCGATGGATAAAACGTAGCTTATCTTTAACTTTTTCACTGAGTTTAAATGGATAGGCATCTTCCAGCCCCATACTGCGGTTTAGAGCATTTAAATTAAAAGTCAGTGTTTGCCAATTTTCTAAAATATGCTCAAAGTCGCTGCCACCAATGGGGCATTCTTTAAAGTCCATCGAATTTAAAGTTGTACCATTACCTTCAACACGCAAACCTGCATAGTAAGCGGTTTCTAAAGTATCCATCATGTGTAAATAATGCGACCAAGTTTCAGCCCAATCTTCCCAAGGGTGTGTTGTGGCATAACTGCTGATAAATGAATCTTGCCAATGATCGGGTGGGCCTTCTTCATAGTGTTTTTTTAAAGCCATGCCATAGTCTTGACGTTCATCACCAAAGTAGGCGCGAAATTCATCTAAAAGTTCAGGATGCAACTGCGACATAATGTCGAAATAATGATGCCCACTTTCATGACGAAAATGCCCTAAAAGTGTACGATAGTTTTCACCCATTTTGACCCGAGTCGTTTCTCTATAGACCACATCGGCTTCACTGGCATTCAAAGTAATAATGCCCTTGGTATGCCCCGTCATCACAGGTTTACCGTCAATTGGCATTAAAAAATCATAACGCAGTCCAAATCTGTCTTGAGCATCCCGTTTGGGCAGCGGCATCATATTCATGCGTTGTGCTAAATATAAAAAACGGCGTTTGGCTTTTTCTATGCGACGCCAATAAATTAAATTTTCTTCTATATCCAACTGTGGAATGGTGTGCGTGAGCTGGCAAGACTCACAATAATCTTCAGGATCATCGGCAGCCAACACCCAATTACATGCATCAAAATGTGTATGGTTATAACAAGGCTTATAAAGCTGAGGTGTGACGTCAAGTGCTAAAGAACATTGTGGGGAAATGGCTTGCCATAAATGGCTTTCGATGGGTTTAAAGCAGAGCATATTTCTTAAAGAAGATACATAACCGAGCAACGCATGGCAGTGTTCACATTCGCTGTGCTCAAAAAATATCTGATGATCGCAGTTCGCACATGTAAAGTATTTCATGGTCAATCCTTCGATTTTTTAAGAATGTGCATCACGTTTAAATTTTGCGCTGTCTCAGCGTGCTTCGCAATATAGCATAGGTGTTCAAATTGTTAAGCCTGAATATTTGGCTAGCTAAACATCTGCATGGATGACTAGTTCATGGATGAATAGAAACTACGAATACTTTTAGCGCCAATACAGCGCATCAAATGTAAATTCGCACATTTATTCAGCATAAAAATTCCATTTAAAAAGATAAAGCACTGATTTTTACCTTTCTCATGTTGGCACGCATTCTGCATTTTATTGTCTAGGTAATACAAATTTTAAGATTCGTATTATTTCAATACATGAAATAGGAGATGCACATGAACGCTGCTCATAACAAACAAAAAGCATTGCATCCGTTTAAACGGTTCCTGATTGAACTTTTTAGCGTGCGTGCAGGTCTATACATCAAACAGGATCACAAATTCGGAGAATAAACGTGCCTAAACAAAAATTGGCACGAATCAGTGTGACGGTGCCAGAAATCACTTTAAGTGCTTTGGATCAAAAAATTGTTGATCAACATTATGAGAGTCGTTCACAGGCCATTGTTGACATGATTAATAAGCATTTAATTGCGGAGCAGGCCATTTTAAACGAAGTCATGGTTGGCACATTAACACTGCTATACGACGCAGCATTTAAGCCCCTACGAACGCATTTACTCGATTTACAGCAGCAGTTTCTAACTCAAGTCATTAGCTCCTTACATATCCAACTAGCTGATAACAAAGTCATGGAAGTCATGCTGATGCAAGGGAAAAGCACAGAACTCAGACAGATTAGTCAGCAATTTATTGTGCTTAAAGGCGTGATTAAAGGGCATTTAGAAATGATGGATGCCGTCATGCCGCCCATTCAACAGAATAACCAATGAAATACAGGAGTTGCCTGATGACAAAGCAATGGACGATTCAGGACTGGCGAGAAGCCTATCAATCGGGTCAGATTCAATTAGATGATCTTAAAGCCTATGTTGCAGAGTTGCCGAATGATGATCATGCATGGATCAGTATTGCGTCGGTTGAACAAATTCAAGAGCAAATAGTGGCTTTAAAAGTCCTTAATAATGAAGATTTGCCTTTATACGGTATTCCTTTCGCCGTGAAAGATAATATTGATGTTGCTGGCTTTTATACCACGGCAGCATGTAAAGAAGCCGAATATTTAGCCCAAAATGATGCAACAGTAGTTGAGAAACTTAAAGCCGCAGGTGCCATTGTTGTCGGTAAAACCAATCTTGATCAATTTGCGACGGGCTTGGTGGGAGTCCGTTCACCCTTTGGCGCAGTCAAAAACAGTTTTAATCCTGAATATATCAGTGGCGGTTCGAGTTCAGGATCTGCTGTAAGTGTGGCCAATGGTCAAGTGCCATTTTCACTTGGCACAGATACGGCAGGCTCTGGTCGCGTACCCGCAGGACATAACAATATTGTCGGTTTGAAACCAACAAAAGGTTGGTTTTCCACGACGGGGTTAATCCCTGCATGTCGAACTTTAGATGTTATTTCTATATTCGCCTTAAACGTGTCAGACGCATGGCAAGTTGCTCAAATTATGCAAGGTTTTGATACAATTGATGACTATTCACGGCAGCATCCGCGTACTGTGCCGACACAATTTTCTAAAGGCAAAATTGCAATACCGAAGCAACTCGAATTTTATGGTGATACAGCATCAGCTGATGCTTTTGCCTTAGCTATCTCACGCTTGGAAGAATTAGGTTATAGCGTTGAAGCCATTGATTTTAGTGCGTTTAATGAATTGGCAGCAGCTTTGTACAATGATGCGTGGGTGGCGGAGCGAACTCATGCGGTTGAAAGAATAGTAAAGCGTGAACATACGCATCCGGTTATAGCGAAAATTATTGCTCAAGCAGATGGTTTTGATGCTGTAGATACCATGCAAGCAGAATATAAGCGTGCAAATTTGGCACGAGTGATTAATCAATACTTAGCCCCATATGATGCCTTGATGGTGCCAACTGCGCCAACGATTTATAAAATTGCAGATGTTGAAGCTGATCCTTTGGTTAAAAATAGCCATATGGGGGCGTATACCAACTTTGTAAATTTTGCAGATTTATCAGCAATTGCAGTTCCGAATACGATACGTGACGATGGCTTACCAAGTGGCGTGACCTTTATTGCGTCAGCCTGGATGGATCAGGCTTTGGCGAATTTCGCACAAACTTGGCAAGCTGAAGTGAATTTACCTTTAGGCACATCCAATAAAAAAATTGAAATCCAGTCTCCACGTTCTGACATTTTGAGTTCATCAAATACTGTAAAGCTAGCGGTTGTTGGTGCGCATTTAACTGGTATGCCACTGAATTTTCAGCTTACAACACGCGGTGGAACATTATTAGAAAAGACCAAAACTGCTGCACATTACAAACTTTTTGCACTTAAAAACACCATACCACCAAAACCGGGCTTACAACGAATAGCCAAAGGTGGTCAAGCAATTGAAGTTGAAGTTTGGGATATCCCTGCGGCATGTTTCGGTGACATTGTTGCGGAAGTTCCAGCACCTCTAGGTATAGGCAATGTAGAACTTGCTGACGGTACTTGGGTGAAAGGCTTTATTTGCGAAGCTTATGCCTTAGAAAATGCCACAGATATTAGCCACTTTGGTAGTTGGCGCGACTATATCAAATCAATTCAAAGTACCAATACAAAATTCAAATGCAACTGCATAGGGGAAGTTATTCAATGATTAAGAAAGCCTGTTTATCAGCATCAATATGCTGCGCTATTTTCTTGAGTGGATGTGACAATACGGCCAAGATTCCTGAGCCAAGTGATAAAGCACAGGGGAGTCTGAATACTAAGCCGATTACTATTGGGTATAGTGATTGGCCGGGTTGGGTGGCTTGGCAAGTGGCAATTGAAAAAGGCTTTTTAAAAGAAGCAGGTGTCAACGTCGATTTTAAATGGTTCGATTATTCTGCCTCAATCAATGCTTTTTCAGCAAATCAGCTGGATGCAGTGTCTGTTTCGAACGGAGATAACTTGGTGATTGCTTCTGGTGGCACTAAAGGTATCATGATTATGGCAACCGATTATTCTGCCGGTAATGATGTGATTATTGCTAAAAATGGCATTAACTCTGTGGCGGATTTGAAAGGTAAATCGATTGCGGTTGAAAAAGGTTTGGTGGATCATTTGCTCTTAGCGACAGCTTTAGATGATGCCAAAATTCCTGCATCGGATGTGACGCTAGTCAACTCAATGACCAATGAACTTCCACAAGTTTTTAACAGTCCAGATGTAGCAGCAGTTGCTGTGTGGCAACCCGTGGCTAATCAAGCACTCAAAGCGGTGGCCGGTTCTAAAATTATTTATAGTTCAAAAGATAAGCCGGGGCTGATTTACGATACTTTGACCGTCAATATGACACATTTATCGACACATAAAGAAGAATGGAAAAAGATCATTCAAGTGTGGGATAAAACCGTGAAATTTATTAATGATCCTGCAACGCATGATGAAGCCGTCAAAATTATGGCCAACAAAGTCGGGGTTGATCCAAAAGCCTACGAGCAATTTATAGGTGGGACGCATTTATTAGATTTAGAAGCAAATAAAAAGGCTTTTACCAAAGGTACGGGCTTTGATTCTATTTATGGCTCAAGCTACCACGTCAATGAGTTCAACTTTAAAAATGGTGTTTACACCAACAAGGTGGATGTCGATGGTGTGATCTATCCTGAATTAGTATCAACTTTACCATAATGTTTTGAAGGCTTTTCCATGTGAAAAGCCTTTTTTTGTTTAGGGGGCCTGTATGTTTAAAAAATTATCTCTTTCTGTTTTGATTGCTTCAAGTTTATTACTGGTGGGTTGTAGTAAATCTTCAGACTCCACATCTGAAGCCAATACAACAAGTCAAAGTTCTGCACCAATTCGCATCGCTTATAGCGAATGGCCAGGTTCCCTGGCTTGGGAAGTTGCCAAATCCAAAGGTTGGTTTGAAGATGCAGGGCTTAATGTCCAACTTGAATGGTTCTCAGACTATAATGCATCCATTCAAGCCTTCTTAGCAGGCAAAATTGATGGAGCAAGTGTCGCAAATGGCGATAACTTTATGCTGTCATCGCAGGGGGTAAATGGCAGTATTATTTTGGTCAACAGTATGTCGACAGGTAATGACATTATCATTGCCAAGCCGGGGATTGAATCAGTTAAAGATCTTGCAGGCAAAACCGTTGCCTTTGAAAAAGGTTTGGTGAGTGAATTGTTCTTTACCACAGCCATGGAAAATGAAGGACAAGACCCTAGTAAAGTTAAAGTTGTGAATGCTGTAACCCAAGAACTGTCGCAAGTATTCAATACTCCAGGGATTGATGCGATTACGCTGTGGCATCCTTTCGGTTTACAAGCACTTAAAGCTGTTCCCGGTTCTAAAGTGATTTATGACTCGAGTAAAACACCGGGCCTTATTTATGATGTGTTGTCTGTAAACTTACCAAATATTGAAAAACGTAAAGATGATTGGACCAAATTGGTGGTGGTTTGGGACAAAGTCGTGAAATACCTTGAAGACCCTGCAACCCGTGCCGATGGCATTAAAATCATGGCAAATCGTGCTGATATTCAACCTGAACAGCTCGAAAATTTAATGGCCGGTACAACCTTACTTGATTTAGAGGATAACAAAAAAGTATTTACCAAAGGTGACGGTTTCGATTCACTGTATGGTTCATCTTATAACGTGAATGAATTTAATATGCGTGTCGGGATTTATTCAGACAGCCCTAAGGTTGAAAATACCATCTATCCACATTTAGTGAACAATGCCAAAGCTGAATAAATCTTTAATATAAAAAATGTAAAATAAAAAAGGGCTATTAAAGCCCTTTTTTATTGTGTTTAGTTTTTGGTAATGTTCTTAGGCTTTAATCACCCACATTTTTTCAACATCATGTGCGCTAATCCATAAGTGTTCACCGCATTGCGTCACAGCACCACTTCCAGTATCTGCGTCTGCAGTGATCTGTCTTATAATTTTACCCGAAATATAATCAATTTCGATTAAAAGTAAATGTGTCGTTCTTACCCACAGCCGATGATTCGAAGCAAAAATATCGCCACCATCACCACACGCTAATTCAGGTAGTTGAATCGTTTGGACACATTTACAGGTCACAGCATCAATTTTTGAGACTGTTCCATTTTTTTGATTCAAACTAAATACATATTGATTATTTGCAGTAATAAACCAAGGTGTTTCATCCACAGTTATGCAATGGGTCACTTGATTTAAAATGGGGTCGATACTCTGAATAGAAGCATGTTGGGTATTGCTCAGCCAAATTAAACCTGCGCCAAAACAGACATTGTATGAACCGGGTAAGACTTCAATATGCGTTTCAATACGACCGCTACAAGGGCTAATTTTGGTCAGTAAACCTTCTGCTGACATCACCCAAATGGCATCGTGAGAAGCGGCCAAACTAAATTCACCCGTTAAGTCAGCAAGTCCTGTCGGTATAATTGCTAAAATTTCATTACTGATTTGATCTATTTTATAAATGGACTGATTTTCAAGACTCGCCACCCAAACAGCTGAAAATGCACATACAGGAATGCCTGCAGCTTTAGGCACTGAAATTTCAGCCACGACGGCTTCATGCTGTGCACAGTATTTTTGCAAGACATCTTGATTGGTTGCCCAAATATAACGTCCATTACTGGCCATAAAATCCACAAAACCCGCAACTTGGCGGGTTTGTAAGGCAACCTGTTTTATGGAAAATTTATTAGAACCAATGACAGCAGCATTATTCATACATGTAGCTCCTGCATATTGAGCACTGCACGATAGCGCAGTTCGCCTTGACGTAATTTTTCAATTGCATCGTTGACTTTAGATACCGGAAACTCCTCAACCCAAGGTTGAATATGATGCCGTGCACAGAAATCGAGCAGTTGGTGCATCGCCAAAGGCGTACCTGTCGGTGAACCCGTAAGGCTAATTTGCTGGTCAATCAACTGAAAGCTTGAGATTTGAATTGGTGCTTCAACCAAACCGATCACATGAAATTTTCCTTCGGGTGCGAGCAAACGAATATAAGCTTCCCAATCTAAGGTTTGATTTACAGTATTGACAATAAGGTCAAAGGATTGCGGGGCGATGTCATTTAAATGGATTGAAGACAGAACTTGATCCGCGCCTAGTTTTTTTAATTCCTCAAACTTTGCAGGGTTTGAGCTAAATGCCGTGACTTTACAACCCCACGCCTTATAAAGTTGAACTGCAATATGGCCCAAACCACCAATACCAATCACTGCAACATGATGAATGCCTTGAATGCCATGTTGTAATAAGGGGCTAAATACAGTAAGTCCACCACAGAGCAAAGGACCTGCAGTTTTTAAATCCAGATCTTCAGGAATAGGAATGACCCAAGGGGCTTGTGCACGTACATGACTGGCAAAACCACCATGACGTCCAACAATGGTCGCTTCAGATTGTTTACAAAGATGTGACTTGGCAGATAAACAAGGATGACAGGTTTGACAATTGCCTGATTGCCAGCCTAAACCCACGGTTTGTCCTAATGTTAAATGTGTAACAGTAGAACCAAGTTTTGAAATACGTCCAATCACTTCATGACCGGGTACAAAAGGATATTGTGTTTGTTGCCAATCATTATCCAACATCGAAAGGTCTGAGTGGCATAAACCACAGTAAATCACCTCAATTTCAATCTCATCTGCTTTAAGTTCTTCAAACTCAAACTGATAAGGCTGAAGTGCTTGTTTAGGCGAATATGCTGCATAAGCAGAAACAGGCATTTATTATTCTCCCAAGTCATCGTAATTATGTTTCCCAAAATGAACATTGGGACCTGTGAGTTGAATCTCGCCACGTTTGACCATTTCACGCATATAGACAAAGCCTTGCGCACTGACCTCAAATAAATGTTGTCCTGCAATCACGGGTGGGTATTTTTCTAATGCTTCAGCTGTTGCAAATTGAGGGAGTGGTTTAATTTCCACATCATAGTCACAGGCAAAGAACAGTGGAAATGAATAACGCTCATCACGAACTTTACGGACACGGTGTGACGTTGCTGTAAAACGACCACCACTTAAGGCTTCAATCATGTCGCCAATATTCACCACAAAAGTATCTTCAATCGGTGGTGCATCAATCCATTCACCTTTTGAGTTTACGACTTCAAGCCCAGGTGCGGTTGGTAGTAAAATGGTAAACAGCTCCATGTCTGTATGTGCGCCAAATCCCAAAATGTCTTCAGCGTCGAGATCATGTGGATAATGCATTAAACGTAATTGGGAGGTTGGGCGAGTCACTAAACGATTTAGCGCATCGGGTTCAAGTTGCAGTGCCAGCTCAAAACCACGCAATAGCACACGTCCGAGTGCAATTACATCGGCATAATAAGTACTAATATCTTCTTTAAAATTCGGTAAGTCTGCCCAAACGTTTGAACCATGCATGGGTTTATTGGCAATCACATCGGGGTCGTTATCAGGTAAATCCCAACTCAGATCAAAGGCTTCTTTATTGTCTGTTTTGTTTGGAAGATCAGCTAAATCAGGACGGTCGATTGCTTCCACACGCTCTTCACCCGGTGGCACATAACCACGGTGTTTAATACCGAACTTGCCTGCGTAATATTGCATTTTTTCTTCAAGTGGTAAGGCAAAAAATGCTTTGGCTTGCGCTTGTAATGCTTCAATATGTGCTTTGGGAATTCGATGACCTTTAATATATAAGAAACCTACATGCTCGGCTGCTTTGCCAAGCACATGCGCGACACGTTGTTGATTATTAGGGTCAGCACTATATAACCCTGAAATATCAATCACAGGAATTTCACTAAAATCTTTCTCAATACTTTGAATGCTCATATTACCCCCAAATATAGACACACCTGTTGTGGAAAATTTCGCGTGCCTAAGGACTTAAATTAATTCATGTTAAATTTCGGTACTGTTTGAAAATACATTAATAATGATGATGCCTAGCACCATAAAGGACAGGCCAATCAAGGCAGCATTATCAAGTTGCTGTTTATAGAAAACCCAACCAATACATGAAATTAGAATGATGCCTGCACCAGACCAAAGGGCATAGGTAATGCCTACGGGAATGGTTTTCATAGTCAATGCCAAAAAGTAGATGGCAACCAAATAACCCAATACTGTGATGCTAGATGGAATCCACTGGGTAAAACCATTCGATGCCTTTAATGCTGAAGTTGCAATGACTTCAGCAACAATCGCAATCATCAAGTACATATATGCCATATTGTCCTCTTATTTTTGTGAGCTGACTTTGGTCATACGCGGAATGACTGGTAATTCTGCCAGTGCAGGATCTAGTTCGTCTTCATCAGCATGGACTAAATAATCCACACGCTGACGCAGTTTCTTAAACTCGGGTGTCAACATCACCTCAGCATCACGCGGGCGGGGTAAATCAACTTCAATAATTTCTTTAATTTCGCCGGGATTGGCTTTTAAGGCAACAATACGGTCTGCTAGCAAAATGGCTTCATCCATATCGTGGGTGACAAAAATAATCGTGATATCAATGTTTTGCCAAAGGTCCATTAAGTGGCGCTGCATTTTTTGGCGCGTATGTGGATCAAGTGCACCAAATGGTTCATCCATCAATAGAATTTTGGGTTCATTCACTAAAGCACGCGCAATCGCAACTCGTTGCTTCATCCCGCCCGAAAGTTCATGCGGATATTGATTTTCGTATTTTTCCAAACCAATAATATTGATCCATTCACGTGCATGGGCTTCGGCAGAGGCGTGACTTTGACCTTTCATTTTAGGCCCAAACATCACGTTGTCTTTCACTGTTTTCCATGGAAATAATGTATAGCCCTGAAACACCATGCCACGTTCTGGACTCGGCCCTAAAATGGGCTGACCGTCCACTAAAATTTCACCACTGGTATAAGGGTCTAGTCCTGCAACCACACGGCTAAATGTCGATTTACCACATCCAGATGGGCCTATGACACAAATAAACTCACGTTTATGAATTTTTAAATTTATAGCGTTCAAAATGGTGCGTTCAGTTTTGCCATGTTTAAACGATTGTGTGAGTTGTTTGGCTTCTAAAATGACAGAGCGTTGATAAATATTGTCAAAATATTCACGAGCATTAAATTCTGCGTTTTGAGAGTTGTTTTGCATTAGTTTGCTCCCGCTTTCCATCTAAATAGACGTTGACCTAGTTTCATTAAAATCACATCGCAAATTAAACCAATCACACCAATAATGAGGATGGCTGCGAACACATTGTCAAAGTGCTGATAACGCGCTTGTTGAGTAATAAACCATGTAATGCCTGAGGTACTGCCGATCAGTTCAGCGACAATTAAATATGTCCATGCCCAACCTAAAAGCACTCGCAAATTACGGTAAATTTCAGGCAACGCCGCAGGAATAACCACGTGAAATAGGCTTTTTAGTTTATTGGTACCGAGGGTAAAACCAGCTTCAATCAGACTGTGGTCAACCAAGCGTGTGGTATTTGCAATAATCAGGATCTGTTGGAACAGCGTACCAATCACAATAATGGCTATCTTCGGTGCATCATTAATACCCAAAATCGCCACGGCAAGTGCGCCAAAAGCTGGGGCAGGTAAGTAACGAAAAAACTCTACGAAGGGCTCAACTAATTGAGAAATTTTATTGGAGAAACCACATAGAATACCTAAAGGTAAACCCACAATTGATGAGATAAAAAAAGCAGTAAATACCAATTTAATACTGTGCCAAAGACTCTCATGAAACCAAGGTGCATTGGCTTGAACAGGTGCAGTGGTAAATGCAGTGACTAAAGCTTTTGCAACTTCATGCGGTGCAGGTAAATAAATTGGATTAACCAAAATGCCTTGCGGTGGTGCTTGACCTGTATCGACAGCATTTTGTGCTTCAGCATAAAAAGTGGCTTTATCTACGCGACTGTCGACTTGTAAAAAAGGCACACTACCTGAATCTGTGATTTTAACCTGGGGATGCCAAATAAATGGTAAATAGCTGACAGCACACCAAATGAAGATGGGAATTAAAAAAGACCCTAAGCCAAGCAACACTTTGTTTTTTGGACTAAGTTCGCGTGCAACGTAGCTCATATATGCCGCCCCTCAATATTACAATTTATATAAAACGTAATACTGTTTAAGCAAAATGAATGCCAAAGATGCAGAGGCGATAATTAATAATTTTAATTTTATTAATTAAAACAATCTCTTATTTTTTGAATGTCATTGAATTTAAAATACTGAAGGAAACGACCCTCCCTAAAAAATAGCAAACTCGCAATCAGACAGTGCAAGACCGCTTCAATATGTTAGTGCCTTCTAAGAAAAGCGTGATGGCTTAGTTTCTCTTGACTCAAAAGCAGTTCTTGTTTCATCCAATCAACAAATTTAAGCATCATTGGAGAAACATCTTGGCTAGAGTGAATTAAGTAATATTTACGTGCACCTTCTAGGGGCTGCGTTGATGCCAATACCAATTCATTTTTTTGCAGTTCAGACTCAATTAACATTTTGGGAATGAGTGCCATACCCATGGCATGGGTAGCAGCAACAGCCAACATTGAAAACAATTCATGTCGTTGACCTAAGTAAGATTTTTCATGCTGAATTTTTTGCGCTTGAAACCATTCTTGCCAAATGGTTGGTCGTGTTGTTTGTTGCAATAAGGGTAATTGTACCAATTGTTCAGGCGTAAGTTGATAGGCATTGTTTGAAACAGGTTTTGCTTCAGGGAAATAGCGTTGAATTAACTTTGGAGAACACACAGGCACAATACTTTCATTCATTAAAAAATGTGCTTGTATGCCAGGCCAATGTTGAATTTGCTGTTCAGTACCTGCAAATATTGCGGCATCATAAATATTGTCATTAAACAAAAAAGGCTTGGTACTGGTTTCTAAATGTAAGGTAATTTCTGGGTATTGCTCATTTAAACGATTAAGTTTGGGAAGAAGCCAACGGGTCGCAAAAGTAGGGACGACCCCAATTTTAAGTGTACCGCCCAAACCTTTATGTGCCATCACATCACTGGTGCATTTTTCTAAACCTGTAAGGTATGGCTTAATGCTTTTTACGTATTGTTTACCTGCTTCCGTGAGCTCTACGCCATGTCGAGCGCGGTTAAATACGCTTAAACCTAAAAAATCTTCGAGTTGTTGAATTTGTCGTGATACTGCACTTTGGGTCATGAACAGTTCTTGTGCTGCGTGCGTATAGCTCAGATGACGTGCGGATGCCTCAAAACAAAGCAGACTTTGTAAACTCGGTATATTTCTGCGCACGAAATCAATCCTGTGGTTTTATTGATCTCTTTACATTGCCATAGCGTACATCTACGCATATTCGACCATGGTCTTAATATATGCGAATACTACATTTTAGGGTGTGTAAAAGTTGATTTTAGTCACTTTTTTGAACCTAGTTATGCGTAATGTGCATATCTGTATGCAAATTACTCGTTTGATTGATTCCATTTTCAGCCCTAGCATCGAGTAAAACAAACAGAACTCATTCATGCAGAGGAAGCTATGAATCAAATGGTAAATACGAAAAAAGTGACAAAAGCACAATTTAACTGGAAAGATCCATTTCTGTTGGAATTACAATTAAGCGAAGAAGAACGCATGATTCGCGATACAGCGCATGCGTATTGCCAAGACCGTTTACAACCACGTGTACTTGATCAATTCCGTCATGAAAAAACTGATCCTGCTATTTTCCGTGAAATGGGCGAACTTGGCTTACTGGGTCCAACAATTCCTGAGCAATATGGTGGTGCAGGATTAAATTATGTTAGTTATGGTTTAGTGGCACGTGAAATTGAATATGTTGATTCAGGCTATCGCTCAATGGCAAGCGTACAAAGTTCTTTGGTGATGGTACCAATTAATGAATTTGGTTCAGAAGAACAAAAACAAAAATATTTACCAAAATTAGCGACAGGTGAATACATTGGTTGCTTTGGTTTAACAGAACCTGATCATGGCTCTGACCCCGGTAGTATGATTAGTCGTGCTAAAAAGGTCGATGGCGGCTATCGCTTAACAGGCGCAAAAATGTGGATTACCAATAGCCCAATTGCGGATGTATTTGTGGTGTGGGCTAAAGAAGTTTCCGCGGAAGGTAATGTTGGTGATATTCGTGGCTTTATTTTAGAAAAAGGCTGGGAAGGGCTATCTGCACCTGCGATACACGGTAAAGTTGGCTTACGCGCATCTATTACTGGTGAAATCGTTATGGACAATGTATTTGTCCCTGAAGAAAACGCTTTCCCTGAAGTACGTGGTTTAAAAGGGCCATTTACCTGTTTAAACAGCGCACGTTATGGCATTGCTTGGGGTGCAATGGGGGCTGCAGAATTTTGCTGGCACACTGCACATCAATACACCATGGACCGTAAACAATTTGGCCGCCCATTAGCTGCAAATCAATTGATTCAAAAGAAATTGGCAGATATGCAAACTGAAATTGCGCTGGGTTTACAGGCAGCTTTACGCTTCGGTCGTATGAAAGATGAAGGTATTGCAGCTGTTGAAGGCACTTCACTGATTAAACGTAATAATTGCGGTAAAGCCTTGGATATTGCGCGTGTGGCACGAGACATGATGGGCGGTAATGGCATTTCAGACGAATTTGGTGTGGCACGTCATTTGGTCAATCTTGAAGTCGTAAACACCTATGAAGGTACGCATGATGTGCATGCTTTAATCTTAGGGCGCGCTCAAACTGGAATTGCCGCATTTGGTAATTAATCCAGCTTTATAACCCATAAGTCATATTGAAATGAGTGCTCATATCAGAGCACTCTCGGCAAATATTGCTTGAAAATTATATTAATCGATAAAGGATTCATCGTGAAACACTCTTGTAAAGCTGTGCAGTAGGCCTCTGAGTTGAGATAAAAATAAGAAAATTAGGCAAATGTGCAGACATAGGAATGCCGATGACTCATTTGGGAAAATGAGGAACAAGGAACATGAATAACGATATGCAACACGGAGCAGGAACGCTCAAATTGCCGTCTAACGTCGGCACAATGCATCGTATTACCAGTAATACATGGAAAATGGCTTTTATTTTTGCCTTTATTTCCTTAGTGATTGATGGCGTGGATATTATGTTGCTGTCTTTTAGTCTTACAAGTCTAAAAGCAGAATTTGGTTTATCTACTTTTCAAGCAGGTATGCTTGGTAGTTCATCACTTGCTGGTATGGCTTTAGGTGGTATTTCAGGTGGTTGGGCCTGTGATAAATATGGTCGGGTAAAAACGATTGCATGGTCAGTGGTGTTTTTCTCCATCATGACGTGTATTTTGGGTTTCACTCAAAGTTATGAACAGTTTTTAATTCTCCGTTTTATTGGTGCTTTTGGTCTGGGTTCACTGTATATGGCGTGTAATACCCTGATGGCTGAATATGTACCAACCAAGTACCGTACAACCGTATTGGGTACACTTCAAACGGGGCAAACCGTTGGTTATATCGTGGCGACCTTAATGGCAGGTGCGATTATTCCAGATCATGGCTGGCGCATGTTGTTTTATGTGACCATTATTCCTGCGGCATTTGCGCTGTTCTTCATGCGTTTTGTCCCAGAGCCGAAGTCATGGCAAGAAGCGAAAATTGAGCAAATTAAACGTCGTGAACTTGGTGCTGAAACCTTGCAAACTGATCAGACTACAGTTAGCCAAGCACCTTCAGAGAGTATTTATAAGCGAATTTTTGGTCATACTAATCACCGTAAAATGTTCTTATTGTGGATGTCGACAGCTGCATTTTTACAGTTTGGCTATTATGGCGTAAACAATTGGATGCCGACCTATTTAGAAACCGAACTGAGCATGAACTTTAAAGCCATGACCGGTTATATGGTCGGTGCATATACCGCAATGATTTTGGGTAAAATCCTAGCAGGTTATGCCGCGGATAAATTTGGACGCCGTATTACCTTTGTATTTGGTACTGTGGCAACGGCAGCATTTTTACCAATCATCATTTTCTATAACACGCCAAGTAACATTGCATATTTATTGGTGACCTTTGGCTTCTTGTACGGCATTCCATACGGTGTCAATGCAACCTATATGGCAGAAAGCTTCTCAACAGATGTTCGTGGTACTGCAATTGGCGGTGCATATAACATGGGACGCTTGGGCGCAGCCATTGCACCAGCAACCATTGGTTTCATTGCGGCAGGTGGATCATTCACCATGGCATTTATTGTGATGGGCGCAGCGTACTTTATTGCTGGTGTAATCCCAGGCTTCTTTATCCGTGAACGTCAGTTCGATCCGCAGCAGGCAACACTTTCATCTGATGCTGAAAAAGAAAAACTGGCAGCAATGGATGTTAATGCCACTGAAAGTGATGCTAAAGAAGCAAAACCAGCCACCGCGAAATAAAAAAATAATGAAGTAATCAGTATGTGCCATCGCAGCTCAGTGATGGCACAGAAGGAGTAGAAAATGGGTGCATTAAAAGGAATACGTGTACTAGATTTAAGCCGTGTATTAGCAGGGCCATGGTGCGGGCAAATATTGGCGGATTTAGGTGCTGAAGTTATTAAAATTGAACGCCCCCAAGTCGGTGATGATACACGTATGTGGGGCCCACCTTGGATGCCAAATCAGCAAGGACAGGCAACAAAAGAATCGGGCTACTATCAATGTGCGAATCGGAACAAATATTCTGTAGCGATTGATATTGCCAGCGATGAAGGACAAGCCTTAGTTCGGGAAATTGCAATGACTGCAGATGTAGTCATTGAAAACTACAAAGCAGGATCATTAGTAAAATATGGTTTGGATTATGCGTCACTGAGTGCGCTAAATCCAAATTTGGTTTATTGTTCGATTACAGGCTTTGGTCAAGATGGTCCACGTGCCGAAGAACCAGGCTATGATTTTATTATTCAAGGTATGTCAGGTTTAATGAGTATCACAGGTGAATCTGACGATGTGGTTGGCGGTGGTGCACAAAAGGTGGGCGTTGCTGTCGTTGATATTCAAACAGGTTTATATTCTACTATCGCGATTCAAGCAGCGTTATTGGCAAGACAGCATACTGGACGTGGGCAGTATATTGATATGTCATTGCTAGATGTACAGGTCGCAGCTTTGGCCAATCAAGGTATGAATTATTTAACCTCTGGCCACTCGCCAAAACGAATGGGTAATAAACACCCCAATATTGTGCCTTATCAAACATTTAAAGCCAAAGATAAAGAATTTATTATTGCTTGCGGGAACGACAAACAGTTTAAGGATCTCTGCATTGCAATTGGCTATGCTGAATTATTAGAAGATACACGTTTTCTACGCAATCAAGACCGAGTTAAACATCGAGAGATACTAATACCGTTACTCTCCAACTTTTTCTTGCAGAAAAATGCTCAGGACTGGGTCAGTGCAATACATGCTGTGAAAGTACCTGTTGGTGTAATCAACTCAATAGAAGATGCACTGGCAGAACCACAAATTCAGCATCGTGAAATGGTGGTGAATATTCCACATGCACTTAACCCTGAATTTAAAGTGATTGGTTCACCGATGAAACTCTCAGATACACCGGTTGAATATCGTCATGCTCCGCCGCAGTTGGGTGAACATACTACGCAAATTTTATCGCGTTATCGCAATGCACATGAATTAGATGCTTTAAGAGTTAAGGGTATTATCGATATGCATGTTGCTTAAATATGTTCACTATTTAAAATATTGCTAACTTAAATATTGCATTGTGAAGCTTATGTCTCAGTTTTGACCGAAGGACTCCAATACTTCGGTCTTTTTTTAATTCTAAGATTTAAACGAAAATGCGATTTATGCTGCAAGCAGGTCTTTTGCTGCCTGACGGTGTTTTACCAATAGTTCTTCTAAATCAAGATTGACCAATTGCTGAGCTTTTACGACCCATTTTCCGTTGACCATGACATGTTCAGCTCGGTCTGCACCACAAAGCAACAACGCCGCAATTGGATCATGTGTACCAGAGAAACGGATATCATCTAAACGGTACATTGCGAGGTCAGCTTGAAAGCCTTCTGCGATTTGACCTAAATGTTTCTCACGGCCTAATAATTGTGCTGAGCCTTGGGTCGCCCATTTTAAGGCCAGTTCAGGCGTGATAACTTCTGCACCATATTTCAAGCGTTGCAAATACATGGCTTGGCGTGCTTCTAATATTAAGTTTGATGCGTCACCTGAGGCTGAACCATCGACACCTAAGCCAATAGTACTGCCAGCATGCATTAAATCTAATGTTGGGCAGATCCCTGAAGCAAGACGCATATTGGAATGTGGGCAGTGACAAATACCAACCTGTGCCTGACCTAATCGTTGAATTTCATCTGCATTAAAATGAATACCATGCGCAAGCCAAGTTCGTGAATTTAGCCAGCCTACGCTTTCTAAATAATCAACGGTACGCATACCAAACATTTCTAAGCAAAAATTTTCTTCATCTAGTGTTTCTGCCAAATGTGTATGTAGTCGAACATCCAGTTCATCAGCCAATTTTGCACTTTCACGCATAATGTTAGGTGTGACTGAAAAAGGGGAACATGGCGCGAGTGCAATATTGATCATCGCATCATCAGTCCGTTGATGATAGCGATGAATGAGACGTTCAGAATCTTTCAAAATGCTATCCATATCTTGCACGGTATGCTGTGGCGGAAGCCCACCAGCATCTTCACCTAAACTCATCGAGCCTCGAGTGAGCATGACACGTAGACCTAGATCTTTTGATGCTTCAACTTGTACGTCAATGGCATGGCTTAATTGGTTCGGAAAGAGATAATGATGATCGGCAGCAAAGGTACAGCCTGAGAGCAGTAATTCTGACAATGCAACTTGCGTGGCCAAATGCAACTGTTCAGGGTTCAGTTTTGCCCAAACGGGATACAAAGTTTTTAACCACGGAAATAATGGTGCATTTACCACAGGTGCCCAAGCACGGGTAAGGGTTTGATAAAAATGATGATGGCTGTTGATCAGGCCTGGCAATATTACTAAATCTTTTGCATCAAAAACTTCGTCATAGGGTAGAGTTGGCAAAGCATTGAGAGCAACTAGTTCTATAATTTTGCCATCTGATATGAGTATGCCACCACGGGCATCATGTTCATTTGCGGTAAATACCGCCAGTGGATTTTTAATCCAAATACAACGCATAACTGTCTCTTTATGTTCAATATCCATCGTATTTGAGCAATATCCATACCATGCAAAACTATATAAAGCTTTTTTGCAAAATTTAGCAGAGTTTTAATTCTTATAAAGATGTTATTAAACAATAACTTATATTTGGCACTATGTAGGTGTTCTAATTTTTAGAAAAAACAATACAAAACTAAGCAATAGACGAAACAGTTAAATCCGCCTATTTATTGATTATCAGGCGAATACTGATTAGGCACTTATTTAGAGGTATGAGATCAATATTAAAGAATATAGATAATATTTCTATAAAATAATATCTTCTTTTACGTAATTAAATTGTGTTTAGTTGTTATATAAAGGTTTTTCTTTAAATATTTCATTTAAATAACGCGTATTTAATATGATTTAAATTATCAAACTTTGCATATATGAAATGGTTTAAATTGATATTACTGTGGGGAATAAAATGAGTTTTAAATTAAATAAATTTGTCAAAACACTTCTAGTATTTTCTACAGTGAGTTTTGTTGGGATTAGTTCATCCTATGCCGTCGAAAAAGCAGCCTTTGTTTATTTAGGGCCTACTAGTGATCACGGTTGGTCATACTCACACGAACAAGGTCGTATCAAGGCGGATAAAGCTTTGGCAGGCAAATTTAAAACCTCTTATCTTGAAAATGTACCTGAAACTGCTGATGCAGAACGCGTCATTCGTAACTTGGCACAGCAAGGTAATAAAGTGATTTTTGGTACGTCTTTTGGCTATATGAACTCGATGGAAAAAGTAGCCAAACAATTTCCAAATACTGTTTTTATGCATGCTACAGGCTATAAGCAAGGTAAAAACTTAGGGGTATATGAACTGCGAACGTATGAAGGTGCATACATGTTGGGTGTGGTCGCAGGTCAAAAAACCAAGACCAATACCATTGGGGTCGTGGCTTCATTTCCAATCCCAGAAGTTGTGCGTAACATCAATGCCTATACCTTGGGTGCACAAAGTGTAAATCCTAAAATTAAAACCAAAGTCATTTGGGCAAATACATGGTTTAACCCGGGCAAAGAGCGTGAAGCAGCAATGGCGCTGATTGCACAAAAAGCGGATGTATTAATGCAAAATACAGACTCACCAGCAGTCGTCCAAGCTGCTGAACAAAAAGGGGTTTATGCTTTTGGTTGGAACTCAGATATGAGTAAATTTGGACCCAAAGCTCATTTAGCCGCAGCTGTTTTACACTGGGAAAAAATCTATGAACCTGTAATGAAACAGGTTAATGCAAAAACGTGGAAACCCTCAGCGATTAAATACGGTGTAAAACAAAGTGCAGTCAATATTGAAAACTTTGGGCCAAGTAGTACTGCGGCAATGAAGAGCAAAGCGCTATCCGTTCGAGATGCATTGCATAAAGGGACAATTCATCCATTTGCAGGCCCAATTTATAAACAAGATGGTAGTTTATTGGTAGCTAAGGGCAAAACTTTGACCGATATAGATCTGTCTAAAATGAACTATTACGTAAAAGGTGTCGAAGGTGCTTTACCTAAGTAATCACTATTTTTTAACTCACTATTCAATATGATTCACCATGAGTTTTATGCAGTATCAGCATAAAACTCTCTCATAAATATAGACTAAGGTTTAGCGGTGTTATGAGTATTCCAGTTATTGATTTAGCCACAGCATTGGCACCAGAATCCAAAAATATTCAAGCGGTTGTGCATCAACTCCATCAAGCTGCAACCAGCTCTGGATTTTTTTATGTTAAGAACCATGGCATAGCAAAAGAAATTATTGAACGACAATTTGCGCTTGCTGAAGAAATTTTTAACTTACCTCTGAGTACTAAACTCAAATACGATCAGAGCTTGAATGCTAGCCATCTTGGTTTTGAACAATTGGCAGCTCAGAAATCTGACTACATCGGCAAGCCCGATATTAAAGAAGGTTTTTACTGCGGCAAAAATTATCCTAAAGATCATCCCTATGTTTTAGCGAAATATCAAGGCTATGGTATTAACCAGTGGCCGAGTGCAGAAGTTCCTGCGATGGAACAATATTGTCAGGAATATATCGAGCAATTCAGTGGTTTAGCACAGCGCATCATGCAATTACTGGCGTTGTCATTGTCACTAGATGAACAATATTTTGATGAATGCTGCCATGATCCGATGATCACACTAAAAATGCTCTGTTACCCGCCACATCCAGTCGATGCAGATGAATATAGCTACGGTGTTGGTGCACATACCGATTGGGGATCAATCACAATTTTAGCGCAAGACACATGTGGTGGATTGGAAGTCTGCTTACCTGATGGGACTTGGGTAGCAGCGCCACCCATTGATGGCACGTTTATTGTGAATTTAGGCGATCTGATTCCGCGTTGGAGCAATGATTTATTTAAATCTAATCCACATCGTGTTCGTAATTTATTTTCTAAAGGTCAGTCTAGGTATTCGATTCCATTCTTTTTTGGTCCGAACTATATGACGCCAATTAATGCGCTTCCCGGCACTGTAAAAGTAGGCGAACAGTATCGCTATACGCCTTGCACTGCTGGCGAGCATATGGAGCAAATGTACCAACGCGCTTATGACTTAAGCCAAGAAGAGCAAAAAGGTGTCGAGGCTTTGACAGTTTGAAATGAATTTTAAGTTACCTTTTATAGGCCCTACATTAAGCTCGGTAGGGCTTTTTTTATTTCAAATAAATAGAAAAAATGATCCAAAATAAAGCAATTTTTATTTAAATATGCACACCAATAAAACTCTTTAATCAAATAAAAATAATCTAAGAATTAAAATTAGATAATGATAAAAAGTTTAATAATGAAAATAACTAAATAGCGATAAAATAATTTAAAAAACATTTTAAATGCATGATGTTCTAATTTTTTATAAAGATTGGAATGAAACTTGCTAATCCATAGAAAGCGTTAAAGAAATTAAACCAGTATTCCTATTTTATTTAAAGTGATTAATAGAAATGCAAGATTGCAAGTGGAGCAATAATATGCAAAAGAAAACCAATCTCGTGACTCAATTAAAAAAGATTGCGGTTGTACTGAGTACAGTCGGTCTATTTGGTGCGGGTTTAGTATCGACGACTCAAGCCGCAGATAAAGCAGCATTTGTCTATATTGGTCCAACAAGTGACCATGGTTGGACTTATTCACATGATCAGGGGCGTATCAAAGCAGAAAAAGCTTTGGCTGGAAAATATAAGACTTCACATATTGAAAATGTACCTGAAACTGCCGATGCAGAGCGTGTGATTCGTAATTTAGCGCAGCAAGGGAACAAAGTTATTTTCGGTACTTCTTTCGGTTATATGAACCAAATGGAAAAAGTCGCGAAGCAATTTCCCAATACCGTATTCATGCATGCAACTGGGTATAAGCAGGGTAAAAACTTAGGTGTATATGACGTTCGAACTTATGAAGGTGCTTATATGCTCGGAGTTGTTGCAGGTCAACAAACCAAGAGCAATACGCTTGGCGTAGTTGGTTCGTTCCCAATTCCAGAAGTGATCCGAAACATTAATGCCTATACTCGCGGTGCGCAAAGTGTAAATCCAAAGATTAAAACCAAAGTTATTTGGGTCAATTCATGGTTTAACCCTGGTAAAGAACGTGATGCAGCACTGGCATTAATTTCACAAAAAGCGGATGTGTTAATGCAGAACACCGATTCACCCGCTGTTGTCCAAGCCGCTCAGCAAAAAGGCGTCTGGGCCTTTGGTTGGGACTCAGACATGAGTAAATTTGGACCGAAAGCACAGCTGGCTGCTTCAGTACTACATTGGGAAAAAATTTACACTCCTGTAATGCAGCAAGTGGTCAATAAAACTTGGAAACCAAGTGCAATTTGGTACGGGGTCAAACAAGACGCTGTAAAAATTGAAGCATTTGCACCATTTCTAGCACCAGCAGTGAAACAAAAAGCTATCAACGTACAAACTGCAATTCATAAAGGAACATTGCACCCATTTACTGGGCCTGTATACAAACAAGATGGGAGTTTAGCTTTAGCTCAAGGGAAAACCATGTCGGATGCAGACTTAAGCAAAATGAATTACTACGTTAAAGGCGTAGAGGGCTCGCTGCCTAAATAATTTTAGTCAAATCATCTATCTGGCTAAGGCCTAAAAGGGCTTTAGCTATTCATCCTAGTTTTAGTTGAAGAGAGCTTAAGTTATGAATGCATTTCAAGAACACGCAAACGAACTGGAACGAGCGGGGCTAAGCCCTAGTATTCCACGTCTTGAGCTTGTCAATATTTGCAAAAGTTATAACTCACTAAAAGCCAATCACCAAATACATTTGAAAGTCCATCCGGGGCAAATACACGCCATTTTAGGTGAAAATGGTGCAGGCAAAAGTACCTTAATGAAGATCATTTATGGTGCGACCAAGTCAGATGAAGGTCAAATGATTTGGAATGGAAAAGAAGTACAAATCGACAGTCCATCTTCTGCACGCAAACTAGGCATCGGGATGGTATATCAGCATTTTTCTTTATTTGAAACCTTAACTGTCGCAGAAAATATTTTATTAGGTCTAGACGAAAAAGTTGATTTAAAGCAGTTACATGAACGAATCATTCAAGTTTCAGAACAATATGGTTTAAGTGTAGATCCACGTCGTGAAGTATTTTCTTTGTCGGTAGGTGAAAGACAACGCGTTGAGATTATTCGCTGCCTACTGCAAAACCCCTCACTATTAATTTTGGATGAACCGACCTCCGTACTCACTCCGCAAGCCGTCCAGCAACTTTTTAAGACCCTCAGATTATTGGCTTCACAAGGTGTTTCAATTTTATATATCAGCCATAAATTACATGAAATTAAGTCTCTATGTGATGAAGCAACTATTTTGCGAAATGGCGAAGTCACTGGACATGTATATCCGAAAGAGCAATCCACCAGTGATTTAGCACGATTGATGATTGGCCGTGAGTTACCAACTTATGTACACGCAGACTTTAACGGAAATAAAGAAAAATTATTGAGTGTTGAACATTTAGATTTTCATTCAGACGATCCATTTGGTGTATCGCTAAGTGATATTCAACTGGATTTATATGGTGGTGAAATTGTCGGTATTGCAGGTATTTCAGGGAATGGTCAAGCAGAGTTGCTGTCTTTACTTTCAGGTGAAGAAGCGACTAAACAGGGTGTTATACGACTGAAGAGTGAAGATATTTCTAAACAAAGTGCTGGTTTACGTCGTGACTTAGGGTTGGGCTTTGTGCCAGAAGAACGTTTGGGACGTGGTGCAGTACCCAATATGAGTTTGTCACAAAATGCCTTATTAACGGCATTCCGTAAGGGGCTCACAAAATTTGGCCTAATTAATTTTGATAAATCACGTGATTTTGCTGAGTTATGTATAGAAAAGTTTGGGGTAAAAGCTTCAGGTGCAAATGCTGAAGCACGCTCATTATCAGGTGGTAACTTACAAAAATTTATTGTTGGACGTGAAATCTTACAACACCCCAAAGTACTCATAGTGTCACAACCGACTTGGGGGGTGGATGTAGGTGCAGCAATGTTTATTCGACAGACCTTAATCGACTTATCACGTCAAGGAGTTGCCATTTTAGTGATTTCAGAAGAGTTAGAAGAATTATTTGAAATCTCTGATCGAATCTGTGTTCTAGCGGCAGGAAAGCTCTCTCAACCAATGAAAACCTCAGAAACCAATGCAGAACAAATTGGTTTATTGATGTCTGGCATTACATCTCCCACTCAACTGAATCAAAAACTAACGCTTAATCAGGCACATGCCTAGCAATGAAAAGGTGACACCATGCATTTATTAGAACCTAGAGAGCATCCCTCTCAAATAATGAAATGGCTTTCTCCCATCATTGCTTTATTGGCAATGTTGGTGGTAGGCAGCTTACTATTTTTAGCCTTGGGCGTAGACCCGCTCAATGCTTTATATATCTTCTTTATAGAGCCATTAACCTCCATTTACAGTTTAAGTGAATTAGCAATTAAGGCATCACCATTGATCCTGATTGCATTAGGGTTAGCTATTGGTTTTCGTGCCAAATTATTCAACATTGGTGCAGAAGGTCAGCTCACTATGGGAGCAATATTTGGCGGTGGTATTGCCATTTTATTTCATGAACAAATCGGGTGGTTGATTCTACCATTGATGATCGTGATGGGAGCTATTGGTGGGGCATTATGGGGGCTCATTCCAGCACTGTTAAAAACGCATTTTAATGCCGAAGAAACACTGACAACATTGATGATGAACTACGTGGCGCTTTTTGTATTGCTGTATCTCGTTAATGGTCCTTGGCGTGATCCAGATGGTATGAATTTTCCTCAATCTGTCATGTTTTCAGAGAGTGCAACATTGCCTTTAATTTGGGAAGGCACTCGCGTCAATGCTTCAATTTTTCTTACGTTTTTTGCCGTAGCGTTGTTTTGGATATTTGTTCGAAAAAGTTTGACAGCCTATAAATTGGAAGTGAGTGGTCAAGCACCATTAGCAGCAAAATATGCCGGTTTTTCTTCTAAAAAGGCAATTTGGTTAAGTCTAGGTTTGTCAGGTTTGATGGCTGGTATGGCAGGTATTTGTGAAGTGGCGGGGCCAATTGGGCAATTAAATCCAAATATCTCCCCAGGCTATGGCTATGCAGCAATTATCGTGGCGTATTTAGGTCGTTTAAATCCTATTGGAATTGTGCTTTCAGGCTTTTTAATGGCGCTCATTTATCTTGGCGGTGAAATGGCGCAAATGCAGTTGCAATTACCTGTGGCTATTACCGGTATTTTCCAAGGTTTATTACTGTTTTTCCTTTTAGCATCGGATGCTTTGATTGAAAACCGTTATCGGTTTGCCCGGAAGAAAACCAAAAGTATAACTAATGCACAAACAACTACAGCTTAAATTGAGGGATAAAATATGAGTATTGAAATGACCGCAATTTTAGCGGGAACCATTGCAGCAGCAACACCTTTAATATTTGCAGGTTTAGGTGAGTTGGTCGCAGAACGCACAGGCGTTATCAACCTCGGGGTTGAAGGCATGATGTTAGTTGGTGCAATCGCAGGATTTGCTTTCGCTGCACAATACGATGCAAGTGTTGCCAGTGCTTTATTGGTTGGCGGTATAGCTGGAACACTCATGGCACTGATTTTCGCATTTTTTACCTTGTCTCTTAGTACCAACCAATCCGCTTGTGGTTTGGCTCTAACCATCTTTGGTATCGGTATTTCAGCATTTATCGGGCAGAACTATGTCAGCATGGCTTTGCCAGGACTTGAAGGCATAAATATTCCGCTGATAAGTGAAATTCCTGTATTGGGGCCAATTTTATTTCAGCATAACTATGTGGTGTATTTATCCATGTTGGCCTTTGTAGTGATTTGGTGGGTATTAACAAAAACACGTCTAGGTTTATTACTCAAAGCTGTCGGTGAGTCACCTGAAAGCGCACATGCAATGGGTTATAACGTGCTGGCCATTCGATATTGCGCAGTTCTATTTGGTGGTGCGATGGCAGGCGTTGGTGGTGCATTTTTATCGACTGTATATACCCCAATGTGGATTGAAAATATGGTCGCAGGGCGTGGTTGGATTGCAATTGCACTTGTAGTATTTGCGACATGGAAACCTACACGTTTAATGTTGGGTGCATATCTATTTGGTGGTGTGACAATTTTACAATTCCATGCTCAAGCGTTGGGTCTAAACGTACCAAATGAGCTGCTTTCAGCCTTACCTTATGTCGCAACGATTGTGGTACTGGTGTTGATTTCACGAAACAAAAAACATCTAAAACTCAATTTACCCGCATCTTTGGGTAAAACCTTTAGCCCTTAAGCATGCTTGATACATTGAATGAGGAATCGAAAATGAAAATTATTAGTGCAGCTCATGTATTAACCATGAATAAGAATTTGGAATATATTGCAGATGGTGCAGTACTGGTCAATGGGCAGACGATTGCAGCTATTGATAAACGCGAAAAACTGATCCAGCAATATCCACATGTGGAACATGCGCATCACCCTAATGGACTGTTAATGCCAGGCTTAATCAACACGCATTGTCATTCGGGTTTGTTACGCGGTACTGCGGAAGGTTTGCCAGTTTGGGATTGGTTACAACAGTTTATTGATCCGATGCATCGGGTATTGCTACCTGAAGATGCAAAAATCGCATCCTATCTTTGCTATGCAGAAGCATTACTTTCTGGAACTACCACTATCGTTGATATGTGGCGCTATATGGATGGCAGTGCAGAAGCCGCAAAACAACTTGGTATACGTGCAGTCTTAGTGCCTTATGTCGCGGAACATCCTGATCATAATTATTTTGAAACATTAAAGACCAATGAAGCACTAATTCAACGTTGGCATGAACAAGCCAATGGAAGAATTAATGTATGGGTGGGCTTAGAACATTTATTTTATGCGGAACAATCTGCTTTAGCACGCATTCAAAATATGTGTCAGGATTATCAAACAGGCTTTCATACGCACAGTAATGAAAGTCAATTTGATGTACAGGAAAATCTAAAACGCTATGGCATGCGTCCAATACAGACTTTAGAAAAGTTGGGGATGTTTGATGTACCCAAATGCTTATTGGCGCATTGCGTTTGGTTAGACGACGATGAAATCAGTTTGCTTAAACACTACCAAGTTGGAGTTGCACATAATCCAATTTCTAATATGAAACTCGCATCCGGTGCTGCACCTATTACTAAAATGTTGGCGCAGGGTGTTGCTGTTGGTTTAGGAACTGATGGGGAAAAAGAAAATAATAATTTAGATATGTTTGAAGAAATGAAAACTGCTTCTTTATTGGCGAAATTTTCTAATCTCGATGCAGCAGCTTTAGATTCATGGTCTATCTGTCAAATGGCAACACAACTCGGCGCAAAAGCATTAGGTATGCAGCAGCAAATTGGCTCTTTAGAAGTGGGCAAGCAAGCTGACTTAATTGTTGTTGATGCGGCTACACCACGAATGACACCACTGATTGATGATGGTCAATTGTTTAATTTGCACACTAACTTAGTTCATGCTGTACAGGGTCAAGATGTTGTGATGACTATGGTTGCAGGACGAACTGTGGTGCAAAATGGAAAGCTTGTGCATGCAGATCTTCAGCAATTAATTGATCAAGTAAATGTTGCAGCACCAGCATTATTTAAAAGACGTGCTGATTGGCTAAGTTTAAGAGGAACTTCAATCAACGAATTACAGCGTGTCTAATGTTATGCATAGAAAAAGCCCGAATTAATTCGGGCTTTTGAGCTATCTATCCAATTTTATACCGCGACAAACTTTAATACTGCTTGGTTAAATGCCTCTGGTTGTTCAATATTTGAGATGTGAGAGGCATTAATTTCAAATAATTGAGCCTTGCTAATACGATCTAACATGTATTGACCATCTTCAACGGTGGTCACAGGGTCTTGCTGACCTGCAATAATTAATACAGGAACTTCAATAGATGCAAGTTCTTCACGTACATCCGCTTTAGCCAAAGCTTCACAGCAACTTGCATAACCTTCTGGGCTGCCAGCACCAAGGTCGTTACTTAAAGATTGTACAATCGCTGTGTTGCTTTGGATAAAGGGTTCAGTAAACCAACGAGAAGCCGCAGTATCTGCAATTGGTTTTAGACCTTGTTCACGTACTAAAGCTGCACGCTCATTCCATGCCTGTGCTTGACCAATTTTTGCAGCAGTGTTGCAGACGATCACGTGATTAAAATGGTCTGGGTGGTGTATTGCAAGCCATTGACCAGTTAAGCCGCCCATAGAAATTCCACAAAATGACGCTTTTTTAATATTTAAATGATCTAATAATTGAATGACATCTGTACCTAATTGATCGATGCTATAAGGGCCTTGTGGTGCTGAAGACGCACCGTGACCACGTGTGTCATAGCAAACTACATAATAGTCTTTTTGCAATGCTGCAATTTGCAGTTGCCACATTGAATATTTTGTACCCAACGAATTGGAAAACACAATTGCAGGATGGTTGGTATCACCGAAGGTTTGATAATTGATTTCAGCATCCTGAGATGTAAATTTAGGCATTTGAAAATCCTCGATTTTGTATTTTTAAATTCCTCCCTTTCTTAAAGGTGAGGAGTTAACCCCGCAAGAGGAGGGATTCCTTAAACTCTTTCAATAATCAAGGCAATGCCTTGTCCCACGCCGATACACATTGAACACAGCGCATATCGACCGCCAATTTGTTCCAACTGATTGAGTGCTGTAGTAACCAAACGTGCACCTGAAGCACCAAGTGGATGACCAATTGCGATTGCACCACCATTAGGGTTGACGTGTTTCGCACCATCTTCTAAACCCAAATCACGAGTTACCGCAATTGCTTGTGCTGCAAAGGCTTCATTCAGTTCAATAACATCCATTTGCTCAAGTGAGAGACCTGTTTGAGCCAATAGTTTTTTAATAGCAGGCGCTGGCCCAAAGCCCATAATACGCGGTTCAACACCAACCACTGTCGCCCCAATAATTTTGGCACGAGGTTTTAGGTCATACTTGGTTACTGCATCATCTGATGCAATTAACAGAGCAGCTGCACCATCATTAATGCCTGAGGCATTACCCGCAGTTACCGTACCATCGGCTTTGACAACTGGCTTAAGTTTATTTAACGCTTCTAATGTTGTTGATGCACGTGGATGCTCGTCAGTATCTACAACAATTGGTTCACCTTTACGCTGTGGGATGGTCACCGCAATGATTTCTTTCGCGAAGAAACCTTTTGCTTGCGCAGCGGCTGTACGTTGCTGGCTTGCTAAAGCAAATTGATCTTGATCGGCACGGTTAATATTAAACTGTTCAGCCACGTTTTCAGCTGTTTGCGGCATACTTTCAACACCGTATAACTCTTTGAGTTTTGGGTTAATAAAACGCCAGCCCATGGTGGTGTCTTCAAGTTTTTGGCTACGGCCATATGCGGTTTCAGATTTGCCCATGACAAAAGGGGCACGAGACATGCTTTCAACACCGCCAGCAATGATTAAATCAGCTTCGCCAGCTTTAATTGCACGTGCTGCAATTGCGACAGCATCAAGTGATGAACCACAAAGACGATTCACTGTGGTAGCAGGGACTTGGTATGGAACACCTGCCAATAGTGCTGACATTCGACCTACATTACGATTGTCTTCACCAGCTTGGTTAGCGCAACCGTAAATGACATCATCCACATCTGAAAAGTTCACAGACGAGTTACGTTCCATGAGCGCTTTGATTGGTACAGCGCCTAGGTCATCGGCACGAATAGGTGCTAAACCACCTGCATAACGACCAAATGGGGTGCGGATAGCATCGATGATATATGCGTTTTTCATATGTATTCTCTTCTTTATAAAGTTCCCTCTCCTGATAGGAGAGGGTTAGGGAGAGGTAGATTTAATTTTGCCCTCATCCTAGCCTTCTCCCAGAGGGAGAAGGAACTTAAGACACATTTTAAAAATGTTTTATAAGGCGATTTGAAGCTATCAATGGGTCGCATCAATCAGCGTTGCACCCGTCATCGACTGTAATTCTTCAAACGACAAGCCGTCCACTTTCTCAATCACTTTCATACCGTCATTAGTGACATCAATCACACACAGGTCTGTATAAATACGATCTACGCATTTCAGACCTGTCGCTGGATAGGTCAGCTCAGCCACAATCTTCGGTTCACCTTTTTTAGTAACATGATCAGTCGTGATAAATACTTTCTTTGCGCCAACAGCTAAGTCCATAGCACCACCGACTGCAGGAATCGCATCTGGTGCGCCAGTATGCCAGTTGGCAAGGTCACCATTTTCAGCGACTTGGAAAGCACCTAAAACAGCAATATCAAGATGACCTCCACGCATCATGGCAAAAGAGTCACCATGATGGAAAAAACAGCCGCCCGTCAGCATGGTAACGAATTCTTTGCCAGCGTTAATCAACTCAGGATCTTCTTGGCCTGCTTCCGGAGGAGGTCCGAAAGCTAAAAGTCCATTTTCAGAATGTAAAAAAACATCTTTATCTGAAGGTAAGTAATTAGAAATCTTAGTTGGTAAACCAATTCCGAGGTTGACATAAGCACCATCTGGAATGTCTTGGGCAACACGCTCAGCAATTTGGTCACGGCTTAATTTGGTATAGCTCATTTTTATACTCCTTTCGTGATTTAAGCAGATTGCTCAAGTGGTTTAGTACCCACAGCAACGATATGTTGAACAAATATTCCCGGAGTAATAATGTGCTCAGGATCTAGCGCACCGAGTACAACCACTTCCGCGACCTGTGCAATCGTGATATCTGCTGCCATTGCCATAATTGGACCAAAATTACGCGCAGATTTGTTGTAAACCAAGTTACCCCAACGATCGCCTTGATGTGCTTTGATTAAAGCAAAATCAGCTTTGATTGGATTTTCTAAAACAAAGTCTTTACCTTCATAATTTAGTGTAGGTTTACCTTCCGCCAGTAAAGTACCAAAACCAGTAGGCGTATAAATCGGCCCTAATCCCATGCCGGCAGCTTGAATACGGCAAGCCAAGTTACCTTGAGGCACAAGTTCAAGTTCAATCTTTCCAGCGCGGTACAGTTCATCAAATACCCACGAGTCTGACTGACGAGGGAAAGAGCAAATAATCTTACGAACAGCACCAGCTTTTAACAGCTTAGCCAGGCCATAATCGCCATTGCCTGCATTGTTGTTCACAATCACTAAATCTTTAATTCCAAGTTCAATCAAACCATCGATGAGCTCTGCAGGTTGACCTGCAGTACCAAAGCCACCAATCATAATGGTTGAACCATCTTTAATTTGGGAGAGCACTTCTGTCATAGAAGTTATACTTTTATCGATCATATGAATGTCCTATTAAAATCCTAAATTGATAATTCTTAGCTATTGGTGCGCTGAGTAGATGGTTGGGTGCCTGTATCTTGTCTCGGTTTATTTAGGAGCAAGTGTGCAATTACGCCGATGCAAATGCCCCAAAATACTGAACTCAGTCCTAAGAAATGCATTCCTGAAGCCGTTGCTAAAAATGTAATTAAGGCTGCGTCACGGTTCGCTTCATTTTTCATCGCAACTGAAATATTGGTCGCAATTGCACCTAATAGCGCTAAGCCAGCCAAAGCGGCAATCAACTCTTTCGGTAACAGGCTAAAAAGCATGACAATACTGCCTGCGAATAATCCACCTAAAATATAAAAAATACCGTTGGCAATACCTGCGATATAACGTTTCTCTTTTAGCTCATGCGCATCTTTACCCATGCACAATGCAGCGGTAATCGAAGCTAAAACAATAGTGATACCCCCTACACAAGCCACAGCTAAAGAGGCAATACTGGTCGCACTAATAATCGGTTTGGCTGGCGTGTCATATCCGCTTAATTTCATAATGGCCATGCCGGGCAAGAACTGTCCTGATAGGCTAACTAAAATGAGGGGAATGGCTAAGTTAAGTGTTGAACTCCAAGTCCACTCAGGGCGAATAAACTGTGGGATGGCCAATTGAAAATTCACACTTACTGGGTTTATTTTGCCTAATAGCAAACTGAGTAAAACACCTGAAAGTAGCACCCAAATCATGGCATATCGTGGTGTTAATCGTTTAGCAATCAGAAAAACGAACAGCATTCCAAATACAATCATTGGCATGCTATCAGTGGCAGTAAAAAGCCCTAAACCAAACTGAAATAAAATCCCAGCCATCATGCCCGCAGCAACATCTTGAGGAATCCATTTCAACAGTTTGTCGAAATATCCTGTGATGCCAATTAAAAAAATTACCACAGCAGAGGTGATATAGGCCGCAACGGCTTCGTTGAGGGAAATATGTGGAAACAATGTGACTAATAATGCTGTACCCGGTGCAGACCATGCCGTAATAACTGGGGTTTTATAGCGAATGGACAGATAAATCCCAGCAACCGCGGCACCAATGGAAATGCCCCAAATCCATGAAATCATCATGGTTGTAGACACTTGTGCTTTTTGTGCAGCCTGAAAGAAAATGATCAGTGGGCCTGAATAGGAAATCAGTACGGCCAGAAATCCTGCGACCGTAGCTGAAATTGACCAGTCTTCTTTTAAAGTTTTAAACAGGGTAGCCATTGGTAATGCCTCCATGCGACTCATTCAATGATCCTGCGTGTGAAAATAAATAGGTAATTCGATTAAGAAATGCTGATTAGACTTAGCCTTGATCACCACCACCAACGGGAACAACCGTGCCAGTCATATACGATGAATCGTCAGAAGCAAGGAACAAAATTGCATTCACTTGCTCTTGGATCGTACCGTAGCGACCAAGGAATGTTCGATCGATTGTTTGATCGACAACTTCCTGCATCCAATTTTTTTCATTCTCTGACAATGGAGCTGCATTACGTGGTACTTTGCGTGGTGGTGCTTCAGTACCGCCTGTTGCAACAGCATTAACACGGATACCATCTTTTGCATGTTCAAAGGCAAGGGCAGTGGTCAGACCATTTACACCACCTTTTGATGCAGAATATGGCACTCGGTTAATACCGCGTGTCGCAATTGAAGAGACATTAACAATCGTACCTTGCTGATTTTTAATCATTTCAGGCAATACAGCACGGCAGCACCACATGGTTGGAAAGAGTGAACGATTCACTTCTTTGATGATTTCCTCTTCCGTAAATTCCTGAAAAGGTTTCATCCAAATCGCACCACCAACGTTATTAATGAGTGCATCGACACGGCCATAACTTTGCAATGCTTTTGCGACAACAGCTTGAGCGCCTGCAAAGGTTTCAAGATCTGCTTGAATGGTGACAGCATTGCCACCCGCAGCTTGAATTTCAGCTAAGACTTCATTGACGTAGTCTGAACGATCGGCAAGCACAGCCTGAGCACCTTCGGCAGCGACTTGTAGCGCCACGCCACGACCAATACCTTGTGCTGCACCTGTGACAATGACGACTTTATTTAAAAAGCGTTGTTGATTTTGCATGAAAATTTCTCCCTAAATGATTTAAAAAACTGTTTAAAGCCATTAATTCGCAGAGAATTTTTCAAATAAGAAGTTGGCAGGTTTTACACCTTCGGTATCTAACCAACCACGCACTGCTTCAACCATTGGTACAGGGCCGCATAAGTAAATATCGACATCACCATTGTTCAGCCAGTCTTTTTCAACATGACCAGTCACGTAGCCTTTACGCGCATGTGATGATTCAGCGTGAGCAACCACAGTACGGTATTCAAACCATGGCAGTTTATTTTGTAGTTCATCTAATTTTTCTTTAGCCACAATGTCAAAGTCATTGGTTACGCCAAATACTAAACGTACAGGATGATCTGCACCTTTTTCTTCAAGGACTTGTAGCATTGACATAAATGGCGCAATACCTGTACCACCAGCCAACATCACCACTGGACGCACAACATTACGAAGATAGAAACTGCCAAAAGGGCCTCTAAAGGTCATTTTGTCACCAGCTTGCGCATTGGCACTAAGGAACGTACTCATTTTGCCTTCAGGTACATTACGCACCACAAAGCCTGTTAAGCGGTTGCCGGGTTTTGAGCTAAATGAATAAGAGCGCGTTTCTTCAGTCCCTGGAATACCAACATTAACGTATTGACCTGCTAGGAAATTAATATCAGGTTGACCTTCATCCAATTGAATATCAAAAGTAATAGTTGAATCTGAAAGGTTTTCAACACGTGAAAGCGTGCCTTGGAATTCATGAATTTCAGTTTTGCATACATCTGAAGTTGCACTGATTTGGAAAACGGAATCAGAACTTGGACGACACTGGCATGCTAAAATATAACCTTGTTCTGCTTCCTCAGGGGTGAGTGCATCTTCAATATAGGATTCTTCAGGCATGTCGTAAGTACCAGACTCACAAAATGCACGACACGTCCCGCATGCACCATCACGGCAGTCTAGCGGAATATTGATTTTTTGGCGGTAAGCTGCGTCAGATAAAGTTTCACCTTGAACAACATTGATAAAACGCGTTACGCCATCTTCAAACTGAAGTGCTACATTATGATTAGACATGGCTGAATATCCTTTTTAAATCTTTTGAAACTTAGCCTTTCAGCCAAATATCCTTCTGGCCGAAAGGTGTACTGTATAGGTTCAGGTGGGCGACAAAGCCCAAATCTTAGAGGTGATAAATATCAATGACTTGATTGATATAATCGTTTTTAAGGACCACGTATTTACTCAGAATTTTTGGCTCATCACCTGAAAAATCAATTTCATAACGTGACATACCAAAGTAGCTATAGTTGGTCTTGTAACGGAAACTGAGCGTGTTCCAATTAAAACGAACTGTAACTTTGTCACCATCAAGCGCAATGATTTCGACATTGCTAATGTTATGGCTAGTACGTGTATCTGGCATGGTTGCTGAAGAGCGTTCAGTCTTAATACGGAATACACGATCTTCTAAACCCTGACGGTCTGGGTAATAAATTAGTGAAATTTCAGACTGTGGGTCTTCGGTTAAACGGTCATCGTCATCCCATGCTGGCATCCAAAATGATGCAGATGGGGCATAGCATTCCAACCATTCATCCCACTGTTCATCATCTAGAAAACGCGCTTCGCGATAAAGAAATTGAGATACTGCTTCAATGCTGACCGTATCTAATTGTGCCGTTGCATTCATGCGACATCTCCTTGTTCATTCGCGACCTGTTCCGCCAATTCCTTTTCTTCAGCAATGGCATGCTTCATGGTTTTTAACCAATATTGATGCTGTGCAAGGTATAAACCTTCATCTTCAGTTTTGATGCCACTCAATAATGGTTTAAGGCCAATTTCATTCGCTGCATCATCAGGTCCATGAATCCAATGTTTTGAACCACGGCACATATCGTTCCATTCCAACTCGATGCCTGCATAACCTGCTTGGCATGCACGGAATTCTTCTAAGTCATCCGGTGTTGCCATACCTGAAGCATTAAAGAAATCCTCATATTGACGGATACGACGTGCACGTGCTTCAGGCTCTTCACCCACAGGTGCGATGCAATAAATCGTTACTTCAGTTTTATTCACTGAAATTGGACGTAAAACACGGATTTGTGAACCGAATTGGTCCATCAAATAAACATTTGGATATAGGCAAAGGTTACGAGAGCGTTCGATCATCCATTTCGACATTGGTGCGCCAAACGCTTGAGTATATTCATCAGCTTTACTAAAGTTTGGACGGTCTTCTGGGTTGGCCCATTGAGTCCAAAGTAGCATGTGACCATGGTCAAAACCGTATGAACCACCGCCTTGTTTACCCCAAGAACCAGCACTCATGGCACGAATATTATCTGCGGCTTGTGCTTCTTTACGGTGTTGCGTGGTTGCAGCATAGTTCCAATGCACTGCTGATACGTGATAACCATCTGCACCATTTTCAGCGGTAAGTTTCCAGTTACCTTCATAAGTGTAAGTAGATGAACCGCGTAAAACTTCCAGTCCTTGGTCAGACTGGCCGACAATCATGTCAATAATCTTGGTGGTTTCACCTAAAAATTCTTCAAGGCTTGGAACATCTGGGTTTAAGCTACCAAACAAGAAACCTTTATAACTTTCAAAACGAGCGACTTTTTTAAGGTCATGTGAGCCGTCTTTATTAAAGCAATCTGAATATCCAGCTTCTGCTGGATCTTTTACTTTCAATAATTTGCCAGAGTTGTTAAAAGTCCAACCATGGAAAGGACATGTGTATGTCGCTTTGTTGCCTTTTTTATAACGGCATAATTGTGCACCACGATGTGAACATGCATTGATCATTGCATTTAATTCACCATTACGGTTACGTGCAATAATGATCGGTTGACGACCAATATGCGTGGTGTAGTAATCGTTATTGTTCGGAATTTGGCTCTCATGTGCCAGATATACCCAGTTACCTTCGAAGATGTATTTCATTTCAAGGTCAAACAAGGCGTGGTCTGTAAATACAGAGCGATGAAGCTTAAATTCGCCTGATTCAAAATCATCAACGAGAAGCTCATCAATTCGATCAAGATGGCTGGTATTAATTACTGGAATACGTGGCATGTCTGTTCTCCGACTGTCCATGAGGGGGAGATCCGCCGAAATTTCATATTTGTACTGAGAAACCTCGGCATCCTTATTTCAATTAAGCGCTTGCGCGGCGACGATCAACTTCAGTGTTCGGTGCAGCAGCTTGCTCTTTTACAAGCTCTACATTGAAAGTGATGTGTTTGAATGGTTGATTTAAACCACGACGTGCAATTTCAGCCTCATCAGTGATATCAACAGCCGTTGCAACAAGACCATCACGTGTAGCGAATGCAAAGTCATCCCAAAGATACTTATCGCCTTCGATGTTGAATTGTGTGGTGAGCTTGCGATAGCCAGGTGCAGAGATAAAGTAATGCACGTGTGAAGGGCGGTTACCGTGACGACCTAAACGATCTAGCACGTATTGCGTAGTACCTTCAGGTGGGCAGCCATAACCTACAGGCATAGTCGTTTGAGCGACATATTTACCGTCTTGATCAGATAAGATCGTACGGCGTAAGTTAAAGTCTGATTGAGACTTATCAAAGAATGAGTAGTTGCCTAAGCTGTTCGCATGCCAGATTTCAACTTTTGCACCTTCAATGATGTTGCCATTTGTATCTGTAACAGTCCCTTCAATAAACAATGTTGGGATTTTATCTGTTTCAGAGCCATCATCCATACGGGCAAAGCCTACTGATTCAGGTGCGCCTGCTACATATAATGGGCCTTCAATCGTACGTGGTGTACCACCAGTAATGCCTGCCTTGGCATCTGCTTCATCAGCACGTAAATCGAGGTAATGTTCAAGACCTAAACCTGCCGCCAATAAACCAAGTTCATTGGCTTGACCTGCATCGGTAAAGTATTCCAAACCTTTCCATAATTCTGTTTGTGAGATATCCAAATCTTCAATGGCTTGGAATAAATCACCTAATAAACGCACAACCACTTGTTGTACACGTTCATTGACTGGACCTGTCGCTGTGTCGACATTCATTTTTTTAACCAGTGCATCAATTTCTTGACGGTTCATACTATTTCTCCTTAAGTATGCTTATTCGTTTTGGTGGCTATTCAACCCAATCTATGAGATGAATTTGCTGCCACGATCCTTGTATTACCCTCTGTGCGTTTCAGCACAGGCAGTGGTTAAACTGCCTTATTTCTTAAATACTGTTGCTTAACGATCATCTTCACGAATTGAAGATGGGTGACGGTTAAGTGCCATCACTTCGATATTCATGTATGGATAAAGTGGAAGACCTTGCAAAATATTGTGCAGTTCTTCATTGCTTTCGACATCAAAAATACTGATGTTTGAATATTGACCTGTGATACGCCAAATATGTCGCCATTTGCCTTGATGCTGTAAGTCCTGAGAATAGGCTTTTTCTACAGCTTTAATTTCGTTGGCTTTTTCTACTGGCATATCCAGTGGAATGTTGACATCCATGCGGACTTGGAAAAGCATAAGAAACTCCTTGATTATTGACGACGTAGGTTGTCGATCTTGTCTTCATCTAGTGCAATGCCAAGTCCTACTGTTTTCGGAACAGCGAGTTCAAAGTTTTGATATTGCAAAGGTGTTTTCAAAATTTCTTCAGTTAATAACAGTGGGCCGAACAATTCAGTGCCATATGCCAAGCTGTCAAAGGTCGAGAAAGCATGTGCTGATGCAATTGTTCCTATTGGGCCTTCAAGCATGGTGCCACCATAAAGATCAATGCCTGCGAGCTTGGCAATTTTGCCGACTTCACAGCCTTCGATTAAGCCTCCAGACTGTGCAACTTTGACGGCAAATACTGATGCTGCATTCCGTTTTGCTAATTGATATGCGCTGCTCGGGCCTATAAGAGATTCATCAGCCATAATGGCAATATCAAATCTGCGGGTTAAACGTTGCATAGCATCAATGTTGTCAATTGCGCAGGGCTGTTCAATTAAATCCACACCACCATCTTGTAGCGCTTGTATTCCTTTAATTGCATTTAATTCAGACCATGTACGGTTGACATCGACACGAATTGAAACGTCTTCACCCAAAGCCTTTTTAATTGCAAGTACATGTTCAACATCAGCTTCAACAGCACGTGAGCCAATTTTCAGTTTGAAGATGTTGTGACGTTTTGCTGCAATCATTTTTTGTGCTTCTGCGATATCTTTTTCGGTATCACCTGAAGCCAGCACCCACAGAACAGGGACGCTATCACGTAAACGGCCACCTAATAATTCACTTACTGGAATACTGAGTCGCTGAGCCTGTATATCCAATAAAGCAGTTTGAATTGCACATTTCGCAAAACGGTTACCATTAATGTTTTTTTGAATGGCTTTTAAGGTTTGTGCGACATTTAAGCCTTTAAGGCTTTTTAACAAGGGTGCAAAATAAGTTTCAATATTGGTTTTGACACTTTCGGGACTTTCTTCTGCATAACCTAAACCACCAATTGTGGTGGCTTCGCCCCAGCCAATAAAACCGTCTTCGCTTACCACTTTAACCAAAACCAAAGTTTGGGTTTGCATGGTTGCAACAGCCATTTTGTGTGGGCGGATGGTCGGGATTTCGACCAATATTGTTTCTATTGATTTGTACATGTTCACTCTTCGCAAACTTGCGTTCTGTATCTCTTGTGATATACCTTAAAAGAATAAAATCTTCAGGTCGAAGATCAAATTTGCATTTTTTTATACTTTAAAGGTATGTTTAGTCATGGAACTGAGACATTTAAGATACTTCGTTGCCGTTGTAGAAGAGCAAAGTTTTACCAAGGCAGCAGAAAAATTGTTTATAGCTCAACCACCTCTGAGCAGACAGATTCAAAACTTAGAACAAGAACTTGGTATACAACTTTTTGAGCGAGGCAGTCGACCGCTTAAGACTACGGAAGCAGGCCAATTTTTTTATCTACACGCTCTCAAACTTTTGTCTAATGCTGAAGAAATAAAGTCGATGACTAAGCGAATTGGCATGACAGAAAGAACCGTGACCATCGGTTTTGTGAGCTCTTTATTGTTTGGCTTATTGTCCAATATTGTTTATTTGTTCAAACAGCAGCATCCGCATCTTAAAATAGAGATGGAGGAAATGGCGACAACGGAGCAAATTCAAGCGCTAAAAGAAGGGCGTATTGATGTGGGTTTTGGCCGTTTACGTATTTCAGATCCAGCCGTAAAGCGTGTACTACTACGGGAAGAACGCTTAGTTGCCGCTGTGCATGCGAGTCATCCTTTAGCGCAAAAGACTGAAGGCGTGTACTTAGCCGATTTAATAGACCAACAATTGTTTTTATACCCCAATGTAAACAAACCAAATTTCTCTACCCAAGTGCGAGGTATCTTTTCTGAATATGGTTTAGAACCGAAAAAAATTCGTGAAGTCCGTGAATTACAATTGGCCCTAGGCTTTGTTGCTGCAAGTGAAGGGATTTGCATCACGCCAATGAGTGCGCAAAGTATTCGACTTACACATCTGACTTATCTCCCCATTCTAGACGAGTCTGCAATCAGCCCGATTTTCATGGCAGTACGTAATATGGATGAAAGTGAAGATATTCGTGCACTGTTTGATAGTGTTTATCAAGTATATGATTTAGAAGCAATTCCTTATGATCGATCAGTGTTCTAATTTTATATTCCTAAACTAAAGATTAATCAGTCTATGAATGAGACACTTTAAACTGCGTATTTTACCGTTTATCTGTAATACAGACACAAATAGAGAATAAAATAGTGCCGTAATTTGACAAATAAATGACATCAAATCAAAAGCGTATTTCAGCGACAACTTTTTAGGTATACAAACATGCCTAATCGGTTTTGGACATTAAGCACCGACTTATTCATTGTGAAAAGCGAATTTTACAAGCTTCACAATTTGGAGGTGGGCGATGCAAAACCAGAAAATTAATATTAATACCTTGGTGGATGAAGCCAAATTTACGCCATTTCATTGGGGTGTCTTAATTTGGTGTTTAATGATCATCATTTTTGATGGCTATGATTTGGTAATCTATGGTGTAGCACTACCATTATTGATGCAGGAATGGGCGCTAACGGCAGTGCAAGCTGGTCTGCTTGCCAGCACTGCGTTATTTGGCATGATGTTTGGTGCCATGTGTTTTGGTACTTTGTCTGACAAAATAGGTCGTAAAAAAACCATTATGATTTGCGTCGGAATCTTCAGTGGTTTTACCTTCTGTGGTGCATTTGCCAATACACCTGTTGAATTTGGTATTTTACGTTTCCTTGCAGGTTTGGGTATTGGTGGGGTTATGCCCAATGTCGTGGCATTGATGACTGAATACGCACCGAAACGGATTCGCAGTACATTGGTTGCTTTGATGTTTAGTGGTTATGCCATTGGTGGTATGGCATCTGCATTATTAGGTGCATGGTTAGTTCCAGTATATGGCTGGAAGATCATGTTCTATATCGCCATTATTCCATGCTTAGCACTGCCATTAATTTGGAAGTTCTTACCTGAATCATTGATGTATTTAACATCTAAACAGCAAACTGAAAATACGCGTAATATCGTTTCAAAAATTGCACCTGAGCAAGTGCTAACGAGCGACACTGAATTTGTTTTAAATGAAGTTGCGGAAGACGATAAAGCACCATTAAAAGCACTATTTCAACAAGGTCGTAGTTTCAGTACATTTATGTTCTGGATTGCCTTTTTCATGTGCTTATTAATGGTCTATGCACTAGGAAGCTGGCTGCCTAAACTTATGATTCAAGCGGGCTATTCGCTTGGCGCAAGTATGATTTTTCTTTTTGCACTCAATATTGGTGGCATGATCGGTGCGATTGGTGGTGGTGCCTTGGCAGATCGTTTCCATATTAAGAAAGTGCTGAGCATTATGTTTATGTGTGGTGCTTTAGCGTTGATTCTCCTTGGCTTTAATAGTCCACAAATCGTGTTGTACAGCTTAATTGCCGTTGCGGGTGCAGCAACTATTGGTTCACAAATTCTACTGTATACCTTTGTCGCACAATATTATCCAACCACTGTACGCTCTACAGGTATGGGTTGGGCATCAGGTGTAGGTCGTATTGGCGCAATTGTTGGCCCAGTACTTACAGGTGCATTGCTCACTATGAATTTGCCACATCAAATGAATTTCCTCGTAATTGCAGTTCCAGGTGTTATTGCAGCATTGGCAATTTTTTTGGTGAACTTACAAGCATCTGTGGAAGGTTCATCACAGACTAAGATACTGAACATCAAAGCTCAAACTATCAAAAATACTGCGAACTAATTTAACTGAATGATTCAAATTAAATGAGTTTGTTGTAAGTCGACAATAATACTATCAACAAAATTAAAACTTTCTCGGCCCTTATCAAGGATATAAGGGCCATAGAGAAACGTGTATCAAAAAAATGGAAAGGGCAAAGCCCGATAGAGGTCAGGATGAATACTCAAATTGCACAATTGACGCGTAAAACTTTTATGATCAAACCATTAATATTAGCTTGTGTAGTATTAGCGCCGGTATGGACACATGCTGCGGTTAGTGAAGCTGAAGTTGAACAGCTACGTGAAGAAGTTAAGAATTTAAAAGCTATGATGCAACAGTATGTTGAACAGCAAAATCATGTATCTAATCAGTTAGTAGAAATTAAACAGACTACCCTTAAGCCTGTTCAACAAGCTGCAGCTATTCAAACAATAACTCAAACATCGAGTCAGGGTTTAAAGACTAAATCAGGTGCAGAATTTAGCTTATATGGTAATGTCCGTGCAGATGCCTCTTATCAAGCTGAGGGAGGAAGTTTGTCACGGTTATATAACCAAATAAATTCAGTACCTCTACAAGGCAATGCAGAAAGTTCTGACCGCCTAAAAGCAACTTTAGCCGCGACCCGTTTAGGTTTAGATTTTAAAACGCCAACTCAAATGGGTGATGTCGGTGGCAAGCTGGAAGTCGATTTTTTAGGTGTGAATGATGGCTTACGTATTCGTCATGCATATTTAACCTATGGAGATTGGCTCGTTGGACAAACATGGTCTAATTTTGCTGTGCCAGATTATATGCCTGAAACTATTGATGCTTTAGGGTATGTGGGCGGAGCGGTCAAGCGTACACCGCAATTGCGTTATACCCATAATCTGTCAACTGAAACGAATGTGGTCTTGGCTGCGGAGGATTCGAAAGATGACAGTTCTAATATGCGCTTGCCTGCACTAACAGCACGTTTGAATCATAAGTTTAACGATACTTTGAGTTTTAGCGCACGTGCAATGGGCGCAGAAAAGAAAACTGATGCGGATACAGAGACTGCATGGGGTGTTGGGCTTGGTGCTAAGTTAAATTTAACTGATAAGACAGTTTTAAAAACCGATTATTACCATGTGAAAGGCGACAGCAGTTTTGTTTCTTGGACCAACCAAGGTTTTGTTACCAATGCGGATAAAGACATTATTGCCACCAATGAGTTTGATTCCATTACCATAGGCTTAACACAACAGCTTTCGGCGCAATGGCGTGGCACTTTAGGCTATGGCTATATGAAAGCGGATAATAATGCTGACTATATCAACGCATTAGCCGATAAAACCAAAGCCAATAAGAACTTGTGGCAAGCATGGGCAAATGTATTCTACAGCCCAGTGAAGCCAATCAGTATAGGTTTAGAATACGTATATGGCGAGCGTGAAGCTTTTGGCGCCGCACCGAATGGCAGCACAAAGGGTGAAGATAACCGTGTTAACGCAGTCATGATGTATAACTTCTAAGTATGTAGTATTTGTCAGTACGCTTTTAAATCTGTATTAGCTAGATATTGGTTTATTTAAAAAAAAAGCCAAGCCATCATCAGGTTTGGCTTTTTTAATGCCGATCATCTTTATTTTTATTCATTTATCAGTTGGTTCAATGATACGGTAACAGGAGCTATAGCATGCTGAATTTTTTATTTAACGATTTTGATACTAATCAGAAAAATATTTTTGACCAAAAATTATAGCTATACGATTTATTTCATTTAACAAATAGCCTAGATAAACATATTTAAAATAGGCTATCAGTAAAAATTATAAATTTTGAAATATTTTGATACATACATGCTGAGAAAACACACTACAATCCTTGCCGTTAATACAGTTTCACTTAGCAGACATAATCATGGATGTACCTCAATTTTCTCATAATCATAAAATGCCGCTTTCCGTTTTAAGCTTAATGATACTGTCAGCCTTGGCACATCAAAAAAGTGATGCAGCGACTGCGGGATTATCTGAAAATGTCTTGCCAGAGATCACTGTGCATGTGGCTAAAATCTCTACATCGGCTCAAAAGAAAAAAGAATTAGAAAAATTGAGTGGGGCAACCAATTATATTGCCAAAGAATCACTACAAAGTGTCATTAAAAGCAATAATGCAGATTTGTTTGAAAATCAACCGGGGATATATGCAGCATCTTCAGGCAATGAAGGGGTCAAGTTGTCTATTCGTGGCTCTGGCATTAACCGTGCACCGGGCGCCCATGCTTCGGGACTGTATGTGACTTTAGACGATATTCCATTTACCGGGCCTGGTGGTACGCCGTATGAATTGCTCGAACCACTTTGGGTTGACCATGTTGAGGTATTACGTGGTGCCAATGGTTTAGAGCGTGGGGGTTTAAGTCTGGGTGGCACGATTAATTATGCAACGCCTATCGGTAAAGACGCGGCAAAACTGCAACTGCATCATGAAATGGGCAGTCGTGGTTATCAAAAAAGTGCCATAAGCTCAGGTCAGCAGATTGGAGATTTGGATTATTTTATTTCTCTAACCTATGGTGAAAATAACGGTTATCAAGATCATTCTTCAAGTCAGAGTAAGGGCATTGCAACCAATGTCGGTTATCAAGTGTATGACAATGTTGATACCCGATTTTATCTGCGTTATCGAGAAACCGATCATCAAACACCGGGACGTCTTACTCAAAAGCAAATTCAAGAAGATCCAACTCAAGCAGTGGCCAGTAATATTGATTTAAATAACCATCGTCCGCAGCCGGGAAGTTTATGGCTGGCAAATAAAACCAATGTAAACTTGGAAAATGGCGATCTGTTGCAATTGGCTTTGGCCTATCACCATTATCCAATGGATTTACAGGAAGGCTATTACAATACTGATGTCGATTATGATGATGTCAGTACTTTAATCAATTATAAGTTTCAGCGTGAATTCTGGGCAAAGGAGAGCCAAAACACGATTGGCTTTCGGACGACCACTCATTTACCAGCAGGCACAGTCATCGAACGTCAGCGCGTAAATATTGGAAATTATCCTGCGGGAACAGAAACACGCCATTACACCTATCAAGGCGGGGATTATGTACTACATGCTAGTAATGCCTTGGCACTCAACTCACAACTTTGGTTAGATAGCCGCTTAGCCTTGGCCTATACCCATCGTGAAAGTGAAGTCACTTGGCCGGTTCAAAGTGAAAAAGAAAATAATCGCGAGTGGAATCTTTTACCGTCACTTGGTGTGCGTTATCAATACACGCTAGACACGCAATTGTTTGCAAATATCAGTCGTAGTTTAGAAGCGCCGCATCCTTGGTCGTTAATTTGGGGATCGGATCATTATTTTGTAGATCAAGGACCAGCAACGGGACGACAAAGCGCACCGACTCATTTAAATACGCAAACAGCTAATACAATTGAGCTGGGAGGACGGGGGCAAAGCTTAGTTGGCGCATGGAATGTGGCTTATTACTATGCAAAAGTTAAAAATGAACTTTTAGCGGTGGAAATTGCTACAGATCCAAAACAGATTATTGCTGAAAGCAATGCATCCGATACGGTTCATCAAGGTGTAGAAATTGGCTTAGACAGTCCATTATGGCAAAACGACGCATTGGGCAAGCTTAATCTGAAGCAGTCGTATACCTATAACGATTTTCACTATAAAAATGATGCAGTGTTTCATAATAATGAATTAGCTGGTATTCCAAAGCATATTTACCAAGCAGAACTGCGTTATCAACATCCCTTAGGTTTCTATGCAGGGCTAAATACCATATATGCCTCTAAAGCACCGACAGATTATGCTAATAGTTTTTATGTAGACAGTTGGCAAACGTGGGGCGCAACACTCGGTTATACACAACCTGAAAAGTCATATTTGGCCTGGTTGGATTTTAGAAATATCAGCGACAAAAAGTATGCATCGACCATTACACCGGGATATAACGATAATGGAAATGATCCTGCTCGTATGACACCGGGAGATGGTTTTGGCGTATATGCGGGGCTAACTTATAATTTTCATTGATGTTGGTGATTGAATTTTTTTCTATACCATCACTATAAGCTAAAGGGAGAACTAGATTCTCCCTTTAGCTTATAAATGACTTTTTCAAGTGCTTTAAATCTTTAACTGTGATGCCCAAGTCGCTTCAATTCAATAAATTATTCAATGAAACTTGTTAAATAAAATATCCGAATAAAGATAAAAGATTATTAACTTACATCCTGAATGCGTCGCCAAGGTTTCGCTTCTTCTATTTCATAAGCCAATTCAATCAACGTTTTTTCATCACCAATATTTGCAGAAATTTGCATACTAATCGGCAAGCCATCAATTGCTGTTTGTCCCATCGGGATTGACATGCCCGGTGCACCAACTACGTTTTGAATCGGGGTAAAAGTCACGTAGTTCTGTATACGTTCAAATAACTGATCAAATGGCAGTTGTGGCGACAAATAGCCAATCTTTGGTGTGGTATGGGCAAGAACAGGAGATAACAGCACATCATAATGCTGAAAAAGATCTCGGTATTGCTGCTGCATTTTCTTTAAACGATAGATAAATAGCGGGGTTTTATAAAAATTCTTCTTATATAAGTTAGAAAGACCGAGCGTTAAGTTATCTAATTCTTTCCGATTAAACTCGGGGCCAAAGACTTTCTTACCAAAGGTTGTCAGCATAAACGAAAGGAAGCCCCAATACTCACTAAAGTCGTTCACAAAGCTTACTGAGATAGGTAGGGCTAACTCTTCCACATGGTGACCCAAATTTTGTAGTAATTCACCGGTATTCTTTAGGGTTTGCGTAGTTTCAGTATCAATAACACCTGTAATGGATTGAGGGACTAAGCCTATACGCAGACGACGCTTGGATGGCCCATGAATTAAGCCGATGCGCGGAAGTACTTTATTATAATAACTTGATTCCATACCTGCATAAAAATGGGCTGTGTCACGCACACTTCGGGTGACCACACCTTCACTAATGATATTGATTGGTAAAGATCGAGCTGCGTCACTGTCATAAGTACGACCGCGACTCGGTTTTAGACCAATTAGCCCACAACATGCCGCAGGAATACGAATCGATCCACCACCGTCATTGGCATGAGCAATCGGAACGACACCCGCAGCAACGAGAGCTGCAGAACCGCCAGATGATGCACCACAGGAATAATCTGTATGCCAAGGATTATAAGTCGCCGTGCCATCCTTATATTCCGTACTGGCATTAAGTCCAAACTCTGGTAGTTTGGATTTACCCAGTACCACAAAACCTTGATCTAGTAATTGTTGACTAATTTTTGGGTTATTCGCTGCTGCACGTGCGTGTACAGCTACAGAACCATGATTCGATGGCAGTCCCTGATAATCTAGATTATCTTTAAAGAAAAATGGAACGCCTGCAAATGTTCCATGCTCAATATAAGTCTTATTATTTAAAGCCTGTTCAAAACAATCTAACTCAATGGCATTTAAGCTCGGATTAACAAATTGTGCACGTTGAATGGCTGCTTCTGTTATTTCTTGGACGGAAGCTTGTTTTGTTTGAATAAGTTGTGCGATTGCTACGGCATCTAGGTCAGACAGCACATCATTGCGAAAGGCATGTATACGCTTATTTGAGTTATCTTCCATGAAAATTCAACCTATTTTTTTGTTTTATAATATAAATGTGAAATGAGTGTAGCAGTAAATATCCTTATATAAGGCTGTTATAGTGCCAAACAATATTGATCTGATCTTAATCATGACAATGTAAATTGTCAATTAAATCAAAGGAAGTAGCTTGCAAAAATTACGTAGCTTCAAAGGTACCTATGCTATGAAGCAGGGTATCTACAGCTTGTTGGAACTGTTCATTCCATTCAAATGAACAATTCAAGCGTAAGCATTGGCTCTTTTGCTCTGATACATTAAACAATTGGCCTGGAGAAATGCCAATATTTTGTTGAATAAGTTGCTCATAGACTTGCATGCTACTGACAGATTCAGGCAGTTTTAACCAAAGAAAATAACCACCGGGATAATAGTGTAATTTACAGCCTTTGGGTAAATGACTTTCAATATAGCGATAAAACTGTAATTTATTTTGTTGTAGGCTCTTACGCAAAATGCGCAAATGTTTTTCATAATGATAATTCGAAATGAAATCAACCAAGGCATTTTGCAGTAAAGCATTGACTGAAATCGTACTCATGAGTTGTAAATGTTGAATATGCTGAGAATACTTACCGGCATAAACCCAACCAACGCGAAAAGCTGCTCCTAAAGTTTTAGAAAAAGAAGAGCAGTGCAGTACCAAATTATTTTGATCATAGTATTTCATTGGTAATGGTTTTTGTTGACCGAAGTACATTTCTTCATAGACATCATCTTCAATCAAGTGGACTTGATATTGATGTAATAACTCCGCAATTTTCAGTTTAATTTCTTCATTGACAGTAAAGCCAATCGGATTATGCGCATTTAGCATTAACCAACAGACTTTTACAGGATAGGTTTTCAAGATGTGTTCAAAAGCTTCCAAGTCAAAACCATGCTGTGGATGCTCAGGAATTGTAACGACTTTGAGCCCTAAACGTTCTGCAGCCTGTAATGCACCATAAAAAATATTCTGTTGCAGCACAATATAATCACCAGGACAGGCTATCGCTTGTAATGAAAGATTGAGTGCATCCATGCATCCTGATGTAATGACAATGTCATCTGCATCAGTTGGAATACCTTGCATGCAGTAGCGCTGCGCGATTAGCTTTCTTAAAAATAAATTACCTGGTGGTAAATTATCTATCGCATCATAGCTTTTTTTGTTACGGGCGATTTGCCCCATAATTTGCGTGAGTTTTTTAGAAAATACCAAATCCTGTGAGGGAAATGCAGAGCCTAAAGGAACAATATGTTCGCCTTGGATTGACTTTAAATATTGAAAGACCAGCGAGTTAATTTCTACTTTAGAATTAAGTGAAACAATTAAAGGACGTGCTAATTCAACATCAACAATAGTATTTGATACATAATATCCGGATTTTTCCCGTGCATAGATTAAGCCACGTGACTCTAACTCTTGATACGCATTCATTACTGTAATTAAGCTAAAACCTGAAATCTGTACTTGTTCACGAAGCGATGGTAATTTTTCGTGCGCTTTTAACGTTCCATTTTCAATTAAATGGCGTATTTGCTTTGCAAGTTGTTCAGATTTATACATGGCTGTATGTGCTTCATATGTTTGTTATAAATATATCAAGAAAAATTCAATAGAAATAAAATTTATATAACAGTTGATGCCATAACTATTAAAAATAGCAAATTATCTGTGTATTCATCTTCAATTTTAGTCGCTGTTATAGCTTTTAATTCGATTTCTGTATCTAGTTTTATCTAGCGACAACGCCATAATTCATTAGTGTTTTGTCTTGAAATGGAGCTTTAAATGTTTGTAGCCAGTGAATTAACCGTATTAAACCAATTACTGGTGGATCAACCCATTTCAGATGCTGTAATGAAGCGTTTAAAACAAGAAAATAGTCACATTGAAGCGACTTTATTGAGAACAAGGGTTTTGAGGCAAGTCGAGCAGGTGGGTTATATCGCAATTAATCAGGAAAATTTGCAAGTAAAAGCTGAAAATATGGCCTATTTATTTGCACCTGTGATATTGGCCAATTTAAACCAAAAAGTGATGTATAATACGCCAAAAACGATTGAAAATACTGCAATTTTGGGTCGCTATTATAATGCTGAAACATTGATTGAAAATATTAAAATTGATGACTTATTGGACAGTTTGGGATTGTATATTCAACTTGATCCTACTGAGTTTAATGAAGTTGATTATTTTTACTATAATTTAATCAATAGCTTATCTAACTCAAAAGTATCTAAAGTGATTTGTATAAGTCGTTTAAGTATTAACCAAGATAATATCAAACAATTAGAACACGCTTTAAATGTACAAATACAAGTACTGCATCCAGAAATTGAAGCTATTAATTTTGATTTAAATAAAATCAATATGTTGAAACTGTTATTTAAGAATAAAGATAACGAGCATGCAGAGTTATGCCAAAAGTATTCTTTTATTAATGCTAAGTTATTAGAGTTATTAGGTTTATATCAATTCAAACAAGCTCAGACACTTATTGAAGATATGTTTTATTCCGAGCATATTTTTGAGAAATTATCTGTCTATGGTGAATATATGCAAACACGTATTCAGCATATTAAGAGCTTATAAAACTGTGTAGTAAGTTAAAAAAGCAGTTATAAATTAACTGCTTTTTTAATAATTGAATTTCTAAGTCTTACGGTAGATATGAGTTATCTGCACCAACTACAAAGGCTACACCAATACAAAACAATAGCGCGTAGATCCCGAACCAAATAATGGCACGTTTGAAGGCTTTATCAGAAATTTCACTGTCAGCATATTTTTGCTGTTTTTTCGGTTCTTGATCACTCATAAGATTTACTCGAAATACCTAATGGTTGTAGGTGATTATTCATGGTTCTTTGAATGAGGGATAGATACAAAAAAAAGATAAATTTCTATAACAGTTATAGTTCTGTATACATGGAATAAATAAGTAAATATGTTGTTAATGAATAATTAAAAACGTTAGATCAAAGGTAAGTCTTAAACGATAAATCTATATAAGGCGTAGAGAATGAATTGTTTGTATATGAAATAAATGCAATGGTTGCTTGAGCAACATGTAGCGTAAGTTAGTTGTAGATTTTAAATTGAACCGTACCGGGTTTGTCGGAGACTTTTTTATTTAAGTTAGGCCACCTGACCTAACGGGTTAATCTTATCATAGTACATTGCTTCAAACTCAAAAGGCGATACATAACCCAGTGCACTGTGTACACGCTTTTTGTTGAACCAATCTACCCAATTTAATGTCGCAAGTTGTACATCCGCTAAACCTTGCCAATCTGCTTTTAAATATTCAATCACTTCTGTTTTGTATAAGCCATTCACCGTTTCAGCCAAAGCATTATCGTATGAATCACCTGTCGTACCGACTGATGCTCGTAAATTTGCTGCTTCTAAACGATTGGTATAGCGAATAGAAAGATATTGAACACCTCTATCTGAATGATGAATCACATTCTTAGGCATACCTCGATCGTGCAATGCTTGCTCCAATGCATCGAGCACCATATCTGTATTCATCCGTGTAGATACTTTCCATCCAACAATTGCTCGTGAGAACACGTCAATAACAAATGCGGTATATACCCAGCCTGAATGAGTTTGAATATAGGTAAAGTCACCCACCCATAGTTGGTTTGGATGATCAGCATTAAAATTACGTTTCACTAAATCATCTGCCCGTTTTTGGTCATCTCGGTTACGGGTGGTTTGTTTATTCTTACCACGCCAAACACCTTGTATACCTAGCTTTTGCATCAATCGAGCAACTGTACAACGTGCAATCACATAGCCTTCACGTTTCAGTTGTTGCCAGACCTTACGCACACCGTATCGACCTGAACTTTCTTTCCAAATTCGCTTAATCTCCTCAGCATGATGCAAGTCATGTAAATCTCGCTTTGCTCGATGTTCTGGATTTTCGCAGAGATCTAGAGTCCGGTAATAGGTTGAAGGTGCGATCGGTAAAATTCTACAAATCGCCTCGACTCCGTACAGCTCTTTATTATTATGGATAAAATCCACCATTATTTGTGTGGGCGGTCGAGCTCCGCCTGGGCGAAAAAAGCGGCTGCTTTACGTAGAATCTCATTGGCGCGTTGCAGTTCTTTATTTTCGCGTTCCAGTTGTTTGATACGTTCTTGGTCTGAAAGCTGCTGTACTTTAACTGGATTTTGTTTATCTAAATATTTTTGATACCAAACACGTAGTGTTTCAGGAGTACAACCCTTGCGCAGTATACTGCTCAGGGAGCAATAGCGGTGATCGCAGCCCAATTCGATGGATAATCTTTTTCAGATTCAATCAATAATTGAACCGCTCTTTCTCTGATTTCAGGGGTATATTTTAATTTTGTCATCGGGATAGTCTCTCAGAATATTGACTCTCCGACAAACCCGGTACGGTTCAGGCTGCCTGAGAAGCATCGCTTCGCAAGGGAATGGAAGATCACGCCACTAGGTTTACCTCGCCGATGCCATGCTTCATCTAATGCCTTAATTACTAAATGTTGGTCTGCTTGGGCCGACATAGACCAACCAATCACTCGATGAGCATACAGATCAAGAACAACTGCAAGATAAGCCCATGTTTTAACTGTCCAAATATAGGTAATGTCACTGCTCCATACATGATTAGTATGAACAGGTTTATAGGCTATTTGCAAAATGAGATTGAGTAATTTAATTATTCAACCTCATTTTGCAAATAGCCAAGTAAAATAGCTTAATAACCCTATAATCTAAACATATATTTTATCAATTTTATACTTCCCCTCATTCATCTATACATGATCAACGCTGAAGCATTTTAGATCGTTGTCCTATTTCATTTCTCTTCCTTATTCACTTAATACTTTGCAAGCAAAGCCTTACAAATTTCTCGTTTCTCTGGCTCTGAAAGTTGATGCGATAGAAGTCCTTCAATGGTGAAAACCGCGATTTTTACTCTTGTCTCAATAAGATCATGTGCAATCTCCAATGTCTGTAGCTCTAACCGCAGCAATCCTTCGACCAAGAGATGAAATTTTTCATGCCACTCTCGTAGTTCTGTGGAAAACTTTATTCTTGCATGTACTGTACTGACTAAGCGATTCGCTAATTGAAGCTGCTCAACGACCCAAATTAAACGCTCAGTAGGATCTTGCGTCGACTGCAAGATATATGCATTCAAATGCTTGGTTAACTCAGCATTTAGAATACTAACTAAAAGTTCATCTTTATTTTTGAAATACCAATAAATGGTATTGGGTGCAACCTGCGCTTCATGTGCAATACGATTGATTGAAGTCGCGTCATAGCCTTCGTTTAGAAATAAATCACGCGCAGCATGGATGATCTCTTCTTGTTTTTCTTCACGATCCTGTACGCGCTTATTACGAGCCATTAAATTTCTCACTCTTATAAAAAAGTTGAATTGCGAGTACCAAAACAATTCAAAGACCACATCGTAAATTTTTCTTGAATGTGATTCAAGAATATCGTTAAAATGAGTGATCTTGAATGCCATTCAAGAAAATTAAACAACAAGAATGCTGCACTGAGGATGAATGAAAATAAACGTATTCCTCTGGTGTACTTTTAAATAAAAACAAGATGGAACGTTGTCATCGTTATATCTGAGATTAGGTCAAATTCTATGTCGAACCGTAAATATCCCGATACATCTAATATTCAAAAATCTATCCTTAAATCTACATTTGTAACGGATGGCATTCCATGCTCTGCAACACTTCATGTTCCTGTAAAGATTGAAGACAAAGCATTGCCTGCCATTTTGATGGTCGGAGGTTGGGGGAGTGTACAAGGTGCTTTAACAACCTCTTTTATCAATCACTTTGTGGCGGATGGTTATGCCGTGATGGAGTTTGATTACCCAGGCTGGGGCTTAAGTGGAGGCTTGCCACGACAAGATATTAATCCGTGGCGACGTGTAAAAACGGTGAATAGTGCATTAGCACATTTAAAAAATTTACCCCAAGTTAATGCACATCATATTATCGTTTGGGGCACATCATTTGGTGGAGGTCATGTTGTCGATCTGGTTTCACAACATCCAGACTTGAAGGGTGCGATTATTCAAGTACCGATGTTGGATGGCGTCAGTACGGTGCGTTCAGTTCCCGTTAAGCAAATGCTGAAATTTTTAAGCTATGGTGTGGCTGATTCTGTCAAACCGGGTACTCGAATTTGTATACCGACCATCTCTGAAAAAGGAGCATTTGGGTCGATGGATCGTGATGGGGCTTGGAATGCGTTGCAGCTGGCACTGAATGCACATGATCAAAAATATGATAATCGTGTGACTGCACGTTCTCTGTTAACCATGGGCTTTTACCGTCCTTGGAAACGCTTAAAGGATGTCAAAGTTCCCATGCTCATTATTGGCGCAACACAAGATACTGTTGCGCCATTTGTCGCGGAAAAAATAGAAAAAGTAAATAATCCATTACTTAAAGTTATTGAAATGGAAGCAGATCATTTTGATCCTTACTTCGAACCATATTTTCCAAAAAATCTGCAATATCAATTAGATTTCTTAAAGAGCCTAAATGAATAGTCCATATCCCGATAAAAATATAAGACATATATAAGTCCTAAAGATCATGCTATAGCAGTAGATAATTAAAGAAGCCTAATGCTGTATTGCGCTTCTTTAATTTAATTTTTGAGTAATTTTTTTAATTCTAGCCGTCGTTAATATCATTGATCTAAAATATGTAGTAAGTACGCAGCTTTGGATTGAGTTATGCGTTGATCACAGATTTCTTGCAAGACCGACAATCGTTTAAGTTCTTTATCCGACATAGACACCAACATATCAAACCGTCCGCTAAGGAAATTGCAAAAGCGCATATTCTAAAAGCGGACATTTTTACTTTGGAGAAACCGGACATTTCTATTTTGGAATTACAAATACATTTCGTATAATGTATATTATGTTAAATAGCTTGTTCAAGACTGTGGCCTATACAAACCATCTGTTGCCACAGCTCTACATCGTGAAGATAAAAAGAAATATTTACAAATGCTAGAAAAAATTGACCCACTATTAGAGAACATTGTTCATGGCAAATTGATATTGAATAACGTTGAAGACGATATTTTATGACTTCTAAAGGTGCTGATAATTTAAAACAAGAATTACAGTTATCAGGATTTAAGTGCGATTAAAATGAAACTTAGAGCCGCCATGCTCACAGTATAAACAATTCTCTCAACTGAAACATTTCCAGAAGATTGAACGTCCAACCCTCTCAATTTCAACTCGCTCAGGTTATAATGATGACCTCCCCAAATACGATTGATCTATTATGAGCAGCTCCAATGACCCTTTACATGGCAAAAAACTAGCTGACATTTTGGATGAATTGTTGGACTACTACGGTGGCTTTGAAGGTTTAAGTCGTAAAATTGAAATTAGATGTTTTTGTATAGATCCAAGCGTTAAATCATCATTGCGATTCTTACGTACCACTCCATGGGCACGTGAAAAAGTAGAAAGCTTATATTTATATGTTTTACGCCAAAAAGCCAAACAAGAATCATTTAATAACAACTAATTTAGTAGGTCTATTTATACCTGTGGTGGTCAGCCACCACCTTTTTATTTTTTAGTCGATGCTGAATTGTTCTAAAATTTTAAGTCCTACCAAACAACAATCATATGTTCTGTTACTGATCTGTCAGCAGCAAAAATATTGAATATTTGATTTCTAATTCATTTATCCTGCATCTACAATTCATATGTTTATAAAATTTTATGGCTGTCTGGCTTGCATCAGATAAAGAATAATGGATTAAATTTTAATCAGCCTTGTTTTTAATCAAAAAAAAAAGATATTGATTGAATATTATCTTATTTATTTTTGATTTTTTTATTTGTTAGCTTAGCCCCACTGATAAATATATACGGAAAATGGCATGTCTAAACGACAAATCAAACTTGGGGCATTTATTCCGACAACATCGCAGCATGTAGCAGGATGGCGCTTACCCTCTTCTCGTCCAGAAGAAATGTTGAATATTGATTATGCCATTGAACTTGCGCAAACCGCTGAACGTGGTCTTTTTGATGCTTATTTCCTAGCAGATGGTTTGTCTACATCTTGGAGCCACGGCGCATCGAAGTATGAAAAAAGCCTGAGTTATAATGACAAAATGGCCGGATTTGAACCCTTAACCTTGTTCTCTGCATTGTCTGCGGTTACTAAACATATTGGTTTTATTGCAACAGCATCAACCACGTATGAAGAACCCTATTTATTGGCTCGAAAATATGCATCTCTTGATCATATCAGTAAAGGTCGTGCTGCTTGGAATGTGGTGACGACCTGCTCTGAAGTCACTGCACGCAACTTTGGTATGCAAAAACATCCAGACCCGGCCACACGTTATGCACGTGCAGATGAATTCATTGAGGTGACTCAAAAACTTTGGGATTCATGGGAGGATGATGCATTCGTCTGTGATAAAAACAGTGGACAATTCCTAGATCCAAAAAAGAAACATGAACCTTTGCATACGGGTCAATTTTTTAATGTACAAGGCTCATTGAATGTTCCTCGCTCTCCGCAGGGTTATCCTGTGATTGTGCAAGCAGGTCAATCCGAAGAAGGACGAGAACTTGCAGCAAAACATGCTGATGTAGTCTTTACCGTACAGCAACAACTTGAAAGTGCACAAGATTTTTATCGTGATGTAAAACAGCGTTTAAAAAAATATAATCGCGATGCAGATGATCTTAAGATCATGCCGGGTGTATCTATTTTTGTCGCTAAAACAGAACAAGAAGCGCAAGCCAAATATGATTTCCTCAATAGTCTTATCCATCCCGATGTAGGTATTGGGTTACTCTCTGGCTTAGCAGGAAATATTGATCTGAGCCAATTTGATTTAGATGCACCATTTCCACAACTCGACCATGCAACCATCAACAGTCGTCAACAACTGATGATTGAAATTGCACATGAACATAATTTTAGTATTCGTCAATTTTATGAGTTTGTTGCATCTGCACGTGGTCATTGGACATTAATTGGCACAACTGAACAAATTGTCGATCAACTTCAGCTTTGGTTTGAAAATGAAGCTGCGGATGGGTTCAACGTATTACCGCCAAGTACGCCTGCGGGATTAGATGATTTTGTCGAATTTATTGTCCCTGAGCTGCAACGTCGTGGTTTATTCCGTACCGCATACGAAGGAAAAACCTTGCGTGAAAATCTCGGACTAAAACGCCCAGAAAATCAGTATATAAAAATAATTTGCTGACTTCAGCAGCCTCTTAAGTTTGTCTATATGTGACTCCTATCATTTTAGTGGAATTTTATGTACTCAATTAAAAAGTCTCTTTTGCTCGCCCTCTCGGTGATGAGCTTCACGCTCACGGGTTGCCAAAAAGAAAATACCAACCCGAATGCAGCATCTAATCCAGACGCTAAAGCCGAAACAGCGCTCAAAACCTTGTCTATTGGTTATCAAAAAGCCTCGATCAATGTTGTGATTGCCAAAGAAAATAAACTGCTCGAACAAGCCTTTCCAAATTTAGACATTAAATGGTACGAATTTCCGGGTGGCCCTCAAATTTTGGAAGCATTGGCTGTGGGTTCAGTGGATATTGGGACAACCGGTGATACTCCGCCAGTTTATGCACAAGCAGGTGGTAAAACCCTGAACTATATTGCCTATGAAACTGCGAAGCCCAATTCATCTGCAATTTTAATACCGCAGAACTCAACGATCAAAACGCTCAGTGATTTAAAAAATAAACGCGTCGCGGTTTTACGAGGCTCAAGCTCACATTACCTGTTGGTACGTGCTTTACAAAAAGCCAATCTTACATGGTCAGATATTAAACCTATTTGGCTAAGTCCTGCAGATGCACGTGCAGCCTTTCAAAAAGGTGCGATTGATGCATGGGCCATTTGGGATCCCTACTATGCTGCGGCTGAATTAGAAGATCATGCCAAAGTACTCACCACAGGTGTCGATTTAAGTCCGAACTATACGTTTTATTTGGGCTCAAATGAGATTTTGAAAAATCACCCCAATGAGATCAAGCGCATCTTAAAGCAACTCGGTGAAACGGATACATGGGTGTGGTCACATCAGCCTGAAACCATCAAACTCATTGCACAAAGTACTGGGCTTTCTGAACAAGTCAGTCAAAAATTCCTTGAACGTCGTCCCAATCCATCACATGTGCAATTTGTAACGCCACAGGTGATTCAAGATCAGCAACAGTTAGCAGATACTTTTTCTAATCTTAAAATCATCCCTAAAGCCATTGATATTCAACAAGCAGCTTGGTCACCGAACTAAGTGATCTAACGATTGTCACTCTATCGACAAAGCTACAATTTAAATGCCTTGAAATGAAATGAAGATTTCTTTCAAGGTAGACAAATAAGGACAATGTTTTGACTCAAAGTGTTTCATTTATCGGTTTAGGTGCCATGGGTTGGCATATGGCATCACATTTACCTAAACTCGGTATAAACGTACAGGTGTGGAATCGCACCGAACAAAAAGCACATGCACATGCAGCACAATTTGCTACACGAGCCGTTTCAATTCAACAGGCGGTACAAGCCGATATTATTATTTCTTGCTTGCCCACCAGTGCAGATATTGAAGCATTAATTGCACAGCATCCACCAAAATCGGGTGCGATATGGGTGGACTGCACCAGTGGCGTTCCCGACTCAGCAAAGAAACTCGCAGACACTTTAAAAAATATGGGTGCGGCATATTTAGATGCACCTGTATCGGGTCAAACCATTGGCGCTGAACGTGGCACCTTAACGGTCATGGTCGGCGGTGATGCTGATGCATTTGCCATTGCACGCCCGATTATTCAAGCCTTTGCCGATTTAATTGAATATGTAGGTGAAAGTCGTGCTGGTTTCACTGTAAAAGCAGTGAATAATACCTTGATGGCGACACATCTTTGGGCATTGGCTGAAGGATTGAGCATTCTTAAAGCGCAACAGGTTGATTTAAATAGCGCACTGAGTTGTATTAATCACTCAAGTGGGCAAAGTGGAATTTCACAAAATATTATGGCGCAGCGTGTACTCAGTCGTGAATTTCCAAAAACTTTTGCCCTAGACTTATTACAAAAAGATATCGGGATTGCATCTGATCTGATGCATCAACAATCTTTGCAGCTAAATCTGTTAAAACTGGTTCAACAACAATTTAATCGTGTTGAAAAATCACAAGCACAGCAACTTGATTTTTCAGCTGCGGTGCAAAGCTTAGAACAAGATACACAGCTTACCTTGCAAGCTTAAAATAAACAGCCGAAGTAGCTGCTTTGGCTGTTTTAAACTTAAAACCAAGGCAGAATACGCCTTATAGTTTATGATTTGACGATGTTCTGCGTAGAAGTACGGCGTATTGAGTATTTTCGTAGCTAGTGCTATTTCAAGCAATATTATAAAGTGGATAAAAGATCGTTTACTCATACTAAGCACGGTGTATCATTTATGCTAATGTTTTTAAAACTCGCATAGTTGTTTATTAATGAAATCTATATTGACTTATTTTAGTCAAGTTCATAGCGTCACTACATTCCCAGAATTAATCGAAACACCCTTCCAAGGCAAGACCAATGCACTTTGTTGGACACGTGATCTACAAGGTGATTTTCAGGAAATTATTAAAAAATTAGAACTAACAGACAATATTACAGAATTATCAGCAGATGATCTTTTGCTGCTGTCTTTAACAACACAAGGATGTATCGCAAGAGATACTATCTTAAGCGATATGCAGCTTTTAACTGATATTGGTGCCTTGCCATCACTCAACCTCATTAAGCATTATGAGCGTGATAATGAATTAGATTTTATTTCGACCGATGTCTATTCGTTTCACGTAGATCGCTCACCCATCGCAACTGATACCTTCTTATGTACTTATTATGGTGCAGCGAGTGACATTCTACCGAATGATCAAGTTCAGCAGAAAATACAAATACCTGAAATACGAAATCAGTTGTTCAATTTATATGATGGCCCCGAAACAGGTTTTGACAGTTTTTTAGAAGAATATTTCTTTGATTTGCATTACCAGGCCAATGATAATGCTGTTCCAATCAATTTAGGCACAGGTCACTTATGGCGTTTAGCCGTCGATCATCCTACACAACAAGTGCTGCCTTGTGTGCATCGTGCACCGGTTGAAAACGATCAACTACGTTTACTTTTAATTTGTTAGTTCTATCAAATACTTAAAATGACATTTTATTCATGATCGGTAAAATGACTACCTTTTAAATTTAGGCAAGGTTTTAAAACATTGCCTTGCCTAAATAGTACATGCCTAACTTATACTGACCAAATACTTCCATTTTCAGCGTTGTTTTGTCGGCGCTTCGCTTGAATATAAAAACGTATAAAAATCACTGCAAAAACAAAAGCCGTAATATCAATCCACCACAAATAAGATGAAGATGCCCAAAGACCGATATTAGGTAGCATTAATGCAATGATAGAGGTCAGTGGTAATGCACAAAGAATAAGCGCAGTCAGCATGAGTAACTGAGGTAAAGCCTTTGCCGCACCAACGATAAAGCAGTAAACCAGTGTCAAAATAAAGACGATATAGTAACTGTATATAAACCAATGGTTTAGACTGGTTAATTCTGAGGATATGACATATCCCCAACGCCCAATCAACATGCTGCTAAAAACAGCAATCATACAGCCTAAACATGCTCCAACAGTTAAATTCGCAATAGCCTTAACATCTTTGCGTTGCTTAATTGTTCTTGTATCTGTTGGTTTTTGACGTTTAATACGTGATTCAATCCAAAGTAGATTTCCAGAATAAAATAAAAATGCCCCCCCTAGACCTAAAATCAAATAAAGCCAGCGGGTTAAGTCTCCACCATAATTACCAAAGTGCAAACTAAACATTGAGCGGATTACTTGATCTGCCGGCGTTGCATGGGTATTTAAATTACTGGTACTTAAAGGCTTATTTAAATATGGATTGAAAACGACCACATCAAAACGATCACCCCTCAGCATTTGATCTGCACTATACAGATTAGCCCGTGCCGATGCTTTTTCAGGTTGATCAAGGTTGTTAAAACTAATCGAACTGACCTGATATTCAGGCATTTGCTTTTGCATCTTTTCTAAAAGTTTCTCAACATTTAACGTCGCTACAGGCTCTACGATTTTCACAGCAGGTGGTCGCTGAAATAAAGACTTCCCCTTACCTGTTAATGTTCCAATGGCATCATAGAACACATCATGGAAGGCAAATGAAATCACAGTAACACTAATAATAATATGAAAAGGCAAACTGGTTATACCAACCACATTATGCGCATCTAGCCAAAATCTTTTTTTGTTCTTACCCGCTCGAATAGCAAAATAATCTTTAACCAAGGTCGGTAATAATACAATCAGTCCAGTCATTAACGCCAAGAAGTACAGCACACAAATGACCGCCATCACATACATTCCCAATGTATGATGACCTAAAGTACCTGGTATACCCGCCGTTTCATGTAACTGCTCGATTAACCATCCCATTTTAGACAGGTTTTCTTGTTCAACCTGTAAACGGCCATCGGCATCGAAGCTTGCCAGCATCTGCTCTTGATATGTATCAAAGTCATGGTCATCTTGCCCTTTTTGAGCAACGGCTTGGGCTTGCCATTGCATAGGTGCATAATGAAATTCCTTAGAATCAAAGTTCAGTTGAAAACTTTTTAGAGTTTCAGGATGTTTCGCTTGTACCTGCTGAATCAAAGGGTCATATTGCTGTGCAGTAATCGGTACCAGTTGTTGTTGCGGTGGTGTTGCCCAACGACTTAAATCATGTTGGAACATGCTCAGTCCACCTGCAAAAAAACAGATGAATAAGAAAATGCCTGAGCAGATACCAACCCATGTATGGAGGGTCTTGGCGTGGCGAATAATATCAGTACGTACTTTCATCTTAAAACCCCCGCATCCAACGCAGTACAGCATAAGTAAATAGATTTAGCAGCGTATAAATTAGAATGGCTTGCCATCCTTTGGGTATGAAATAGGCAATAAAACAAACAGGTAACCAAATCCAAGGAATAGACCACATACCAAATTGTGGCGCTAAGGCCGGACTTAAATTTTGCATCGCCCAGATTGTAATAATTGAAGCGCATAGCACGGCAAAGCTTAACCCCAAGCAAAAGCCTGCAAAAGATTTCGACCACCAATCAGGCTGGATTTTCTGTTGAAAGAGTGAATTCATGAGTGTGATTTTTTTATCATTAAAGAAATAAATGGAAAAAATGACCAGACGATGAGCATGGTTAACAGCCACATAAATATCGCGACTAATTTTGGTACAGAAATTAAAAATAAGATTAGTGCAAGGATGATCGCCCCTAACCCAAACCAACGATATATTGAAGTGAGTGGCCTTTTTAATATAATTTGATTTGGATGTGTACAGTACATCAGAGCACTTCCAAGCAAGACAAAGAAAAATGCAATAAATTTCAAAATGTACACCCTACAATTGTGATCTAATGTCCAGTTCTATACTTATGACTTAATTCATTCTAATGACTTTATGTCGTCGTCATTTTTAAAATGACAATGCCCAATCCTATATATTTAGATAGGATTGGGCAATTTTGCTTATATATAATATTGTTTATTCAAGATAAAATGTTTTTAACGGCGGGTAACCATTAAACTCCACCGAAGCGTATGAGGTGGTATAAGCACCGGTACTCAGCCAATATAACCGATCGCCCATGACCAAATCCTGTGGTAAAGGATAGGCAATCTTTTCATACATAATATCGGTCGAATCGCAGGTCGGCCCCGCCAAAACGACATTTGATTTTGGAGCATCATTATGCATTTTAGGTGTATAGATTGGATATTTAATCATCTCACCTAAGGTTTCAATCAAACCATTAAACACACCCACATCGGTATAAATCCATCGTTTTTCATCCTGTTCTGATTTATTGGCAATCAGTACAATTTCAGAGACCAATACCCCTGCATCTCCAACTAAGGAACGGCCTGGTTCTAAAAATAGCGTAACTTTACGATCAAAACATTCATCGATATAGCATTGAATGCGGTTTGCATAATCTTGAATGCTGTCAATATCAGCCAAATAACGTGCTGGAAAACCACCACCAGCATTAATTAATTCAAGTTGAATACCGTGTTGATGTTCCAGCGTATCAAATACGTCCTTAACCGTATTTAATGCCGTCCGCCAAACGGTGACATCATTTTGCTGACTCCCCACATGGAAAGACACCCCATAAGGCTGTAAACCTAATTGCTCGGCTTTGACCATTAGATCAATCGCCATTTGGGTATCACATCCGAACTTACGTGATAATGGCCAATCTGAAGTTGTACCCGATTCAACTAATACACGGACAAAGACACGTGAATTTGGTGCATGCTGTGCGATTTGTTCTAAGTCTGCTTGCGCGTCAGTGACAAAGAGTCGAATACCCTTGTCATAAGCATATTTCACATCAGCAGCTTTCTTAATGGTATTCCCAAATGAAATCCGGTCAGGTGAAATACCACAAGCCAATACACGGTCAAGTTCATATATGGATGCGATATCAAAACTAGAATCAAGTTTATCTAAGCGCTGAATAATTTCAGTACTTGGATTAGCTTTAACCGCATAGAAGATATTCGCCATCGGAAAACTTTGCTGAAGTTCTTGGTATTTATATTCAACGCGATCTAAATCAACCACTAAAAATGGACTGGGTTTATTCGCTGCAAAGTTCTGAATCTTTTGCCATTGTTGTGAAGAATAATAATTGTCTAACTGCATGGAATATCCACTCACGTTACAAACTGAGGAACGAAAATGGCCGTGGCTATGGTATTGGCTGGGGCCGTTTATGTAGTGCTTAATCACTAAGATTCATCACTACGGGGCAATTTTTTTTAAGCAGCGACACGTTTTAGACGATGCTGCCATTCTTCTAGCGTTGGCTCTTCAACTAAATCTTGAAACTCGACGCTGATACCTTGTTCACGCCATTGACCGACCAAAGTCATTAAACTCATCGAATCCAATCCGAGCATAAATAAGTTATCGTCGTTTTGAATTTCAGTGGCATCAATGCCTAATTGTTTCGCTACAGTTTGACGTAAATCTTCTAAATTCACAGTGAGTATGCTCATCGAACAATCTCCGTGCTAAGAGGCGCTTTTAATTCATGGAGAACAGTTGTAGTATCAACGACTTTGGCACAACGTCCTGTTGCATATTTCAAAGCCATTTCATGTTCTTCTTGACTAAAATCTGCCAATGCATCTCCAACTAAGAAGGCTTGCATATCCAACATGAATGCTTCTGCAGCAGTCAGTAAACAACCGATATGTGCATAAACACCACAAATCACAAGTTGGTCACGCCCTGCTTCTTTAATACGTTGCTCAAAATCACTCTTTTTAAATGCGCTGTAACGCCATTTAGTCAATACCGTATCTTGCTCAGCAGGCTGTAGACTTGGAATAATTTGTACAATATTTGGGTCTGCTGCCAAACCTTTACCCCAAAAATCAGTCAATAACTGACGATGTTCAGTGCTTTGATCACCCGGTTGTGCGGTGTAATACACAGGAATCCCTTGCGCATGGCATTCATCAATGAGCTGACGGCAATGCTTTAAAAGTTCAGGAATAGGTGCTTGGGTTTGGTCATAAAAATCTAAGAAATACTGTTGTAGATCATGTACCAAAAGTACAGCGCGGCTTGGGTCCAGTGTCCAATTCACTTTATTGGTTGGAAAGTTTTGCGCTTGTGGCATTGGATAACTTGCGATACGTGGAATAGCCATGTGTTTACCTATCTATAATTTTATAAAGTGTGTTATGCAACTAAGCGTTGTCTTAAGGCTTTTTTGTCAATTTTACCGAGTGCGGTATACGGCATGTCTTCAACAAATTCGATACGATCTGGAATTTTGTAAGTTGCTAAACCATAATGCTGAACATATTGACGTAATTGCATCATAAGACGCGTTGGACTTGGGTCAGTAGTATCAGTGCGCCATTGAATATAGGCACAGCTTTTCTCACCCAACATCTGATCAGGCATAGATACCAATGCAGACTGAATAATTTGAGGATGCTGATTCAGTACTTGTTCTACTTCCTCTGTAGCAATTTTTTCACCACCACGGTTAATTTGGTCTTTGCTGCGACCTTCAACAATGATGTTTCCTTCTGCATTGATACGGACTAAATCACCTGTTCGGTAAAAACCATCTGTTGTAAAAGCATTACGGTTGTGTTCCGGAACATTAAAATAGCCGCGGATGGTATAAGGGCCACGTGTTAACAAATGACCCACCTCACCCTGAGGCAGCTCACGATCTTCATCATCGACAACTTTAATTTCGTCGTCGGCACTAATACGGCTGCCTTGTGTAGAAATGATCTGTTCAATGTCATCGTTATAACGTGTGTAATTCACTAAACCTTCAGCCATACCAAACACTTGTTGCAAACGACACTGATATTGTTCAATTAATTGACGTGCCAAAGCATCTGCGAGACGAGCACCTCCAACTTGTAGCACCTCTAACTGTGAAAAAATATTTTCCGCGCCCTTAGACACTGCCTCTACCCATGCAGCTGCTAAGGCAGGTACCAATGCTACATGTGAAACCTTGTGCTGTTTAATTAAAGCAAAACATGCTGCTGCAGTTGGGTCCTGCGACAGCACCAAAGTCCCGCCTGTATAAAATAGCCCTAATGAACCGGCTGAACTCATACTGAAATTATGCGCCACAGGTAAGACCATCAACATTTTTGTGGTTTGATTCAGCTCACAAATGTCGGCACTGGCGCGAACACTATATAAATAGTCATCATGGGTCCGTGGAATAAGCTTAGGCGTACCCGTACTGCCACCTGATAGTTGGAAAAAAGCGACATGACGTGCTGTTAAGTTAGGCGGAACGACGCGCTGTTGTTGATATTTGGATAAATCAGGCCACGTGGTAAACCCGCTTAATTCACCCGAAGTCCCAACAACCAACACTTGCTGCAAACTTTCACAGCGTTGTTTACATTCTAATGCCAATTTACGGTAATCAAACCCCATAAAGCGATCTGCACAGATATACAATTTCGCTTGGGTTTGACCAATAAAATGACTCACTTCAGCATGGCGGTGTGCAGGTAAACTCATAATAGGTCGCATACCGATGCGTAAAGCACCAAAATATGCAATGAAAAATTCAGCAATATTAGGAAGTTGAATCACCACACTATCGCCAATTTGATAGCCTTGCTTACTTAAATAAACTGCAAATTCATCAATATGTTGTTGTAGCTGCGCATAACTAAAATGACGCTCTCCACAAATAATGGCTGTGTTTTGTGCATATTTTTCAGCACATTCAATAAAAAAATCACTTAAGGTTTGGCCAAACCAATAGCCCTTCGCAATATATTTTTCAACAAAATCTTCAGGATATTGAACAATCCCTTCCCAAAGTTTTTGTTCTAACAGTGTTTGTTCAGACATGATTAGACCTTAGCGATACGTCAATTGATCTGCATTTAAGCCAAGTGCATTGAGCATGGTCTTAAATTTGGCAATTGTTTCATTCAACTCACTGGTCGGTTGTGAAGCTTCGACGATGCCTGCTCCCGCGTATAAGCGTGCAGAATGTTCAAAAATACGACCACAGCGTACATTGACAGCCCAAGCACCATTTCCGCGTGCATCACTCCAACCCATCGTTCCGGCAAATAAATTACGCTGAAATGGCTCTAACTCTGAGATGAGTTGACGTGCTAAAGGTGCAGGTTGGCCACAGACTGCTGGTGTTGGATGTAAAATTGATGCGAGATCAAAAACATGCATTTCAGGATCTTTCAATGTCCCTTGAATAGGCGTAGCCAAATGCCACACCGTACTGGTCTTAATTAAAGATGGCGACTTTGGAATACTTAAGCTCTCACACAGGGGTGATAATTGATCAGCAATTGCTTCAATCACTACAGCATGTTCATGTTGATCTTTTGCTGATGCAAGTAAACGCTGTGCTTGTTCCTGATCTTCTGCCACATCCGCACAACGTGCCAGTGTTCCGGCAACTGGATTGCTAAATACAAATTGATTTTGCTTTGCGACTAAAAGTTCTGGACTCGCACCCATGAACCAACCTTGTTCTTTTGGGTCTTGTGCAAATGCAAAGGTATAACCTTCAGGGTTGGTTTTGAATAATTGATAAAACAGTTCTTCAATCTGAATTTTTTGTTCACTTTGTAAATCAATTGCACGTGCTAAAACTGCTTTTTCAAGTTCTGTGCTTTTCATCAAAGCCACAAGTTTTGCAACGCCATCAACATAGTCTGCTTGTGGAGGAATCAGTGTGGCTTGAACTTGTGAGAGTCGTTCAAGAGGCTCTGTTAAATCTAGTCCTTCAGTGACATAGGTATTTTTTGCTTCCGCAATCGACATTTCTGGCAAATCACGATTATCGAAAGGCAAACTGCCAACTAAAATCAGTTCAGCATTCCCCGTTGCTTGAATTTTTTGTTGCAATCTTTGTTTAGCATGTTTTAACCAAGTTTGTTGTTGTTCAACAAAACCTAAGTTTGTATCACGTTCAAATTGAATCGATTCAACAAGTTTTTTACTCGAAATCGTCCCCGTCGGTGTTGCAAATACAAAACCTGCAACATCCGCTTCAATTAAGTCGTCCTTGGTTATTCCAATCATGTTTTTAAATACTGATGGTTCTACTGGCAACATATTTGCTCTCACATCTTTCAATTATGTTTTTTTACCGTTCAGCCCTACTGCCATTTCAGCTAAAGTAGTTGAACGCCACCACTATAATGATTATTATTCTCAAGTAGAAATGACAATCGTTACGTTTTGTTAACATATTCAAGGATTCTTAAATGTCCACATTATTTATTGTGACCGGTGCTGCACGTGGCATTGGCGCAGTGGTGGTAAAAAAATTACTTCAGCAAGATCATAAAGTCATCGGTATCGATCTCAATCCCGACCTTCTTAGCTGGGAAATCATTGAGCAGTTAAATAGCGCCGAAAAACAAAAATTTCATGCTATTTCTCATGACATTTCTAAAACAAACTCCCTGATTGAAAAAATCCAAAACTCTCCATGGTCAGAGCAACCGATTACAGGTTTGGTTAATGCCGCAGGTATTCTTGAAATGGGAAGTTTGCTCGAAACAACTCAAGGCCAATGGGAACACAATTTGGCCGTAAACTTTATGGGACCTGCATTATTGTCTCAGTGGGTAGCCAAACAAATGCTGCCACGTCATGCAGGCTCAATTGTGAGCATTAGCTCAAATGCGGCGTTAGTACCGCGCATGAATATGGGACTGTATGCAACAACCAAAGCAACAGTTAGCCATTTCTTTAAAAACTTAGCACTTGAATTGGCACCGCACGGTATCCGCTGCAATTTGGTATTACCCGGCTCAACCCTCACCCAAATGCAAAAACAACTTTGGACAGATGATCAACCACCCGCAGGTATTGTTGAAGGCAATCTTGAACAATACCGGAGTGGCATTCCGCTGAAAAAAATTGCAGAACCTGAAGATGTTGCCAACGCAATTTTGTTTTTACTCTCAGATCAAGCAAAACAGATAACTATGCATGAATTGGTAGTCGATGGTGGTGCAACACTCGGTGTTTAAAGGAATTTCACCAAACTGCCAGAATTAATCTGGCAGTTTTTTTTGTATATTTAATTGACCGGCTTTGAGCTTAGGTTGGTCCAACCATGTGCGAAGCATATGCATAAAGTCATGCCAATATTCGCCTAATGATTCAACATTGTAGAGTTCTTTATGACCATCAACCGCAAGGTATAAACGTTCAATGCCGTTGACAAATTTATTGGTAATTGCAATGTCAAAGTCTTCGATTGGCCCCGCAGAAATGGACGTTTTGCTTAAGTGACAGCCTTCAAATTGCTCAGGCAATGGATATGGAATCCAATTCACAATGGGCCCAAATAGAATATTTTCGTATGGATCGAATCCCTCTAGTTCAAAACGCATTTGCTCAAAGTAGCTGTTTTGATGTGGACGAATTTCATTAAATCGCTGTGCGAGCAATCTTACAGTTTCAGTTAAATTGTCTTGATCTGTAGCAGCAAGACGTAAAGGTAAAATATTCATCACAAGACATGGCGTACGCATCGCCGCAGTACCCAAACGTGACATAAAGGGCACACCAAAGCATTGTTGTGCATCGCCTGATTGTTTCACTAGATAGCTCATCATGACGGCCATCACCACCATGGCACTTGGCAATTTAAGCTCAGCAGCCAATGTATTCATTTTTTGTTGGGTATCCCAATCAATGACATCTTCATAGCGAGGCCCTTGATAGAACGGTTGTTTTAATTTGCGTTTTAATCTTTTCTTAGGTGCCAGTTCATTGGAAAAATTATCACGCCAAAATTTTAAGTCTTTCTCTGCTTTAGCTGATTCTAAATAGCGATGCTCATCCGCTAAGAACTTCTCGAAATGATCAAAAGCCTTATTTTGTAGCGCTGTTCCGTTTTTCAAAGATTGGTAATAGTCGAGGAAGCGATTAATCATTAGGCCATAAGCATAACCATCTAAAGCTACATGATGCGCTCTAAAGAACAGCCCGTATTTTTGCTCACCTAAATTGGCAAAAATATAGTCATATAAATGCCCGACACTTAAATCGAATGGCGGTTCAACTGCTTGATCAGCCCAATCTAATATTCCTTGAGCATCTAAATGTGATAAATCAACAAATTGAGGCGCTCTGAGTGCAACATCATCTACACGGTAAACTTTGCCATCTTTTTCTAATGCACGCCAATGTAAAGCCTTAGCTTCCTTTAAGGTTAGTTCAATTGCTTGATGAAATAATTCTCGATTTAATGGGCCATCAATCACCAACCATTCTGCGGTGTGAAATGGGTAACTGCCATGATAATGATGTCCCTTCCACATACTGTGTTGTGCACGAGTTAAAGGAGCTAAAGAATCCATTGTTTGCATGAGTTATACCGTAGATCAAACAATTTTTATAAAGAAGTATAAAAATCTAAATGTATTTATAGAAAAGCACCGACGACACTAATTGGGTCGCGCAGAAATACTAAGTATAATCATTATCATTTGCAAATAGTTTTTATTTACATTACATTTAAACCACAGAATGCTCTGTTTTACACGTATACAGCCCCCTCTTTTCACTCAAAATAGCAGAATAATCATGGCTCAAAATTCACTCCCATTGCCACGTTATATCTCTGTACAGTCGTCAGAGAAAATTACACCTCATCTACAGCGGGTCTATTTTTCTAGTGAAGATTTTTCGGATTTTCCTAAGAATCAAAATGGCGCACATATAAAATTCTTTTTTCCAGAACAGCCTGAATTAAAACCCATTTTACCGAGCCGAAATGAACAAGGAAAAGTCGTTTGGCCGAATGGAGACAAGCCCATCACACGTACCTATACGATTCGTCATTTTTTAGAAAATGAACAATTGTTGGTTGTGGACTTTGTTCGTCATACAGAATTTGGTATTGCTGCTAACTGGGCAAAACAAGCACAACCAGGCCAAATTTTAGGTCTAGCTGGGCCTGGAGGACGCGCACGATTTAACCCTGAAGCAAATTACTGGGTGTTTATTGGCGATTTGTCAGCACTGCCGATGATTGCAGCATCTGTAGAGCTACTTCCTGAGCATGCACAAGGGGAAGTTTGGATTGAAATTGAAGCTGAAAATGACCGTATTGAACTTATTCATCCTAAAGCTGTCAATATAAATTGGCTGATCAATCAAACCAATATTGAAACTCAAATTGAAGATGCAATGCAACGATTGAACTGGCTTGACTCCAATATTTCTGTGAGCTTGGCGGGTGAAAATACACGTGTAGTTTCACTCCGTCATTTATTTAGAAATAAGTTTGGCGTTAATAAAGCCAACATGTATGCCGTGCCATATTGGAAAGTTGGTCAAACCGAAGAAGGCTACCATCAGGAACGCCATCAAGTGATGGATGAAGAATAGCTTTGTATTTACGCGAAAATATTCATTTGATTTCTCATATCTAAGTGGCATTAGCCAAATCTGAATATTTTTAAAGGGATATCTATAAAGCAGGTTATGTTGTGAATCTAAAATTTGAAATTATTTTTATTATCATTGTCACAGGCACCGTAACTTTAGTGGTGACGCAATTAATGATGAAATATTCATGACACTAAAGACTTAAATGTTGTGATTATTGAAATTTAAAAGCCCACAAAATGTGGGCTATACACTTGCTGAATAATTAGTAATTAGTAATTAGTAATTAATAATTAAAGAAAACCTTTCACCAAGAAAAAGCATCCGACGCAAACCAGTAACACAGCAAAGCATTTCTTAAGTACTGCTGGTGATAAGGCATGCGCTGCTTTTGCACCAAATTTCGCAGTAAAGAAACTCATGATACTAATACCTAAAAATGCATAGATATGAATATAGCCAATGGTATTTGGCACATTCACTTCAGCTTTCATACCAAATAGCATAAAGCCTAAAGCGCCAGCTATTGCGATTGGTAAACCACATGCAGCAGAGGTTCCGACTGCTTTTTGCATGACCACGCCATAATGAGTCAAATATGGAACGGTTAAACTACCACCGCCAATACCAAAAATGGCGGAAGCGATGCCAATCCCTGCTCCAGCACCCATTTGCGCTGAAGTCGTAGGTAAAGTTTTTGTACTGTCGACCGTTTTTTTTTGAGCCCATAAACATATTGTATGCAACCCAAAGTAAAAATAGACCGACTATAAATTGTAAATACACAGCAGAAAGCCAACCTGCAATACCTGCCCCGAAGAAACAACCAATCGCCATACCCGGTGCAAGATTTTTAAATAACGGCCACATGATACCGCCCTTTTTATTGTGCGCCATCAATGAACTGATTGAGGTCACCACAATAGTGGCTAATGATGTCCCTAATGCTAAATGCATCACAACATCAGGGTTATAGCCCATTTGGCTAAACACGATAAATAATAATGGGACAATAATGGTGCCGCCACCCACGCCAAACAGCCCAGCAGCAAAACCCGCCAATGCGCCAATGACTAAAAATATAATTAATTCCACGAGAGATGATCTTGATATATTGAGTTAAAAATTTAAAGAAAAGGGTTAAGCAAGTTCAGTTTCACCCACCTGATGATAAGCACGATTAAAGTAAACCAAGGCCTGATCTTCTTCATTCTTTTGAATTGCAACAATTGGACAAATGAAAATAGTATGTGTCCCCACTTCTTGTATTTGTTCAATTTCACAATCAAAACTCACCAAGGCATCTGTTAATACAGGTGCACCCGTTTCAAGCTCAGTCCAATTACCTAAAGCAAAGCGCTCGTCTGAACTCAGTTTTGACGCGAATGCATTAGAAAGTTGTTCATGCTGCGCACCTAAGACGTTAACCGTTAAAATTTTGTTTTCCACAAAGTTGGTATGTGAGCGCGATGCTTTATTCATACACACCAATAAAGTCGGTGGTGTATCAGTCACGCTGCACACTGCAGATGCGGTAAAGCCATGACGACCTGATGCACCCATTGTAGTGACAACATTCACTGCACTTGTTAATGATGACATTGCATTTTTAAAGTCGATTGCTTCAACCATGATGAGGTTCCAAAATTTAAACGGTTTTGCCTAAAGGTATTACTGAAAACAGTGCAATGCAGCAAGAACTGGCTTGCCACATTACATCGAATAGAATTTACATATTTGCGTGATATTTTATATGAAGCATATTCTTATATAACATCACCTATGCGCGACAATTAGCGTGCAAGTTCTTGGCGAATAATATCTGCACCAGCACTTAAAGCATTTAATTTACCACGTGCTACTTCACGACCCAGTGGTGCCATACCACAGTTGGTTGACGGATAGAGTTTATCTGCATCTACAAACTGAAGAGCTTTACGCAATGTGTTTGCCACTTCCTCTGGTGTTTCAATCACATTGGTTGCCACATCAATTGCACCGACCATGACTTTTTTACCACGGATCAATTCAATTAAATCCATCGGTACACGTGAGTTTTGACATTCAAGCGATACGATATCAATTTTAGACTGCTGTAGTTTCGGGAAGGCTTCTTCATATTGGCGCCATTCTGAACCGAGTGTCTTTTTCCAGTCTGTATTTGCTTTAATACCGTAACCATAGCAAATGTGTACCGCAGTTTCACATTTTAGACCTTCTAATGCACGCTCTAAAGTGGCAACACCCCAGTCATTTACTTCATCAAAGAATACGTTAAATGCAGGCTCATCAAATTGAATGATATCTACACCAGCAGCTTCCAACTCACGTGCTTCTTGGTTCAGGATTTTCGCAAATTCCCAGGCCAATTTTTCACGACTCTTGTAATGACCGTCATAAAGCGTATCAATCATAGTCATTGGACCAGGTAAGGCCCATTTAATCGGCTGATCTGTCAATGAACGTAGAAATTTTGCATCTTCAACAAAAACTGGTTTTTGACGAGATACAGCACCCACTACAGACGGTACGCTCGCATCATAACGGTCACGGATTTTTACGGTTTCACGTTTTTCAAAATCTACGCCATCCAAATGCTCAATGAACGTGGTCACAAAGTGCTGACGGGTTTGCTCGCCGTCACTGACAATATCAATGCCTGCTTGCTGTTGCTCATGCAAAGCCAAGCGTAATGCGTCTTTTTTTCCGTCCAAAAGCTCTTGATCTTGCAATTTCCAAGGTGACCAAAGCTTTTCAGGTTCTGCAAGCCAAGATGGTTTCGGTAAGCTGCCTGCTGTTGATGTCGGTAATAGCTGTTTTGGGTGTACAAGGGCCATGTCTAATCTTCTTTCTCTAAATTCGTTAATCTGGTATCTAAGTTAAGCAGCGTTTGCATTTTCCACTGTGAAGTTGGCAGCCCATTGTTCAAGCACTTCTTTATATGGCTTGATAAAGTTTTCTTCAGTCCATTTACCCTGTTTAACCGCCAGTTGACCACGTTCAACACGGTCATAGACAATACGAGTCAATGAATAATCCTGGAAATTTAAACTTGGTTGATACACTAAACCTGCTGTTGCATTGGTATTGTAAATTTCTGGACGGTAGATTTTTTGGAAGCTTTCCATGGTGCTAATTGCACTGATTAATTCGAAATCTGTATAGTCACTTAACAAGTTATTTGCAGAATAGAATGCCAATGGTGCAGTCGCATTTTCAGGTTTGAAATAACGAACGCTTAACCCCATTTTTGCGAAATAATCGTCTGTACGTGAATAGTCATCATTGGTGTATTCCACGCCTAAAATTGGGTGAACATTCGCAGTGCGATAATACGTTTTAGTGGTTGAAATACTCAGGCAAATGACTGGCTGTTTTTTAAATTCAGCTTTGAATACATCTGAATTAACAAGGTGTTGGTAAAGTTTACCGTGTAAATCACCAAAGTCTTCAGGCTTTTCATTGAACTTACAACCCAATGCGGGCAATACCACGCTGAAATCATAATCACGTACATAAGATGAAAAGCTATTACCAATCATCCCCTCAATACGTTGATTGGTTTTATGATCGATGATGATACTTTTCAAAGTTTCAATAAATGGGAAAGTTTGGCCATTACCTTCTATATCGAGTTCAGCAGAAATAATGTCAATTTCAAGTGAATAACGGTCCGCATTTGGGTTGTCACATTTCGCTAAAGTGTTAAAGCGATTATTGATCATTGCCAATGTACGACGTAGGTTTTCTTCACGGTGCTCACCACGTGCTAAGTTGGCAAAGTTCGTAGTCAGGCGTGTGCTGTCAGCTGGTTGATAGTTTTCATCAAAACGAATACGTTTAATTGAACATGCAAATTTTTGACTCATGGGAGTGTCTACCTAAAATTTCGTTAATTAGAATTTCTGTATGCAGTAATTTATACGTGAAAGTTAAGATGAATAAAAATGATTTAATTTAAACCAAAGATGAGTAAAATTCACTTAAAGAATCCAACTCAATACCAATCTTAAATATATTTATATTTTTCAATTACTTATATATAAATTAGAAAACTTTAATAATTTAGTATGAGCGAAAAATGGTGTTTTTTATGTAAAAAAGCCACATACAAAGCTGTATGTGGCTCATGTTAACGTTAAATTTTCTTCATGTTTTGTTCAAATTAAGCATCAATTTATTCACTTAATGAATTTTTGAAAGTTTAAACACTTAAAAATTAATTTATGAATCATTTAAAACAGGTTTCACTAATTTTTGTGCATCTGCATTCTTAGACTTGATCATATCAGGCCTTAAAAATGATGATGCAATGATAGCTACGATTGCAAAACCAATAATGTAGTAAATAATCAGATGTGGGCTGCCCCCGCCAATACTCAACAACTTTGTAGCGATTAATGGTGCAAGGCCACCACCTAATACACCTGCAAATTGTACTGAGATCGAAATACCGCTATAGCGAATCTCCGCAGGAAATTGACGTGCAAAGAGCTGTGACTGTGGTGCATACATCAATGGGAAAACCAAACCGATGCCAATTACAATTGCAGCCCAAACCAAAGTTGGATCTTTGGTATTTAACATGGCAAAAAATGGATAGCTATATAGAGCTAACACACACAGACCAAATCGAAACATATTGCGTTGACCAACTTTATCTGAAAAATGCCCAAAGATTGGTGTGACCACCATAATCACTGCGGCACCACAGATTGTTGCGAACAAAATATCTTGGCGCGGAATTTCAAGTTGTGTCGTTGTATAAGCCAATGCAAATGTAGATGCCAAATAGAACCATGCGTTTTCTGCTGCACGTGATAGCACAATAGTCACGAGTTCTTTCGGGTGCTTTTTAAAGACTTGTAGCGCTGGTACTTTAACGTGCTCAGCCTTCTCTTTCACTTTTTCAAAGTCTGGAGATTCAGGAACTTTCACACGGATATACCAACCCACCGCTAAAAGCACAATACTTGCTAAGAATGGTAAACGCCAACCCCAACTAAATAATGCTTCTTCAGGTAGCATCGAAACCAAACCTAAAGCCACTGATGCTAAGAGTAATCCACCACCAGTACTTGCCTGAGGTAAGCTTCCCCAGAAGCCCTTACTGCCTTGAGGTGCATGTTCAACTGCCATTAATACTGCGCCGCCCCATTCACCACCCATGGCCATGCCTTGGACAAAACGAAGAATAATCAAACACACCGTTGCCCAATAGCCAATGCTTTCAAAGGTTGGTAATAGTCCAATCATAACTGTAGGAATTCCCATCAGCATGAGCGTGACAAGCAGCATGGATTTTCGGCCAATTTTATCCCCAAAATGACCAAATACTATGCCACCCAGCGGTCTACCAATAAAACCAACTGCATATGTCGCAAAAGCTGCTAAGACGCCCGTTAGTGGATCTAAATTTGGGAAAAACAGCTTGTTAAAAATCAGCGCGGCCGCTGCACCGTAAATAAAAAAGTCATACCATTCAATGGTGGTTCCCACCATGCTAGAAATACCGGCTAAGCGGTGTGAGGACTTCTTGTCCTGAGGATGATTTTGTTGAATATCCTGCATCACTATGTTCCTTATATCGATCTTTTTGAGTTTTGATTTGATTTATCCATACTGGGTAAGTTGAATAAATTTAAGATTTCCTTTTTACATCTCCCGACGAAATTAAAATGAACCGTTGCTTTAAGATGCAGAGAAATTCTCAATTTCCTTTCTCTGCGCATACTTGAAATACGTTTAAACTTTTTTTCTGGGTATGGTGATCATTCAGTTAAAATTTAAATAATTTCAGCCAAAATTTGATCTAATGCTGGATTATGTTGTTGCCACTTTGGCTGTTTATCTTTATCAACAATCAACGCACGAACACCTTCTATAATGTCGCCATGATCAAACCAAAGATCTTGTAAATGACGTTCAACTTGCATGCATTGCTGTAAAGACATGCTACGACCTGCCAGTTGTAGTTTTAGACTAATATGTTTGGCAATCGGTGAACGCTGTTGCAAAGTATTTAATGTTTTGCTCGCCCAAGCTTGATTGATCGTGTCTTGTTCCTGTTCTAAACTTTGCTCAATTTCGGACACATCTGCATAAGCAAAATGCTTACTAATGTTTTGGGCATTTTGTCGTAAATCACTTTCGGCTGGATGCGTGATGTAACGTGCAATCACTTGTTCTATATTTTGTTGAGTGAGAGGGCTTGTTTGCACTAAGGCCTGTTCTAAAGCTGCAAACTTCTCACTCGGCACATGGTAATCAATCAAATCTAAATAAAGCGCATCACTACTCGATATCTGATCACCCGTCGTTGCCAAATACACGCCAATATCATCTAAGCGAGATAAAAAATGTGTAGCAGCAACATCTGGGAAAAATCCAATTGCAGTTTCAGGCATTGCAAAGCGTGACTTTTCACTACTCACCAAAATGTGACAGGCTTGCGCTAAACCGAAACCTCCACCTAAAACATAACCATCTAACAACACAACAACTGGTTTTATATAGCTACGCAATGCGTTGAGCATGTCGTATTCTGCTTGAAAATAGGTTTTATGATCATCCGTACCATTTTGATAGCAATCGTATAAGTAACGAATGTCGCCACCTGCGCAGAAGGCTTTAGGACTATTTGATTTAATTAGTACTGCTTGAATTTCATCATCATGTTGCCATAGTTTCAGTTGCGTTCGTATGCCATTAATCATCTCAATCGTCAAAGCATTTAAATTGGAAACCCGATCTAAAATAATCGTACCCAAAGCTCCTTGGCGCTGAATGATTAAATTATTTTCCTTGCTCATGTCTGCACATCCTTATTGATTTTTAAAGTTAGCTGGACGTTTTTCTACAAAGGCTTGCATACCTTCTTTTTGGTCTAATGTGGCAAATACCGAATGAAATGTACGACGTTCAAAACGAAGGCCTTCAGCAAGGCTCACTTCAAAGGCACGGTTAATCGATTCTTTAATCATCATGGTGGCAACCAAAGACTTTTCTGCAATTTTTTCAGCTGCAGCCAAAGTCTCAGCCAATAATTCCTCTTTGGTAAAAACACGCGCAACCAGCCCACTTTGTTCCGCCTCGAGTGCTCCCATTTGACGTGCGGTTAAACACATTTCCATGGCTTTAGCTTTACCAATCGCAAGGGTTAAGCGCTGTGTCCCACCAATGCCTGGCAGTACGCCTAAAGTAACTTCAGGTAAACCAAATTTGGCGTTGTCTGCACAGTAAATGAAGTCACACATTAAAGCCAATTCACAGCCACCACCTAGAGCATAGCCACTGACTGCGGCAATGAGAGGTTTGCGACGCTGTGCAATGCGATCGGCCAAATGAAAGAAATCATCAAAATAAATATTGGGAAAATTCAGCCCTGCCATTTCCTTAATATCCGCACCCGCAGCAAAAGCCTTTTCAGAGCCTGCTAATATCATGCAGCCAATCGTTGAGTCTTTTTCTAAATCGTCCAGTGCAAGATTCACGTCACTGATTAACTGCGTATTTAATGCATTGAGTGCTTTGGGGCGATTTAAAGTGATCAATCCCACACCATTTTTTTTCTCTAGTAATATTGTTTCAAATTGCATTAGGTCGCCCTTTTTATTGATCTGGTGCTTTGTTTCTGTCTCTAATATTTAAACGACTATTTTTATAAACTCCGCGCAATCACTAAACGCTGAATATCACTGGTGCCTTCATAAATTTGACAAATACGCGCATCGCGGTAAATGCGTTCAATTGGAAAATCTTTTAAATACCCATAGCCACCAAAGACTTGTAGTGCTGCTGAACACACACGTTCCGCCATTTCAGATGAAAAAAGTTTGGCCATAGAGGCTTCATTCAAACAGGGCTGTCCTGCTTCTTTTAAACGTGCAGCGTGATGAACCAATTGACGTGCAGCTTCAATTTCTGTTGCCATGCTGGCTAAGCGAAATGCTACTGCTTGATGCTCAAAAATAGGTTTACCAAAGGTGATGCGCTCTTTGGCATAGCTGGTTGCTTCTTCTAAAGCCGCACGAGCTAAACCGACGGCTTGAGCAGCTATTCCAATTCGACCACCCTCTAAGTTTGATAAGGCAATTTTTAAGCCTTCACCTTCTTTGCCAAGCATCATACTGTGTGGTATACGCACATCAGTTAATGCAATTTGGCAGGTGTCCGAGGCATGTAAACCAAGTTTTTCTTCAGTACGAATAACTTCATAACCTGGTGTGTCACGTGGCACGATAAAAGCGCTCATGCCTTTTTTACCGGCACTCGGATCTGTCACCGCAAAAACGATAATCACACCTGCATTATGACCGGAGGTAATAAATTGTTTTGCTCCATTAATGACCCAATCATCACCATCCTTCACTGCACGGGTTTTAATTGCAGCTGCATCAGAACCAGTATGAGGTTCTGTTAAAGCAAAAGCGCCAATCATTTTTCCTTGAGCTAAAGGAAGCAGATACTTCTGTTTTTGTTCTTCCGTGCCAAACTTAGCAATCGGAACACAGCCTACCGAGTTATGTACACTCATGATGGTTGAAGTTGCACCATCTGCCGCGGCAATTTCTTCTAGGGCCAAAACATAGGCTAAGTTACCCGTATCGGAGCCACCATATTGATCCGACACCAACATACCCAAAAAGCCTAATTCGCCCATTTGTGCCAATGCATTTTTTGGAAACGTACCATTTCGATCCCAATCACTTGCATTCGGTTTCACTTGTTCCTGTGCAAAACTACGCGCCATATCCTGAATCAGTAATTGTTCTTCTGTAAATTGCATTGCATATTCCCTTGTCTTTTATATCTTTAGCCTGATCTTTAACATAATTTTGAGCGTGTATTTATTTGTATATTACCCACTGTACATTCCGAAATTTCAACAATATATTCAATTGAACTTTCATCTAAAACCAAGTGCGTAATTAACCTGCCGCATTTTAAAATGGCATAGCTAAACTGATGTGCTTGCGGCCTGTTGCTTAGCAATCTCTTGATTACGCAATAAGAAACGTTGAATTTTGCCACTTGGCGTTTTCGGTAACTCCGATACGAATTCGACTTGGCGTGGATATGCATGTGCAGATAAGCGTTTTTTCACAAATTGCCCTAATTGTTCTGCGAGTTCTTCGCTTGCGTGTTGACCTTCAGCCAAAATAACAAAGGCTTTCACAATCTCAGTACGCTCAGGATCTGGCACACCAATAACCGCAGCTTCCACCACAGCTTCATGCTCGAGTAAGGCACTTTCTACATCAAATGGCCCAATTCGATAGCCCGAAGTTGTAATGACATCATCACTACGTCCTACAAAGCTCATGCTGCCATCTTCATTCAGTTCTGCTGTATCACCCGTCAAATAGTAATTTTTGATGAACGGTGATTTTCGACTTTCTTTATAGCCTCCAAACCACATCATTGGCGATTGCTCGATATCGACAGCCAAAATACCCGGTGTGTTTGCAGTCAATTCATTGCCTTGTTCATCGACCACAGCAACGCGATAACCTGGACTAGCAAAGCCCGCTGAACCTGCACGAATATCATGTTTTAAACCATGATGGTTGCAAACCACCATGCCGACTTCAGTTTGACCATAATGGTCAAAAATAGGCGCATCTAAAACCTGCTGAAACCAACGAAACACTTCTGGATTTAAGGGTTCGCCTGCGCTACTGACAACGCGAAACTTTCCTTTTAGCTGCGCCATTTGTGTTTGATCCGCTGCCATCATCATACGATATGCAGTCGGCGCTCCTGCCAAGTTATTAATTTCATAGTCATTTACAATTTGACAGAGGCTATCTGCACTGAATCCGCCTTCATAGAACAATGTCGCATGACCAAGCAATAGCGGTCCAGTAATGCCGTAGTACAAACCATAAGCCCAACCGGGATCGGCAATGTTCCAAAATGCATCGTCATCGCGTAAACCAATGGCATCTTGCATATAATGACCAAATGCAATGAGCGCTTTCAGTGGAACTTCTAAAGGTTTTGCAGGGCCTGTAGTACCCGATGTGAACATAAGTAAAAATGGCGCATCTATGCTTTGCATGACCAAATCACATTGATCTGACTCAGTATTTAGAACTTGCCAAAAATCTAAATCACTGGCTTCAACACCTAAACCTGCGATATCTGCAACCGTAATAATCTGTGGGCATTGCGCGACTTCATCGAGTTTGCTTCTGTTGCCAACATCTGTGATTACAAATTTGCTTTTTGCCAGCTGTAAACGGTGCTCAATCGCTTTAGGGCCAAAGGCAGTAAATAAAGGTTGATATACGGCACCAATCCGCCATGCCCCTAAAATAACCACCAACAATTCAACTGTGCGTGGCAATAAGCCCGATACACGATCACCTTGTTGCACGCCTTGAGCCTTTAAAAAATTGGCAAATTGGCTCGACCATTTTTTTAGCTGACTAAAGGTATATTGTTCTTTACGACCGTCTTTGCCTTGCCAATACAACGCAACTTTTTCACTGTCTGCTTCAGCATGACGATCACAACATTCATAACATGCGTTGAGTTGATGTAATGAACCGCTTAGCACTTGTTTTGCCGCTTCATTTAAATCAAAAACTGATGCCTTATTTTGATAATTCAACATATCCGTGACCTCTGCCAAATTTATTGTTATTGCTGACGCAGTTTAATTTTTTAAGTCCCATCCATTGAGACCTAAAGTTTAGGATCGAAACCCTAAACCTCTTTAGGAAGATATTGCTGAATAATGCTGGAAAAATCTAAGTGGGCATTGCCTTGTAAACAAAGCTGCTGATACATCTGTTGCACTAAACCACCTAATAAAATCGGTTGTTTCACTTGGCCAGCTGCTTCAATGGCAAGCCCTAAATCCTTTAACATCAGCTGTGTTGCAAACCCATCGGAATAACCACGGCCTGCAGGTGCATTGGCTGAAATTTCTGGCCAAGGATTACACACTTCTGAACTCCAGCAGCGGCCGCTTGAGCTATTTACCACACCTGCCAAAGCTTGCGGGTCAATACCAAGCTTGGCACCGAGTGCCATACCTTCTGCAACAGCCGCCATTGAAATACCCAAAATCAGGTTGTTACAGATTTTAGCGATTTGCCCTGCACCTACATCACCACAGTGCACAATGTTTTTACCCATGTGACTGAGTACTGATTTGGCCTTTTCAAACGTGGCATCATCTGACCCCACCATAAAGGTGAGCGTGCCGGCTTGAGCACCAATTGTGCCGCCCGAAACAGGGGCATCACAGACATCAATATTTCGTTCACGTCCTGCTTCGGCAATATCTTTGATGGTTTGTGGGTCAATGGTACTGCTATCAATACATAAGCTGCCGGCTTTAAGTACGGCAAGCACACCATTTTCCCCGAGATAAACCTCTTTCACATGCTTCGCCGCAGGCAACATGCTAATCACAATATCCGCCTCTTTTGCAGCTGCCTGTGGACTATCACAGACGATCCCGCCTGCTTCAGTAAAATGCGAAATTGCCACATCACTCAAGTCAAAACCATAAACCGTTAAACCCGCTTTGAGTAAGTTTTGGGCCATTTTACCGCCCATATTTCCTAAACCTATAAATGCAATATTCATCCTTGAACTCCTGATTTAACGTAGGTTAATGGTAGTATTTACACCTGTAGATTCATGGCTATCTTCAAACCAACGGCTGGTAATGGTTTTGGTTTGGGTATAAAACTGCACTGCTTGCTTACCATAAGGGCCTAAATCACCTAGTTTCGAACCACGTGAGCCGGTAAAACTAAAGAATGGAACTGGCACAGGAATTGGGATGTTAATACCGACTTGACCGATATCAATTTCATTTTGGAAAGTACGTGCCACTGCGCCACTTTGTGTAAACAAACCAACGCCATTACCAAATGGATTGGCATTAATCAACTCGATGGCTTGTTCCAATGTATCGACATGAATAATGGCTAAGACTGGCCCGAAAATTTCTTCTTTATAAATCCGCATATCGGTGGTGACTTGGTCAAAAATTGTTGCACCTACAAAATTGCCTTGTTCATAACCCTGCACAACAACATCACGGCCATCTAAAAGCAGCGTTGCACCTTGCTCAACACCGCTATTAATCAAATCTGTTACACGAGCCTTGGCACGCGATGAAATCACTGGGCCAATATCGGTATTTGGTTCATGCCCTGCATTGACCTTCAATGTTTTAGCTTTTTCGACCAGTTCACCAATCCACTCCTTACTTTCACCAACCATCACTGCAACAGACAAAGCCATGCAACGTTGACCTGCGGCACCAAAGGCAGCACCAACAAGTGCATTTAAGGTCTGCTCTTTATTTGCATCTGGCATCACAACGACATGATTTTTTGCACCCATCATCGACTGCACACGTTTACCATGCTGTCCTGCAAGGTTATACACATGCGTACCTACAGCAGTTGAGCCAACAAATGAAATCGCTTTAATATCTTGATGTGTGCATAAGCGGTCTACGACTTCTTTACCACCATGTACAACGTTTAGGACACCTGCAGGTATACCTGCTTCAACTGCAAGCTCAACCAACATCATGGTCGATAATGGATCTTGTTCAGATGGTTTAAGTACGAAGGTATTTCCACAAGCAATTGCCATAGGGAACATCCATAAAGGAATCATTGCCGGAAAGTTAAATGGAGTAATCCCTGCACAGACTCCTAATGGTTGCTGCAAGGTATAAGTATCGACACCACGAGCGACACCTTCGGTGTATTCACCCATTTGTAATGTACCAATCGAGCATGCATGTTCAACAACTTCTAGACCACGTTGAATATCACCTTCTGCATCTGCCAAGGTTTTGCCTTGCTCGGCAGTGAGTACCGCCGCAATTTTTTTCATATTGGCACGAATCAAATCTTGTAATTTCAGCATGATTCGCATGCGTACCTGAATTGGTGTAACACGCCAAGTTTTTAAGGCAGCTTGTGCTGCAGCAATTGCAGCATCGACTTCGTCCGTCGTTGCCATTGGTACACGACCAAGTACTTCCTGTGTCGCAGGATTCACAATGTCTTGCCAGTTTTGTGTTTTAGATTCAATAAATTGACCGTTAATTAATAATTTAGCCGTAGTCGACTGAATATTGGACATTGTGTTCATAACCTCTCCATGGGCACTATTTTTGTTGTTTCAGCATTGAAAATAGCTAAAAAGTCGTATTTTCAGGCTTGCTGTTTAAATTCAGACTAGCAAAGAAATTTTTGACCAGAAATAGAAATTCATGCACGATCAATGTGCAAATATGCACAGGGAAAATAATCAAAATGAAAGTGGATTGGGATCATTTGCAATATTTTTTGGTCTTGGCACGTGCTAAGACACTGACCAATGCAGCACGACTGATTGGGGTTGAACACAGCACGGTATCCCGTCGGATACAGGCTTTAGAACTAGCTTTAGGCACACCATTATTTAAACGTGAAGCAACTGGTTATGAACTGACTTTGGAAGGTTTGGCCTTAGTTCCACGAGTTGAACAAATGGAACAAGCCTTTATACAAATTGAAAAGCCTCATCAACCTTTGCAGGGTCGTGTGCGAATTGGCACACCTGAAGGTTTTGGCACAGCATTTTTAGCCAAACTATTGGCAGAATTGTCCAAGCAATATCCTCAACTCACGATTGATTTAATTCCCGTTCCGAAGATGATTAAGCTATCCCATCGCGAAGCTGACATTGTAATTTCCATTGATCGTCCTAAATCAGGCCCTTATATCATCACGCGTTTGACCGACTATTGTCTAAAAATTTATGGCAGTAAAAACTATTTAAATCAAACACAAGCTATTCATAAACTTGATGATTTAAAAAATCATCGCTTTGTAAACTACATTGATGATTTGGTTTATAGCCCTGAACTGTATTGTCTGGAGCGTATTCCGCTCGATTTAAATGCGAACTTCCGTAGTAGTAGTATTCTGGCACAACAGATTGCGGTCAGCTCAGGTGCCGGACTGGCAATTTTGCCCAAATTTTTAGCGGATGAAAACCAAGAACTTGAACAAGTCTTAGGTGAAAATGTACGCTTCATCCATACCTTTTGGATGCTCACTTTAGTCGATTTACAGCACGAACCCCGTATTAAGTTAGTTTGGGACTTTTTAAGAAAACAAGCTGACCTTTATCAACATATATTGATGGATTAAAGCGTAAAACAATATGTGAGATTCAACAGCAACCTCACCTTAATACTAAAAAGGATTAGTAAAATTAAAGGGATTATATCTACTAGATAGCTTTTTAATATCAGATGTAATCCCTAATTAATGATCAGTAATCCATTCCTCACTGTTTAGACAAATAGTCACAAACTTGCCAAATCAATAACATTGCTCAACACGAACTCTAAATTTCTACACGATTGGGCCTGCACATCATCAAAAATTGTATAAAAGATCCACAATATATACTTATTTATTTGCGAAGATTCCTCTTGAAAGTTGAACGACATGTTTACTTTCTTCATGGCATGTGTGAGCTGATCAGTAAGACGAACTCACACATCTCGTAACACGAAATAGAGGTTCTAAAATGATAAAAACAACTCTTAGTATTCTTGGTTTATCCTTGGTCTCAACCCTAGCACTCGCTGCTGATCCACTCAATGGAACAAAGTGGAAAACCATTGATGATAAAACCAAGCAACCTTTATCTGTTGTCCAATTTACCGAGACATCGAATGGCGTGCTTTCTGCAAAAATCGTTGATGTTTTCACACCGGGTGAAGCACAGAAATGCAGCAAATGTGTAGGTAAATATCAGAACAAACCTTTATTAGGTGCTCAGATTATTCATGGACTAAAAAATACCGGTAAAAACACCTACGATGGAGGTAAAATTACCGACCCTAAAAATGGTAAGACTTATAGCTTCAATGCCAAAATGTCGAATGATGGTCGTACCTTAAATGGACGTGGCTATATTGGTGTATCAGCTCTAGGTCGTAGCCAAACGTGGATTCGTGTGAACTAATCAGCTGAAAACGAAGCTCAAAATATTTTCTAAGTAAAAAGCGACTCAAAAGAGTCGCTTTTTTAGCAATAACGATTAAATTTCATATTTTAAACTGTATAGCGTTTGCTCAATCCCCACTCTGCCAAAATTCGGCGGTAAGTGGTTGATGAACGATCTGCCTCAAAATGTGCCTCCATTGAAATATCTAAAGGAAGTTCTTCTGGTTTTTGGCTTTCCACCATGTCCTGATCTTCAGCGAAGATTTGTGCATTGAAATCATAAACTGCCTGTAAGTCTCCTGTAGTATCAAAGTTACGAGTTAAGGGAACGAATAATCGCGTTTTATTGTGCGAAACTGGACAGCACGCATTTAAAATTTTAAGTAAGCCATTTTCAGGAAAGTCGATAGTCAAAATAGCTGAAAATGGTGGATAGACATCAAAAGTACGTTTCCATAAAAAATCATCTGGTGCTAAATGTTGTAAGCCATGCGGATAGTTACTGACATCACTCACATACTCTGTATGTAAGCCATAATCCGTTCGAACGGTCGAATATTTTTGTACCTTTGGATTTTCACGATCAGCAAAACTTTGGTTATGTACCCATGCAAAGTGCGCAACATCAATAAAGCCTTCAAGCTGACGGCCACTTGATCCAGCAATATCGACAAATGGAGGGAGAATTGACTGATGTTCTTCACTGTCCCACGTGTCTAAATCTGGAAAATTGGCTTTCGATACATCGCGGTTAAATAAACTGGTCCAAATTAGTCCGTATTTTTCTACAACTGGAAATTTGGTCAGTGAAAAACGATCTGAAATTTGTGTGAGCTCCGGTTGAGCAGGAATTTTTACGCACTTTCCTTCACCGTTATAGTGTAGGCCATGGTATGGGCAAATAATTTCTTCGCCTTTCACCCATCCTTTGGTTAATGGCACACCACGATGCGGGCAAATATCGCGTACCAGATGAATTTTTCCGCTTTCAGTTTTATACAAGGCCATTTTCACATCAAGTAATTGTACTTGTTGCGGTTGTTCTGAAACGTCCTGAGTGCGTGCAACTGGGTACCAATGCTGCGCTAAAATATTCCAATCGTTTGCATCAAATGAACTGCATTGTGGTTGGGTAAATAAATTCAGTACAGGAATCGCATTCATTTTTTAAATCTCTACATTCGCAATATTTGCAGAACTTTTCGCAATCTAAAAAGTGCTAATTCGTTCTTTTCTAAGTCAAAAATACGTTTGGATAGCATTTCTGTCTATTAGAATGATTTGCATACAATGTTCTGTTTTTTAGAACACAAATGTATAGTGAGTTGAAAAAATCAAAAGTTATGGCATGAAAATCGCTTAACAACGGATAAGTACTTTATAAACTGCCCGTGAGATTTAATAATTATATGTCGATTACCTTTTCCCGATTTTCTGAATATTTTATGGCTGTTGCCCGTACTGGCAGTTTACGTAAAGCCGCAGAACAGCTTTTTATTTCAGTGTCTGCTGTGCATCGGCAAATTGTACTGGCTGAAGAAGAGTTAGGCGTCGCTTTGTTTGAGCGTTTACCTCAGGGACTCAAGCTAACGTTGGCTGGTGAATTACTTTATGCCGATTTGCTTAAATGGCAAAAAGAATATCAACTGACTCGAACTCGATTTGATGAAATTCAAGGATTAAGTCGCGGCAATATTGAAATGGGTTTTATTGCTGCACTAAATGATGGTTTTGTCGTGGATTGTATTCAACGCATGGCTGAAAGCTATCCATGGATTAATCTCAATATTAGTATGAATAGCAGTGAAGAAATATCGAGAAAAATCATTGATGCAGAATTAGATTTTGGCATTATTTTAAATCCCAAAAGTCACAATCAATTAGAAATCTTATCCTTTATTGAAATTCCTTTAGGCTATGTTTTATCACCACATCACACCTTAGCCGGCATGGATAAAATCTATTTATCCGACACTTTAAATGAGCGTCATATCATGCCAAGTGAGCCCTTAGTCATCAGTGATTATGTACATACACTCTATAAACATCACAAATTTAATCCTATACAAAAGATAGAATGTAATGACATTAGAATGATAACGTCATTAATTCAACAACAATTAGGCATTGGCTTAATGTCATATATGGATGCATTGCCACTTTTAAACTCAAAAAAGATCGTATTTAAGCCCATTCGTGAAAAAGGTATGCATCGTTTAACCATTGCACTGTGCGTCGCTTCAAAACGTCAAACATCTCGTCTTTCACAAATAATGGTAAATTTATTGGTCGAAAAAATGGAAGAAATCAAATTGCAATTAAAGCAACTTCCTTAAACATTTAATCCTTTGCTCTTCAATCTAATGTTTCTTTATAGCTAAAAAAAGCCAGTGTGAATATTCACACTGGCTGCTGAAAGCTAACCTTTTAGTTTTACATTTCTTTTTGTGTCTTACAGCTTAGTCGAGTGGATTACCGACAATGTTACTAATAATTCCCTTCATAATATGATTGCCTTGTTCTTTGCGTAACTCTTCATACCACTCTCGGGTCACCGCTTCATCTTTCATATGTGTCACATCACAGCGCTTACGGGCACGAAGTACCAATTCATTGGCACGTTCATTACGCTTGTTCTGATAGCGACGTAAAGAATCTTGTAAACCTAAAGTGTTAATTTGCAATGAACGTGCCAAATAGATAGCATCTTCCATCGCTTGACAGCCGCCTTGACCAATATCAGGTGTTGTACTATGCGCTGCATCACCCACAATCACTACTCGACCTTTGTAAAAATCGGCAAATGGTTCGATATCGTGAATTTCTACACGATTGGTCTTTTGTACATCGACTGCATCAATTAACTTTTGGACATGCTCACACCATCCTTTAAAGTATTCTTTGAATAAAGCTTTGTATTGGCTACGATCATTTTCAAGACCAACTGGTAGTGGCACATCAAAAAAGAAATAAAAACGATTATTTGCCACTGGCATCAGTGAAACACGTTTGCCTTCACCTACAAAAGTTGTCCATTGATCTGCTGCTGCATAATCATCTGAGACATCAACGAGACCATTCCAATTGACATAGCCTGCATAGCGTCGTTCAACTTGCTCACCTAAAACATAGGCACGAGTAATTGAATGTGTACCGTCTGCACCGACCAATAGATCAGATTCGATTTTACCACCATCTGCAAATTGAATTTTTACACGCTCTCCTTCTTCAACAAAAGAAACCATTTTCTTAGCAAGATGGATATCTTCACGGCCAAATTCATCCATCAGCATATTTTGTAGTTCCGCACGTGATACCGGATATGGTCTTTGCCCGACCTCTTCAATCAATGGATAAAGACTAAACTGAGTCATCACATCGCCTGTCAAACCATCAATATAAGCAAGGTTATCCATTTTGCCGCCAAGCTTTTCAACTTGCTCTGTTAAGCCCAAATAATTCAGACATTTCACACCGTTAGACCATAACGAAATAGCAGCACCCACCGGTAAAATTTGTTCTGCCTGTTCATAGATGGTTACTTGGTGTCCGAATTTTTTTAGTGCGATGCCTGTAGTTAGACCCGCCATACCTGCACCAATAATTGTAATTTCCATCTATAACTCCCCTGTGTTTTATAAGTTTCTAAGTCATAAAATGCTAAAAGCGTGCCATTGTTTATAAAGCGCCCTGAAAAAAATCCAAAGTTGGCACACGCTGTGCATCTAAACGCGTGTAAATGCTTGTTTTTATCGTTTGTTAAATTTTTTGTAGCACGATAGCGCAAAGCATGAATTTTGAAAGAAAATAGCGAATGGATTTAATATATGGCGACTTTATTAGCACCCGATTTTGATATTCCTGCACAATTACAGACACTTACTAATTTGGCAGATGACCGTATTGGTGCAAAAATTATTGAATGTTCAGATGAATTTTTCGCAGAAGCAAAACGTATGCTTCAATTTGACGCGCCAATTTTTGTTGAAGATAAATTCGATGACCATGGTAAATGGATGGATGGTTGGGAAACGCGCCGTAAACGTCACACAGGTTATGACTGGGTCATCATCCAATTGGGCGTAGCTGGGCGTATTAAGGCTTTAGATATTGACACTACCTTCTTCACTGGGAATTACCCTGCTTCAGCTTCAGTTGAAGCCTGCTACGCCCCTGATGGCGATCTTGCTCAAGCTGAATGGTTGAACATTTTAGAGAACAATGTACTTGGCCCAAGTCAGCATCATGTTTTGCATATTACAGCTGACCAAGTTTTTACTCATGTGCGCTTAAATATTTTCCCTGATGGCGGTGTTGCTCGTTTTAAAGTGTATGGTGAAGTGAGCGTTCAACAGCAAGATCGCACTGCAACAATTGATTTAGTTGCCTTAGAAAATGGTGGACGTGTAATTGCTTATAGCGATGCACATTTTGGTCATCCACGTAATCTGATTAACCCAGGTCGCGGCATAAATATGGGCGATGGTTGGGAAACCAAACGTCGTCGTGCACCGGGCTTTGATTGGTGTATTTTGACTTTGGGTCAAACTGGTGCAATTGAAAAAATTGATATCGATACGGCACACTTTAAAGGCAACTTTCCAGCTCAAGTCTCGATTCAAGCGGTCTATGTTGAAGATGCAACCGATCCACAATTAATTCCACAAAGTATGTTCTGGCCATTTTTACTCGAAGCACAAGACATGCAAATGGATCATATTCATAGCTTTGTAAATGAAATTTTGCAACATGAAAAGATCTCGCATATTCGCATCAATATGATTCCAGATGGTGGTATCAGCCGTATTCGTATTTGGGGCAAAACCAAAAGCTAAATTGATAGCTTGAATACTTCCTACATCAAGAAGGATAAATGCTGAGGTTTTATCCTTCTTCTCCTGCACTTTATATAGACAATAAAAGAATTACACATGGTTCAAACAATTCAGCTACAGCCCCTGAGCATTGAAAACTTTGCCCCATTTGGCGAGGTTATTTGCATTGATGGACAGGATTTTTTTCATATCAATGATGCGCATACCGAGCGTTATCATGCCCTTGCAACCACTGAAATCATCGGTGAAGCGCATGCAGGGATTAGTATTTTTCGTAATATTAAACAAACAGAAATTCCTTTTTCGGTTTCGATGCTTGAGCGACATCCGAATGGCTCACAAGCTTTTATTCCGATGCATGGTCAGGCTTTTTTAATTGTGGTTGCGCCTGCATTGGATGATCACACCCCAGATATTTCAAAACTCTGTGCTTTTATTTCAGATGGCACACAAGGTGTTAATTACCGTGCAGGTACATGGCATCACCCTCTATTAACTTTAGAGGCACCAAGTAACTTTGCCGTGGTTGATCGTATTGGTACTGGACATAATTGTGATGTTTATCAGTTTAATGAAGTAATCAATATCGTGGCATAAAATTAAACTATCATTGAAATTGAAACCTTAATTTAAAATTGTCTCAGAAATTAAAAGCCCCATCCGTGAGGCTTTTCAGTCTTGTACAGTGTGTTGTGTAACGATGTAAGGTTTTACCGAATTAATTAGAAGTGGTATTTCACTAGCGCGCTAAGGTTATTTTCATCCTTGCCTTTAATATTATATTTATTATTCCAAACTGAATGCTCAACGCCTACATATAGGCGTGTATCTGGGGAAATATGTTGCCCCACATTCCATTTATATTGACTGGTCCAGTTCATCTCACTGGCTGAGCCTTTTTCCACAGTTGACCAATCTAGGAAAGCATCTGCTAAGAAAGATTCTGAGCCAATTTTAAATGGTATGGCATAAGTAAGCGTCATTTGATAGTCATCAGCTTTAGTATCATTATTCACTTTATATAAATTTAATTTTGCATATTGAAAATATGGCACATCAAAGTCAAAGCCAATACCATAGAGAAAATTATCCATGTTACTACCCGCTTCCCAAGTGGTTGCAAGCAATACATCTTTTACAGGGCCAAATTTAAGTTCTTTACCCGTTACTGCACCTAAACTCAATCGTGGTGATGCTTCGAAATAGGTTTGATCGCCATTGACGTCATTATGTGTACGGTCGGCAAAAATGAAGAAATCACCATATTTATGCTTTGACGCGTATTCAAATGTCACCGTGGTTTGTTTGTCTTCTTTTGCAATGAGTTGGTAGTCGGTGCCATATAAACCAGTAATGCTGAAGTCTTGCCAGATTGGGGCTGCAAAGATAGAGTTGGCTGAAATAGTGCATAGAATTGCAGCTGAAAGAGGCTTAAATTTCATTAAATTGTTTTTCCTAGCGATAAATACGTTTTGAGTAATTTATTTAGCAAAAACAAAGCCAATATTTGATTATTTAATAAAAAATCCCACATTAATGCGAGATTTTTTTATTTATTTTGAATAGCTTAGTGATGACTATCTATAACAACATTGCTGGTTTTATTCACTTCTCTACTTTTAAAAAAGTTTAGATGGTTAAACACGATATTTAATACTATGGCCATGAGGCAAGTTGAGCTAATACCTGAATGGAACAGGGTTTGTACCCATTTTGGGAAGTTCGCATAGAATGAGTGATCAATAATTGGAATCATACCTGCGGCAATTGCTGTCGCCACAATGATCAGATTCTTTTGCTCACTATAATCAATTTTAGCTAATGTACGAATACCACTTGCAGCCACTGTACCGAACAATACCAAACCTGCGCCACCTAATACCGGTACAGGAATAGCAGCAATTAAACGGCCCATAATCGGTAAAATACCCAATACAACTAAAATTAAGCCACCCGCTGCAACCACAAAACGGCTTTTTACACCGGTAATCGCGACCAATCCTACATTTTGTGCAAAAGCACTTTGCATAAATGAACCAAATATTGGTGCTGCTGCACTTGAAAGCATATCGGCACGTAGCCCGTTGGTAATACGATCAGCATCGACTTTGGTACCGACAATTTCACCGACAGCGATAATATCGGCCGTGGTTTCAGTCATGATCACCAATGTCACAATCAACATGGCAATAATGGCACTTAGTTCAAAGGTTGGCATACCAAAGGCAAAGAAACTTGGGAATTGAATCCAATTGCCATTTGCGACTTTCGAGAAATCGCCAAAGCCCATCGCATATGCCAACACTGTACCTAGCACAATTGCCAATAAGATGGATAAACGGCGAATTGTGGCGTTTCGAGTAATATTCAACACAATAACAATGGCTAAAGTTAAAAATGCCAAACTGATATTTTCAGCACTCCCCCAATCTGGCGCTTTGCTATTGCCACCCATCATCCAACGTACTGCAACAGGCAGCAATGACAAACCAATCACGGTTATCACGCAGCCCGTCACAATTGGTGGGAAAAAACGAATAATTTTTGAAAAATATGGCGCTAAAAAGAAACCGATTAATGAAGCAACAATAACCGCACCATATACGGCCGAAAGCCCACCACCTGCGGTGACGATGGCAATCATCGTTGCCACACCTGCAAAGGATACGCCTTGAACTAGGGGTAATTTTGCACCGATGTATTTCACACCGACCGTTTGTAAAATCGTGGCTAAACCACCGACAAATAATGCTGCTGCAATTAATAAACCAATTTGTGCAGGTTCTAGTCCTGCGGCTGTACCAATAATCAATGGCGGCGCAATAATACCGCCATACATCGTCAATACATGTTGTAAGCCATAAGCTAGGCTTTTCCCTGCACCTAAATATTCATGTTCTGGTGAAACTGTTTGATTTTGTTCTGTCATTTTTATATTCCCCGATCCGTTTTATGATGCTGTTTTTAGCTACCGCGATATGTTGAATAGGCAAAAGGGCTAATCAACAAAGGAATATGAAAATGCTGTGAGGCATCTTTTACCAAGAAATGAATCACTGCTTTTGGGAAAAAAGTTTCGGTATTAAGACTTTCAAAATAGTCCGCTGTGGCAAACTCTAAGCTATAGCTACCCGTAGAAAATTCGCTTAAACCAAAGTCGGTCACACGGCCATCTGCATTGGTTTGCCCTTCACCAAGTAACATACCGTCTGCATTGAATAATTTAATCAAGACATTGGCAGCAGGTTTCCCCAGATTTGTATCTAAAATATGTGAGCTGATCATGCACTTAGCTCCTGTTTTAATCTTAATAAGGCAATTTCAGCCAATTGATGATGGACAATACGCTTTTCAGTTTCTGGATCATTCAAAAGGCGGTACTGCAATGCTTGTAATACATCTTCACTGCTTAAGCCTGAAGCTTTAATTAAGAAGATATAGCCGTACTTTTTTTCATAAGCGATGTTGCCTTTGAGCAATGCCATTTGTGTTTCTTCATCGGCCGAAATAGCGGATTGTTCACGGTTGGAAAAATTCTTTTCTAATTCAGAAAGTTCAGCTTGGGCTTTTTTTTCACCAATACGCGGGTGATTGTCTAAAGCAGATTTAATTTCGTCCCATGACCATGTACGAGCGGCTTGAGCCGCATGTTCCAAAATACTATCTAAAGATGCATACGGACGCTGACTGAGCAGCTCGTTCGCCCAGCTTTCAATTTGCACACAGTGCTTTAAAAATGTTTTTACATCGGCTACGGATGTTTGATTAAATTCAACAAGTTGCACTATTAAATCGCCTAAAAATATTTAATGTTCGTTCAAAACATGTTTTGCAATATCAATGCCAATCCACTATTTTTTATACAAATTGCTTTTTATAGGCACAAAAAAAGAGGCGCTAAGCCTCTCTTTCTTCTTTATTTTTTCTTATTACGGTGCATGGTATTTTATCCAATGTTCTGCAATATCGGCACGACGACAAACCCATACTTTTTCATGTGATTGAACATAATCTAAGAATCTTTGTAGTGCTTTAAAGCGTCCTGGTCGCCCTAAAATACGACAGTGCATGCCAATAGATAGCATTTTTGGCGCAGTTTCACCTTCGGCATATAGCACGTCAAAGGCATCTTTAAGGTATTGATAAAATTGCTCACCACTATTAAAACCACCTGGCGAGCAAAACTTCATATCATTACTTTCAAGTGTATATGGAATAATTAAATGTGGACGTGTTACACCTTCTGCATTTGTCACTGTGCTCCAAAATGGTAAGTCATCGCCATAATAGTCACAGTCATATTTAATCTGTGGAAATTCGGCAAGTAACTTTCGCGTATTCGGGCTATCACGTCCGGTATACCAACCGATTGGTGTTTTACCAAATAGCGTTTCAAGCAAGCTAATAGCTTGATCCATATGTTGGCGTTCTTGTTCTATTGGCATATCTTGATAATGCAGCCAACGTTGCCCATGTGACACAACGTCATAATTAGCTGCTTTAATGGCTTCCACAATGTAGGGATTGCGTGCCAAAGCCATACCCACACCAAAAATGGTCATGGGAAGTTGGCGCTTTTGAAACTCTTGGTGAATGCGCCAAAAGCCCGCTCGTGAGCCATATTCGTACATGGAATCCATCGACATGTGTTTGTCTGGAAAACTGGCCGCGCCGATAATATCTGACAAAAACTGTTCTGAACCTGCATCACCATGTTCTACATGGTTTTCCCCACCTTCTTCATAGTTCAATACAAATTGAACCGCGACACGAGCGCCATTTGGCCATTCCACTTTGGGTGGTTCACCATGATAGCCGATCAGATCTCTGGAATAGTCTTGTTGTTGAATTTGGTCTATCAGGTCTTGCCCACGTAAATATGTTGCTGTCACATCCATTTCCTAATTTGTTATATCAAACAGTCAAAAATTAGAATGGATTAAGCAATTAGTGCGCCAAAAAGATTCTAGTTTTAATTAATGTTTTAAATATTCTCTAATCGAGGGTGTTTTGGAACTATCAATTTATAATTGCTTGATGATTTTCTTGCTTCAAAAACGCCTATTTTATGTCCACGGTTTTTTTCAATATTTCTAATAATTGTATGTATTTTTTCATTATCTTCTTTGGAAGAGTTGCAACCTAAAATTACACTTGTCAACCATTCAATAGGATAATTAAATTTTCTATTAACATCATTAATTGATTCAAAACCATTTCCTAATATTCTAAATTCAGACTCATATGACCAATCCATAGATTTTGTGTAAAGCATTTTATAAAGTTGCTTATCATCAAAATTTTCAATATTACCTTTAGGGAAATCATTAGAATATATTATTGGAAATGGAAGAAAATCGATTAAATTTAAAAGTTCCTTATTTTTTGGGAATCTAAGCTCAATTAAAAAACCTTTATGATAATTAGCATAATGTGACCACATCAAAATATTTAATGGATTATGATTTAAACAAATAACACCTATTCTCTTAAATCTTTCTTCGAAAAAAGATCCTTCTACGAAACTTTGGTCTAGCAATTTTTGTGATTTTTTTCGATAAAGTATTCGTTTAGCGGGACTACCAGTGAAACCTAAATTTTTTAAAATTTTATTATGAAAATACTTTGACGGTTGTTCTGCTAAAGAGAAATAACTATCAAAAGGATCATTAAAATTAGATGGAGAACTAAAATAGAGTGTAGATTCCTCTATGCTTTTTAAGTAGTAATCTTGAAAAGACATGTGTTTATATAAATAAAAATATTTTTCATCGTGATATTTAAAAGGATAATCTAAAATTAAATTTAACATTTTTAGCTCAATACAAAAATTAGTAAAACATCTGAAAATTATAATTATTTTTTTATTCCAACTACATTTGTAATATAGAGCAACACCCCTTCCTATGAAAGGGGTATTCTAGATTAAAACAAAAAATACCTCTGCGCCATCGGCAACACTTCCGCTGGCTCACAAGTCAAATGCACGCCATCTGCCCTTACTTCATAAATCTCAGGATCAACCTCCATCACAGGACAATAGGTATTTAACTTCATGTCTGCTTTCGAGATATTACGAGTCGCTTTACAAGGCGAAATTAACTTATTTAATTTCAGTTTTTCTGCAACGCCATCATCAATAGCGGCTTGCGATAAAAAAGTAATGCAAGTGTTATGTACGCCGCGTGGGTAAGCGCCAAACATGGGACGATAATGCACAGGCTGTGGCGTTGGAATTGAAGCGTTAATATCACCCATCGGCGCAGCTGCAATCATTCCGCCTTTAATAATCATTGAAGGCTTAACACCAAAAAATGCAGGCTTCCATAACACTATATCGGCCAATTTACCAACTTCAATCGAACCAACTTCATGGCTTAAACCATGGGTAATTGCTGGGTTAATTGTATACTTAGCAATATAGCGCTTTACACGATTGTTATCGTGATTTTGATTATCACCTTCGAGTGAACCACGCTGCACTTTCATTTTATGTGCCGTCTGCCAAGTGCGTAATATAACCTCACCGACACGCCCCATCGCTTGCGAGTCTGAAGACATCATGGCAATTGCGCCCATATCCTGCAAGATATCTTCTGCAGCAATAGTTTCACGGCGAATCCGACTTTCAGCAAAAGCAACATCTTCAGAAATTGCAGGGTCTAAATGGTGGCAAACCATCAACATATCTAAATGTTCATCAATGGTATTGACGGTATATGGACGTGTGGGATTGGTTGAAGATGGTAAAACATTGGGTTGACCAATTGCTTTTAAAATATCTGGTGCGTGACCACCGCCCGCACCCTCAGTATGGTAAGTGTGGATGGTCCGGTTTTTAAATGCTGCTAAGGTTTCTTCTAGAAAGCCACTTTCATTTAGTGTGTCTGTGTGAATTGCAACTTGTACATCGTATTGATCCGCCACACTTAGACAGTTATCAATCGCGGCTGGCGTCGATCCCCAGTCTTCATGCAATTTTAAACCCACCACACCGGCTTTGATTTGTTCAGCGATTGGTTCAGGCTGACTCAAGTTGCCCTTACCTAACAAACCAATGTTCATGGGTAAATCATCAATGGCTTGTAGCATGGTCGCAATATGCCATGGGCCTGGAGTTACTGTGGTTGCAGATGTTCCTGCGGCGGGGCCTGTACCACCACCAATCATTGTAGTTGTGCCTGACATTAGTGCTGTTTCAACTTGTTGTGGGCAAATCCAATGAATGTGAGTATCAATCCCTCCCGCCGTTAAGATTTGTCCTTCACCTGCGATGACTTCAGTTGCTGCACCTAAAGGAATTGTAATGTCAGGTTGAATATCAGGGTTACCTGCTTTACCTATTTTCCAGATACGACCATTTTTAAGTCCAACATCGGCTTTGACAATACCCCACCAATCGACAATTAAAGCATTGGTAATGACGGTATCAGCGACCTCATCAGACAATAATTGTGACTGCCCCATACCATCGCGAATGACCTTACCACCGCCAAATTTAACTTCTTCACCATAAGTCGTGAGGTCTTGTTCAACTTGAATAAACAATTCTGTATCAGCTAAGCGAACTCTATCACCTACTGTAGGGCCAAACATTTCCGCATAAGCACGGCGAGACATTTTCATTGATGTATTTCCTATTCTAGATTTTTTGGCTTTAGTAGCTTTTGCATCGGAATAAATTGAATACCCCATTTCTCCGTTAGCGCACCGACCACTTCAAATCCATATTTTTTATAAATATCGAGTGCATAATGACTTGAATTTATTGTGATTATATCGGGATCATTTTTGAATATTTCTTGCTCTAAAAAGTCCCACATTTGTCGACCATAACCTTGACCGTGATATTCAGCTTTTAAGAAATAATGCATGACATGAGATGGAGCGATATACGCCAAATTCCCAACGATTTCTTCATTAATTTCTGCCACAAAATAATGAATAAGTGGGTGTTGGAAGATGTTTTTCAACATATCAGGTTTAAAGCGTTCACGTCCTTCTTCAGTCACGACAACATAATCGACAAAAGGTTCAATAACAGCAGCGATGGCTTCAACATCATCAACAGTTGCTGGGCGTATTTTCATTATTAACATTTATTCTCTTATGCTTTTTCATGTACTTATTGAACTTATTACTAACAACAATTTAATTGTTCAACAAGACACTTGAGCATAAAAATAGTTAATCCAATTTACCCATAACACGCCCTGCAAACCCATACACTTCACGTTTACCTGCAAGTGCAACCAATTCAATATCTCGACTTTGCCCCGGTTCAAAACGAACCGCTGTTCCTGCAGCGATGTTGAGTCGATAGCCTCTGGCTTGTTCACGATTAAATTGCAAAGCATCGTTGGCTTCGGCAAAGTGAAAATGTGAGCCGACTTGAATTGGTCGATCGCCTGCATTAGCAACACGCATTTTCAGTGTTTCTCGTCCGACATTCATTTCAATGTCTGAATCAGGCGTAATAATTTCACCAGGAATCATGGCTTACTCCTTTTTATTAGACTATTGGTTGATGAACAGTCACCAGCTTTGAACCATCTGGAAAAGTAGCTTCGACTTGCACTTCTGCAATCATTTCTGCCACGCCATCCATGACATCATCACGATTCAACAAGGTTGTGCCGTAGTGCATTAACTCGCTCACGGACATGCCATCGCGTGCGCCCTCAAGCAGTGCTGCTGAAATAAATGCAATTGATTCTGGATAATTCAGTTTTAAACCACGCGCTTTGCGATGCTCTGCAACAAGGCCAGCAGTAAATATTAATAATTTATCTTTTTCAGTTGGATTAAGTTCCATAACAATTTCCTAATCTTCTAAAATGTAGAATGCAAAATGCGTGCAAATTCTTCTTTCGCTCTCGCACGTTTTAATTTTTAGTGTCCTAACCCAAAGGCAAAATGAACACTTAATCTATTAATCTTGCTAGACCTATCTACTTTCCAATGATGGCAAAACTTAAGTGCGCCAAATCCGTGGAAATTCTTCTGCTAGGTCATACCAATAGCGTCTTAAACGGGCACGGACTGCTGCAAAAGCATCATGGCATTCACGTACATCATCGCCTAAATAACGTGCACAAATCACATCATCTAACAGGGTTAAAGTCACGGCGATATTCATACGCATAATCAATTCACGGATTAATTCGATATGTTCAGCCAGTAATGTTGTTTGCCTTAAATGCGATGGTGCTACTGCCCAGAAACTTCCCATCACAGCATGTCCATTCATACCTAAACAGGATGTAAGCCACCGATCCTGCCCCTTAAAATTTAAACTATCTGCAACCAATAATTTGTCTGCACGATACAGCCTAAATTTGCTTTGGTATTGCCCTTGCTGAAAAATTTCACCACGTGCTTGTCGACCGATGACCAACATATCCCACCCAATAAAACTGGCCATTTCATCTAGATGAATATGTGTTTCAGAGTCAGCATTGGCACCATCAAAAAGCATGGTTTCTTGCGGTAACCATTCAAATGTCGCCTGTGCTGCGACATGTATATGAATATGCTGATAGGCTTGCTTACCATTGGTTTTGTACCATTTTCCTGCACCGGGCGTGGTAACTAACGCATGCGCATTCGCCTCAACTTTCATATCAAAAGTCAGATGGTCTCCGCCAGCAATTCCTGCTGGTGGATGCACAATAATGGCATGGCAAATACCAGTTTTTTCAGGCCACAACATCTTCTGAACGCGTACAGGCCCATGATGCTTGCGATGCTGTAATACGGTTCGATTTGACTGTGCTTGATAGGCAAAACCAAGTTCCAAACAGGCATACCACAGTTGGTTGTTATGCTGCTGTAGTACCGATTTAAGCTTTGTTTCGCTTAATGCCATATCATTCATTTGCATCTCCGTTTTTTGAGATGAATGAGGCATTAAGCCAAACCAATTACAGCAACAATAGCTGCCAGAGCGCCAATCATTTGCTTACCGTAAGGCACATATTTTTGAATAAATGCACCGACGAGCAAACCGAATCCGTATATAGATGCCATCGCTGTAACCATACCAACGACCAGTAAAACTGCCTGACCGCTTTGGCCAAGTTCCGTACCATGTGCGATGCCATGAAAACCTGCCAAAAGTGCAGCAATAAAAGGAACGGCTTTATTGGTTTTGGTCCAAAGAGCAACAGCCAATATAATTAACGACGCAATAATGCCGTTTTCAGCAATTGCTGTTGCTAAGTTGAATTGTGCACCGATCATAAAGCCGACAATCATTGCGGCAGATAAACCGAATAATCCGGCCCATTTCCAGCGCTGGTGGGCAGTCCATATCAATACGCCAAATGCTAACGCCATCATTAGATGATCAAGCCCTGTAAATGGGTGCAAAAAACCGCTGATAAAACTATTATGGCTATGCTCATGGCCTGGATGCGCCATTGCTGCCAAGGGAAAGAATGCCAACGATGTGATGGTAATTCTTTGCAATAATAACTTCATAGTGGATGCCCCTTATGCTTTAAACAAACCTTGTTTTTCAATAAAACTAATGATGTCATTTAAGCCATCTTTAGTTTTCATATTGGAAAATAGAAAAGGTTTTTCACCGCGCATACGTTTCGCGTCTTGATCCATCACATCCAAATTTGCTCCAACCATTGGCGCAAGGTCGGTTTTGTTGATAATTAATAAATCAGATTTGGTAATACCAGGGCCGCCTTTACGTGGAATTTTCTCTCCACCTGCAACATCAATAACATACAGGGTTAAATCTGAAAGTTCCGGGCTAAATGTTGCTGCCAAATTATCACCACCACTTTCAATAATGATCAGTTCAAGACCATCAAATTTTTCGCACAAGTCATCAATAGCCGCGAGGTTAATGGACGCATCCTCACGAATTGCGGTATGCGGGCAACCACCTGTTTCTACACCAACAATACGCTCATGTGACATCGCTTCATGGCGTGTTAAAAAGTTGGAATCTTCTTTGGTATAAATATCATTGGTCACCACCGCCATATTGTATTTTTCACGCAGTGCCTGACATAAATTTAAAGTCAGCGCTGTTTTACCTGAACCAACTGGACCGCCAATACCTACGCGTAATGGGCTACGTTCTGTCATGTGAAATGTCCTTTATTTTAAGATCTAAATAATCGCGAATATTGAGTTTCGTGTGCCATACTAAGCATGGCGTAATTAGGTAAGGCGCTACTGAGTTCAGCATCTTGCAGTGCTAAAGCACGTTCAATTGCCTCTGGAATCAGCCCATGCACATGCCATAAAATCCGTTGTCCACTCATCTGTCCAAGTGGTACAGTTTTCACGGCAGCCAACACCTGATTTTCAAGTACAGTAAAGGTATAAGCAGTCAAAACCTCTGCAACATCGAGTTCGAGTTGTCCACAAAGATGCGCATAGATGGGTACGAAACCAATCTGCTTTTTTAATTTCACAGGCTTTTTCAGCACATCACGAATCCACGCATTTAATGAAAATGCCAATTGCTGTGATTCAGCCAATAACTCTTTGCTTTCTCGACTTGCTCTATATAACTGCGCCCAGTATTCAAACTGCTCAGGCTGATCAAAAGATATTATTAGGCGTTTCAAAACGGGCAGCTCAAACCGTACCAAAAGCATTTCAAGCACTTCTTCAAAATAAGTAATGCTCGAGGTTTCATCAAAAATTAAGCTCTGATCAATCGCACTTTCTACCCCTTGAGAATAACAGTACGCCCCAATTGGTAGTGCCGTTGAGGACAAAGTCAACAGACTTAAAAGCTGTGAAGCATTAGGTGTGAACATGATGCAAAGCCTTAATTGGGCTTAATCTGTGATCATGCTGATGCTGTGCATAAGCACCGCTTTCAGGCTCAAATGGATGCATGGTTTCATATACCGTTAAACCAAGTCCAATTATCATTTCAGCCAATACATGATCTGGCTCAAAATACAGCGCCGTTGGGGTGAGCATTAAAGGCACGTGACGATTACCTAAGTGATAAGCTGCTTTTAATAAATCAAAGCTGCTTGGTGCTTCTACTTTCATGAGTTTTTCTGCTTTGGCATCGACACGCAGTACATCACCCTCTTGAGTTGCGATATATGAACCGTGCCTTAAAATGCCGGTACGGGGTAAATCTGCACCAATATCGTGCCCATTAGATAAAGTTGCACGAAAACGGCTCTTTTGTCGTGTATCAAATGTCAGTTCAACTACCGCGACATTTTCTTGTACGACATTACCCTCAAGTCTTTCCGTATAAATTTTCATAAATACCCAATCTCAATTTCTTTTATCGTGATTCGTGAACTAAATTGATGCTAAATTCAGCATTAAATGAATGATTTGCATTAAAATAATGCACTATTCATGCCAATCTTATTTTGCCAAGCGTTTTATTTTTGCCGTGTCTATCTAATTATTTTGAAATTTGCTTCGTGCAAGACATCTTAATTATTAAAAAATATGTGATTGCCGATAATTATTCAGATGGCCATAAAAAAATCCCCCATCGATGGAGGATTGTAGAAATAGAATTTATGCCAATCTAGCTAAGCATTAATACACATCTCGTCGGTAGTGACCGGCCTTACGTAAGGCATTAATTTGTTTAGCACCTAAAATTTCTACTAAAGCATCATCAATACCTTGGGCCATATTTAAACTACCACAGAGATAAATACATGCCCCTTGTTCAACCCAATGTTTAAATTCATTAGCATGCTTACGCAGCACATCTTGTACGTATTTTTCTGACGATTTATCACGAGAGAAAACGCGATTTATAGTCGTAATTTGACCTAAGCGTTGCCAAGTTTCTAAATCTTCACTAAATACGTGATCAAAAGTCGATTGTCGCTCACCATATATCAACCAGTTTTGATACTGTACATCGTCTATACGCTGTTTTAAATGCGCAAGCAAACCAGCAATACCTGAACCATTACCAATAAATATCGCAGGTCGAGCTTCCTTGCACAGATGAAAACTCTGATTACAGCGCACATAAGCATGAATACTTTGCCTCAATTTCAACCCTTGAGTTAACAAGCCTGAACCGAGTCCCAATTCAGCACCGTCTATCTCTTGTCGAACCACTAAATCAAGTTGACCTTCTGACTGAATGCTGGCAATCGAATATTCACGTACAGGTAATTGCTTAAAACCTTCTAACCACTCTGCTGTTTGTTGTTGTGGTAACTGGGCAGGTATGTCTCGTAAATTACGATCACGCAATTGCTCAATTTGTATAGCATTTAAATCAGGAAACTTAACTTGAAAGTCTTGTAAAATTTGATTGCTATTTTCACATTGAATTTCAACAATATCGCCCGATTGCCATGTCATAGTTGGGCTAACAGCAAAACAAAGATGGTACAAGGCATTACCCTGACTACCTTGGTTTAATAAATGGCGTGATTTAAGCTGTATCGCATGCCACTCACGCACAGGTGTACTCAAAGCAAAATCATGTTGGAACTGCTGTGCCAGCAGATTATTCCAATGCAGTAAATCATCTTGTGAAAGCTGATCAACAGTTACGAGATCAAACCAAGGTGTGGCCTTATGCTGTTGCAACATCTGGTTCAGTCGATGGCCAAACTCGCAAAAGTTAGCATATCGACGATCACCTAAAGCGAGAACAGCATAACTTTGATGAGCTAAATCAAGATTTTGTTTCAATATATGATGATCAAAATGTTGCGCTTGATCTGGTGCATCACCCTCACCATAAGTACTGACTACCCAAATCACACGCTTTGCAGTTTGTAATTGCTGAGTACTTAATTGCTCAATATTGAGTAATTGAACTTGCTCACCTGCTTCAGCCAATTGTGCAGCGGTTTGGATAGCGAGATGTTCAGACTGACCTGACTGGGTTGCATATACAATTAGCAAAGTATTTGCAGAAATTAACTTTAACTGATTCGCTCGAATGCGTTGTAGCGTTAAGACAACAATTGCAATCAGATAAAGAATCAATAACAGTGAAAAGAATATTAGCAATGTTGATACTGCTTGTGTCATCACAATGCACCTACACCGCTATCCAAATGAATAAGATCAATACTGCTAAACTTGCTGCTGTTAACAACAAATGTGTCAATAAACGCGATTTGATACTTAAGAACAAGATAAAACCTGCAATAGATAAAATTAGGATAGTGATGGCACTAATATCAATGAGCCAGCTCCATGCCGTCCCCGCATTTTTACCACGATGTAAATCATTGATAAGTGATACAGTAGAGGCAGGTTTACTGCTGACTTCAATTTCACCAGTATCGAGCATAGCCCAGACATCTGTAGAGCCTGCAGGACTTTCTAAGCGAATCATCACTTCACCATCCAGCACTTCACTACTTTGGAAGCGCCCAACTAACGTATGTTCTGCACGTACAAAGTTCAATATATCCGTACTTGGGTTTTCTTGTCCTTTAACCTTAGCAAGCAAGTCGGGTGTCATGCTGACAGTCACAGTATTTTCATCTTTTGCGGGTTCAAACCAATTTGGATTGTTCAGAAATAAACCCGTCAAAGCGAAAAACATTAATATCAGAAAAGCAAAAGCTGATAGCCAACCATGCACATAGCGTGCATAGCGATAAAAATCTCGACGTTGGTACACTTATATAAACCTTATTCCAACTCTATTAATGAACTTTTTGGAAGTTCAGATTTACAGCACCAATTTCAGCTTGTGCAGCTAAGCGTTGTTTACTTGCTTTGTTCCCAACATTCAAATTCATCGTTTGATAAGAATGGTCGCCGTGTTCACGTGTGGTTTCAATGTGGACAATATACTGCCCCGCAGCAACCGCGCGACCATTGTCATCCTTACCGTCCCAGGCAAGTTTGTAGTTACCAGGGTGACGTGATGGCTTCGCTACAGCATCTAAATTGGTCATTTGACGGCCGTAACGCTTCCACCAGACATAGTTTGAATTAATCCAACGCTCATCTTTACCCCATACGGCTAAAGTACGCACAATTTTTTTGTTGGCATCTGTCACCCAAACAGAAACGTAGGGCGCACGATATTTTTCAACATTAATTTTTGGAATAGTTAAATCAATGACAGCTTGATAACCTGCAGGCCACTTTGCAGATGAACCAGCCGCAACAGCGAGCATTTCAGGTGATTGGGCTTGCAGCAAATTATTCCAACCAGCTGATTGGAACGTATCGCCATTTGACAAGGTCATTTGTGCTTCATAACCAATTAAGCTTTCAATAAGCTCAATCCCTTCAGCAGGTGTCATAGCAGCTAAAGCTGTAGCTAACGCATCTGCATCTGCAGCACACTGACCAACAACCACACATTGTTCTACTTGCTGCAATGGCATGCCTGTTTTTGGATCGAGTAAATGGCTTTGACCTGCAAGTGTACGGTAACCTTTTCCTGAAAAAGCGACAGCTTGATCATTCAAGTTTAAAACTTGTGATGGCACGGCCAAATCGTAGTGGTTAAACGCATCTTGAACACCAATACTCCAGCCTTGCTTTTGCGGTGCATTTCCCCAAACACGAATATCACCACCAATATCAACCAATATTCCCGCAATTGCTGGAACTTTTTGACGCGCTGCAACTAAAGCACGGTCAATGATATAACCTTTAGCGTAGGCATCAGGCGCAATTTTGACATCTACATTTAACTGAATCGCAGACTTTTCTTGATTTATTTGAACCGCATCTGCTTGAAGTTCTTTGAGTACACCAGCACGTGTTTCATCATCGAGTTGTACAACACCCTGAGATTTTTCCCAAAGCGCAATCAATTGACCTAAACGTGCATCAAAAGCACCACATGTTTTATCACGCCATACTTCACATGCTGCAATCACTTCAATCAGTTCTGGTGAAGCATCATTTGCATGGCCAGTTTGATTTAAAAGCGAAATTTCACTGTCTGCGCGCCATACAGAAAGTTTTTGATCTAAAGCTGCAATTTCTTTTTGCATAATATCTAAAGCTAGATTTGCATCTTGCTTAGACACACCTGTAATAATGACATCGAGTGATGTACCGAGGATATGGTCACGATGGAATCGATGCGTTAACTGTGCTTCGTTTTCAGCAGGTATAGCTGACGCTGATTTATCAGCAGCGTTCGCTTGTAAAGGAGAGATCAGTGCCAGCGCCATAACCAATGGTGTGAGACGAAATGCCTTACGAAGTGGGTAAGATTTTTTTGCAGCAGAAGTCATACTGACTCTCCGAAATATTTTTTTGAATTATTATTGATAATGATTGTAGTTATCAAGTAGATTAAGTCGGATTATCTTAAATATTATTTCCTAAGAGTGCGGAAAATGAATAACTGGTTAAAAATTGCTTTACTAACCTCGCTTCCGGTTTTAAGCCATGCTCATACCATGAGTCCTTTTTTGCTGCCTGAAGTGTTTGATACCAATGCTGGGCAAAGCATTAGTTTCCAAAGTGCAATTACCATTGAGAAATTCTTTATTCCAGGTATTAACTTTAAAACCACTTATTTAGTTACTGAGCCAGATGGTCAACAAAAGCCTATCAATGCTGCTGTAACACTCAAACGTTTTAATATAGCTGAAATGGATATTCCTAAAGAAGGTACTTATCATATCCGTACTCAAGATGCTGTAGGTAATAGCGTAAAATATGCATTGGTTGATGGTCGTTGGTTGCGTGTTCGACCAGTACGTGCTCCAAGCCCTCAGCAAGCTGCTCGCCCTGCTGAGCCTACAAAAGCACCGATGGCAGCACCAGCAAATGTACAACCTCCTCGTATGATTGCTGCTGACCAAGTACCAGCAAATGCGCAAACTTTAGAAGTTACGAATAATTTCATTGCTGAAAGCTATATAACGAAAGGCAAACCATCGCCATTACCAAAATTAACCAACAAAGGTTTTGAAGTTAAGTTACTAACTCATCCAAGCGAGTTATACGAAGGTGAAAGCCTGAAATTACAAGTTTTGGTAGACGGTAAGCCTGTACCAAACTTAGAACTGGATGTATTCAAAGGCGCTAGCAGCTACGAGCCAAATGAAAAACGCGAAATGCCGCACGCGAAAACCAACGCGAAAGGTGAAGCTGAAATTAAATTTAGCGATGATGGTATTTACCTCATCACGGCATCTTATCCAGAAGCAAATCCAGACAATACCAAAAAGCCAGCACCTGCAAACTACACTTATGGTTTAACCATTCAAGTGAGTGAGTAAGTAATATTTAGGCTGTATACACAGATCTAAATCTGAATTAAAAAATACCACTTTAACCGTGAAATAATTTAAAGCGGTTACAGTGGTTTTTATTATTGCATGATCACTATAATCACAACAGTAAGCCTTTAATACGGCTGATGTGCTCTGTATTCATCAAGGCTCATTTTATTTTTAAAGTTACAATACGATGATAAATAACTGCGGTATCATTCACTCTCAATTTCACAATTAAAAATCAAACCCTCGAGCAATCATGTCCAAAAACCTCGCAACACTGATTGGTTTCAGTGCGATTCTTCAATGGTCTTCTATTGTAGGTCTATTGAAAAAAATCAGCTTCACACTTGGGCCTGACCTCTCGGTTTTGTTTATGTACAGCTTTAGCGCGGTCATTTTACTGCTGCTCTTTCGTATTCCTAACTTAAAACAGGTTCCTCGCAATTATCTATTTTTTGCAACGATTCTGTTTGTAGTCTATGAACTGTGTTTCTCTTATGCCATTGCATTAGCTCAAACGGCACAGCAAGCCATTGAAATTAGTCTGGTTAATTATTTATGGCCGAGTTTAACCATTGCAGCTTTAATTTTGTTTAAAGAACTTAAGTTTAATTTCTTTGTCATTATAGGTTTAGCAATCAGTTTAAGCGGAATAGTATTAATTCAAACTGGTAATGAAAGCTTTAACTGGGCAACTGTTTTTGCAAATGTGCAAATAAACCCAATAAGTTATATTTTGGCTTTTTTAGGCGCAAGTTTATGGGCACTCTATTGTGTAATCACCCGTAAATATAGCCAAGGTCATAACCCCATAGCATTTTTCTTTTTAGTCATTTCCTTTGTACTTTGGCTGAAAATGCTCGTTTTTCATGGTATTCCTGAAATTCCACATATTGATTTAAATACAGGCATATTAATGTTAATGGTTTCTACTGTCACAGCATTGGGTTATGCGGCATGGAATATCGGTATTATTAAGGGTAACATCACAATATTAGTCACGTTATCGTATTTTAGCCCTATTTTTTCATCGCTCATTTCCATGTTTATTCTACAGACAAATTTATCTTTAAGTTTTTGGCATGGTGCAATTTTAGTCACAGTCGGTTCATTAATTTGCTGGATTTCAACCAGTTGGCCTCAAATTAAAACCAAACTTCAACTACTTAAATCCGCACATTAGAAAAAAACTTCAATAATTCCATGTAATTTTAAAAAATAAAACTTATTAAAAATTTGCGATACATTTTTAAACCCAATAAATTATGGCTGCAATCACACAAGTAATATGTAAGATTTGTATAGGTGCAAAATACAGAAAATAGGCTGTACCACCTGTCATCCAAGCATTGATACATTTTGAGCAAGCGTGTGCAGCAAGGCCAATCATAACTGCATAGACCAATGTCATGTTTTCTATGCTGCCTTGCATGACGACAGTTGCCATTGCAGCATGAACTTCAAATAAAGATGCCAACAATGTACCAATAATCAATCCACTATCACCTAACAACAAATTAAGACCGTATACTGCTGCTTGGATTAATGTCAGGCTTATAGCAATAATAGCGGCTTGCTTTAAGCTAAACATACGAGTGTCATTAATTGATTCTGCATCTATATCATTTTGAAGTACAAGGTCTGGTGTATTTGGGGCTGCAATTTTAGGTAAATCTGTTGAATTGGAAAAATTAGACTTTTTAAGATTGGAAACATAAATATAGCCGGCAATCATTAAAATGGTGATACCCAATAGGCAAGGCAATAAGAGTAAAGTGAACCATTCTAGGCTGAGTCCAGCAACAATAATGAGTAATTGTAATAAGGTTGCCACACAAGAAAATAAGCCTGCCCCTGCATTTGATTTGGCATCGCCATGCCCCTGACGTACTTCCATTCCTAAACTTGCAATTGTCGCCGTGCTTGATACAAAACCAGATGCTACAGCAGATAAAATTAAGGCTTTATTTCGTGATAACAAGCGTTTGGCGATATGCGCTACTGACTGCACCACTAAAATTAAAATCAGCAATTTTAAAATAACATAAGGATTCAGAACTGCGCCCCATAAAGGTTTATTGGGCATGAGCGGTAACGCAATTAGTAACAGCGCCAATAAAAATAGCCCATCACGCAATTCATAATCTTTAATCCAATTGCCTGCAATACCGTGTAAATAAGGCTTTCCCATTAAAATTAATGTTAAAACTACGGCAAGACCAGCTGCGAGTGGAATCTGATACACACACAGTGCGCCTATAAAATAGGTCATAACAAACGCAAGTTCTGTGGTAGACCCAATATCCTGCTTTTGTTTGAATAATCCATAAATACTAAATGCGATAATGGCACATGCGCCAACGATGCCTACTGAAAGATGAATAAGAAAACACAGTGCTCCCAATAGCGCACAAATTGAAAAGGAACGAAGTCCAGCAAAACTCTGTTCTTTAACTTGATTATTATTACGTTGTCGTTCAAGCCCAATCAGTAAACCGCAGCCTAACGCCGCGCCCATAATACTGAGCAAATGCTGGAAAGATAAACTGATTAAAAGGCTATTCAATTTATTACTCCCTTAGGCAAATTCTTGTATATTTCACATTCAATATAATTCTAATCTTATGTAGCGAATATATAGCTCGAAATAAGAAACACTTTAAAGTTAAAGTACTTTTCTAAGCAGACTTAAAAGTTCTTGGCCCATTTACTAGAGTTCATTTAATAGTGCTGATGATAAAATGAAAAATAGCTATGAAACTTAAGCACTTCATTTATAAGCACTAACTATTGCTTCACATCTCAAATTGATCATACCCTGTGCGATAAATGATGTAAATTATTCATGCTATTTTGTGCAAAGTATTTATATATACAAATGCCAATGTACTTTGGAAAATTGGCATGTTCAAAGCTCAATAATATATTTTAAGCCCAAATTACCATAATGGCAGCAATCACAACCAAGCCAAGCCCCCAATGGTCTGTTCGTGCTAATTTTTCTTTAAAGAAATAGGCTGAAATCAGTAGACTAAATAAAATTTCAATCTGCCCTAGCGTTTTAACAATCGCGACGGTTTGCATGCTCATTGCCGTAAACCATCCCAAAGAAGCAAGGAAACTGCAAATACTCACGCGGAACGTCAAACCAAGGCGTTGCCACATAGCAACTAAGGTTGATCGGCTAAAAATACTCAAATAAAGCAACATAATAAAGCATTGAAAACCAATAATACTAAGTAATACCCATGCTGCACGTTGAATAACAGGTAGTGTTGATAATTCTAAACTTGCTTCACGTACCAATAAGGATGTCACGGCAAAACTTAAACCACTGCCAATACCAATACATAAAGTTGAAATAGAGATTTTCTGTTTTTGATTGCCTTTGCTGAGTAAAAATACGGCAAGACCACCAATAGCCACACCACCCCAGCCCATTAAACTTAAATGCTCTGCGAGAAAAATTACACCCACTATTGCCGCAAGAATCGCTTCACTTTTCGCAAGTCCAACACCAATAGCATAATTTTTTTGTTTAAATAGCAAAACCATTAATATGGTTGCCAAAATTTGGCTTAACCCTGCTATAACAATATAAATCCAAAATTGAGTCGTAAATGATGTTTCAACTGAAATAGGTTGCTGTTGATATAAAAAATATAAATATAATCCAGCAAGAGGTAATCCAAATATAAAGCGCGCTAAAGTTACGCCATACACATCGACCGTTGTACTTAATTGCTTTTGAAAAGCATTACGCCAAGACTGCATAAAGGCAGCCATTAAAGTAAATAAAATCCAAGTGGGAAACATATATATTTAAAAAAAGTCAAAGCCTTTCAAATGTACGCGCATCCTAGATTGAATGCGAGTTTATCTCGTACTTAATTGATTGAAGAATTTTTATTAGTATTTCAAGAATAAATTATCAATTGTATCTTTGCCGGATAAAAAATTAAAGAAACCGATCTAAGGATTGTGCATAAAAAAGACCGTAATATTGACTCAATATTACGGTCTCGTTGAAACTTATTGCTCAATTAGCTGTCCATGAGTACAGAACCAAACTGTTCACGTAAATCCTTTTTCAGCATTTTTCCTGTGCCACTCAGGGGAATTGCATCCACAAAAATGACTTTGTCTGGCACCTGCCATTTCGCTACTTTATCGGCATAGTAATCCAAAATTTCAGTATCAGATAAATCGACATCTGGCTTTTTAATCGCAATTAAAATTGGACGTTCATCCCATTTTGGATGTGTCGCAGCAATCACAGCCGCCATTGCAATTTTTGGATGTCCCATCGCTAAGTTTTCTAGATCGACAGATGAAATCCATTCACCACCTGACTTAATCAAATCTTTAGAACGATCACTAATTTTCAAGAAACCATCTTCATTTAGTGTTGCAATATCACCAGTATCGAACCAACCGTCTGAAGTTAATGCAGATTCGGTTTTTCCAAAGTAGTTATTGATAATCCAATGACCTTGGATTTGTAAGTTACCCGTTGTTTCGCCATCACGAGTGACTTCATTGGTGCCATTTTCTTCATCGGTAATGCGTAAATCGACACCAAATGGTGGACGACCTTGTGAAAGACGTACTTGAAGTTTTTCTTCATCAGATAAATGTTGATGTTTCGCTTTAAATTGGTTTGCTGAACCCAGTGGACTAGTTTCGGTCATTCCCCAAGCATGAATGGTTTCACAGCCAAATTGCTCTTTAAATACTTTTAGCATTGCTGGTGGACAAGCTGAGCCGCCAACAACATTTCGCGTTAAGCTTTCAAGTTTACTTCCAGCTTGCTGCGCTGCATTGATCAAGCCTTGCCAAATTGTTGGCACACCTAAAGCCACTGAAACCTGATATTGATCAATCATTTGAGTCAGGCTTGCACCATCAAGGCCTGGGCCAGGCAATACCAAGGTACAGCCCACCATAGCCGCGGCATAAGGCGTACCCCATGCATTTACATGGAACATTGGCACAACAGGCATCATAATATCGCGTGCAGAAACATTCAGTGAGTCTGGCATACTAATGGCATAACTGTGCAGTACGGTTGAACGGTGACTATAGAGAACACCTTTCGGATTACCTGTAGTACCTGAAGTATAACACAATGAGCTTGCAGACAATTCATCAAGTTCAGGCCAATCAAAGTTAGCATTTTGTTGCGCGATTAACTCATCATAAAACTTAATTTCAGGAAAATCCTGTGAAATTGCTTCATCAACAGCATCTAAACAAATATAGTGTTCAACCGATTTTAAAAGTGGTTTAACCGCTTTAACTAGAGGTAAAAAAGTTTTATCAAATAAAATGACGCGATCAGATGCGTCATTAATAATAAAAATAAGTTGTTCTGGGAACAAACGTGGATTAATAGTATGACAGACGTAACCACTGCCTGAAATGGCATACCAAGACTCTAAATGGCGGTGATTATTCCATGCAATGGTTGCAATACGATCACTAAAATTTAAACCAAATGATGCTAAAACATTTGCAAAGCGCTTAGAGTTTTCATGAACTTTGCCCCAAGTGGTTTCCGTAATTGTGGTATCGGTATTCTTCGAAATTACCAAACTATCTGCATGGTAACGACCCGCATGTTCAATCATGCTGCTAATTAAAAGCGGTTTAAACATCATATTGCCAAGCATTCATTGCTCCCGATCTTATCCATAATTACATTGTTCTAATGCTGCAAATCTATGCAGAACTTTTATCAGCAACCTTTCCTAATTCTATAAAACGACAACATTCTTTAATTAGGAAACGTCACGGTTCACAGCCGATATGAAGTGCACACCTGAAACTGCTCATTATGTTTTTAACCTGAATTTATACGATAAGCTACTAATATTTTTATCTAATTGTTACCGTACTTTTATAGAGAAATGTTATGTATTTTAATTTTATTTATTCTTTAATACATCAATTAATGTAGAGATTTAACAGATTAAATCAGCCTCTAATAAAAAGCCCAGTGTCATTCACTGGGCTCAAGACCATCTGATTTAAAGGATTAAAGTACTTCAAATTCAATACGGCGGTTTTTCTTTCGACCTTCAGGGGTTGCATTATCAGCGACTGGTTTATTCGATCCCATGCCTTCCGTACTTAAACTAGCCGCGGCAATATTTTTTGAAATCAGATAATCTTTTACTGCATTTGCTCTTTGCTGACTCAAACTCAAGTTTTTCTCTGCATTACCTGAACTATCTGTATGACCAATAATTCTTACTTTTTTACCACCCACACGATTCAACGCAACCGCCATCTCATCCAAAATTTGAACACCTGACGCAGCTAAAATGGCACTGCCAGATTCGAATTCAATAATTCGATTACGTAGTGCTGCATCAATAATCGCTTGCTCTGCTTGGTTAACTGAAAGCTGCGCATTTAAACGAAATGGTGGCACAACTAAAGATTGAAATTTGCTTGTCGTGGGCTGAATATCATTTTGATTGGACATTTTCCCACTCAAATCGACCTGTGTTCCGCGGACAGTAAGCTTACCCTGTTTCACCTTTTTCAAATCATCATTAATAATCTGACTTACGCTGTTACCCCAGCCATTTGGTGCAGTTACCGCACGAACCTGAATTTTATCAACGACATTTTCTTGACCGTAAGTCAGATACGCCTTATTTAAAATTTCTTGTTTAGTAGCTTCATTTGGAACTGCACCCTCAATCACGATTGGTTGAGCCCAAAGCAAACTTGAAATACCCAAGGCACACAATGCAACACATAATTTGGGTAACTTAAAATTTATTCTCTGCATGGTTATTCTTCTATAAAAGTCTGTCTAAAAAGTTTGATGCCATGAATCAGACTAATCTGACGTTCACTTAAAGATTGCTCAAGTACAGCTAGCCCAGCATTTTGCTCTAAATATGGATCAATCCAACGCGCATCAATTAACGATACCCAATGATCACTGTGCATATTTTGGGTAAAAATATCACTCAATGCGGTAATATCCGCGCCTTGAAAACCAAAAAGCAAAACAGGAGAATCACTATGTAAAATACCAATTAATAATTCTGCATCTTGATTCTCTACAAATCGGCTGATTAAGCTGACCCAAAATGCTGCAATTTCGTAACAATAACTTATGTTATTGATTGGCAAAATTAATACTTTATTTAATTTAGCTGTACCTTGTCGAATGATAGGTTGAAGCAATAACCCCAATCCAATCATGCTTTGTGCAAGCTGATACGGTGTAAAATTCAATAAGCGTGCAAAAGAATGCAAAGTATGATGTTCATAAAAGGAAGAGGTTTCTTCCGTACCGAACACCATAATTTCGTTATTCAACTTTCCAAGTTTATCCAATAAAATATCTGGATCCCGAATCGAACGCATAACTCGATTGCGTTGATATAAGTCAATTAAGGTTTGCTTATAACGATATGGTGCATACAGAATATTATCAAAAGCATCATCTATTTCGAGTAAATGCGCTAAAACCATTGGAAATTGGCGCTTTGAACTATCTTCACTACTAATCAAATTTGCAGCCAAAAAGCGTTTATCTTGAGGATTTGCAATAAAAAAATCTAAAGAAGGTAAAGCGCCATAAGCCTTCATGAAATTTTCATCACGCATTGCAAATTCTAAAGCCTCGGTAATCCACTGATCAATGAGCTGAATCAGTGAATATTGATCACGGCTTTTTAAGAAATCACCACGCGCAGGACATTTCCCATAATATAGAGGTGTCGTTTTAACTTCATACATAGGCACTGTCCTGAAAATGTTTAACGCTTTTATTCAACATAGTGCATGTGATTATTCGCTTCATGGAGTTGTCGTTCCTTGTACAGACGCCATTGGAGAAGATGTTTGCGGTGCTGCTGGAGCTTGATTTGCTGGCATCGTTTGAGCAGCAACCACACGTACACCTTTATTTGTAACTACTTGATCAACCAAGGTCATACCTGCATAACCAGTGCCTGATGTAGGGCCAGAGGCATTACCACTTACCAAGCGGAAGTTTACTTTCACAAATACTTTTGGATTTTGTTTACTACGCCAAATCATCTCAAAAGCATTTCCTTGCTGCGTACGCTGAGCACTTTCAACCAAACGATTAATACCATATTCACCAGGTTCATCAAAAATTGTGTGCGTTTGACCTTCTAAATCAATTGCAGTAATTCGGGCACCCGGAATTGAGCCTTTGTTTGGCCAAACGAAATTCACCCATTGCTGTACACCATTTTCGTAAACCATACGTTGTCCATCAATATCAATGGTGTATGACAATAACTGCGAATTTTCCAGTGGGAAAAATTGGAAATTTGACTGATTACTTGCTACTGGAGTTGCTGCACCCGAAAGTTCACCTGTAGCAACGCCATTGCCAGGTGCAACATAACGTTGGAAGTTAGCAACAAATTGAGGATTCAACCCTATGCCTAAATCTTTCCACGTTTTGGTGGTTAAAGTATAACCACGACGGATAACCAATGGATCCAAATATTCTTTTACAAAGCGCGCAATACTCCCGTTTTCACCAAATATTTGACTAATTTCGTTGCTTGTCGCTTGTAGCGTCGCATTACTATTGAATGGATATTTAGGCGCTAAATTTGTAGTGAATGGTTGATAAGCTTGCATTGCCCATAGTTTATTGATTTCATTTTGTGCTGGAATCAATAACACTTCAAATGACTGTGTTACAGGTTGCATAAATAGCTTTTGTATCATTTGTTGATCTAATTCATTTAAACCAACAGACATTTTTTCATCGACAAACTTTTGTGTCGCATTAAATACTGAGCTTTGATCATTGATGGTTTGTTTCACCAGCGTCATACTCGCTGGCCCCATATCACCACTGGTTTTCAAGTCGTTAAATTTACTGCGGACTTGACCCAATGATTGCATGTATTCATCCATGATGGATTTATTTTGCTGATCATCACGTTTGCGTACCAGTTGATAGAACACATTAAATTCTTTGGCAATTACGCCTTGACCTGCACGTGCCGCAACTTGTTGCGCTTGCTGAGCATCGTCACGACTTAATACTTTACGTTTGAACCATGCCACAAATCCTTTTTGTGGCGCTGCAAGTTCCGCTTGAACAATAGGATTGTCCCAACTGGTTTCCTTCGCAATACGATCTACAACTTTACGAATTGGCGAATTTTCAGGTTCACCTAATACATCAATAAATTTTACTTGTTGAGCGACATCATTGCCTTTTCCATAATGCACGCCATTTAAAAATTTACGCCATTCCGCAATATATTCCTGTTTATACAGTTCTGTTAATTGCTTACTAATTTGATCAGGACTACCACTAAATGTCAGATCATCAGATTGTGAAGTATTTAAAACCCAATCTTGCGTATCAGTCGGATTATTTGCCGCCTGATTAATGGCTTCCTTAACATACTGATCCCATGCATCGTAGGTAAAAATACCTGGTAATGCATAGCTCCCTAGCATACTATTTTGGGCACTATCTCCCAAAATCTGTTTCACTGTAACCGCTGGGAAACGCACTGAACCACGCATTTTAATTTCATTATAAACGCGATCACGTGCAGGAATTCCCATTGTCACTGCCGTTAGTAATTGACGTGTTTGATCTACCAATAAAGTATCTGACTCAAGCGTTGGAAATGCAGGATCACCGGCCAAGGTCATGGCATAAGATAGTACTTGTTCTGCTTTTTGAATCATTTCGCCACGAGGCATTTGGCCACGATTTGAATCTAACCATGAACGCCAGAAACGCGTGACTTGATCACTTAAATGACTCGACTCAATATACTTATGGTTGCTAAGCATCAAATACGCTTTTAAAGCATTATAGGCATCTTGTGGATTGGCATCCGAAGGTTCTAGATACGGTTGATTCGATTTAACCGCTTGGGTGATTTGTACATTAACGTGATTTTGCTTAAGCGTTGCTTCATTGGCTTTCACACGTTGTAAATATTGCCCCATATTTTGTTGAGAAGGCACCAATACTATTTGCTGAATCCCACGTAAATATTCAGTTTTTAACTTCTCACGGATTTTATTCCCTTGATATAAACCAAAACTGTACTTTAACGGGCGGTCTTCATCAAAATGATCAAGTTGCTGCAAATGACCTTGTAAGATCAGTAAGGCATCTAGCTGAGTTTCTAACTCTCCACCGCTACGGCTTTCCATCTCAACAACTTTATTTAAATCAGCTTGAACTTCTGCAACCAATTGTTGGTTATTACGGTATGACCAAACCCAGAGTCCAAGCACCACAGCAACAATCATTAATGCAGCTATAAACGACATAAAACGGTGACGTTTACGGTTAGGATTAATATGTTGTTTGACTAAATTTTTATCTTTAAGAATAACGGTTGAGAACAGTCCTTTTAAGAAATAACCATGATCTTGCGATACTGAATTTGTTGGAATCCCAAACTCACTGTCTGTACTTTTGACCAAGTGAAAATCTTCTGCAATTTGCTCTGTCATTGGACTTTCAATGACACCTTCTTGCAAGGCGCTGGTGAAGTAAAAACCACGGAATACAGGTTTAAATTGATAAGGATTATCTTGAAATAAAGTCCCAATAAACGTTTTTAAAACTGGCTTTAAGCTCTTAAACTCCAAAGGGAAAGTCATCACACTTGGAGAAATATTTTGAGAATGTCGACGGCTTAAATGTGTCGTACTTACACTTTTTAGTCCATCGTACAAAATTGAATAATGTTTTTCGAACATTTCTACAGCATGTTCTGACGAGTCAGGATCATAAGGTAGCGTTGCCCCCCAAACTTGATCGAACTCATCTTTATCGTAACAATCAAAGAATTCAGTAAATCCTGCAATCAAATCCATCTTTGAAAAAACAATATATACTGGCGCAAAAATTTCTAATCGCTCCGTTAAATCTTGAATACGGGCACGTAAATTTTTAGCTAATTTAATTGATTTTTCAGGACTTTGGCTTACCAACTCTGCAACTGAAACAATAACTATTAGGCCATTAATCGGTGCTTTTGAACGATTTTTCTTTAAAATGTTTAAGAAGCCTAACCATTCCGAATGATCTTCAGCATAAACTGAATAGCGACCTGCGGTATCGAGTAAAACCCCATCCGTAGAAAAAAACCAATCACAGTTACGTGTACCACTTAGTCCGGCGGACACCATTTTTTGATGTGTTTCTTCAAAAGGAAAACGTAAACCTGAATTATAAATCGCAGAACTTTTACCTGCAGCTGGGTTACCAATGACCATATACCAAGGTAGCTCATATAATGCTGCATTGCCCTTTTTATCCCCCAGTTTAGATTTGCGAATCAACTGAATTGAATCTTTCATTTGTTGGTTAATGAGTGCCAATTCTTCTTTATTTTTTTGTTTTCCGTATTCGGCTTCATTGTCTTTAGTTATCGCTTCCGCTAGTTCTTCACCTTGCTGCTTATGGCGATAATGCTGAACTAATTCATATATTCCCCAAAGAATTAATCCCAAAATATATACAGCGACAATGATATAAAATGTTTTTTGTGGAATCGAATTGTGCATGGCCACAATAGCCACAAAAAACGACAAAGCCACCATCGCTTTAGGATTGGTGACATACTGCCAAACATAGCCGAGTATCGTATAAAATAATGTATTCACAATTTTCTCAATATGGTCTTAATTTTATTTAAATCATTTCTTGTTCAAATCTTTCATTACTTTCGCAGTCCTGAATAAAGGCAAAAGTTGATTTTTGATCTGTACTGTAAATCATCGCTATTAACTCTTCTGGCAAGTGCACACCTAACATAAAGCCAAAAATTTTAGCTAAATTTTGTGTATGCCCAAGATTTTGTTTTGTATATAAAAAATGGTGATTTTCTATCGCTGTATTTTCGAATGTTTGTTGAGTCTGCTTCATAACTTTGATATCAGTTGCTTCATCTAACATTAATAAAAATGGTTGTTCTTGCTCAAATTGAGCCAGTTGATTCAAATTTTGTTTCGTTAAACTATTTGATAAATTGGTTTCATTTGCGACAATTTGAACTACTTTTATCGCTTCTAAATTTTCAATCTGAGTGGTTTGGCTCGCAATACACCAACTTGATACATATTCAGATGCAATATATTGTTCTTGTAGCCATGACTTTTCATCAATCCACTCTTGGTCAATCTCAGAATCAACATTTATAATCAAGCTGACTTCAGTGGTTTGTTCTGAAATCTGTTTGAGTAAATTTAACCAATCACTATAAGCAACACTTACACCAATAAAATGTGCTTCTATATGAATGAGTGCAGGTAAAATAGAATACTCATCTGCAATTTTTTGTTTTAAATCATTAATTACCTCATCCCGCCATTGATGGATCAAGTTTTCCGCCAATAAAATATGAATATTCAAGCGGTTTAAACGTGATACTTGAGTTTGGGTGCTAATATCTGATTCGTTTTCATCATTTGAACGATAACTTTGATCAACCCATGCTGGATGCATGCGATATTGATATGCCATTTCACTATCATAAAATAATGCAGATTTCTTTAAATGGTCTGCAATGAAAAATATACTCTGTCCATGCTCTTCAAGCTGCTGTTGTATAAGTGCTTGGATCCGCTTTTCACGCATTGGCACAAGACTAAACTCATCGTCATTGTCTTGATTTTCCGTCAATTCATCTAAGTCTGAAATTCTGTAAGATAAGACTGGTAAGCCATATCCATTGAATAATTTTTGATCTAGTTCTGGACTTTTAAATTGTTGGATTTCCTCAACGATTTGTTCATTTTGGCCAAAGCTGTGTAATGCCGCGGCTGAAAAAACATGTAAAGAAAATTTTTCAATGTCTAAAGGCTTAGGTTTTGCATTTTCAATATTATTTAGATCTTGTTCTTCTGCTTTCAGTTGTGCCTGCTTTTCAGCTTCTAGTTTTTGTAGTTTACGGTATTGAATACCTTGATAAATTAAAAAAGGTGACAATAAAATCGCACATAATACAACGGGTAAAATGAAAAAAAAGATTAATAGATCTTTGGCAGATGGGTCATAACCCGTATCTCGCCAATAATAAATCACACAACCAGCGCACAAAATAAATAGTGCGCTAAACGTGCCTATAATTAACTTTTTCATTAAGTTGTCCCCATTAAGGCATAACAAGTTTCAGCATGATCTAATCGCTGTTTAGGCTGTAAAAAAGCGCCTTGAGCTAAACCAATTCCACCTTTTGAATTTAAACAAAGTGGCTTTATTTCTTCTTTTTTTAAAATTAAACGAATATCTACCATCAGTGTAGGACTACACCAAGTTTGGATTATTTGTTTTAGTTTTAAGCTTTTGGCTTGATTCGGTAAAAAACTTAAATACTCAGCATGACTTAATGGTCCAATGCTGACTTCTATTTTTTCATCAATTTGTCGTATCTTTTCACCACAAAATGTATTTAAACCCAATAGGTTTGGTTGAGATCCCCCTAAGCAAGTTCTTTGATCTTCTTCAAAGACGAAAGTTTCAGGAATAAATTCACGTATATTAAATTCTTGTTTAAAAATACAGCTCAGCATCGTCTTCAAAGCATAAGCGGTATTGTTCTGCCCCTGCATTAATCCAGAAAATTCTGCAAAATAATCATCTAATTCTGGTTGTGCATGTTGGCTTTTAATATAGCCACTTAAGGCATGCAAGATATCTAAATAGTGATTATCTTGTTCAATTTCATAACGTATCGGTAAATGATAATTTAAGCTCGCATCAACGTAATGTGCCGTTAATTTATGATTAAATAAACCTAAGAATTTCTGTGTTTCTTGGCGTTGCTGGCGTCCACTTAATTTAATTTTATTGGTATAACTATAAGGCAAAGCCCCCTGAATACCCGTTAAACCAACCATTAAATTAGTCAACTGAACTTTTTCTTGATTCAGCTCTAGGGTTTCAATTTCCGAATTTGGAAAGTTTAAATTTAAGGAGCTATTAAACTCAAAGTCATTTGCCCAATGTGATTGAACCTTACCGTAAGGCGCATGACGTAATAAACGTGTCGCCTGTACAAACTCATATGCTTTAGGTTCTTGAAAAAGACTGTCAATTACAGAGCTGTCTTGCCACCAACGTTCTGAACGCATTGGTATAACTCCTGCTGTGTATTGACATCAACAATGATGACATCGACAAAACTATTCATATTCACTTTCAGGTTAAAAACATGCGTTAATAATTGACTGAATATATAAAGACTGTGCCCTCTAAAAACTTCGGCATCAACTTCGACTTCGACTTTTAAACCACGTACAAATAAAGGAAACGGTTTGCTTTCTACCAATTTTTGTGTGGTTGAAAATTGGATATTTTTAATGGCATCGATAATAATTTGGTTTTCTTTAGACTTAGATAAGTTATAAAGCGCTAATAATTCTTTAATGTGCGAAACAGCATCGCCTTTCATTAGCGATAGGTTATTTAAAGACAAATGAGAAATAATACGCCACTGTTCTTTCTTATTTTGTTCAAAATAATAAGGAATAGAAGGACGTTTCAGCATAAGTGCTCGTCGCGCTAAATTACTGTCATTTAAGGTTAAAGCATTTTGATCTTTATTATAACTTTCGTATGGAAGCTCACGATTTGTGCATAATATCTCTGTACTGATAAAGTCAGACTGTGTTGCATGTGGTTCTAGGGCACGCGAGATAACGGAGTAATTTAATTCCTGATGCTTATTTTTCATCTGTTCAGGATTTAAACTATAAAAGAATTGCACTTTGTCTTGATGATAATGACTCATGGCAAAAAATGGCAAAACTGGGTAAAACACCTGATCTTGATCACTTTTTTCACGTACCATATTCATCTTCAAAATAGAATAAGCTTGGTAATACTCAGGATGATGTGCATCCGTGATCAGCGGATATTCCATTCGCTTGTGGTTGATTTTCTGCGGCTCAGCCTGCTTTTTAAATAAATTCACGATTGGAGTGGCAAACAATTTGAAGTTAGCTGCATTTAATTCTGAGTAGTTTCGGATAGATGCTTGATCATTCAGATTAAGCTTAAAATGCATTTGTAGCTCAAATTCACTTTGTTCTAAATTGAAATATTTTATGAAATCTAATTTCAATTTTAGAAAATTAAACTTTTCTGGTACGCAGAAATATTCCATCAATAATCGATATGCATGATGCGTATGTTGATCAATCGGAAGAACACTTTGCAGTTCATCAAACCCCATAATTTCAAAAGGATTGGCGATATCAAAACTATTCTGTCCTACACGTATTGAGAAACTTGTGCTGGCCTTAAAAATACTGTCCAAGACTTGTAATGGAAAATTAGAAATTGCATCAAGAAAAATAGGTAAATTTTCTTGAGCCAAAAGTTGATTTTTTTGAGAGAAAATTTCAAAACCCATACTTAATGTGGCATTTTGATTTAAATGCATATGCGCAGAAGGATGAGTTTTAAATTTTATTTGTTTTAATTGAATAGGTAGTAACACCACATCTTGTACAGTTTGATATTCACACTGTACACCACGGGTACTTTTCGCTTTTAAAGTTGTTGCTTTGGGTATAACGTGTCGATCTGTGAGCTGCTTTATTTTATTGACATCTTCAAAGCTCACCACTGAACACGCGGGAAATGGTTTTAAATATTGAGGAAACATCACCTCAAAAATTGAACGGGTAAAAATATCGTAACTGTCCGCCAGCTTTTTATCGATCCGAGCCGAAATTAAAGAAAATGCCTGAATTAGACGTTCAATATGTGGGTCATCAATCTGTTCTTGATTTAAAGACAGACGTTGGGCAATTTTAGGGTATTTACTAGCAAACTCACGGGACTGTTGTCCAAATTCCTGTAGTTGTTTTTCGTAATACGGTAACAGCTCTTCAATCACAGATAACCCACTTCATTAAGCTCTTGGTGAAATAACATATTGTTGTGTTGTTGGTTTTAATAAAGCATCAAAAATGACAGGCTCATATAAAGGATGAATATTTAAGTAAGCTTGAATACTTAAACAAAGTGCGCCCATGTTATGACCATCCATTAACATCTCAACGCGAATTTGTTTTAGGCGAGGTTCATGTGCTGCAATTGACTGTTGAATTGACTGACAGATTTTGTCTCTATCTGTAGGATTCGCCGTTGATAAACCGACAAAATCGATAATGCCAAATTGCAAAATAGACTTTTGTGCCAAGGGAAAATCATCAATACAATTATCCAGTTTAGCCATTCGACTATTGAGCAAATCTTCTAAATCTGTAGCGACAGATTCACGAAGTTCTTGTAAAGATAAACCCTGTGTATGTTGCGCATCGGATGGCAGTAACCGGTCAAAAAGTGTCGTTCTAAAACCGTAAGGATAAAGTTGATCGAGATTCATATCTTCTTATTAAAATGAGGAAAGAAAACATAGAGGCTAACTGAGTTAACCTCTATGGAAGTCAATATATTACGCTGCGTAAGAAGCAGTGTTATTTGACAATGACCATTTCTTCGTAACAGCACCTTTCGCAGTACCGTTAATATCTTGTTGGTTATATGTCCACTCTACAGCAGCATATTTCAAACCAAATGATTCGTGAGGAACACCTTCATCGTTTACTGTAGGTGTCACGCTTGAAACAAGTACATGTTTCAATTTGATTTGAAGATATTTAATACGTTTGTCGCCATTTGCACGGTAGAAATCAATTTGAACTTCGTCAAATGTATAACCCGCTGAACACGCTTCCCATAATTTTGGGCTCGTTGCATCAAGGTCTTTAACGAAAATCATATCTGAATGTTCAACACGTTCAGCAGTATGACCACCAACACTTGAAGACGTTGCAGATTTTGGTTGACGAATATTGTGCGTCCAAGAGTTCACTTCTAACCAACTCTTATGCTCAGCATCACGAGATTCGCCATCTACTTTGTACTTACCACGAAACTGAATGTATATATCTTTCATTGTTCTGCATACCTATTTATTTAAAGTTATTATAAAGTTGACCCAAAATTAATTTGAGGACTGAGGTAACTCTGTCACAAGTCGTAAAGAAACAGACAACTCATCCAACTGGAAATGTGGTCTTAGGAAAACCACAGATTTGTAGTGACCAGGCATTGCTGGGTTCTCTACAACTTTTACAGAAGCTTCGCGAAGTGGATACTGTGCTTTTGCTTCTTGAGATGCGCCATCATCCAGTAATACATATTGTGAAAGCCATTCATTTAAGAATGTTTCAACATTACCCGCTGATGCAAAACTACCAACTTTGTCTCGCATCATCGCTTTTAAATAGTGGGCAATACGTGAAACAGCCATAATGTATTGAATTTGGCTTGATAATGCGGAATTGGCATTTGCAGTATCACTGTCATATTTCTTTGGTTTTTGCGTTGATTGTGCACCAAAGAAAGCAGCATAGTCGGTATTTTTACAGTGTACCAATGGAATAAAGCCAAGGTCACTGAGCTCTTTCTCACGGCGATCTGTAATTGCAATTTCAGTCGGACACTTGAATACCACTTCACCATCATTGGTTTTAAAAGTATGTACAGGTAAGCCTTCAACGAGGCCACCACCTTCAACACCACGAATTGCTGCACACCAACCGTGCATATCAAATGCATTGGTTAAGCGAGTACCAAAGGCATAGGCTGCATTCATCCATAAATATTCATTATGGTTTTCACCTGAAACTTCCTCAACATAGTTGAAGCCTTCAGTTGCTGTACCTTCTTTAGGATGATATGGCAAACGGCCTAATACACGCGGCATAGTCAATGCTACGTAACGAGCATCATCACTTTCACGGAAAGAACGCCATTGAACATATTCTGCAGTTTCAAAGATTTTTGAAACATCACGAGGACGATCTATATCTGTATATGATTCTAAGCCCAACATATTTGGACTTGCCGCTGAAATAAACGGTGCGTGTGCTGCCGCTGCAACATGAGAAATTTGTTCAAGCAAATACATATCTGAAGGTGTACGATCAAACTCGAAATCACCAATCAGCGTTGCATAAGGTGCACCACCAAAAGACCCATATTCTTCTTCATAGATCTTTTTAAACAATGTACTTTGATCAAAATCAGTCGCGCCTTGGAAATCTTTAATTAATTCTTTTTTGGTCGTATTTAACATACGAATTTTTGTCAAAGAATTAGACGGAGTTTCTTGGCAGAAATAGTACAAACCACGCCATGTTGATTCAATTTTTTGAAATTCAGCATGGTGCATAATTTTACTAAGTTGAGAAGAAATCAAGGCATCAATTTCTGCAATACGCTTATCAATTGATAAAGTCATGTTTTCAGAAACTGTAATGGTGCCAGCCATAACTTCTTTGGCAAGTTCACCAATTAAACTTTTTGCGCGATCATGCTCTTGGTCTGTACGTGCAATACGACTTTGCTCAACAATCGAGTCCAATAAAGAATATTCTTCAGTTTCAACATTCGCTGCAGCTGCAGTATTGAAATTACTCATTTTCTGCCTCCACACTCAACTTTCGAATTTGATCAGTATTGCTCAATACTTCATCAAGCAAGTCTTCTAAGCGCTCATTGTTCGAAATTTTATTGCGCAAGTCAGATAAACGTTCACGTGCAGCGACCAATTTTTGTAATGGATCAACTTGTTGCACAACATGTTCTGGTGTGAAATCCGCCATACTTTTGAATGTCAAATCAACTGACATTCTCCCACCGTCTTCAGTAAGTGTATTGTCGACCTGAAAATTTGCACGTGGAGCCAATGACTCCATAACTTCATCAATATTGTCGAGATCAACATTAATAAATTTTTTGTCTTTTAGTTTCGTTTTTTCTACTTCTGACGCTGCAGAGAAATCACCTAAAACCCCAACTACAAATGGTAATTCTTTAATTTCTTTACCATCACCAACTTCAACGTCATATGTCAACTGTACACGAGGTGGACGAATGCGTTGTAGCTTTTTTTGCACACTTTCACGTTTTGCCATGAGTGTTTTCCTTGTTATTTATTTTTTAACGTATCAAATGGTGAAGTACCAGAAGCCTGTTTTTTTGTAGTTGCCACTGGCTTCTTAGTCGTTTCAACAGGCTTTTTCGCCTTAGCTTGAGTCTGCTTAGGCTTTGAATTTGCCTGTTTTTTAGGCTTTTGAGTCGTTTGTCTTGGTTTATATGCTGCTGGTTTATCCGTTTGGGTATCTTTAACCGCAGAATTCGTTTTTTCACTTACCGGTTGAATGTAGCGAATATTATCTGCAAACACTTTTGCTGGTGCATAAGTCGTTTCATCTAAGGTTCTGTTTTCATTCGAGCGCATATTGTTTAAAGCGTTATATGAAATTGCTACACCTGCTAAGAATGTCACATCCGTTAATTCCGGCGATTGAAACTTGCGACCACGTAATTCATCAACAACCTGCAAGGCTTTGAGGTTATAACCATTATTTTGATATTTTGTCGCAATATTAGTAAGCAGCTGATTCTTCAGTGTTTCATCTTTTTTATTTTTCTTATCACATAATTGATTATAAAAACCAATAATTTCAGGATCAGTGTCACCTACTGCAAGCGGATAATCTTTTAAGCAGGATTTTTTAATTGAAACCCCATCATCCTTTGCAAAAATACTTTGTGACAAACAGCTAGCTAAAATTATAGGAAGTACAACAATACTTTTTTTCAAAATTGCCTCTGGACTTAAAAGTACATTCGTAAATGTAATTATTTGGAGAATTAATCGCAAAAATTGCGGGTTTTCTCTACTTTTATCGAAATAAAAATCTGCCGGAAAATTTAACAAAAAATAGCCTATCCGAGTCAATACAAAAATCTGCCAAAAACGTCAAAGTTTGTCACCTATTTGTTTTTTTTTGTTTCATTTCTTTAATAAATCTATTTCCTTTCCTCATTTAATCTGTATTATGTCGCGTAAATCTAAATACCAAATTAATATAAGGTATTGATTTAAAAGTTTTTATTTATATAGAAAAAATTAAAGAATTCACAACAATGATGTCAATATTCAAATTGTGTGTTCTAAATCTGATGAGTTTTTTATGAATAATTTGAAAGTTTTAATTACAAAACTGTCACCGCACGCACGTATTTCTCTTGAAAAAACTGCCAATACTTGTATTTCGCAACAGAATTATGAAATTGAAATCGAACATTTTTTATTAGAATTACTCAATCAAAATTACAAAAACGATTTACAGATTTTACTTGAAAAATATAAAATTTCTAAAGATGGTTTAATTGATGATTTAAAAGAAAGTATCTCTCAATTACCTAAGGGAAACACCCGAACCCCGATTTTTGCGAAATCAATAGTAAGATTACTTGAACAAGCTTGGCTACTCGCTTCAGCAGAACAAAATCCATCAATTCGAAGTGGACATTTACTGGTGGCTTTTTTAACGGCACCAGATCTATATCAAATCGCGATTCGTGCATCATCCCTATTTGAACTACTGCCAATTGATACCATCAAACATAAGTTTTTAGATGTATGTCAAAGTAGTGTAGAAAATTCAGAAATTGATCAGTCTCAACAAAAAAACAGCGCTAAAGAAAATACAAATCAAAGCACTGTAAATAAAACACCTGCTCTCGATCAATACACCATCAATCTCACTGAAAAAGCCAAAAATGGAGGGATTGACCCTGTAATTGGTCGTGAATTTGAAATCCGATTGATGTTAGATATTTTAATGCGTCGCCGCCAAAACAACCCAATTTTAACAGGCGAACCTGGTGTAGGAAAAACGGCTGTTGTCGAAGGTTTAGCGCTGAAAATTGTAACAAATCAAGTTCCAGATGCTCTTAAAAACGTCAGTATTCACACACTTGATATGGGCTTATTACAAGCTGGTGCAAGTGTTAAAGGTGAATTTGAAAATCGATTAAAACAAGTTATCCATGAAGTTCAAGCTTCTGCTCACCCTATTATTTTGTTTATTGATGAAGCACATACCTTAATTGGTGCCGGTGGTCAAGCTGGGCAAAATGATGCTGCAAATTTACTTAAACCTGCTTTAGCACGGGGTGAATTAAGAACGATTGCTGCAACCACTTGGGCTGAATATAAACAATATTTCGAAAAAGATGCTGCTCTAAGCCGTCGCTTTCAAGTTATTCAAGTTGCTGAACCAACTGAAGAAGTTGCAATCGATATGTTGCGCGCCATGATTCCAGTCATGGCAAACCATTTTAAATTGCTAATTGATGATGAAGCGATTGTTACAGCAGTACATTCTTCACACCGTTATATCAGTGGTCGTCAACTCCCAGATAAAGCAATTAGTGTCTTAGATACAGCTGCTGCGCGTGTAGCACTGACACAAAACGCCCAACCGGTAAAACTCGATCAGCAACAAGCTCAGTTACACAATTTAAATTTAGAATTAAATTTATTAGAAAACGAACATAAAAATATTCCAATTCATCATGAACGAATAGAACAATTAAAGTCGGAAATAAGTCACTTATCAGCCGAAATTAGTGTTACTGAAACACAATGGCAAACGGAACGAGCTCTAGTCGATAAAATTAAAGCACTTGAAATTGATTCGAGTGAATCACAACAAAAAATTGAAGAAATTAATACTCTACGCAGCGAACTTGTACAAATTCAAGGTCAAACTCCACTGGTTTTTGAACGTGTTAATGCTCAAATCATAAATGAAATTATTTCTGACTGGACTGGTATCCCAGTTGGGAAGATGGTGAATGATGAAATTAAGCAAATTTTAAAACTTGAAGAACAACTTGAACAGCGTGTTATGGGTCAGGATTATGCCTTGCATCAGTTGGTCCAAGGTATCAAAACCTCAAAAGCGAAATTAGAAGACCCGAATAAACCACAAGGGGTCTTTATGTTGGTTGGCCCGAGTGGTGTTGGTAAAACCGAAACTGCTTTAGCACTTGCAAATGAACTGTATGGTGGTGAATCTCATTTGATTACTATCAATATGTCTGAATACCAAGAAGCACATACTGTTTCATCTTTAAAAGGTGCGCCTCCTGGTTATGTCGGTTATGGGCAAGGCGGTGTATTAACAGAAGCTGTGCGCCGCAATCCTTATAGTGTTGTGCTTTTAGATGAAATTGAAAAAGCACATAGTGATGTTCAAGAATTATTTTATCAAGTATTTGATAAAGGTACCTTAGAGGACGGTGAAGGTCGTATTATTGATTTTAAAAATACGACGATTTTATTGACTTCAAATGCTGGCTCAAGTGCGATTATGCAAGCTTGTCTTAATCAGCCTGTAGAAGAATGGCCAACGGCAGAAGAATTAATAGATGTTTTAAAACCTTCGCTTTACAAACAATTCAAACCTGCTTTTTTAGGTCGTATGCGTATTGTTCCGTATTTCCCTTTACACGATGATTTACTGGTTCGCATTATTCATCACAAACTTGGGAAAATTACAGCACGTATTGAAAAGCAATATGGTACTCAAACACGTTATAGCGAAGATTTAGTTGAATTACTTTTAAGCCGCTGTACTGAAGTCGATAGTGGCGCACGTAATGTTGATAACATACTAAATGCATCCGTGCTCCCTGCTCTAGCGACTCAAATACTGATGGCCATGAGTGAACAAAATATTCCGGCAGTGATTGAAATAGATGTTAAGGATGGCGAAATAACCTATAAGCTTGATCCCAAAGCAAAAACTGTAAAAAAGCGTGCAAGCAAAAAGCCAAAAACACTAGAAGCTTAAGTTAGGAAGATGATCAAAATATGAGTCTAGAACTCGAAACTTTGTTGCAACCGATATCAGATGATCAGCCATGTGGTAGTGATTATTCTTTTTCAAATGATTTCCATGCAATTAAAAAAGCAAAAATTGCAGATGACCCTTTACTCGATCAAGGCGATTGGGTTGCTGAGCCTAAGCAAGCTGATTGGGGATTTGTTCAACAAAAAGCATCTGAACTTTTGCGTGATCAAACAAAAGACATTCGTTTATATGGTTGGTTGTTAGAAGCTTGGACAAATAATTACGGTTTTGAAGGAGTTGCAAAAGGTTTAGAACTATTACAACGTAGTTTAGAAACCTTTTGGTTGCCATTACATCCTGAAATTGAAGACGAAGATTTAGATCAACGTTTAGGTTTATTACAGGGTATTACCAATCAAGTTCCAGCATTGATTAAATCCGTTAACATTGTCAATGGACATAGCCCATATTCACTTGCGGATTATGAAGGCTTATTACATCAACAGAACCAGCGCCGTAAACAAAGTCAGGAAGATGATGATTTTGATCAGCCTGTCAATGTCATGGAACAGTTTGAACATGCTTTATTTAATACTTCAAAATCAATTCAATATCAGTCTTATCAACAATTTGTTGAATTGCTGAAGCATTGGCATAACCTGAAAGAGACTCTGGATCGTTTGATGGGTTTAGATGCACCAACTTTTGCTGCAATTGATTCACAAATTGAAATGATCCATATCAGTTTAAAAAAACTTTATAAAGCTGAAGCTTTTGGTTCCTCACAGTTAGCAGAAACTGCAACTTTTACTGAATCAAATGTTTCAAATTCGCTACCACAATATGAACAGCCCTCTATGCAAGTATTACAACAACAGCATACGCAGCAATTTCAGCCTCAGGTACAAAACCATTTGCAAAATCGCGAACAAGCAATGAAAGTTTTGCAAGAAATTGCCGATTATTTTCAAGTAAATGAACCGCATAGTCCGGTCAGTTATATGCTGCAAAAAACGATCAAGTGGTCTCAAATGCCATTACATGAATGGCTAACGCAAGTAATTAAAAATGAAAATCCCTTAGAAGCGGTACAAGAGCTTTTAGGCGTGCAGCAACAATCAAGTGAATCAAATAGCGACTGGTAATAACAATGTTTAAAGCAGAAAAAATCTTATGGGGCGAAGGTTTATTTTTACGTCCACAACACTTCCAGCTGCAAGACGCCTATCATGAACAGCGCTTAAACCACACGGTGCGAGCAACAATACCATTTGCCTATGGCGTTCAAAATTTATTTTTTGATGAATCTCAATTGAGTGTTAACACCTTAGCATTACATAAAGTTGAAATGATTTGGCAAGATGGTGATATTTATCAAGCCCCTGCCCAAGACCTTTTGCCAGAACCCGTTTTACTCGATTCTTTAAATTTACGCGGTGAAATGCAGATTTATCTTGCTTTACCTATTGTGCAGCCGAATAAATCCAATGTTAGTTTTGAATCCAGCACCCAATCGAGTCGCTATCACTCACACTTGACCGAAACTCATGACCTTTTTACTGACGCTTCAGCTGCTGAAATTACATTGCTACGTCGTCGTGCCGAATTTAAAATTTTTGAAATGGGACATGAGCCACAACAAAATCTAGATGGCTTCCTGTATATGCCAATTGGGCGAATTAAACGACAAAGCTCAGGTAACTTCGTACTAGATTATCAGTTTATTCCACCGATTTTACATATCAGTTCGTGTGACTCGTTAATGACGAGTTTAAAACGAACACTCAATATTATTAAAGCAAAAATTAAAACCATCCAGTCTAATAATCGTGAAAATGAACAAAAGCTCATTGAGTTTCGTTCTGGTGATATTGTGTCATTTTGGCTTGTAAATGCGTTAAATACGGCACATGCAACATTAAATCATTTATTCCAATACCCTACGATTCATCCGGAACGTCTGTATTTTGAATTGCTGCGTTTAACAGGTTCACTTCTGACATTTTCTACAGCGTATGACGTTGATCACTTGCCACAATATCAACACCATAATTTACAAGAAAGTTTTGCCCAACTTGATGTGATTTTACGTGACCTACTGGATACGATAATCTCAAATCGCTATATCAGTATTAGTTTGAAGGAAACTCGACCTTCTTATTGGGTGGGTAGCCTAGAAAGTGACAAAATCACGCGTGATTCACGTTTATATCTAGCAGTATCTAGTAGTGTAATGCCTACACATGACATTATTTCTTATGTGCCGCTACGCTTTAAAGTTGGTAATACAGTGGATGTAGAACAACGCGTCATGGCAGCGCTTCCTGCCGTACCATTGCAGCATATGATGCAAGTTCCTACTGCAATTCCTGTTCGCTCGGGTGTGAATTATTTTGAAGTTGAGCCAAATAACGACCTTTATCAACGCATGATTGATTCCGAATCAATTTGTGTCTACATGCCAGCTGGCTTCCAAGATATTTCTATTGAATTAATTGCAGTAATGAACGGTTAAGGAAACATGATGAATATTTCAAATAATGCTCCATCTTTATTTGATGATGGTCAAATTGGTCAAGGTTCTTTGAAACAGACAGCTGAACCGAAATTAAATAGTTCTAGCAATTTAGTTGATTTGCTCCATGATGGCTTTTACATTGTTTTTCTTTTAAAAAATCAATATGTACCTTCAAATCCAGAGAACTTCAGAAATAAGGTTATGGATTTGCTGAATCGTTTTGAAAGTCAGGCACGAAAGCTTCAATTCAGTAATGAAGATATCACCGATTCTAAATATGCATTTTGTGCACTAATTGATGAAACAATTGTTACACAACAAGATCCACGTTTTTTTGATTTGCAAAATAACTGGATGATGAATCCACTACAGCTAAGTTTGTTTGGTTCTCAACTTGCTGGCTATCGTTTTTTTGAAAATTTAGAACAAATTAGAGCAAAAGATAAATCAAGACTGGCGGCACTTGAAGTTTATCACTACTGCATGTTGCTTGGTTTTCATGGTAAATACCGACTTGAATCGATAGAAATGTTGAACTCTTTGGTCGCTCGAGTTGGTGACGAAATTGATTATATGAAAGGCAAAAAAGCATTTTCACCTTTTGCTGCTTTACCGGATCAAATTAAGAATATTATTCATCGTGAATTACCCTTCTTTTGGATTTTAATTTTTTGGGCATTGTTTGCAGTCTTGGCCTTTGGTGGATTGAAATATATGCTATCGAACCAAAACACCAAAGCATTATCGCAATACCAAAATGTTATTACAGCGCCATCTGAACAGGCTTATATCACTATTCATTTACCATAAGAAAATGATGACATGGCAAACGAAAAATCGAATAACGTAAGAATTTTACAATCTACGCAAAAAAATAATTTACCTCCAATGGTGCATGCAGCAATTGGATTTTTAGTCGGTATCGCTTTGATCATTGTGATTGGCCTGGCATATATTTATCTTTTTTCTGATGAAGAAGCTGCTGATGGGGCAAAAGAAACAGTAAATTCAGTGAATAAAGCTGAAAGTAATGATCGTTTGCAAGCACAAAATGCTTTAAATAATGAAACGGAAATACAGAATACCCGTTCTAATGAAGATTCATTTCAATCAAAAGTTAAAACTGAACCATTAGATGATAAAGATGAGGATGACTTATATTCAAATGATCTTGCAGTTTTCAGTCATCCAACTCATGAAAAAGCCAAAAATCAAAGTCAGAATGTGCAAAATTCAGGATCACCCTTTGATATCACACAGTTAAATAAGAAAGCACCAAGCACGCATGTCGAAACTCAAAAACATCCAGTAGCACCAACCACAGTTAAAGCAAAAACAAACATACAGCCTCCTGTTCAAGCAAAAGCTACTCCAGTGAAAACGGTTAAACCAGCGGAATCAAGCAAGCCTACAGAAGTGGAACATTTTGAAGAACCAATGGGCGGCACACAAATTTCGGTGACGAAAAGAGTGAAAGAAGTGAGTACACCAGCTGTAGCTATAAGTGCGCCATGATTATTTTCTTGATTGGTAGCTTTCTAACATTAGCACTGGTGACAGTGCTTTGTTTTTCTTATGAAGTCCGTAATCAGGTCAAAGAATTTTTCCTTGGTTTAATTCCACAAAGTAAAAAACAGATACAACATGCCCGAAAATTTGCTTATGAGTTTAATTACGCAGCTGCACCAAACCAAATTCAATCGCATTGGTATTTACAGCAGTGGTGGATTTTATTCGCAGGATTATTACTTTTTTCTAGTATCGTTTTATTTGCATTTACACGTCCAATTACTGCAAGCAAAGTTGAAGCTGACTATTTACGTAAAGCGGATCCTCAAATTTATGCCATGCTTGAAGGACAAATGCTGGATGCTCCTCCTGAAGTAGAAGAATATCTTGTACAAGAAGCGATTGCTGAAGAAGCGGCTGTAGAACAAGCCTCTATTATAGCGAGTAGCTTTAATCCTGAAGTTCAAGATATTCACACTCATTCTTATTCAACAGATGTACCTTCTGCCGATCGTAAGTGGCATAAAATGAATCCACGTTATAAGCAGCGCTTACTCATGGTTTTCAAAATTATGCGTGAGCAACATGGCTATGAGATGGTACTACTCGAAGGCTATCGTAGCCCAGAACGTCAAAATAATTTAGCTACCAATAAAAATACAACACGTGCACGTGGTTTTCAAAGTTATCACCAATTTGGTTTAGCTGCTGATGTTGCATTTAAACGAAATGGAAAAGTAGTCATTTCAGAACGCGACCCTTGGGCAATGCGCGGTTATCAACTTTATGGGCAGGCTGCTGAATCAGTTGGATTAACTTGGGGTGGTCGTTGGAAATCAATTCAAGACTATGGTCATACCGAATATCGTATGCCAGCCTTARCAAAGACTGCAGAAATGGCGGCTCTTTTAACATCTGAAGGACAACTTCAGGCCAGTAATATAAATATCGAACCCTGAGTTTTAATTTAAAAAGCCCTCAAAATAAATGAGGGCTTTTTTACTGATTACACAATATATGTTTGTAGTTGATCTAATACTTGTTGCGTTTTTTCTGCATGTAGCCAATGCCCAGCACCTTCAACCTCTATCACTTCTGCATGAGGAAAATGTTTAGCCAATGCTTCCATGTGTTCAGGTTTGGAGATATATGGAGATAAACTTCCTTTTAAAAATAGCGCTTCATTTTGCCAAGCAGTTTCACTATTCGGCCAATCTGTAATATCTTGATAATGGTTGTATAAGGCATCAATATTAAACAGCCATTTCCCTTTACTAAATGATTTTAATAAAAACTGAATAACCATTTCTGCCGATATATATTCACGCATAATTTCTATGGCTTGCTGGCGTGTTTCAATGTTGGCTTGTTCTACTGCAAATAATGCTTGAAATATCTCATCGTGATGCCGTTCCTTATATGCAAATGGTGCAATATCCAGTACAGCTAACTGTTCAACGCGATCGGTACTCAATGCTAGTTGCATTGCAACTTTCCCTCCCATTGAATGTCCAACCACGGAAAATTTTTTAATATTTAAATAATCGAGCGTTTCAAGTACATCATTTGCCATGTCGAAGTAATTCATTTCTTTGTCATGGGCAGAATGCCCATGATTGCGCAAATCTATTTGTACAACACTATGTGATTGTTGAAATGCTCTGGCTAACATGCCTAAGTTACTTAAACTCCCAAATAACCCATGAATGAAAACTAGTGGTATTTGTGAACTTTGGCTATTTTGATGAATCTCGTAGTTAAGGATCATTGTTCATTACTTTATTTAGTTAAGCTAATTTTGTATTTGTTTCGGTATTAAATCAATTGAGAAAATTTTATGTATATTTGCTTAGGCTATTTTATTTAGGATAATTTGCTTAGGCTATTTAAAGAAGTTATAAATCATTTAAAATTTAAAAAACGCAGCTTGAGCTGCGTTTCTAACGATAGATATTTTTAAAAATAGTTCAGCGGCAATTTTAAGTAACGAACCCCGTTGGACTCAGGTTCAGGAAACTTTCCAGCATCCATATTAATTTGTATTGCTGGTAGTATTAATTTTGGCATAGCTAATCTAGCATCTCGATGGTTCCTCATTTCTACGAATGCCTGTTTATCTGTCTGTGTATTGATATGTATATTTCTTGACTTTTGTTCTGCAATACTGCTGATACTACAAAATTTGCTCCGCCCTTCTGGCAAGTAATCGTGGCATAAATATATTTTTGTATCATCGGCTAACTGATATAACTTTTGAACAGAATCATACAGTGTTGATGCACTTCCCTTAGGAAAATCACAACGGGCTGTACCATAGTCAGGCATGAATAAGGTATCACCGACAAATACTGCTTCATTAGCAATGACATAACTCAAACAAGCAGGTGTATGTCCCGGCGTAGGAATATTATAAGCCTCTAACGCTCCGATATTAAACGTTTCATGATCATCAAATAAATAGTCAAAAGATTGATGTGAATTAAAATATTTCACATCAAAATTATAAATTGCACTAAATGTTTCCTGTACGATCGTAATATTATGACTTATTGCTACTTTGCCACCCAATTTAGCCTTTAAATATTGTGAAGCTGTAAAATGGTCAGCATGTACATGTGTTTCAAGAATCCATTCCACGCTTAGGCTATTTTCTAAAACGTATTGGACAATTTTATCAGCATTATATGTTTGTGTTGTGGCTGAAGCTGCGTCATAGTCTAAAACACTATCAATAATCGCACATTTTTTAGTGGCCGGATCAGCGACTACATAACTAAAAGTATTGGTATTTTCATCAAAAAAATCTTGAACAATTGCATTCATCGTCATTAATTCACTCTCATTATTTTATGATGCAACCATACACCGGCTAACATTGCCAAGATAAAATACAATGATTCGTAGTGACCCAGGCCAATAAGTGTAAATGCTGGAGCAGGACAAATTCCTGCGATTCCCCAACCAATACCAAATAGTAAGCTTCCCACAATCAATTTTGAGTCTATCTGTTTGTTTTTTGGTAAATTTATAGGATAACCATCTATAGTTTTAGGTGTGGATTTTCTTACAGCCAATTGAAATGGGATAAATGCGACTGCAATCGCACCCATCATCACAAATGCTAAACTGGCGTCCCAACTTCCAAATATATCAAGAAAACTCAACACCTTTTCAGGATTGGACATACCTGAAAATATCAAGCCTACTGAAAACAAACCACCAAAGATAAAAGCAAGTAAGTTTTTCATGCTGCAACTCCAATCACATGGCGAATCATATAGACAGTTACAACACCTGCTAACATAAACGTTAGAGTTGCAACGATCGAACGTTTTGATAATCGGCTGATCCCACATATGCCATGCCCACTGGTACAGCCTGAACCCAAACGTGTACCAAAACCTACTAATAAGCCAGCAACAATCATCATCCATGGGTTTGCATCAAGCTGTATTGTAGGTGTTGTAAGCTGTTTATAAATAAATGGAACGAGAATCAGACCTGATAAGAACCAAACTGCAGGTGTTTTAAAAATTGTGGCAGGGTTTAAAACTTGTGCAATTAAACCACTTATGCCCGCAATACGACCATGCACATATAAATAGCCCACCACCGCCAGGCCAAGTAAAGCTCCACCTAGAAATGCCATCATAAAAGGATGCATACAGATGCCCAATCCATCAATAACAATATATGTTTTTATAATATGTTATTTGTGAGAAGTTGCAAGTATTCTTCTATAATAATTTTATTAAAAAGTTAATTCGAATGAATGCAATATTTATTAAGACATTCTTCATAAAATTGAAAAATCAATGAATATATCCTCGGTAAATTTCTAACAAGCACATAATATTATTAAGTTCTGTTAATTAAATTTTATTTATAAATCAATATTAATGTCACTCAAAGTATCCTCCACCCATTCTATAACGTCAGATCCAAGCTCAATGATTTGTGAAATATCTATTCCAGAAGTCCAATCCGCACTGCTGAAATTTTCTTGCTTTTGCTGCTCTTCTGGCAATTGTTGTTCTAAATGAGCAACTTCTTCTTGCGCTTGCGTTGTTGTGGGTAAAGCAGCACGATTGTTCTGACTTGTCATTTTTATTCCTGATTTGTTACGCACTTATTGTCATTTAAATTATTCAGCTTCAAACTCTTTCAATACTTTTTCTACAAACCACCATGGCATTCGATGTAAACCTTGGTTCATTTTTAATATTTCAGCTTGTTCTATCTCAGCAATGAAAGATGCCTGTTGACCATCTGCTGAATTATCAAAAAGATAACTACGATCCGTCGCTTCAACAGCCTGCATAAGCAAATCCATACTTCGATAATAGCGTTCTCTTATTTTTAGTTCTGGCACATCATGTCCGCCATTTTGCACCCTATATTGTACTCTTGAAATATTAATAACTGGGTCAATCGTCGATACATAATATAAGTAGGTCTTAAACCCCTTCCGTTTCGCCTCGCGCAAAAATTCAACTTTAGAGATATGTGACATGACTGTTTCAAAAGTGAAACTGATTTTTAATTCTAAAAATTGGAGACGAATATAATCGATAATTCTGGCGCATGAATATGAATCAATTTGATCCGCTTGGAATTCAATTTTCCATGGATCAAGAATGATCGGTTGACTAACCAATAAAGGTATAAAATTGCCTTGAAATGGGCGCTTTTTTGTTTTTAAGAACTCAACTAAATCCACCGCTTTTAAAGCAGGATGGTAATTAATCAAATTGAGTTGTTTGGTTTTATTCAGTTCAGACTCTAGTTCGTCTGCATTTAAATAAGCCCCAATATGATGGGGCAACAAATATTCTTTAACAGTACTTTTACCCGATCCATTAGGGCCTGCAAACATCCGAATACGTGGTTGTGGAGGCATGGTATTAGATCGTTTCCTCACATTTCTTTTTTCGTTTTAATCTGTGTGGAATACCGTCTATTTGAACGAAATCAGAAGATACATCTTTAAGCTGAATTTCTTGGCCATTTTGCGAACGCTGAACTAATTGCTGACCTTTTACATAAACCACAGTCGAAGAAGCACTTGCTTGTTCAAAAGCATGGCGAAATGCATGAATTGCAAGATTCGGAATTAAATCATCCTCAAATTTACTTGCTTTCATCACTGAAGTATAAGCTGTCATTCAACCACTCCTCTAACATCGAAATGTGTTCAATCATCTTATCATACTGACTTATTTTGTCTATTTATCCATCAATGATTATGTAAAGACAAATAAAGAATTACGATGCTAAATATGTGCTTATTATGGGGTTACATTTTATCAAAATACTAAATTTAGATAAAAAAATAGCCACTTATTCAGTGGCCAAAAGAGAACGACATCAACAAGTTGATGTATTAGAACTTAGCCACATAACAGGACCAGGGATGTTTGTTATGTGTTTACGTTCTAACAGAAACATAATAATGTGATACAGTTGTCATTTTAAGCACTTTTCATATCATTTTCAGACAATCTTCATTTTCAGTTCAATATTTCTATAACATTTTCTTAAAATTTATATACCCAAGTGCTAGGTTTAATTTTATTCAACATATAAAAAAGCATCCTATGGCTGGATGCTTCATTTATCAAAATACAAATGGCTTAAATGGTCATTTAACTGATTCAGTCGAACAAAATGCACTTTCATTTAAACCTGATGATTGCATACTTTCTTGTTGCTGCTGCAAATAACGCTCAGCGACCGTTTGCATAATTCCAGCCATATTCAATGCAGCATTCTCTTGAGAAATTTCTAAAATGCGTTGGTATGCATTCAAACGTGTACAAAATGCTTTAGTTTGTTGCTCAGGACTTACCGTTGAATCCTCAACATCAAGTATTAGCTTTGTCTCATTAATTTGAGCCGTATAAAGTTCAATTTGGTGATCAAAATCAGTTTGAGATAAAAGTCGAATCGGCAGTAGCACCGATTCATTCGCATGCGTCGCTCCCTGCATGAAGCTAAAACATACAAGAAGAATAGAAGAAGCTTTATACATCATCCTTGAATGCATATAATTAAGCCTCTTCGCCTTCTTTCCAAATATCTTCATAGTCATCGGCATCAATCATAAAACGATAACCGACATCTAATGCTAAATAAGGCAGCACTTCTGGACAAATGTCTTGCATCTTACGAACAGTCATCGTTTCAAAGTTATCCGCACCTTCAAGCTCACCACCATAAATGTACCAACTTACATTTTCTTCACCTTCAGCAGGTTTACGAATCCCAACTATTGGGTCTTTATTTAAAGTGTGAACAGCAACTGCGACAACATCATCTCCACTCACTTCGATATAAGCTGATCCCACTTCCTCGCAAAGCAACTTTTGCTCAGCAATGAGTTCAGCTAAAGGTGATGAATTTTGTGCATTTTTGGCCATATTTAAGCTCAGAGGTAAATTGAATAATGCATTGTATAGCGAAATCGTAAAGCGAAAAAATTTATTTGGTGCCAGATTATAAAATCACAATCCGAAAGCCTAATCACCTCTTAGTTCTAATAATCAAAACTTCTGAAGATAACTTAAAATGAAAGATTCACCATCCTTACATTTACGCTTAAGCCCAATCATTCAGCCTATATGAGCACTTTAAATTCGAACTGCCATATGACTTCTGCCAATTTGGGAACTGAATCTTTTTTGTTGCGATAAGCTTAAATTCGAAAAATATGAGCAGAATGGTCAATTCAACTTTATAACATTTTAAAAAATATTGATGACATTAGACAAATGCTGATTACAGTAATGTATCCCTACTTTAGCTTGCCGATCACTATAGCTTGTAACGCTTATATTTAGCCTTCATACGTTTATCTAATTACTTAGTTTAATGTAATCCGAAATCAACCTTGAAATGAAAAATCAATCAAATCCCAATTTCATACATTCACAGCACATAAAGCTTTATTCATAATTCCACAATGTGACTTCCAAAGCTATTTTACACAAAAAAAACAGGCACAATTAATTGTTTTATATAAATATTATAAATAAAGAAAAATAAAAAAGTTGAGTTAAATAAACTTAACAAATACCAGCTCAGGCTAAGTGACAATCAAAATGAAATTGCCTTTAAGCAATAGGTTTAACTGTTAAATCGAGCATTCATAATAGCGATATAATTCAGCAAAAAATTATGTTCAAAGCAGTAATTCGTTAAGTAATCGAGATCAAGCTATTTTTTTGCTTTCAATACAGGATTTTGTGGCATTAAAAAGAAGATATACTGAGCGTTACATAAAAGATATGAACAGTTTTAGCCAATTGGGTTTAAAATAATGTTCTACAATATCATGATAAAAATGTAATCTTTTAACATTGCCAATTCTTTGCAAAGTTTGCATTATATTGCCCATTCTCGGTGTATGCCTTTCACGTCAATTCAAAGAAATTATAAAAAAAATGTGGAAATTTATGCCATAATGAGCAAACTTTGCAGACATCTTGCAAAGTAAATTTGCAAATTTTTATTGGAGCAAGCTGAATGAGCTCGACCATTTTGGTCATTCATGGACCGAATCTCAACTTACTGGGAAAACGTGAACCGGAAGTTTATGGGTATCTCACTTTAGACGATATTAACCAGAAACTAATTTCACAAGCTCAAAATGCATCCATTTCTCTCGATACTTTCCAAAGCAACTGGGAAGGCGCTATTGTCGACCGAATTCATCAAGCGCAACAAGAAGGCGTTCAATTCATCATTATCAATCCTGCGGCGTTAACACATACGTCTGTTGCAGTACGTGATGCCCTTCTTGGCGTTGCCATTCCATTTATCGAAGTACATTTATCTAATGTCCATGCCCGTGAAGCATTTAGACATCACTCCTATCTTTCTGATAAAGCCGTTGGCGTTATTTGTGGTTTAGGCGCAAAAGGATACGCTGCCGCATTAGACTTCGCCATCGAAAAAATTCAACCAACTTCTCAATCTTAATTAGGAATACTGTTCATGGATATCCGTAAAATCAAGAAACTCATCGACTTGATGATTGAATCTGACTTACAGGCGATCGAAGTTAAAGAAGGCGATCAATCAATCGCATTAACTCGTCGTAATCCAGTGGTTGCAGCAGCTGTTCCTGCAATGCCTGCTCCTGCTGCTGAAGCACCAGTTGCTCGCTCTCCACGTGGTGCTGTTGAAACATCTCCAATGGTTGGTGTGTTCTATGCAGCACCAAACCCAGGTGAAGCACCATTTGTTAAAGTGGGTCAGACTGTTTCGGCTGGTGAAACACTTGGTATTATTGAAGCAATGAAAATCATGAACCCAATTGAAGCAACTCAAAGCGGTGTGATTGAAGAGATTTTGGTTAAAAATGGCGAAGTGATCCAATTCGGTCAACCATTATTCCGCTATCGCGCTTAAGACCACGGGGAATCATAATGTTGCAAAAAGTTTTAATTGCAAACCGTGGTGAAATTGCCTTGCGCATCACTCGTGCTTGCAAAACTTTAGGAATTAAAACCGTTGGGGTTTATTCCGATGCCGACAAAGACCTAATGCACTTACGCTTTTGTGATGAAGCAGTGTGTATTGGACCTGGTGCCAGCAGCGAAAGTTATTTAAATATTCCAGCACTCATTACAGCTGCTGAAATTACTGGTGCAGATGCCATCCACCCAGGCTATGGCTTCTTATCAGAAAATGCTGAATTTGCCGAAATTGTTGAAAACTCAGGTTTCATCTTTATCGGTCCACGCCCTGAACATATTCGCTTAATGGGGAACAAAGTTTCTGCCATTATTGCAATGAAAAAAGCAGGCGTACCTACAGTTCCGGGCTGTGACCATGCGGTTACCATCCATAATGCCTTAGCAGAAGCCAAAGAAATTGGCTTCCCATTGATCGTTAAAGCTGCTTCAGGCGGTGGTGGTCGTGGTATGCGTATTGTTGAGCGTGTAGACACCCTACTCGAATCTGTTCAAGCTGCGCAGCGTGATGCTGAAATGTGGTTTGGTGACGACACCGTATATATGGAACGTTTCCTGCAAAAACCTCGTCACGTAGAAGTACAAGTATTAGCAGATGGTAATGGTCATGCAATTCACTTGTATGATCGTGACTGTTCTTTGCAACGTCGCCATCAAAAAGTACTAGAAGAAGCACCTGCTCCTGGCCTACCAGAACAAGCACGTGCTGACATCTTAGAAGCATGTGTGAATGCTTGTAAATTGATGCAATATCGTGGTGCGGGTACGTTTGAGTTCTTATTTGAAGATGGCGAATTCTTCTTTATTGAAATGAATACACGTGTTCAAGTAGAACATCCTGTAACCGAAATGGTGACAGGTGTTGATATCATTGAGCAACAGCTTCGTATTGCTGCTGGCCTTGGTTTAAATCTTCAACAAGAAGACATCACGCTCAGTGGTCATGCCATGGAATGTCGTATTAACGCAGAAGACCCTTCAACATTTATGCCGTCTCCGGGTAAAATTGATCACTTCTATGCACCAGGTGGAGCAGGTATTCGTCTTGATTCTCACATTTATCAAGGCTATAGCATTCCTCCTTACTATGACTCCATGATTGCAAAACTCATTGCACATGGTAAAGACCGTGACGCATCTATTGCACGAATGAAACAAGCTTTAGAAGAAATCATTTTGACAGGTGTGAAAACCAATATCCCACTTCACAAAGATTTAATCCTTGAAGATAAAAACTTCTGTGAACAAGCAATGGATATTCATTACCTTGAAAAACATTTGCTGAAAAAAATTGAAGGACATGAGGAAAAATAATTTCCTCCCGCAATACTAAAAAGCCACTCTCATGAGTGGCTTTTTAGTGATTTAACATAAAAAAAAGTTATGTTTAAGGCAGTACACGTCGTAAAGTTGCAAAGCATTGCTCAGCTTGATCGTTGGCACAAAAATTGATAACTGAGGGACTTTTCCATTTTACAAAATATTGCGAAATTTCGCCTGTTTGATCCTGCACATTGCCGGAACAATCCATCTGATTATTATCATATTTCACTTGCAAAATGAGCGCTGGAATTTGAGCATTTGGATCTTGAGCTGGTTGATAATCATAAACACCAGATGACCACTCTTCACCACTTTTAATCACAACATCATTATTACCTTTGAAATTGTAATATTCGATACACTTACGATTATTTGGGATTTCCATCCCCCATAAACCGACCAATTCAGATCGAGTGGTCACTTTAAAATTATTCACTGCTTCAACTTGTTTTTTGCTATCAGCTTGCAGTTCTGTTTTTTTATTATCCGCCGCCATGACTACGAATGAACTCAACATGAGTAAAACTGTCAGATATGCTTTTTTCATACATTTAATCAGTCATATAAATCATCTACCTAAAGTAACATATTTTTTTAAATTTCCTCGGTTTATCACACTTTCATAACAATGATTTTTCTTAATGACTATTTACATACAATTCCATACACCTGTGTTTGCCTGCATAAAAACCAATTAAACGCGAACCACATCACATTATTCATAATTTATACATTATTCTGTGGGTGGAATCGTTTATGATATTTAGACTTAATGATTCTTCTAACAAAATTACTTAGGCTATATAAAGGCTAATGAAATTGCATCTGAACGGTCTTACACCACCATCGACTCATCAAAGTTATTCTTTTGCAATTATTGCCGTAGTTATATTTGTATTCTGTTTAGTTGGTATTTTCAGTCGTCCATTAACCTACTTAGCTATTTTTTGGCCTGCCAATGCAGTCCTACTCGCCTTATTTTTACGTTTTCCACAATTAAGTAACACAGGAGGTTGGTTAGGAGCTTTCACAGGTTATATGCTCGCCGATTTATTGACCGGCAACTTCTTACAACTAACAACCATACTCACTTTTGCAAATCTAATTAATACAGCTGTATCACTTTTTTTTATACGTTACTTTCATATCAATTATTTAAATTACAATAAAGGTTTTACCTTTCTAACGATGTTTGCAATTTTTGCTGTTGGCGGTTGTCTAGCTGGTGCTACATTTGCAATTTTTACAGTTCCCTATGTATCTAATACATTTATGTCGACAGATCGTCTTTGGATTGATTTCGGGATGTGGTGGGTCACTGAAATCGTCAACTGTTTAATTATGCTTCCATTAATTTTAGCCTTCCCCCAATTGAAAGAGTTAAAACAAATCATACATAATCGCCGACATCGTGATTATCATTTCAATGAAATTTTACCAGTGATGAGTGTGGGTCTATGTGTCATTCTCACAGCAGTTTCGCCGGGTCCAGGAGCAATTTTATATCCATTAGCAGCATTAATTTGGGCTGCACTGACCTATCAATTATTTACGTTAACGATTATTAATGCAGTCGTGATTCTAGCGACCTACTACAACCTAAATCACTTTTATCTTGCAGACTCCACGAACGCCTATTTATCGACAGCTATATCTGTACGTATTGGTTTAGCTATGCTTATTCTTGCACCTATTATTTTGTGTATTATTAGCCGAAATCGGCATGAATTATATAAAGAAGTACTTTATCTAGCAAATCATGACAGCCTTACACATGCAATGAATCGCCGTTTTTTCTTTGAACAGGGTGAACTCTATTTAAAAAATCGAACTGAAACTACATTTTCAATCATCATGCTTGATATTGACCATTTTAAGAAATTAAACGATCAATATGGACATTATGTCGGTGATGTCGTCCTTCAGCAGTTTGCTAATACGATTCGAAAAAACTTGCGTGAAGAAGACTTATTTGCTCGTATCGGTGGTGAAGAATTTGTTATTTTACTGCGTAATATTCAGGCAGATGAAGCACAAAAAATTGCTGAACGTATTCGAAATATTGTTGAAACAACGCCTATACAGATCGATCAAGACAATGAACTTTATATCACGGTGAGTATCGGTATTACACATGAAACACTACCTGACGCACCAAGTTTACAATTCTTGATTAATCAGGCGGATCAAGCACTTTATCAAGCCAAACAATTAGGACGCAATCAAGTCATACTTGCAAACTGTTAATATTCATTCATTTGGATAATCTAAACTTAATTTTGCTGAATCACCTTTGGTAAACACGCAACAAAGATAAATGCAGGAATAAGGGATAAACCTGCGATCATAAAAATACATTCGCCAGTCAAAATATCCCAATATTTACCTGCCAAAATACTGCCTAAAGCAACACCTAAACCCCACATAGTACTGTATAGCGCTTGCCCGCGCCCTTGTTGATTTGCATTGAAATTTTGAAAAATAATCCGCATCGCAATCATATGAAATAGCCCGAAGCTAAAAGCATGAATAGTTTGCGCTAGAAACTGCGCTATAAAACTATTTGGGAATAATCCAACGGCAATCCAACGTAAACTCGTTAGAATTAAGCATGCTGTAACTAAGGTTCTCCACGAAAAGTGTTTTAGAAAAAGGTTTGCGTATGCAAACATAATAATTTCAGCAATAACACCAACAGACCACAACAAACCAATGATTGTTGTGTTAAAGCCAGCTTGACTTAAAAAATTACTATAAAAACTATAAAAAGGTGCATGAGAAAATAAAAGAAAAAATTCAATAATAAAGAAACTGGCCACAACAGGACGTTTCAAAACTGGCCATAAAGGCTCTAGTTGCTTTTGAGAACTTGGTGCCGAACTCGGTTCTTTAATCGTAAATGACCAGAGAAATGCTAAAAAAGCAATACAAAGCAACATAATAGGTAGCATCGATATTGGAATGACTTCAAGCAAAGCCCCAATACCAAATACGCCAACAATAAACCCTACTGAGCCCCACTTACGTACTTTTCCATATAAAGCCGCGCGTTTTTCCCCCAACCAAAATAAAGTTACCCCTTCAAACTGAGCCAATATGGCATTTTGAAAGAAGCTGAATACCAGCATGAGTAATGCAACAGACTGAAAACTGTTTGGAATTATAAAAATCAGAAACCAAATACAAGCTTCCATCCATGTCGCAATGCGTACCAGCATCATGCGCTTACCCGATTTATCGGCAATCCAACCCCAAATAAATGGGGCAAAAAAACGTGTCACTATCGCTATAGAAGATAACAATCCAATTTCTTGATAATTAAAGCCTTGATCTGCTAAATACAGGCTCCAAAATGGCATAAATGTGCCAACAATTGCATAGTAGAAAAAGTAGAATCCACCTAGTTTGGAATGGATTGGAATGTTAAGCATCAAGCTGTATTCCTTAGTATTTACAATAGGTTATAAACTTTTCAGAGTTGTATGCTTTTGCATCTAAAAGGCTTGGTTAGGATATGGCGAGTATACAAATCAGTATACAAATTTATTTTAATTAAATTATTTCAAAATTTGTATACTTTTACTAAAATCTTGGTCTTATTTTATTTTTTCATTAATAAACAAATATTTATTTTTATCTCATAAATTATCACATATTAATAAAAAACCGCCCGAAGGCGGTCTATTTTTACTTAAGCAATCTGTATCTCGCATGCGGAAGTGTCTGTAGTTCAAACATGTGGTCGTAATCATAATGTGGCATTTTGAATCCGCATTTTTTGCTCACGTCTGAAATAGCACTGCTCATAGAGAACATATTATCGTTAAGCATACTCACCAGTAATGGATTAAGTTTGGCCAATGTTGGGCTATGCGTGTTCCACCATGCCTGAAAGAATCGAGCATGTACGCAGAGCATTTCTAGGGATTGTTTTTCATCTATATGTTGATATCTGCAAGTTCAAACCTGTGAAATCGATACCCCAATTCTTCAGCATGGTCATAACGATCTACACTCCAAGCCTTGGTAGCAATATTGCCTTTACGACCACCAGACCACGGACCTGTTGCGATTTCAATTAACATCCGATGTTCAATCAGGTGCAAGTCAAAACGCCAATTTTTCGTACTTTTGAAATGAAAGTATTCTTCATATTTCATTTTCATCCGATCTAATATTTCTTTTAACCGCTCGAATGCTTCTAAGTATTTTTCACTGGCTTTAGGTAGTGGCCTGGAACGTGGTTTCTTTTTAGGCGGAATCTTTTTAGTTAGGTTTTTATAGGCATCAAGTTCCATATTTCACCCAATAAAAAACCTCCCGGAGGAGGTTAATTTAATTGCATGTAAAAATTAAAATAACTTAAATATTTTTCCAGTTTTATCACTGTAGAAATGCATATCAAAGCTAGGCTTAATTATTTCATCTTCTATATTTAGATAACGGACGCAATCACCAAAACTATTTGGCTCATCAGATGATTTTTCGCACATAGCTTCTAGTGTATAGACAGCGCCATGTTGATCAACCACATCTAACATTACTTTGTTTAATAAATTATCCATGTATTAGCCATCAATCCCAACGATTTCACTCGCTTGGAAACCACGTTGACCTTTTGATACGCTAAACTGTACACGCTGACCTTCAGCAAGTGATTTGAAACCACCTGAAATGATTTGAGAAAAATGAGCAAAAACTTCTTCGCCATTATCAGCCGCGATGAAACCGAAGCCTTTAGTATCGTTAAACCACTTAACAGTGCCTGTAGTTAAATTTGACATAATAATTTCCTTTAATAATATTTAATTTAGAGTTCTTGAAAAAATTAAGAAAATAAATAATTAATTTATAAATAATTTAATTAAAAAATTTTAGCTCTAAGTTGTTCAGGTTTAAGAGTGAGAGTTTAAAAATACAATTTATATAGTTTATTTAGTTCAGTATAAAAAGATTTACCATCAATATTTAAAGTTAACTTTTGTCCTGATTCTAAGACAACTTGTTTAGCAACTTCAACTAAGGTTTTACCATTCAAGTTGCTTTGAATTTTTTTTAACGGAATAATATTCACACGAATTTCATCACCGTTAGTTGCTGAAGCAGTAGTCCAGCCGTTAGATATGTTCATTTATTGACTCATATAATGAGCTTTTGTAAACAGAATAGTATTAAAAATAAAACCAACTTTGATTTTGGAGATTGTTCACTTAAGAAAAATTTAAACTTATGATATTTACAGTAGCTTGAAAAAATAGATAAAAATCAGATTAGTATCTTTAGAATTTTAAGGAAACCCACGAATAGCTGTAGGCTTCCCTTGATCGGCATGATGCGAATTCATGCTATGCGTTAACTGTTTGAATTCGATGCTTTAGCACCAGATTGGAGGGAATACGCAATTCCATTAACAACTCAAACACTACCGTTCCGCTTACGGATTCGATCAAACACACTATAGCACCAGTGCCCAGATTTACCTATGTTTATTTAACAATTATTTTATAAGAGTGATTTTAAAGCAATTTTGACAGTATTCAATTTCACCATCTATACATTGATGCTTTTTACTTAATCCATGTATGCCAAACATACATTTAAAAAATTGCATCATAATCACACCAGAAATCTAATTTTAAAATCATATATTCACGTTTTATTGTGATATGCGCTCTAATATCTCAACTCTTTGTCTTTTTTTATCCTCATAAATGTAAATTGTTACTGCAATAACACTTATTAAAAATAATGGGCTTTGTTGCACAAAGATTTGAAATGCAAAGCGCCCCTAATTGAGCCAAATTTAAGGCGTAACTTGGGTAAGTGGTCGACCTAATTCCGTAAATCTGTTAAGAACTGCTACACGTGCATGGATCTCATTCACTTGGCTATCA
>NZ_LZDS01000029.1 GCF_001678755.1 Acinetobacter gandensis
TTAATTTCTCAAATAAACTTCGAGTAATTTCTACCATCAATCAATGAAAATAATTTCGACTGATCAACTAGTAAAAATCCACACAAGTTGTTCTTCATAATCTCTTAATGATCTTCTTACTGATTCGTCACCAGCAAGTAAAACCAAACACTCAACAATTTAGCACTTCGTGCGTTTGCTTGTCTGCGTTGGTATGCAGCGTATTCTATAGAGTTTAAAAACAAACACAAGCCCCTATTGTAGAAACTTCCACAATATTAGTCACAAGTGATCATATTTTAAACTAAAAGCATTTTTCTGCTTAGTATTCATTCAATATAAGCCGTTTTTTAGTTTTATTAAAGTGCTTACTTAAGCCAATTTTGAATTTATTAACACTATATAAAGATAAAGCCCATCCAAAGATGAGCTTATAATTTTATAAGGCAAAGAAATAAAACCTGAGCTTCATTGGATCCTTTTCTAATTAGGCTTTAATCTTAATTGGACTGTTCAGCCAACCAACTCATAAATTTCTGGCGTTCAACTTTGGTCGCCTTTTGCCATAACTGAATTAATTGTTGATCTGAAGCACTCACAACAGACTGTGCTTTTTGAGCTGGCACAATTACTGATGTATTTTGTGTATATACTGGCGCTGGCTGATTTGCAGGTGCAGCCGTTTTTTTGGTTAGATCAAGATTATTTCGAAAAATTGTATTTGAGAAAATTGCTTTCTGCTCTTGTTTTGCTCCTTGTTGCTCAACCAAAAGTTGATTCGCTTTATTGTATAAACCAAAAATTGGCTGATCTTTATAGTTTTGCGCTTTATCAAAGTCTTTAGGTGCATCTATTAAAGCCAATCGATATTCTTGACCATCAACCAGAACCGGTGTGCGTATTGAAGCAACTCCAGATTTTAAAATATCGTGTGAATTGTCTGGATGTTGAAAAAACTCGGTATAACGAACACTAATGACATTTTCGCCAGCGTTTAAAGTGTATTTTTCTGCCGAACGGAATAAACCACCACTTATCTCTTGATCATTAACAGCCACAATCTTAATTTCTTCTGGAACTGTTAATGTTACTGCAGCAAAACCTACACTACTCATCAATAATGTCGCAGCAGCAACTGTAAAGCGTAAAGTCATGGTTATCACTCATATTCAAATTTTAAAGTTGGTTTGCACTATGCTATGCATATATGACAATGGTATGACATCAATTTATTACTCTACGCTTAGCTTCAATCCATAATTCAGATATCTTTTTTTATTTTATACATATAAAAAAAAGGGCGAAATACGCCCTTTTAATATTCTGAATGCCTTTAAGTCACAAAACTTAATTAAATATTTTAAAGCGCTCAGCATCATCTATGAAGGTTTTCTCACCCGCTGGGGCTTCAATAGAACCAAATACAAGTTGCGCACGTAATTTCCAATTCTCAGGCACTGAAAATGCTGCCGCTACTTCTTCATCTACAATTGGGTTGTAATGCTGCAAAGATGCACCAATATTTTTTTCCGCCAATGCCGTCCATGTGGCAAATTGAGCAATAGCCGTCGAATGTTCTGACCAAACTGGAAAATTGTCGGCATATAACGCAAATTGCTCTTGAAGTGCTTTCACAACTGCTTGATCTTCATAAAACAGAGCTGTACCAAAACCAGCTGCAAAACTATTGATTTTGCCATTAGTACCTTCAAAAGCATCAGCAGGTACAATTTTTCTCAAGGTTTCGCGGACAATATTCCAAAATTGTTGATGTGAATCACCAAATAAGATAACCACACGAGATGTCTGTGAGTTAAATGATGATGGGCTTAAACGCACAGCATCTTTAATCGTCTGTTCAATTTCAGCTTGTGACAAAGTTACATTATTACCAATCGAATAAATGGTACGACGTTGTTCAATTTGGTTAAGGAATGACATAGAAAGCCTCTTTTTATTTTCAGATCATATAAATGGATTGAAATAATCTTAATTGAAGTTTTTAACAATTACATGACTGTATTTACAACATTGTGTTTTATTTCTAGAACAATGATTTTTAACTTTGTAATATTGTTTTATCTTAAAAAATACAGCGACAGCACAGACACCGCTGTATTTACACTATCTTCACATATTCATCATAGGTTAATTTTAAAAAGTTCAATTCAATTAAGTGTAAATTCGAAAGCGTTCTTGATCTTCAGGCTCTTCTCGCTCAGGTGCATTTCCTTCTACAGAACCGAAAACCAATTGTGCACGGAGCAACCAATGTTCATTAATCCCTAAAAAGTTTGCAATGGCTTGATCAATGTGTGGATTATAGTGTTGTAATGATGCCCCCATTCCCGCATCCGCAATGGACGTCCAAACAGCAAACTGCGCCATCCCTGATGTTTGTTCAGACCATACTGGGAAATCTTCGGCACTAAACGGTACTTTTTTCTGTAATTGCTGAATTACTTGTTGATCCTCATAAAATAATACCGTGCCAAAAGCATCAGCGCATTGATCAACTTTTAAGGCAGCCCCTTCAAAAATATGTGCAGCCACATTTTTACGCTGTACCTCTTTAACAATATCCCAAAATTGTTGATGTGAATCACCAAACAACACAACGATACGGGTACTTTGCGAGTTATATGCAGACGGACAACAACGAACAGATTCCTGAATTAATCCAGCAATATAAGCTTGGCTAAAATGAACTTTTTTGCCTAAATCATAAATACTTCGTCGTTTCTTTAAGTGCTCTACAAAAGAAACTGGTGTATCCATTTCGATATTTTTCTTTTTTAATTTAAAGTCTTTCGTGATATCCGCAGTCAATACATGACCAATTTTATCGAGCAACGCCACACCTACACCCCAAATTTAAAATTATTCAAATGAAATAAATCCATGTTTATTTTAAGGGTTTCTATGCCTATATTTTGATTTATAAAATTATTTACTGTTCCTTTTTAAATCAATCAACCACGCAAAAAACAACAAACTCCGCATTTAACGGAGTTTGTGTGAATTGTCACGCATTTCACTTATCGGTTTCAAATAGCGCAGCAACAAAAGATTTGGCAGAGAATGGGCGTAAATCATCAATTTTTTCACCCACACCAATAAAGCGAATTGGCACATGTGTACGGCTGGCAATATTAAATAAAACACCGCCTTTTGCTGTACCGTCCAACTTGGTAATGGTCAAACCTGTTAGTCCAACTGCTTCATCAAACATTTCAACTTGATTAATTGCATTTTGACCTGTACCTGCATCAACCACCAACATCACTTCATGTGGCGCTGTTGCATCAATTTTCTGCATCACACGTTTAACTTTGGTCAATTCTTGCATCAAGTGCCCTTTGTTATGCAAGCGACCAGCGGTGTCTGCAATCAGCACATCAACACCTTTGGCACGTGCACTCTCGAATGCATCGAAAATCACAGATGCTGAATCTGCACCATGACCCTGTGCGACAACGGGGATATTGTTACGTTCACCCCAAATTTGAAGTTGTTCTGTTGCTGCTGCACGGAAGGTATCACCTGCCGCCAGCATAACCTTCTTACCTTCACCTTGTAAGCGTTTTGCCAATTTGCCAATAGTGGTTGTTTTACCAACCCCATTCACACCCACAACTAAAATCACATACGGATTTTTGTTTGTATCGATATGCAAAGGTTTTACGCGTGGTGCAAGCAAAGCAACCAATTCTTCTTGTAAAGCTTTATACAATGAGTGCGAATAAATTAAATCACCACGCTCAGTACGCTCCGTCAAATTTGCAATAATGGTTTTTGTTGCTTCTACACCAATGTCAGCGACCAGAAGTTGTTCTTCCACTTCTTCCAAAAGCTCATCGTCAATTTCCTTACCACCAATCAGGATATTGACCATACCATCGGCTAAGTTTTTACGAGACTTTGATAAGCCTTCTTTCATGCGGCTAAAGAAACCACCTTTAGATGGTGCTTCAGTCTCACTCACTTCAGGTACAATTTGTTCCTGTGCTTTTGCTGTTTCGATAATCGGCACATTTACCGCAGGTAAACTCGGTAACGTGACATCGTCATCACCGATATCAGCATCAATCAAAAATTTATTCTGCCCATTAGATTGCTGTTGCATGCCGAATCCTTGAAAAGCACTGCGTTAAAAAAATGAGATTCTAACATAACTTATCTTAATTTGAGCCTTTCCTGTGCTATGAGCCACACACACACCAAAAAACAACACGTTTCAGTTGCTTTCAAAGCACGCTTAGGCAAAATATCAGTATATAAAATAGATTTTACCGGATAGATTTGTGTCCTCTAAAAAAACGATTTCTCCTCGTCTTTTCAATTATTTAATTCGCTCTCTTCTTCATATTGGCCTAGCTGCAAGCAGCATTTTGGCAAGCAGTTATTTATATGCTGATACACGTAGCCAACTTACGCGAACAACGTTTGAAACCACACTTAAAAATGGTTTAAAAGTCATCATTCGTGAGGATCATCGCGCGCCCATGGTCATGACGCATATTTGGTACAAAGTTGGGAGTAGCGATGAATCCGGCAATCTGCTCGGTATATCTCATGCCTTAGAGCATATGATGTTCAAAGGAACGACCAAGGTTCCGAATGATGAATTCACACGTTTAAGCCGAATTTACGGTGGCAGTATTAATGCCGCAACATTTACCAATTACACCAATTATTATCAACTCTATCCTAAGGCTTATTTTCCAATGGCTTTGGAATTAGAAGCCGATCGTATGAGTAATCTACGCTTACAACAGCAAGACTTTGACCCAGAAATTAAAGTTGTGATGGAGGAACGTCGTCAGCGTACCGATGACAATCCTCGGTCATTAGCATTCGAACGCTTTAAATGGATTTCATACCCCACCAGTCATTATCGCCAACCTGTGATTGGCCATATGAAGAATCTACAAAACATCAAATTAACAGACTTAAAGCAATGGTACAAAGAATGGTATACACCCAATAATGCGATTTTAGTCATTGTTGGAGATGTGGATGCAGAATCTGCGATTCGACAAGTCCAAAAGTATTTTGGAGACATCCCATCACGTAAAACGCCTGAACGGAATGATGTTTTAGAATTTGAGCGTATTGGTTATCGCCATATGGAACTTAAACTTCCTGTACAAGTACCAAATCTTTACATGTCTTGGAATGTACATTCACTTGCTACAGCAAAAAATCCGCAAGATGCGTATGCGTTAAACATCATTCGAAATGTCTTAGACAGTGGTATTTCATCACGCCTACAAGACAAGTTGGTACGTCAGCGTAAAATATTAACCGCGGTCAGCGCCTCTTATGATCCTTATAATCGTGGCGATAGCCTATTTAGCATCTCTGCACTACCCGCAGATGGCATCAAAATGGAACAGGCGCAAAAAGCCATTCAGGATGAAATTGATTTACTTAAAGCAGAATTAGTCAAAAGCCCTGAAGTAGAACGTATTACAACACGATTTATTTCCAATTTAATCTATAGCCAAGACGATATTAGTGGTCAGGCAAAAATGATCGGTAATTTGGAAGTCAATGGATTAAGTTTTCGCTTGATGGATGAACTTCCAAAATATTATGAAAACGTGAGTGCTCAAGACATTCAACGCGTTGCCAATGCTTATTTTGTACGGGAGAACTTAAGTACCATGTATCTCTTGCCTGAACAAGAAAACAATCAAATAAGCACCATTAACCCAGCCCCTGCTGACAAAAATGAAAAAGTTGAAGCAACGCCAAGTGTGCCACAAAATGCTCAATCTATCGAAACAGATAATGCGATTTAAGGAATAAACATGTCTACATTGAAAATTTTATGCCTGAGCGTGTTATCCATTACGAGCGGTCTGGTTTTTGCGGAAAGTTATACTGAAAATATACCTGATATTAATGACAATCCGAGTCAACTACAGTCCATTCCAATGCTGCAAAGTCTGCGAAACGTGCAGTTAGAGAAAGAATATCGTGCACCTCATGTGCAGGAACTAAAAAACCGAAATGGTGTTCGCACACTTTTTGTAGAATCACAAGATTTACCAATGGTCGATATTCAGCTTACTTTCAATGCAGGTGCCGCACGTGATGAAGAAGTTGGAAAAGGTTTATTTGGTACAGCGAATATGGCCGCTCGCCTGATGGATGAAGGCACGGAAAAATATAATGCTGCAGAAATAGCATCGGTATTTGATCAATCTGGTGCCCAGATGAGCATACAAGCACACCGAGACATGTTTGTGATGCGACTACGGGTTTTATCCGACCCTAAAAAACTTGAGCCTGCACTCGGCATGATGATGGAGATACTCAAAAATGCAACATTTAAAAATTCCAGTATTAGCTTAGCCTTAAGCAATAACCAAGCAGGTCAAAAGCAACTACAAGAAAGCCCAAGCCGACTCATGGGTATTCGCTTTAATCGTGAACTATATGGCACGCATCCTTATGCAGAGCCAATTACAGGAACAAATGGTAGTATCAAAAAAATCACACCGGAAATTCTAAAAACGTTTCGCGATAAATTTCTCGTTGCACAAAATATGAATATTGCGATTACAGGCAAATTGAGCACTAAAGAAGCCCAAAATCTTGCCGAACGACTTTCAGGTAACTTAAAACAAGGTGAAAAAGCAAAACCGTTAGCAACCCCAGTTGAAAAGAATGGTTTTAACATCGTTTATATGCCATTTAATTCGACACAAGCCAATGTGATGTTTGGGCACTTAGGCACTATTCGTAATAATCCAGATCGTTTAGCCTTAGAAGTTGCCAATCGAATGTTTGGTGGTGGTGGTTTTAACTCCATACTAATGCAAGAACTTCGTATAAAGCGCGGCTATACCTATGGAGCTTATAGTTCTTTTAGCTTTAGCCAATCCCCTGGAACATTTAGTTTTAGTTATGGCACACGTCAGGATCAACTCGTTGATAGCATCAAAGTAGCACACAAAGCCTATGTCGACTTTGTAAAAAAACCGATTGATGCAAAACAGCTTGAAGAAACAAAAGCAGGGATGCTTCGGGCTTTCCCCAACAATTACAGCAGTAACTCAACTATTAACGCTCAACTAGGGCTACTCGGTTTTTATGATCAACCAACGGATTACTTATCCCAATATCCAAAGCTTTTGGAAAAAATAACAGTAAATGATGTACAACAAGCTGTGCAAAAATATATGCATCCAGAAGATATGACAGTAATTGTTGTCAGTCAGCAACTGGACAAAGAACAACTGAAACACATTTTACAAGAGAATTTAGGAACAACACCTGAGCCTAAGCAATTACCCTCTAATGTTGCTCCTCTGCCAATGCCGGCAACTGATGTGCCCGCACAGACTCCATCTGATAAGCGTGCATCAATTTAAGATAAGCAGCCATTCGTATTTTATCTTGCTGTTTTAATAACACAGCCATTTCTTGAGTTTCAGGATAGCTTTGCTGAACAGCAAGACTTGATACGTTTTGATACTGTTGCACGGAAATAGGACGGCATAATGCAATTACAGCGAGAATCAAAATAATCGCAATCATCATTGAAACGAAAATATTATAGACTTGCTCAAGCTGTATTTTAGATTTGAATTGAATAATTTTTTCTAAATCAATAGTCATACACTACCTCAGGTTAAAAGTAGTGTATGGCTGACGTTAAATAAGTTCAAGTAATCCTGCTTAATTCATAAGCAATTCAAAATGGTGCCATGTGACTAAATCGTATCTTTTAATGAATAATGGTACGAATCACAGCAAAATAAAGGATTAATGCAATAATAGCCAACACAATAATGACGGCAAAAATACTCATCCCACCTTCTGCATGTGCAGGATGCAAATCATCATCATCAGCTATTTTTAATAGTTCTCCGTTATAAGCATTGTAAAATTCTAAGCGTTGATTCTTATCTAAATCACGCGTGAAATCATAAACCCGTTTACGCTGTGCTAAACCAAAATCCCCTAAATGTATTTCTTGATGAAAAATTGCATCATCTAAGTTGCGTCGATGTTGATGCGCCAACTCCACAATTTGAGACATTGTAGGAGGATAATCTAAAGTCAAACCGTCTAAAATTCTACTCATGTCCTTCTCCTTATTATCTACAACTTCTTATGTTAGTATTTTAATCAATTAAGCAAATGTTCATTGTTTAATCATGTAAACTATACCAACAAGTAAAATATTTGCAGTAATAGTTGACAATTCAAGCTAATTGTAATATTAGTTTAATAATACTTAGTTATATTAGTTAAAAGGGCTAAAGAATGGGCCCTTGAATGATCATAATTAGAATAAGGAGTTTAATATGATTCAACAATTCTCTCAGCATGAACTTGAACACGTTTATGCAACAGCAGTAAATACAATCCAATCTCAAATGAACTTCAGCGATGCAGTACATGAATTGGAACAAGCAGCTCGCGCTGGCCATGGTAAAGCAGCAATGTTTTTAGCTGAACTTTATTACCAAGGTTTCCGTGTAGAGCGTGACTCACTTAAAGCGCAATATTGGCAAAACATGGCCACATTGCAAGCATAATCAAACGTCACCCAGGTGGCGTTTTTTTCACCCTTTACTTTTTGACTTAGCTATTTATATACATAAATTCTTACAATCAAGTTCAAGACATACACAGTAATTTCATTTGAATTTTCTACAATAGGAGCAACATCAACAACACGCTGCATATGATGTCTAAATTAAAGCAATATAAACCGATTCAAAAAGATATATTTTTTAAAATTAATATTTTAAAAACCATGATGTACTGTGGTGTTTTATGGGGACTTTATCACCAACAAGGCTGGGCGATGACCAGCGATCAAGATGATATTATCTTCCCCTTTTGGTTAAATGGTATTCAGGCACATAAATATGCCAAGAAGAATTGGCCAAACTACACACCACGACGTATTACTCCACGTGATTTTGAAGTCGCGCTATTACCAACACTCACAAGGCTCAAAGTCACACCTGCCTTATATAGTTCAAATAACATCAAATTAAAACTTACGACTATGCAAATGCGCCATTTCTTTTTTTCAACGCCAAATATGCGTACTGTTTAATTCAAATTGACTAACAAAATAACTGATGCAGACACTGAAAAGTGTTTGCATTTTCTAAATTTCACGCTAATTTAAATTAAACAAAAAATACTATAAGGGACAAAATATATGACTACTGTTGCACAAGTTTTGAAAGACAAAGCCTACAAAGAAATTTACACAATTACACCGGATGCAACCGTACTCGAAGCGATCTCACTTATGGCTGAGAAAAGCATTGGTGCGCTTGTCGTTACTCATGAAGGCAATGTGGTTGGAATTCTCTCAGAGCGTGACTACACGCGAAAAATTGCCCTCATGGAAAGAACCTCTTTTGATACCACAGTAAGTGAAATTATGACCGGTAGCGTGATTACCGTGACTACAGCAGCAACGGTTGAAGAGTGCCTTGAATTGATGACAGATCGCCACTTGAGACATTTACCTGTAGTTGAAGATAAACAGCTGAGTGGTCTTATTTCGATTGGTGATTTAGTCAAAGCTGCGATGGATGATCAACGTAAATTGATTGAACAACTTCAACAATACATTTCAGGCTAAATTAATTTCCCCTTTATCAAATAGTTAAAGGGGGAGAATTAATCAATATCATTGCATAATTTTAAGCACCCAATAAACGTAATGACAATAAAATTACAAAGCAATTACTCAATACTAAATTCAGCTTCAGATAACTTAAATCAAATTGATTGCATAATTTCAAAACTTGAATCATTAATGGTATCAATGAAACATGATCCTTTACTCAGTTCACATAGACGTACCATTAACCTTGAGCTTGCGGCAGCAGTCACAGAACTATTAGATAGCAAAGCTGTTATCTATACCTTACATCCTGAACTTATTCCAATTTCATCAGTCTTTGACCACAGTTTTTATAAAAGCTATGTCAAAAAAAATATCCCAGTTAAAAACTGGGATATTGATGATCAAGTTCAGAAAATTTATACATCTTCAAACAAGGATGCACAACTTAGTCTTTTTTAATTGAGCGATTAGTTAAGACCTAATTTTGCAGCTACATAATCAGCATCTTTATCACCACGACCTGACACATTGACTACGATTTTTATGTCTCTAGTCAGTTTTGGTGCTTCACGTAATGCCCACGCAACTGCATGAGAACTTTCAAGTGCAGGGACAATACCTTCCACACGAGACAAAGTCATAAACGCATCCAAGCATTCTTGGTCAGTCGCTGTAGTATATTCAACACGACCTAAATCTTTAAGCAAACTATGCTGTGGACCAACACCTGGGTAATCTAGACCGGATGCAATTGAATGCACTGGTAACGGTTGACCTTGTTCATCTTCAAGTACATAACACGCCATACCATGAATTTGACTTGGCTTACCTAAAGTTAAGGTTGCAGAATGCATATCTGTATCCAAACCATGACCCGCAGGCTCTACACCTACCAATTTCACATCTGCTTCATTTAAAAATGCGCTGAATGCACCGACTGCATTTGAACCACCACCAACACATGCAACGACATAATCTGGATTAGAGCCAAAGCGGTCATTCGACTGAACTTTAATTTCTTCACCAATAATTGCTTGAAAGTCACGCACCATTTTAGGAAACGGATGTGGGCCAACCACAGAACCAATCGCATAAATGAAATTTTTCGGATCTTTTAAATATTCTTCAAACGCACTATCCACAGCATCTTTTAATGTTGCGGTACCACGTGTAACCGAAATCAGGTTGGCACCTAAAATCTTCATTTTCACCACATTAGGGTGTTCTTTTTCAATATCAACCTGTCCCATGTGAATTTCACATGGAATACCTACAAGTGCACATGCTGTAGCCAATGCAACACCATGCTGCCCTGCACCCGTTTCAGCAATCACTTTGGTTTTCCCCATGTATTTTGCTAAAAGTGCTTCACCTAAACAGTGATTAATTTTATGTGCACCCGTATGATTTAAATCTTCACGTTTAAGATAAATCTGTGCGCCACCTAATTTATCTGATAGACGCTTTGCATAGAACAATGGACTTGGACGGCCAACATAGTGTGCAAATAATTCTTTTAATTCATTTTGGAATTCTTCTGTATGACGGATCTGTTCATAAGCAACATTAATGTCGTCCATTGCCTGCTTTAAATCAGGTGGAATAAATTGACCACCGTATTCACCAAAGAAACCTTCTTCGTTGGGTAAAGCAATGCCATTAATTTGATGATCCATCGTATTTCCTTCGCTCTAAGAAATTAGGTATAAAAAAGACTGCTCCGATACTAACGAATTTTGACTTTATACAACAAGTCAAAACACATCTTCTCACTTAAAGCAGTCTATTATTTCTACAGCCTACCGCATTAAAATGATTTACCGCGCTAAATATTTTGTCATATCTTCTACACCCTTAAGGGTCATCGGATACATATGATCTTCAAATATTTGCTTAATCGCACCAATCGTTTGGGTATAGTGCCAATAGTTATCTTCTTCAGGATTTAACCAAGCTGTTTTATCAAAGTGATTACGTAAACGCTGTAACCAAACTTGTCCTGCCTCGTCATTCATATATTCAACTGAGCCGCCCGCAGAATTTAACTCATACGGTGCCATACTGGCGTCACCTACCACAATCACCCGATAATCCCGTCCATAGGTATTAAACAAATCCCACGTATTCATACGTGAACTTGAACGACGGATATTATCTTTCCATACATAATCATATAGACAGTTATGAAAGTAAAAATATTCTAAAGTTTTAAATTCAGTTTTGGCTGCACTAAATAGCTTCTCACACTGTGCAATATGTGCATCCATAGATCCACCAACATCAAACAACATCAAAACTTTGATGCGGTTACGACGTTCTGGCACCAATTGAACATCCAAAATACCTTGTTTGGCTGTTTCACGAATAGTGCCGTCAATATCCAATTCTTCTGCTGCACCTTGACGCGCAAATTTACGCAATCGACGTAATGCCATTTGCATTTGTCGACTACCCAAAATTTGATCGTCATCCAAATTGCGATATTGGCGTTGTTCCCAAACCTTAACGGCAGAACGCTTACGCCCAGGCCCACCAATGCGCACACCTTCAGGATGATCACCATAAGCACCAAAGGGCGATGTCCCTCCCGTGCCTATCATCTTGTTTCCACCCTGATGTTTTTTATGTTGCTCACGCAAACGTTCTTCAAGCATTTTCATGAGTTCTTCTAACGAACCCGCTTTCTTTAATTCTTCGCGTTGTTCAGGAGTTAAATGCTTTTCAATAAGCTCTAGATCAAACCAGTCTTTTGGCAGCTTATGAACCTGATTCAGCAATTCATCTAAATCAAACGTTGCAATGCCATCAAAATAATCTTTCATCGCTCGGTCAAACTTATCAAAGAAGCGCTCATCTTTTACCATGATGGTTTTTGCAAGCTGATAAAATTCGTCTTGATTCGCAAAAACAAGCCCTGCTGCAACCGCTTCATTAAGATCAATGAGTTCTCGTGTCGATACTGGCACGCCATATTTTCTGAGGGTATAAAACAGTCGCACAAACATAGGCGAGTAAAATCCAATAAAATTAAGTTTTCGGAAGGCCAAGCCAGTTTAATTGCATGAGATATTTTTATGCGTTATGCAACTGAGCTAACCTCTATACTGCACACATTATGAAAAATTGCACCTAGCAAGTAAAGCGAAAAGCTTTCACTGCCTATTCATATCATTCGAGCTGACATTATTGAGATTTTGAGTTTCTAGAGGTAAATGACAAGGAAAAGCTGTACCGATTAAAGTTTGCTGAAGCGCAACGAATTTATGGTTGATGTCGGCATGCTCCTGTTTCAGCTTTTGCACATCCACTTCCCGCGTAAAACCCATTTCTCGGCGGTATTGCTGATATTCTTTAAAATTCGTTAGTATAAAATCATAAAATTGCAGCTCATAATACTTCGAGATACATTGCTTAGATTGGATCGCCTGTTGAACTATTTCATTCTCAGCTTGCCCCATTAGCTTTTCTTCTAATTGTTTTTCGGCCACTTGTGCCCAATAGCCATCTTTTATCAATTGATCATGTGTTTGTTGAAATGTTTCCGCATCCATTGCTGAAATTTGTACAGAAATGCAGCTTAAATTTATTATCAGCGCCATTGTAAACAGCACATGAAATTTCATCTTTGAAAACTTAAACATAAAATACAGACCTGTAGCCTTAATACATACAAAAGAAAAGCCGGACAAACCGGCTTTAAATTTCAAATATGCAACTTAGCGACGTGACATAAATGCTAAACGTTCAAGCAATTGCACATCTTGCTCGTTTTTAATCAACGCACCATACAACGGTGGAATTGATTTTGATTTATCAGTGTTACGTAAAATATCTTCTGGCATATCATCTGCCATCAATAAACTTAACCAATCAATCAACTCAGACGTTGAAGGTGGTTTTTTCAGGCCTGGAATTTGGCGTAACTTAAAGAACACTTGTAATGCTTCAGATACCAATGTGTTTGAAATATTATCAAAATGTACATCGATGATTTCACGCATGGTCGCTTCATCAGGGAATTCAATATAATGAAAGAAACAACGACGTAAAAAAGCATCTGGTAATTCTTTTTCATTATTCGAAGTAATAATCACAATTGGACGCTGTGCCGCTGTGATTGTTTCGCCAGTTTCATAGACATAGAACGACATTTTGTCGAGCTCATGCAATAAGTCGTTAGGAAACTCAATGTCTGCTTTATCAATTTCATCAATCAATAAGACACAGCGTTCTTCGCTAGTAAACGCTTCCCAAAGCTTACCCGGCTTAATATAGTTTTTAATATCATAAACACGGTCGTCACCAAGTTGGCTATCACGTAAACGTGAAACAGCATCATACTCATACAGACCTTGCTGTGCTTTCGTGGTTGATTTGATATGCCATGTAATCAGTTTAAGGCCCAAGCTTTCAGCTACTTGTTCAGCCAACAGGGTCTTACCCGTGCCAGGCTCACCTTTAACAAGGAGCGGCTTTTGAAGTGAACGAGCAGCTTTTACAGCCAGTTTTAAGCTATCTGTAGCGATGTATTGCGCTGTACCAGTAAATTGTTGCATTTCAACAGACATGACATAACCTTATTTTTTTATTTAAAGCGGTGAAGTTTTCTTTTTTACAACCTGTGTAGGCTTTGTAGCAGCATATCGTGACCAGAAATAACCAATCACCAAGCCAATACCAACCACAAACATAATCAGAGATAAATTTGACCAAACTAATGGCTGATCTTTCGTCAACACACCAAAAATCAAACCAAAAATAGCCGGTGCAATTGAAGCATTGGTTCCAGCAGAAACAGTTGGTGTTAATAAAATAGCAAATACCAATAACCAACCTATTGCACCAAATGGCTTAGGTACGCGCTTCATGAGCCCATACCAACACAACAATGCAATCAACGCTCCCCCAAGGTATACCGTGATTGCAATGCTGCTTTCAGGAATTGAGTCCAATACAGTTACTACACCATTCATTTCACAACTCCTGAATTATTGTTATGCACCACGCAAGCCTTCTGGAGCTACTGCGTTTGGATCGATTAAACCTTCAGGCGGCACTTGAATAAAGAAGCCTTTGGTTTCAATTGAGTCCATAACATGCAACACATTAACACGTGCAAGTTTACGAGACTCAGTCAACTCTAAATCCATAACAAATGTCGCACGGCCAAAAGCCTTACGTAACGCTTCAGACAATACATCTAACGGATCGGCAGCTTCAGCTTCGTTTTCTTTCACTTCAGGGCGAGCAACGTAAAGATACATTTCATCTTTTTTGCTCGATTTGTAGATAGAACAGAACATAATTGAATCAATACTCATAAATCGCAAGGCAAAGGATACATCAAAAAAAAGACTGATACATTAGTGTTTATTAACGCATCAGTCGTGAATTTGTATAAGTGATAGTTCTTTAATCAATCTACCCTATTCCATCACCTTCATTTGACGTGATAGATACGTTTCATCTGCATGTAATACCTCTATTAAAGGCTTAGTTAACAAATCATAACGCCAGCCCAATAAATAGTTTGGCAAATCTTGTTCATCATTGTGAAAGACCACGTGTTGATACAAAGCATTTAGCCATTTTTTACGCATCAGCACTTCTTTCGGAACAGTGGTTTCATGCACAGCCTGCTGAATCACTTCATCTACACGAGCACCGATATCCTGCGAAGAGTGACGAATAGGACGTGCCATACGTAATGGCCATTCTGCTTGCTCAGGCAAGAACTTCAATAAATCCAAAATAGTCTTGCCATGTTCGCGCACGATATTGGCACGAATGTCTTTAATTGAACTCAACTGAAAATTATTACGCGGATTCTTTTCGACCATATCAATAATAGTTGAATTTTTTAAAATAAAACTACGCGGCTGATTTAACGCCTTCACCATTTGCTCACGCCATACCGCTAAATGCTGAATTTGCATAAGCTGACGACGCGAATGGCGATAATTACCAATATCATGATAAAGCTGATGGATTGGTGTTTCTGTACCAATTTCATGCGTTAAATTTTTACAGTCTTCAAGTACACAAGTTAATAAACTTTTTTCAGCCAAATCTTTTTGGATATTTTGACTCAAATTCATTAAATAATGCACATCATTCGCTGCATACATCATTTGTTCAGGTGTTAGTGGTCGAGCTAACCAATCAGAGCGTGTTTGATCTTTATCAATATCAACATTGAGCATGGTTTTAAGCGCATTTTGATAACTCACTTGCAAACCATGTCCTAGGAATGACATTCCAACTTGAGTATCAAATACATTTTGCAAAGACTTGTTCTGTGCATAATGATAGATCAAATCAATATCTTCACTGCATGCGTGAAAAATATTTTGCTGTGCGTTAAACAATTTGTCCCAAAACTGAGTCAAATCAAGGGTTGTACCATCAAGTAAATACACCTGATTTTGCACATTGATTTGAAAAAGTCCCAGTTTTGGCCACAAGGTATCAACTTTAATAAACTCGGTATCGAGTCCATAAATTGAGTTCTGGTTCATCAGATTTAGAACTGTATCTAAGTCCGTTTGCTTTTGAATAAATTGATACATAAATTGCTGAGTCTAATATTAGATGCTCTTTGAGCTTATCTTAACCGATATATAATATTTTTCTATAAGGGTTGATTAAATTTTGAGTATTTATTTCCGTTATATCGGTTTTTTATAAAATAATTCGTTTTTCTGTTATCGTTATAAACTATAACCAATTAAATAATTTAAGAAAAGCGAAACGAATTTCGCTCTACCTTTATTTCATTCTCATGCGGTTGTGTACAGCCTGACTGAGTGTATGGCTATCAACATATTCTAACTCACCGCCTTGTGGTACACCTTGCGCAATACGTGTCATTTGCACTGGTAAATGCTTGGTTGCTTCAACAAGATAATGTGCTGTTGCCTGACCTTCTACCGTGGCATTTGTCGCCAAAATGACTTCCTGAACCTTTCCATCACTTAAACGATGTACCAAGTGTGGAATACCAATTTCATCTGGCCCAATACCATCGAGTGGTGATAGATGCCCGCCAAGGACATGATATTTCCCTCTAAAGCTTCCACTTTGTTCAATTGCCATGACATCTGCTGGTGACTCAACTACACATAATAATTGCTCATCTCGCTCTGTAGATAAACAAATATTACATACTTCATCTTCAGTCAACGAATGACAGATTGAACACTCATGAATATAGTTCGTAGCTTCAGTCAATGCATGCGCTAGACCAATTGCCCCCTCTCTATTTTTCATGATTAAGTGGAGTGCCATACGCTGAGCCGATTTCGGCCCAACGCTTGGCAAAATCCGCAATGCCTGTACAAGTTGATCAAAACGATCACTAAACATTGGGATATTTCCTTAGAATAGACCAGCTAGACCTGGTGGTAGACCCATACCTGAATTTGCAGATTTCATTTTTTCTTCTGCCACCGCTTCAGCTTGACGAGAAGCATCATTCATTGCTGCTGCAATTAAGTCTTCAATCATATCAGCATCATCTTGAAGTAATTCAGGGTTGATTTCGATACGTTTAACGACATGACGTGCAGTCATCGTTACTTTCACCAGGCCACCACCTGCTTCAGCATGAACTTCGACTTGTGCAAGCTGTTCCTTGGCTTTTTTAATGTTGCTTTCAGCTTCTTTTTGCATGCGCTGAGCTTGCTGCATGAGCATATTAATGTTCATAAAAATCTCCGAACAAAACTGACTAATTGAGTTTAGATAAGATCTAAACCGCGTGAAATATCGCGAATAATATCATTAATATCTTCCAAACCAACAGATACGCGAATTAAACCTTCGCTAATACCTGCAACTTTCTTCACTTCTGCTGACATACGACCATGTGATGTCGTTGCTGGGTGTGTAATGGTTGATTTCACATCGCCCAAGTTACTTGTAATTGAAAGGAATTTAGTATTATCAATTACAGTCCAAGCACCTTCACGCTCACCTTTTACAACAAATGATACGACACCGCCGAAACCTTTTTGTTGCTTTTTCGCCAAAGCATGACCTTCATGATTTGGAAGACCTGCATAATATACTTTTTCAACTTTTGGATGTGCATCCAACCATTCAGCCAAAACTTGTGCACTTTCGCAATGTGCTTTCATACGTAGACTGAGTGTTTCTAAGCCTTTTAAGAAGATCCATGCATTAAATGGACTCATAGAATTACCAAGTGTACGAATTACACCAGTAATTTCTTCCATTAATTTTGCACTCCCCACGACCGCACCACCTAAAGCACGACCTTGACCATCAATATATTTGGTTGATGAGTAAATCACGAGATCTGCACCAAATTTAATTGGCTGTTGTAATACAGGTGTACAGAACGTGTTATCTACTGCAAAAAAAGCACCATGTGCATGTGCAATATCAGCAATCGCTTGTAGGTCGCCTACTTGCGCTAATGGATTTGATGGTGTTTCAATAAATAAAAGGCGCGTATTCGGTTTGATTGCTTGTTTCCAAGCATCTAAATCTTCTAAATCTACAAATGTAACGTCTACACCAAATTTGATGACATATTTTTCAAATAGAGAAATGATTGAACCAAAGACTGCACGTGAACAAACAACATGGTCACCAGACTTTAAATAGGCCAAAGTAATCGCATGTACACCTGCCATACCCGAACTTGTGGCAACGGCTGCCTCAGCACCATCTAAAACAGCTAAACGTTTTTCAAACGCTTGAACAGTCGGGTTGGTATAGCGTGAATAAGTATTGCCTTCAATTTGACCTGAAAATTTTGCGGCTGCGTCTGCGGCGCTTTCACAAACAAAAGATGAAGTCAGGAAAATTGGCTCACTATGCTCACCCTCAAAAGTACGAGTATGACCTGTACGAATCGCAAGCGTTTCTAATTGATATTCGATGTCGTCTTGTTGGCTCATCTGCATTACTCAGTCTCTGGGACTGCCTTTTGTGAAGAATTGCCAATATTTTGAGCGTCTAAGCTATTTAAGGTCAAGGAATAATACGCAAATATCGCTTAGACTTCGATCAATCCTACAAGGACTCAGGCAATTGACAGTTATGCACCCATTCAAACAAAAATTTATGACGCAGCAGAAAAAATTTAAGCACCTGTCTACTCGGGTATTTAATGCTAAATCGCTCATACTTTCACAATCCACGCCTTTTGAAGTCATTACCGAATATAAACATGCCAAAGTTCGATATTACGCCTCACCAGAACGTAAGTTTAAAGAACCTTTGGTTTTTGTCGCACCACTTGCCATAAATATGTCAATTTATGACCTGTATCCTTATCGTTCACTTGTTAAACATTTTCAGCATAGTGGATTTGATGTCTACCTTTTGGAATGGGGCAAACTCAGCTATCAGGATCGATTCTTAAACTTTATGTCTTTTATTGACGATGTCATACCCTATTGTATTGATCAAATCTGTGAACATTCCAATAGCCGTTATATTTCTTTACATGGTTGGAGCATGGCAGGCGTTTTTGTCACACTTTATACTGCACTTCACCAACCTGAACATGTCAAAAACCTGATGGTGATGGGTGCACCAATAGACAGTTATGCTTCGGGTAAAATTGGTACTTTATTTAAAAAGACCAATCAAATCATTTCGCGTAATAAACGACTTCAAGACACCTTTTATACAGGTAAAATTCCGAAGCATTTTCTGCATACACCAGGCCTAGTCAATGCGCTCGGCTTTAAAATTGTGGACCCTGTCGGATGGTTTAAGAGCCAAAAGCAATTTTTATCTAATTTAGACAATGTGCATGATTTATATGAACACGCAACCATGGGCAACTTTCTCAACCACATGATCGACTATCCTGGCGGTATTAATCAGGACATGGTGTTTAATGTCTGGCTGCAAAATCCACTAAAGACTGGAGTAATTCAGTTAAAAGAACAAAAAATTGAACTTAAAAATATCAATTGCTCTTTACTTATTGGTGCCGGTAAAACCGATCAGATTGTGACAGCAGATGCAGCAAAGCCTTTAAGCGAATTGACAAATAGTCATGATGTCACGTTTACTCTGATTCCCGGTGGTCATCTTGGTTTAATGTCGAGTTCTAAAAGCGCGAATATTTTCTGGCCTGAAATGACCACATGGTTAGAACAACGATCAAGTTTAGTGAAAGACAATATTTAGAGGGTAATTATGATTCAGTCAGTAGCATTTATCGGCTTAGGTGCAATGGGTTATCGAATGGCAGCGCACTTGCCAAAGCAATTTGATACTGTCTACGTATGGAATCGTAATTTTGCTAAAGCAGAACAGCATGCATCAGACTTCGGCACACAAGCGGTCTCACTAGAACAAGCCACTCAAGCCGATGTTATTTTTTCATGTCTACCGACCAGCCAAGATGTCGATAATCTAATTGCAAGTGTTCAACTTAAAGCTGGCTCTATTTGGGTAGATTGTACCAGCGGTGTGCCTGAATCAGCACAAAAGCTTGCTCAAATTGTTAAATCACAAGGCGTAGATTTTTTAGATGCACCTGTCAGTGGTCAAACCATTGGTGCAGAAAATGGCACACTTACTGTAATGGTCGGTGGTGATATAAAAGCTTTTGAACGTGCACTTCCAGCAATGCAGTGCTTTGGAAAATTGATTAAACATGTAGGGGCATCTGGTGCAGGATTCGCTGTTAAAGCTGTAAACAACATGTTAATGGCTGTAAATCTTTGTGCAGTTGCAGAAGGCTTTACTACACTCAAAGCACATGGCGTTAATCTCAATGAAGCCTTAGATTGTATTAATGCATCAAGTGGCAAAAGCATGGTCACGGAAACCGTTTTACCGCAACGTATATTAAATCGTCAATTTCCATTAACCTTTGCACTTCCGTTACTTGCAAAAGATACTGGCATTGCAGTTGATCTTGTTCGCCAAGCAAAACTGTCCGCACCCGTGTTATCATTAACACAGAATCTAATACAGGCAGCCAGTGATTTATCTGAAGAAAATAGTGACTTTTCCACTGCCGTAACTATGTATGAAAAATGGAGTAAAATTACAATTGAGTAATATCTCGCCATTGAATAAAGATAAATAACCATAATATTGTACTCTAGTGTCAAACACACATTGTTACAAATGACTGAGGAAACTCTCATGAACAAATTTACCCTTGCAACTTTGCTAGGTGCTGTAACGCTAATCGGGGCTTCAACTGCTGTACTTGCTTCAGAGCAAGAATGCCAGAAGTTAAAAAATGACCATGATGTGATTTATGCTTCAAAAGGTTTCTGCTTTAAAGATCCTGATGCGAAAGCGAAGTTCGGCAATGACAATTGCTACACAACTAAGCCTAAATTTTCAGAAAAAGAGCAACAACGACTTGACGCAATCAAAGAACGTCAGAAAGAATTGAGCTGTAAATAATTACGACTTAATTTAGCTTAAGGAATTTAGCAATGGCTTATGATGATCAAAACATTTTCGCACGTATTTTACGTGGCGAACTTCCAGCATTTAAAGTCTATGAAGATGAGCAAGTACTCGCTTTTATGGATGTAATGCCTCAGGCTGAAGGTCATACCCTAGTCATTCCAAAAACTCCTGCTGTTACCCTACTCGACCTAGATCCAGAGGCTGCTGCATATACCATCCAAATTGTACAAAAAGTTGCGAAAGCAATTGAAAAAGCATTGGATGTCAAAGGCATTGTTTTAATGCAATTGTCTGGTGCAGCTGCAGGTCAAACAGTGCCGCATGTACACTTCCATCTGATTCCAACTTCAGTACACGAATTGGGCAAGCATGCTGCAAAAATGGGTGACATGGAACAAATCAAAGCAATAGGCGAAAAAATTAAAGCCGCACTTTAAAATTCAACTGAATTTTTAGTTGTCATAAATGGAGCTTCGGCTCCATTTTTAATGCCTGCAAATTATACTTTTTCTCAAACGACCAAAATGCTCACCCCAAATAGATATAAGACATTAATAATTAATACTTTATTTATATACATCTCCAACACATCCTTAAATCAACTTTCACCATTTTGAAATATTTCCTTAATCGAACTGTCTTATTTGTAATGAATACTTAGCGCCATTAGATAGCAAATCATTTTAGCCAAGCTACTGATAAAACATATTGATATGACTAAAAAAGTCTTATGGAGCTTCAAATGAAAAAAACTCTATGTGCATTAGCAATCGGGGCAACAATTCTTACACCAGTGATGGCAACAGCAGCTGACGTTAAAGTTTATGGCCGTGCACATGTTTCACTAGACTACCTAGATGATGGTAAAGATTACAACGAATTTGGCCTTTCTTCGAATGCTTCACGTTTGGGTTTCAAAGTCGATCAAAAAATTAATGATGACTTAAACGTATTTGCACAAATTGAGCAAGAAGTTAACTTTGCAAGTGGTAGCGCTGATTCTAAAGGCGTAGATTTTTCAACACGTGACACATTCGTTGGTTTAAAAAGCGCTACTTATGGTCAAGCACGTGTAGGTCGCTTTGACAGCCCATTTAAAGTTGCACGTAGCCCTGTCAACTTCTTCGGTGACATGGTTGGTGATGTACGTAACGTAACACGTGTGGGCAACCTTAAATTTGATGAACGTAATGAAAATACCATTGAATATAAATCACCAAAATTTGGTGGTGGCTTCAATGTCCTTGCAGCAATGTCAATGCACTCAGGCACTCAAATTGATAAAGACGCAAACGGTGAAGGCGTAGATGATAACAAAGCTTATGATCTTGCATTAACTTATAAAGAAGGCCCAATTGACTTTGCAGCAGCATATGAAAAATATGACGAAAATGCTGCAAACGCAGCTGGTGGTGCAAGCCGTGATGCATTCCGTATCGCTGGTGCATATAAACTGACTGAAGAATTTAATCTTGGTGCGCTATACCAAATGGCAAAGCATGATAATGATACGGCCAATCCAGACGCTCAAGTATTTGGCCTAGCTGGTGAATACAAACTTACGCCTAAAACATCTGTACGCGGTGAATACTTCTACCGTGATGTCGACGCTGATGACGCAAATGCAAGCTTGATCGGTGTGGGCGTTGAACATAAGTTAGACAGCACTTTACGTGTATACGGTAACTTAGCCACTGTGATTAACGACAAAAACTCTAAGCTGAATCCTTGGAAAGAAGGTCGCAGCTTTGGTAACAGCATCAGTGGTGTAGCTGATGAAAATGCGACTACTCTATCAGTTGGTATGCGTTACGATTTCTAAGCATGATCAAAATGTAAAACAGTAAAGACATACTACGGTATGTCTTTTTTTTGGACTCTATTTTTTTGAGACACAATTCAATTTTTTTAATTATTTAGTGAGCTTTATCATTCAATGATGTTTTGCTGAAATATTCAATATAACAACTTACAAAACAATATATTGTTAAGATAATATTAAACAAAGCATTTTAGTCGGAATTAAAATATATTAAATATAAGCAAAATAGTCAGAATTAAATTCTATAAATACAACTGTTTTACTCAAGTATTATTACTCTCATTTTAGTTTATTTTTTAACTAACTAACAATATAAATTATTGTTTTTTATTAATTTAATAATATATTTTTATTTTAACTGTTCTAGCTATTTCATTTTTGTTTCGTTTTGTTAATAATATAGCTAAGTTTAAAAAATAGGCTTTATTTAATGAGCTTAGCATTCAAAGATTTAAATCGTCGCGTGGTCAAAGAAATAACCGCAATACTAATAATAAAAGTGATTATTTTAATGATCATTAAGAACATCTGGTTCGACGCCCCAACTATTCCCAAAAATTTTGACAATCAAGTTGCCGAGCATATTGCTGGCAGTCCTTCTCAAATCAAGGAGACACGTTGATGATTTCTGAAAGCGTGGTCGATCTTTCGCGGTTCCAATTTGCAATGACCGCGATGTATCACTTTATTTTTGTTCCACTGACTTTAGGTCTGGCTTTTATTCTTGCCATTATGGAAACCACGTATGTGATTTCAGGTAAAGAAATTTATAAAGACATGACTAAATTCTGGGGAAAACTCTTCGGTATTAACTTCGCATTAGGTGTTACTACCGGTTTGACCATGGAATTTCAGTTCGGTACTAACTGGGCATATTACTCACACTATGTCGGTGATATATTCGGTGCTCCATTGGCCATTGAAGGTTTAATGGCATTCTTCCTCGAATCAACTTTTATTGGTTTATTCTTCTTCGGCTGGGATCGGTTATCTAAAGTTCAGCACTTGGCTGTGACTTGGCTAGTAGCACTCGGTTCAAATATGTCAGCCTTATGGATTTTGGTTGCAAACGGCTGGATGCAAAACCCTGTTGGTTCTGCATTTAACTATGAAACCATGCGTATGGAAATGGTGGACTTTGGTGCACTCATTTTCAACCCTGTTGCTCAGGTTAAATTTGTCCATACCGTTTCTGCGGGCTATGTAACTGGCGCAATTTTCGTACTTGCTATTTCAAGTTACTACTTACTGAAAAAACGTGATTTACCATTTGCGCGTCGCTCTTTCGCCATCGCTGCAATCTTTGGTTTAGCGTCTACACTTTCAGTAATTTTACTGGGTGACGAATCTGGTTACGAAATTGGCGACGTTCAAAAAACAAAACTCGCTGCAATTGAAGCAGAATGGGATACTCACCCTGCACCAGCACCGTTTACTTTATTTGGTATTCCAAACAAAGAAACTATGTCTACAGATTATGCCATCAAAATTCCTTATGTGATGGGTATCATTGCAACACGTTCAACAACCAAAGAAGTGACAGGTATTAAAGACCTGATCGTTCAACATGAAGAACGTATTCGTAACGGTATGGTTGCATACTCTCAGCTAGAAAAACTTCGTGCAGGTGATACCTCTCCTGAATTAAAAGCTGCATTTGCTGAATCACAAAAAGATTTGGGCTACGGCTTATTGCTTAAGAAATACACTGACAACGTAGTTGATGCATCTGATGAGCAAATTAAAGCCGCTGCGAAAGACACTATTCCGCACGTTCCAAGTTTGTTCTGGGCATTCCGTGCAATGGTTGCTTCTGGCTTCTTGATGCTACTGTTATTCGTACTTGCAACATTTGCTGTAGGTAAACGCAATGCTGAAAACAAACCATGGTTATTGAAATTTGCCTTGTTTGCACTTCCACTCCCTTGGATTGCTGCTCAAACAGGTTGGTATGTTGCTGAAGTTGGCCGTCAACCATGGACTATTGGTGAAGTCCTACCAACTCACCTTTCAGCTTCTAGCTTAAGCACTGGTGATGTATGGGGTTCAATCCTTGCATTGGCCGCGTTCTATACTGTACTTCTTATCATTGAAATGTATTTAATGATCAAATTCTCACGTCTTGGCCCAAGCTCACTTCACACTGGTAAATACCATTTTGAAAAACTTGAAGCTGCGAAAAAGGCAACTGAGGAGTCACAAGCATGATCGAATATGAATTACTCAAAATAATCTGGTGGGTGCTTGTGGGTGTACTACTCATTGGCTTTGCCCTTACAGATGGCTTCGATATGGGTTCAATGGCAATCATGCCATTCGTAGGTAAAAAAGACGAAGAACGTCGTGCGGCAATCAATACGATTGCCCCACATTGGGACGGTAACCAAGTTTGGTTCATTACTGCAGGTGGTGCGTTATTTGCTGCATGGCCTATGGTTTATGCAACAGCATTCTCAGGCATGTATTGGGCACTATTACTGGTTTTATTTGCCCTGTTCTTACGCCCAGTTGGCTTCGACTACCGTTCTAAACTTGAGAACACCAAATGGCGTAACTCTTGGGACTGGGGCCTAGCTGTAGGTGGCGCTGTTCCTGCATTAGTATTCGGTGTAGCTTTTGGTAATATGTTCCTCGGTGTTCCTTTTACACTAGATGAAACTGTACGCTCAACTTATACAGGTAGCTTTTTCGCGCTACTTAATCCATTTGCCTTGGTATGCGGTATTGTAAGTTTATCTATGCTTTGCGCGCACGGTGGTGCATGGCTCATGCTACGTACAGATGGCGACTTACGTGCACGTTCTGCTAAAGCGACTCAAATTATGGGTATCGTTTTCTTGGTTTGCTTCTTGTTAGCAGGGGCTTGGTTATACTTCGGCAACATTCAAGGTTACACTTTGGTTCAACCTTTTGATACCAATGGCGTTGCTAACCCATTAGCCAAAGAAGTCATTACTAATGCTAATCCGGGTTGGATGAACAACTACAGCACATATCCAATTACGATGATTGCTCCAATCATGGCAATTTTGGGCGCTTTAATAGTCATCCTTGCCGCTGGTAAAGGCAAAGCTGGTTTTAGTTTCCTTGGTTCAAGCCTAGCAGTAACAGGTGCGATTCTAACTGCTGGTTTTGCACTATTCCCTTTCCTAATGCCTTCAAGCCTTAATCCAACTGTAAGTTTGACTATGTGGGATGCGGTATCAAGTAAAAATACGCTGACTGTAATGACAGTTGCTGCATGTATTTTCGTACCACTTATTTTGTGTTACACCACTTGGTGTTATTACAAAATGTGGGGCGTGGTCACTAACAAACATATTGAAGAGAATTCACACAGCCTCTACTAAGGCTGTGTCTAAGGAGATAAAACAATGTGGTATTTTGCTTGGATTCTCGGTATTTTGATGGCCTGCTTTGCTGGCGTACTCAGTGCCTTGTATATTGAACATCATCAAGATCTAGATGAGGAATAACAAATGACTGAAGCTGCAATCGAAAAACCTCGTGTAGAAAAAAAACCAAATAAGTTTGCAATGGTCATTTCCTGCCTATTGGCTTTTCCTTTGGCAGCCGTGTTACTTGTACATCCAGCTGCAATGCTGGACGATCAAGGTGGATATAGTCATCGTGCACTAATGTTCATCATGATTGGTATTTCTGGTGGTTTTGTCCATGGTGTTGGCTTTACACCACACCATTGGTTTTGGAAATGGCTGTTTAGCCCGTTTCTATCGTGGCCACTGATGATCTGGGGTTATTACACTTGGTTCTTCAGTTAAATAAAAAAGCCCTCATTGACTGAGGGCTTTTTTATGGTTCGTTTTTCTTGGATTCTACATTTCAGCCATGACACCAATAATCCCATTAATAATCATATCTACCGCAATAGTCCCAATCAGTAAGGCCGACAGTCGCCCCACAATATCAACATAACGGTCAATATATTTGGCATGCTTGTAACGCAAATGGTCATGCGCAAATTTCATTAAAATCATCAAGCCACAGGTCAACGCCAAAGTCAGGAAAATAATCATGGCCGCGCCGCTGATTGGCAGTGCCATACCGGTCACCACAGCAGCACTGATGGTTCCTGGACCAATCATAAAAGGCATGGCAATAGTTCCTGCCAAATGCTCAGGCGCACCACGCATTTCACCAATGGTATCTGCTCCCTGAAACACGTAGCGATAACCAATCACCAAGAAGATCAGACCACCAAATATTTGAAAGGCTTCAAAGCGTACATTTAAATATTTACTAAAAATCGCTTCCCCACCCCATGCGAACAGCATAAATACTATAAAAGCAATGAGACAGCCCTGAATCAAGGCCTTATTAAACACTTTAGCTTCGGAGTTCCGAATCATGCCAATCATGTAAATACTCATTAAAAACGGATTCAGCAATGAGAAAAACAAAGCAAAAGCATGTAAATATGAGGTCAACATGGTTCCTCCTAATTATCCTTGAGGGTCTGGAAATAAGGGACGATTCCCCGGACTGATTCGATTGATGTGTAAGAAGGTCATGTGACGTTCATAACGATCCAGCACATCATTAATCACTTGCTCTTTGGTGTACCCGACTAAGTCGTTGCCTTGAGAACCTTCATACAAATAAGTTTCAAGACGGTAATAGAAGCGTTTACCCAGTTTGCCACGCTCACTAAAGGTCGGCGCGATATAACGCACTGGCCAAATTTGATAGACAAAGTTTTGCTCTTCTTCCAAATGAATCATCAAATCTAAATGATACAGATTTGGGTCTTCTTCTAGCGCACTTTCTTGAACACTGATGTCGATACCTCGTTTTTGCATTTCTTCTGCAACGGCCATTACCGCAGGTCGGCAGATGTCATCGAGCATACGCCGAGTATCAGTTGTTCCTGGATGGTGCATGACTCGGGACAAACGCTTTTTCCAGTTGAGGATGTCGACATTGCCCACCACGGGTGCGGCATTTAAGCTGCTACTGGCTTGTCGATAGTCTTCTAACCGCAGTGATTTATACAAACCTGCCATCACCAAGAACATCACAAAACTAAACGGCAACCCCATAATAATCGTGGCATTTTGTAGTGCCGTAATCCCGTTAGCCATCAACATTGCAAGGGTCAATAAACCAATCGCTATTGCCCAGAACACGCTCAACCATCGCGGTGCATCATGATCGACATTGGTAAATTGAGTGGTGAAATTACCCAATACCAGTGCACCAGAGTCCGCTGAGGTCACATAAAATAGTAAACCAGTAATTGTGGCTACACCTGCAATAAACGGAAACCATGGATACTGTGCTAGCAAGTCATAAAAACCATGTGCTGGGTTGGCAATGACACTTTGTGCAAGGGCTAAATTACCATCAAAAATCACACTATGTAGTGCACTATTTCCAAAAATTGATAACCACGTAAGTGTGAAAAACAGAGGAATAATGAGAGTTCCACTAACAAACTCACGAATGGTTCGACCACGTGAAATACGTGCTAAAAACAAACCTACAAATGGTGACCAAGCCACCCACCATGCCCAAAAGAATAATGTCCAACTGTTCATCCATTCTTTCGGTTGTTGAAAGGCAAAACTCTCCAAAGTCATACTTGGAAAACGGTTAATGTAATCCCCAATATTTTGCACAAAAGCATTCAGTAAAAACTCGGTATTGCCTAAAAACAAAATAAATAGCATCAACCCGACAGAAACATAAATATTGATCTCAGAGAGAACTCGCAGTCCCTTATTCACCCCTGAAGTCACTGAAATAATCGTCATTGCCACCGCAACCACAATTAATGCGGTTTGCATCCAGAGGTTTTCAGGTAAATCGAACAACACATGTAAGCCATAGTTCAGCTGTACTACCCCAATCCCGCAGGTTGTCGCAATACCAAAAATAGTCCCAATGACCGCAGCGGTATCAACACTATGACCGATCGGCCCATGAATCTTATTGCCAAAGATTGGATATAAAGCAGAGCGAATGGTCAGTGGTAAGTTATAGCGATAACTAAAATACCCTAATGCCATGCCAATCAAGGCATACATACACCATCCCGTTAGACCATAGTGAAACAGGGTCCACACCATGCCTTGACGTGCAGCTTCTAGGGTCTGCCCCTCACCCACAGGTGGATGCATATAGTGGGATAAAGGCTCCGCTACCGAGAAAAACATCAAATCGATGCCTATCCCAGCTGAGAACAACATTGCAGACCAGCTTAAAAGGCTAAATTCTGGCTTGGAATGTTTGGGGCCTAATTTAATGTTGCCGTAGCGAGAACAGGCAATAAAAATGACAAAGACCATATACAAGGTCGCTGCGAGTAAGTAATACCAACTAAAAGTTGAACTTACCCACGCCAAAACCGTATTCAAGGTTCGGTTAGCAAAGTCATTAAACAAAATGGTGGTAATAGAAAAAATTAAAATAATGAGAGCTGAAATATAAAAGACCACACCATTTAAACGGTCTTTAGGCGCTAATGTTTGATCATCAACTGCTCTTGGATTATCTGTCGCCATACAATCCTCAAGAAAGTAAATAAAAAAAGACAAAAGCCAATTTTTAAACTTCTCGTGGTCGAGAGCTTAAAAATCGACTAACGAAAACGACAGTATTTTTATCAGGAATAAAAACGCTATCTTCTTTAAACCTGAAGGTCTAAATCATTTATGCGGTACATTTGCTACACAGTTTTAAAATGTGAGCCACCCTTGTTCATCGATATTTTGATAGGAATCTTACACATGTCTCCCTTCAACATGACTATAAGAGCTTTCTCAACTCGAGAAAAGTATAAAACCGTAAGCCTATAGCTCATCAGCTCACTTTTCTGAAAGATGTCCTGAGATTAAACCTTATGACACATCCTTTTGATAAATAAACAGTTATGTGGAATATACAAAGCAATTTAGCAGTATTTTGCTTTGAATATAACCATAAGTGTACTTTTTATTGATTGAACGTTCAATCAATAAAAAGTATCATAAAAAAATGCTATGATGCTTTCCATGTAAGTTATTGAATCTAACGCCTTTAAATTTAAGGCAAATTGTTCTGGATTGTCATGAATAAACGTAGAGTAAAACCTGAGCATGAGCGCCGTGAAGAAATCATTAATGCTGCCTATGCAGTCATTTATGAAGTGGGCTTATCCAACACCACTATTGCTCAAATTGCGAAAAAAGCACAGCTTTCTACGGGCATTGTGAGTCATTATTTTGGCGATAAACAAGGCCTTATTCACAGTTGCATGCGCCAAATGCTCAATGTCTTAGCCAAGACTACGGCAAGCTATAAGGCAAATGTGGCACAGCCCAGTCCAGAACATTCGCTCAAAGCCATTATTGATGCCAACTTTGACATCAGCCAGGTCAACAACACTGCTATGCGGGTTTGGCTGGATTTTTGGTCTGCCAGTATGCACCTACCCGACTTAGGTCGACTGCAACGAATTAATGACCAACGTCTGTATTCAAATTTGAAGTTTCATTTCTTGCAGCTCATGCCAAAGGCCCAAGCAAGCCAAGCCGCTAAAGGGCTAGCAGCACTGATTGATGGCTTATGGTTACGTGGAAGTTTAAGTGGTCATCAAGCATTTGATCGTGATTTGGCACGTTCTATTGCATACGACTATGTCGATATGCAACTTCGCTTAATTCAACAGATACGGCAGGAACAACAAAATGAATAATGTACAGCTTCACTCGCTTTATATTCACGGACAATATTTCAGTGCTACCAGTGGTCAAACCTTTGACAGTATCAATCCTGCTACAGGTCAGGTCATTGCCACTATTCAGCAAGCCTCTAAAGCTGATGTCGATTCAGCCGTACAAAGTGCTGTACAAGGACAGCGTGAATGGGCTGCCAAAACAGCGGTCGAACGTGCCCGTATTTTACGTCGTGCAGTCGATATTTTACGCGCTCGTAATGACGAATTAGCACGCCTAGAAACACTGGATACAGGGAAAGCGTTCAGTGAAACCTCTACCGTCGATATTGTCACTGGTGCAGACGTTTTAGAGTACTACGCAGGACTTGCAACGGCCATTCAAGGTGAACAAGTGCCGCTACGTGAAAGTAGTTTTTTCTACACGCGCCGTGAACCTTTAGGTGTGGTGGCAGGGATTGGCGCTTGGAATTATCCCATCCAAATTGCACTTTGGAAATCAGCTCCTGCCCTCGCTGCGGGGAATGCCATGATTTTTAAACCCAGCGAAGTGACCCCTCTTACCGCCTTAAAGTTGGCAGAGATCTACACTGAAGCAGGCGTACCTGCTGGTGTTTTCAACGTGGTACAAGGTTTTGGTGCTGAAGTGGGTCAATGGTTGACTGAACACCCCGACATTCAAAAAATTTCGTTCACAGGTGGTGTGGCAACGGGTAAAAAGGTCATGGCCAGTGCTGCGGCTTCTAGTCTCAAAGAAGTCACCATGGAGCTCGGTGGCAAATCACCTCTCATTATTTGTGCCGATGCCGACCTTGAACGCGCAGCCGACATTGCAGTGATGGCGAACTTCTTTAGTTCAGGCCAAGTGTGTACTAATGGCACCCGTGTATTTGTACCACAAACCCTCAAGGCAGCATTTGAACAGGCAGTAATTGAGCGTGTCAAACGTATCCGCATAGGTGACCCGATGCAGGCTGAAACCAACTTTGGACCTTTAGTCAGCTTTCCGCACATGGAAAAAGTCTTGTCTTATATTGAGTCGGGCAAACAACAAGGTGCGACTTTATTGATTGGTGGACAACGTGGCACTGAAGCAGCACTTGCTCAGGGCGCATATGTTTTACCGACCGTGTTCACCGACTGTCATGACGACATGCACATTGTGCAAGATGAAATCTTTGGTCCAGTCATGAGCATTTTAAGCTATGACAGTATTGAAGAAGCTATTCAACGTGCCAACAACACCAGTTATGGTTTAGCCGCAGGTGTGGTCACACAAGATATTTCCCAAGCACATCGCATTATTCATCAGCTTGAGGCAGGTATTTGTTGGATCAATACATGGGGCGAATCCCCTGCTGAAATGCCTGTAGGTGGTTATAAACAGTCAGGCGTTGGACGTGAAAATGGTATCACCACACTTGAACACTATACCCGCATCAAATCAGTTCAAGTTGAACTGGGCGCATACCAAAGTATTTTTTAAAGTCTGAATTTTAGCCATCTAAATCCTTACTTCCTTTTATTTATTATTTTTTTCATCCTCAACTCAACATGTGGCCACGTTCTCATGCAACGTGGTCCTGCCATAGAAAAAGGATCATTATGCATTCTCAACACTACGATTATATTATTATTGGCGCAGGTTCAGCAGGTAATGTACTGGCTGCTCGCTTAACTGAAGACCCCGATGTTTCCGTGCTCTTACTCGAAGCAGGCGGACCTGATTATCGTCTCGACTTCCGTACTCAGATGCCTGCTGCCTTAGCCTATCCCTTGCAAGGTCGTCGTTATAATTGGGCATATTTAACCGACCCAGAACCCCATATGAATAACCGCCGCATGGAATGTGGTCGCGGCAAAGGCTTAGGCGGTTCGTCCCTCATTAATGGCATGTGCTATATCCGTGGTAATGCCATGGACTTAGAACAATGGGCTAGCTTGAAAGGCCTTGAAAATTGGAGCTATGCCGACTGTCTGCCTTACTACAAAAAAGCAGAAACCCGTGATATCGGTGGCAATGACTATCATGGCGATGCTGGCCCTGTTTCTGTCGCCACGCCTAAAGCAGACAACAATGTTTTATTCCACGCCATGGTCGAAGCGGGTGTGCAAGCAGGCTATCCACGCACTGATGACTTAAATGGTTATCAACAAGAAGGTTTCGGCCCAATGGATCGAACCGTAACCCCCAAAGGCCGACGCTCAAGCACTGCACGTGGCTATTTAGATATGGCCAAAGGTCGAACGAATCTAACCATTATTACCCACGCCATGACCAATCAAATTTTGTTCAATGGCAAACAAGCGATTGGAGTTGAATATATTCAAGGTGCTAATCAAAACAACTTGCTTCAGGTCTATGCCGATAAGGAAGTTCTACTCTGTGCTGGAGCGATTGCATCACCGCAAATTTTGCAACGCTCGGGTGTGGGTTCAAGTACTTTACTTCAGTCTCTCGACATTCCAGTGGTGCATGACTTACCGGGTGTCGGTGAAAACCTGCAAGACCATTTAGAAATGTACTTACAATATAAGTGTAAGCAACCTGTTTCTCTCTACCCTGCTTTAAAATGGCAAAATCAACCTGCGATTGGTGCAGAGTGGCTATTTAACGGTACTGGGATTGGAGCAAGCAACCAGTTTGAAGCAGGCGGCTTTATTAGATCCTCCAAAGAGTTTGCTTGGCCAAATATTCAATATCACTTTTTGCCTGTTGCAATTAACTATAATGGTAGCAATGCTGTCAAAGAGCATGGCTTCCAAGCCCATGTCGGTTCGATGCGTTCACCTTCACGCGGTCGAGTACATGTGACATCTAAAAACCCTTTCGACCATCCAAGTATTTTATTTAACTACATGTCGACCGAACAAGACTGGCAGGAATTTCGTGACGCGATTCGAATCACCCGCGAAATCATGCAGCAACCTGCGCTTGATCCTTACCGTGGCGAAGAAATTAGCCCTGGAAAAGATGTGAGTAGCGATGCTGAATTAGACGAATTTGTGCGTAATCATGCTGAAACGGCTTATCATCCATCCTGTAGTTGTAAAATGGGTGAAGATGATATGGCGGTAGTTGATGGACAAGGTCGCGTGCATGGCCTGCAAAGTTTACGTGTGGTGGATGCATCGATTATGCCGCTGATTATCACAGGTAACTTAAATGCTACCACCATTATGATGGCTGAGAAAATCGCGGATCAAATACGTGGTCATCAAGCTTTACCACGTTCAACTGCTCCATTTTACCGCACCGAAATCGCATAACTCTTAATGGTGTAAAACCTGACCTTTTATTCAACTTTAGAATAATTAGGTCAGGCAATTATTCATATTTTCTAAAACACCATAATCACAACTTGCTTTATCTTTAGGACTTACTTTCCATCTCAACTTACTACATTTAAACGTTAAAAAGATTATGCTCTTGTATAGATATTCAACGTCTGTATTTTAAATACAGAAATTACACCTAAATAAAACCCAATAAAAACAAGAGCTAAAAACAAACATCACTGATATTTATAATTCAACCCAAACCATTTACAATAAAAATTACTAAGTCAATACATATTTAGTCTAAAATACCCATAAGTCAAGATGCGTGATAGCTTAAAAAGTTAAGCTTTGGCTACTTGAGATTTTAAGTATTACTTCAATTCTGCCAAGCTAATTTTTTACAAGCACCTCTATCACCATAATTGTTATTTTCTCTTCGCTATAAAGCGATCCAAAACCTGCCCCCCAAGGTCATAATCGCATGAACAAATTTTTAAAATACCTTTTGGTATTAATCGTACTGCTTATGATTGCAGTCGTAATTTTCTTATTTAGACCTATCACGTCTAAAAAAATTCAAACCACCAGCAATGAGCCTGTTGTTGACGCAGTCTTAGTGGGCGGTGGGATCATGAGTGCAACTTTAGGCACATATCTAAGCGAGCTTGAGCCAAACTGGCAAATTCGCATGTATGAACGCCTAGACAATGTTGCCCAAGAAAGCTCAAACGGCTTCAACAATGCTGGTACAGGCCACTCTGGCTTTATGGAAATGAACTATACCTCTGAAAAAGATGGAAAAATGGACATTTCTAAAGCTGTGAACGTTGCGGAACAATTTGAAGTTGCAAAACAGTTCTGGTCTTATCAGGTGAAAGAAGGTGTTTTGGGTCAACCAAATAGCTTTATCAATCCTGTGCCGCACATTGCCTTCGTTTGGGGCGATAACGTGAATTTCCTAGAAAAACGTTATGCTGCAATGGTTAAAAACCCAATGTTCTATGGCATGAAATTCTCTGAGAATCCTGCTGAAATTAAACAATGGGCACCATTGGTAATGAATGGCCGTGATGCTGCACAGAAAGTAGCTGCAACACGCATGGATGTAGGTTCGGATGTGAACTATGGTTCGATCACCACTCAATTGGTCGATCACCTTAAAAAACAATCTAACTTCAAACTACAAACATCGACTGAAGTGACTGGCATTAGCCAAAACGATGATAAAACGTGGACGGTTGCATTTAAAAACCTCACTACAGGTAAAACAGATCACGTGAAAACGCGCTTTGTCTTCATTGGTGCAGGCGGTGCAGCAGTTAAACTTTTACAAATGACAGGCTTACCAGAAGCGAAGCAATATGCTGGCTTCCCTGTAGGTGGCGTGTTCTTAATGACCGACAACCCGAAAGTCACTGAAGGTCATACTGCAAAAGTTTATGGCCGTGCTGAATTAGGCGCACCTCCAATGTCTGTTCCACATATTGATACACGTTATATCGACGGTAAAAAATATGTGTTGTTTGGCCCATTTGCGACTTATTCAAACAAGTTCTTAAAACAAGGTTCTCAGCTTGATTTATTGAAATCAACCACTAAGAACAACGTTTTACCAATGACTGCTGTGGGTATGGAAAATCTTGATTTGGTGAAATACTTGGTGAGCCAAGTAATGATGACCGATGCCGACCGTTTTAATGAGTTGAAAAAATACTACCCTGATGCAAAACCAGAAGACTGGCGCATGAATCAAGGTGGTCAACGTGTTCAAATCATTAAGAAAGAACCAGGCAAACCTGCAAGCTTACAATTTGGTACCGAGATTTTTGCATCTCAAGACGGTGCTGTGACTGCCCTATTAGGTGCTTCACCAGGTGCTTCGACCTCTCCTTACATTATGTTGAGCTTGCTTGAGAAAGCATTCCCACAACAAGTAGAAGGTAAATGGAATCCGAAATTACATGAAATTGTAAAATCGTACCAACAAGAACTCAGCACCAATCCTGTTCTTCTTGACCAAGTTCGCCAATACACCAGCACAACTTTGGGTTTGAAATATACACCTATGGCTAAGGCTGCAAATGACGAAACTGTTGCGGTAGCAAAAGCACAGTAATCTGCTTTAAACCCTAAAAAGGATGGACTTTGCGCCATCCTTTTTTTAATTCATATTTGAAACTATTCTGTTTATGTCGCTTTTCCATTCCGACGCATTTTTGGCTTTTCGTTCACGTGATTTTTCACTTCTGAGTGTCAATCAGTTGTGCTTAATTCTAGCCATCATGATTCAAGAAGTCGTCATTGCCTATAGCGTCTACCAACTTACTCAGAATCCACTCAGCCTTGGCATGATTGCCTTAATTGAGTTGCTCCCCTTTATTTGCCTCTCCCTGATTAGTGGCGACTGGGCTGACCGCTATAACCGACAAAAAATTGTGCAGTGGAGTTTTAGCTGTAGCACACTAATTCCCTTATTGTTTATTGTTCTTTTTTCTCAGTACCAACAACAGCACATTCAACAATATACACTTTTATGCGGCATTTATAGCCTCATCTTTTGCTTAGGCATACTTAGAGGTATTTACAGCCCATCTTTTAATTCATTACGCCCTTTTCTAACCCCAGAGTCAGCCTATAGCAATGCAGCCACATGGACTGCCCTCATTTGGCAAATAGGCGGCATTTTAGCGCCCTTATGCGCAGGACTTTTACTCGGCCAACTTGGGCTTGAAAAAACCCTCTTGATTGTTTTTTTCTTGTGTTGCGTGGGTAGCATCTGCTTGTTCGGATTAAGTGCTCGTGACTTCCCTAGCACGCATAAACAGCATTTAAGCAAAAGCTTAAAAGAGGCCTATTTATTTATCTTTAAACATCCACTGATGTTTTGGAGTATGTTGCTGGATCTCAGCGCTATGCTTTTTTGTAGTGTCATTATCTTACTGCCTATTTTTGCACACGATATCCTTCATCTAGGCGTTGAAGGCTTAGGTATACTCAGAGCAGCCCCAGCCATTGGCGCCTGTATCATGATGTTGATGTTGACCTGTTATTCTCCGATGAAAAATGCATGGAGAAACATGCTCTATAGTAGTTTTGCAATTGCTTTGTGCACTTTGGCCTTTGCACTATCCCCCCATGTTTGGCTCTCAGTCTTCTTCCTTGTTTTGATTGGCGCCTTTGATAGCATCAGCATGATCATTCGACAAACTTTATTACAGCAACTCCCCCCAAAAGCACTATTAGGACGTGTAGCCGCTTTAAATGGCATCTTAGTGACTTCAGGTAATCAACTCGGTGCCCTACACATGAGCCTGATGACGCGCTATTTTTCGGTAGTGCCAGCAGTACTTATTGGCGGGACGCTGTGTTTAATAATCTGTGGTCTAAGCTCTACTCGTACGCGACATTTACTCAATCCATCTCCAACACAACAAAAACATGTCACCGTCACAAAAATCGAATAGCATGTTAAGCTTCAAATCTCCTTTTAATATGATGTGAGTTTTCAATAGAGCAAATTATGAAACAGATTCTCCCCTTTTCACACACCCTCTATGTCAAACTCTATTCTTTCGTACTATCCATGTTGTTGGCTTATTGCCTATTCAATGCAATCTATAGTGTGATTATTGGTGGAAAAAGTGCATACCTTTTCAGTAGTCTGATTTTAATATTTCAAACCATTAATGTTTTTAAAGCATCGGTAAATAAAAAGATCTATAACTATATGGGATTAATTGGACTCATTTTAAGTCTGGTTTATCTCAATCATTGGAGGTTTCTTTCTCAGCCTGAGAGTATTGCCATTCTTCCCTCAGTCATACTCACCTTACTTAGCTTAGGCTATTTTTCACAGCAACATTCGCGTTTAAATCTATTGAAGGCAGCTTTAATTTTTGGGTTTTTAGTACTGGCTTATACGCAACACCATGACTTAAACACTCTGCAAAACTATTATGACAGCCTGCATACAGGCGAAACATGGCAACAATATGGTGCTTTATAAAGATCAAAAAAACGTTAGAGTTTTCTTGTTATTTTAAGCACAAAAAAGCCAGCAATATCGCTGGCTTGATTCTTCTAGACTTTAGCGATGCGTATGTATCGACATCACAATACCCATACCAGCCAGCATTGCTATCACAGCTGTGCCACCATAACTCATCAACGGTAGTGGATCACCTGTGACCGGTAAAATACCACTCACCATGCCCGAGTTTAAGAATACAAAGAAGAAGAAAGTGAGTCCTGTTGCACCTGCATATAAACGACCAAAGTTGTGGAAGCTATTCAATCCAATCATCAAACAACGAACAATAATTGCAGTAAACAAGCTGAATAAAAGAAAGACTCCAATAAAGCCAAATTCTTCTGCATAGGTAGACATAATGAAGTCAGTATGATGCTCTGGTAAATAGCCCAAATGAGACTGCGTTCCTTCGGTGTATCCTTTACCTGTCAGCCCCCCCGACCCAATCGCAATTTTTGATTGAATGATATTCCAGCCCGCGCCAAGCGCGTCAGACTCAGGATCAAACAAGGTCAATACACGTTTTTTCTGATACTCCTGCAAAAAGAACATCCAGAGTACAGGTGCCGCAATCGCAAATGCAGTTAAAGCACCTGCAATCAAACGCCATGACATGCCACTCAGAAACAATACAAAAATGCCCGGAATAATTAAACCAATGTTTAAATCGGGCTGCAAAGCCACCAAAACAAATGGAATCATTAGCAGGATGAGCGCACCAACAATTTGTAAAAACTTAGGAGGAAAGGGTTTACGAGCAAAATACCATGCCATCATCAAAGGCATCGCAAATTTCATAAACTCACTGGGCTGCATACTCCCAATACCCGGCAAACTAATCCAACGCTTTGCCCCCATGCGCTTTTCACCAATCACCAATACCAGCATTAATAACAATAACCCCAACCCGTAAAGGTAAGGACTCATGGACTGGTAAACTTTTGGCGGAATTTGTGCACAAATCAGCATCACAATAAAACCAACACCAAAACTCGTTGCTTGGCGCAGCACCATTCCCGAATCCTCTGCTGTTGCACTGTAGACAACCATTAGCCCCAACACAGCATTGAGAACTAGAAAGCAAAGTAACCATGGGTCTAAATGAAGTTTAGCCCATCGGGAAGAATCGTGTTTTATACTTCTGCCGTCACGTAATGACTGACGTAAAAAACGATACTGCTGAGAAGGGATCATTGCGAAACAGATCTAAAAAATAATTTAGGAATTATAGATTAAAGCGACATCGAATGAATCAGTGTCTCCAAAATATTCCATTAAATAATTAAAAATTTAAGCTGACTGAGAAGCCAATATTAATCGCGCTAACTCTAAATCATCAGGATAGGTAATTTTAATATTGTCAGAGCGACTTTGCACCACTTGCACAGGTTCCCCCATATACTCTAAAGCACTCGCTTCATCGGTAATATTCACACCTGCAGCAAGTGCCTGCTCAATGGCTTTCTTCAGCACACCTAATTTAGCAATTTGAGGGGTTTGCGCTTGCCACAATGTTGAACGATCTACCGTTGTTAATATTTGTGGCGCCGTCTCAACTCTCTTTAAGGTATCTCGGACTGGTATAGCTAAAATTGCACTTTGAGATGTCGTAACAGCTGTTTGCACCAACGTTTCAAGATTTAGCTGCGCAACACAAGGACGTGCCGCATCATGCACAAAAACCCAATCATCTTCACTGGCAATGGTAGATAAATAATTTAAAGCGTTTAAAACTGAATTCACACGCTCGGCCCCACCATTACAAAAGTGAGCTTTCTCTAGCTGCGCTAAAGGTAAGGTTTTGGCTACATGGTCTTCTGCGCCAATAGCCAATACATAACCTGTTAATTTAAGTTGGTTTAAACGAGCAACAGTATGCTCAAGCACTGTTTGACCATCAATGCTTTGATATTGTTTAAGTTCTGTTTTGGAAAAACGACTTCCAGACCCAGCAGCTGGAATAATTGCCCACAAATTAAGGCTCTGGTGGTAACTCTGCTGGTTCTGATTCATTAGTACGTAAATCTACTTGTGCGTTTGGATCGATATAAATGGGTTTATACTGGGTACTAATTGTACTCATCTGTACAAATGTTTCGTGAGGTTTAATTAAACCCAAATCAAGTCGTGCGTGTTCTTCAATAGCTTCCACACCATTTTTTAAGTCGTATACTTCTGCTGCGAGTACGCGATTCCGTTCTTTTAATTCATCATTAAGTTCAACTTGTTGCTGAACTTTTTGGCTGAGTTGCTGGTGCTCATGATAGCCACCTTCACCAAACCAGTATAAATATTGAAACCCTGCGATCAAAAAGATCGCAAGGCCCAACAATGCTTTACTCGCTTTGGAGTCAAATACATTTAACATAGATAGCATGATCTGCTTAGTTCAAACCTTTGAACTCAGCTTTACCGCGATATGCAGCATTAGTCAATTCTTCAATACGAAGTAATTGGTTATATTTCGCTACACGGTCAGAACGGCAAAGTGAACCAGTTTTGATTTGACCAGCGCCAGTACCCACTGCAAGATCCGCAATTGTAGAATCTTCAGTTTCACCAGAACGGTGTGAAATTACTGTAGAGTAACCATTTGCTTTAGCAAGATAGATAGCATCAAGTGTTTCAGTCAAAGTACCGATTTGGTTGTATTTGATCAGAATCGAGTTAGCAACTTTTTCGTTGATACCACGTTGAAGAATCTTCGGATTCGTAACAAATAGATCATCACCAACCAATTGGATCTTGTCGCCAAGAATAGAAGTCAGGTAAGACCAACCTTCCCAATCTGACTCATCCAAACCATCTTCAATTGAGATAATTGGGTATTGGTTTACAAAACCTGCAAGATAGTCAGAGAATTGGTTGCTTGTGAACGCTTTGTTACCCTCACCTGCAAGAATGTATTGACCATCTTTGTAGAATTCTGAAGATGCACAGTCAAGCGCAAGCATAATATCAGAACCAGCTTTGTAGCCAGTTTTTTCAATCGCTTCTAGAATAACTGTAATTGCTTCTTCGTTTGAACGAAGGTTAGGTGCAAAACCACCTTCATCACCAACAGCAGTATTTAAGCCTTGTTTCTTTAAAACTGATTTTAAAGAATGGAAAATTTCAGCACCTGCACGTAACGCTTCAGAGAATGAAGTGAAACCTACTGGCTCAATCATAAATTCTTGAATATCTACGTTGTTGTCTGCATGTGAACCACCGTTAAGGATGTTCATCATTGGAACAGGCATAGTTAAAATGCTGTTGTTACGAAGATCTGCGATGTATTGGAAAAGAGGAATTTTCTTTTCATCAGCAGCAGCACGCGCAGCAGCAAGAGAAACTGCCAAAGTTGCATTCGCACCTAATTTTTCTTTGTTTTCAGTACCGTCAAGCGCGATCATTGTGTTATCAATGTCTTTTTGTTCGAATACTGATTTACCCAACAATGCATCACGAATTACTGTGTTAACGTTGTTAACAGCAGTTTTAACGCCTTTACCTAAGTAACGTGCTTTGTCGCCGTCACGAAGTTCTAAAGCTTCACGAGAACCAGTTGAAGCACCAGATGGTGCACATGCACGGCCTACTACGCCAGAGGCTAAGATTACGTCTGCTTCGATGGTAGGGTTACCACGAGAGTCCAAAATTTCACGTGCACGAATGTCAACGATTTGGCTCATGAACAATTCCTCAGTTGATTAATAATAAGATAGGCCAAAAATGACCTATCAAGTGTTTCAAATTAATGTGTATCTAACTTGCTGAAACCTTTCACTAAGGTATCCAGTTCTTTTAGCTGTGCCAAGAATGGTTCAAGCTGTGACATACGAAGTGCGCATGGGCCATCGCATTTGGCTTTTTCTGGGTCAGGATGAGCTTCTAAGAACAAACCAGCTAAACCAGTTGCCATACCCGCACGTGCAAGCGTGGTGATTTGTGCACGACGTCCGCCAGCAGAATCTGCACGACCACCTGGTGTTTGAAGCGCATGAGTCACATCAAAAAACACAGGAACATTCATTTCCTTCATGATGTCAAAGCCCAACATGTCTACAACTAAGTTGTTGTAGCCAAATGCCGAACCACGTTCACAAAGAATCAGTTTGTCATTTCCCGCTTCTAAACACTTATGCAAAATATGACGCATTTCGTGTGGCGCTAGGAACTGTGCTTTTTTGATATTAATAATGGCATCAGTTTTCGCCATTGCTTCAACAAGGTCAGTCTGACGACTTAAGAATGCTGGAAGTTGGATAATATCCGCCACTTCTGCCACAGGTGCCGCTTGGTATGGCTCATGCACATCAGTAATAATCGGCACATTAAAGTGTTTTTTAATGTCAGCTAACCACTCAATCCCTTTTTCTAGGCCTGGGCCGCGAAAAGAGTTCAAGCTTGAACGATTGGCTTTATCAAAACTAGCTTTAAATACATAGGGAATATCAAGGCGTTTGCAGATATCTACGTATGTTTCAGCAATCTCAAAAGCAAGATCTTTAGATTCAAGTACATTCATTCCGCCGAATAGTACAAATGGCAAATGATTTGCCATTTGTATATCGCCTAAACGTACAATTTCCTGTGGTTTTAATTGCGACATTTAAACTCTTCCTGGTTTAGTCAAAACGCATTATTTTGCTTTTTTGTACTGCTTTTTAGCAGCATCAATGAAGCCAGCAAATAATGGGTGTCCATCACGCGGTGAACTTGTAAATTCTGGGTGGAATTGTACAGCAATAAACCAAGGATGTTCAGGAATTTCAACAGTTTCAACAAGACGTTGTACTGGAGAATAACCCGAAATCTTCATGCCTTTTTCTTCAAGCACTGGAATATAGCGATTGTTCATTTCGTAACGGTGACGATGACGTTCAATGATCTCTTCAGAACCATAAACTTCAGCAGTTTTTGTACCTGCAACCAATTCAGATTTTTGAGCACCTAAACGCATTGTACCGCCAAGGTCAGAATCTGCATTACGTTGCTGAACCTCACCACGCTCATCTAACCATTCAGTAATCAAACCAATCAATGGTGATTTTGTAGAACGGTTAAATTCAGTTGAAGTCGCGTCGCTAATACCTGCAACATTACGTGCGTATTCGATTACAGCAAGCTGCATACCTAAACAGATACCAAGGAAAGGCACACCGTTTTCACGTGCAAAACGAATCGCTTTCATTTTACCTTCTGTACCACGTTCACCGAAACCACCTGGAACCAGAATCGCATCAGCATCTTTCAATACCTCTGCTACTTCTTGGCTTTCAAGCTCTTCAGCATTTACGTAGTCAATCTGAACTTTCACACGGTTTTGAATGCCGGCATGTAAAAGTGCTTCGTTTACAGATTTGTAAGCATCTGGAAGTTCAACGTATTTACCAACCATTGCGACACGTACTGTGTATTCAGGGTTAAGTAATGCTTCTACAACATTATCCCAATCTGTTAAATCAGCTTCCGGAAGATCGTTATAGCCAAAACGTTCACAAATTAAATCATCAACGTTTTGTTCGTAGAATGTACGTGGAATTTGATAAATCGAGCGTGCATCTTTACAAACCACAACTGCACGTGCTTCAACGTTAGTGAACAGTGCAATTTTGCGTGTTGTATCTGCATCAACATCATGCTCAGTACGGCAGATCAAAATGTCTGGCTGAATACCGATAGACAGAAGTTCTTTTACTGAGTGCTGAGTTGGTTTAGTTTTTAATTCAGCTGCAGACTTAATGTATGGGAGTAACGTTAAGTGCATAAGCATCGTACGCTTGTGACCAAGTTCAACCATTAACTGACGTACAGATTCCATGAATGGGAGAGATTCAATGTCACCTACTGTACCGCCGATCTCAACGATCGCAACGTCATAACCTTCACCTGCGCGAAGGACACGTTCTTTAATGTTGTCAGTAATGTGTGGAATAACTTGCACAGTACCACCAAGGTAATCACCACGACGTTCTTTATTTAGAACATCTTGGTAAACACGACCTGATGTGAAGTTATTCAATTTGGTCATTTTCGCACGACGTAAGAAACGTTCGTAGTAACCCAAGTCTAAGTCTGTTTCAGCGCCGTCTTCTGTAACAAAAACTTCACCATGTTGGAATGGGCTCATTGTCCCTGGATCGACATTAATGTATGGATCCATTTTTACCATGGTCACTTTTAAACCACGAGCTTCTAAAAGTGCAGCAACAGAAGCAGCTGAAATACCTTTACCTAGTGATGAAACTACACCACCAGTCACGAAAATAAAATGGGTCATTGGGTTTCTCGTACAATCGAGCCTAAATCGGCCTGCAATGTTGCGCAATTTTACTTTACCTTGTACCAATAAAGCAAAGTCAATCGGCATCAATTCATAGAACAATAAACAATTGGTTATTGTAACAGCAATTATGATAAAAATTTAGAGTAAGTTCTTATCATTTCTATATTCTTATTTACTGTTATAATGTCGCCATCCAATCCACACTTTTTTGTTTTGTGTAACTATGAATAAGAAACTTTTAATCTGCGGTGCAATCGCAACAGGTCTACTTCTTACAGCATGTGTAAAAAAAGAAGCACCAAAAGAAGAAGAACAGGAACAGGTTGAAGTTGCAGCATCTGAACCAACAGCATCTGTACCTACACAACTAGAACCAGTTGAAGAACAACCAGTTGTTGAAGAGCCGACTCAACAGCAAGTTGAAGTGATTCGTGAAGAAACACCGAATACAACAACTGAAATTCGTCGTGAACCTACAACACCTGCAGAAACTCCTGCTCCAAAAGCAGAAGCGCCTAAAGCGGCAGAAAAACCTGCACAAGCTGCTCAACCTAAACAAAACTCAGGTTCTGCACAGTCTGAAGATGACGCCGTTGCTGCTGCCATTGCTGCTGCAACACCAGCTTTAGAGAACTAAGATCGAAGTTTTATCAAACAAATGATCAAAAAAACCCGGCAATTTTCGGGTTTTTTATTGTTTCTATGTAAAGAAAAATCTGTACTCAACAATGCACTGTTTTTCTCATAACTATTCTTGTAATTTTTCAGCTATATATTCAATAAATAAACGAACACGTTTCGGTAAATGCTCTTGTTGATAATAGACAGCATGAATAAGCTGTTCATGTGGCTCAATTTGATCGTCTAAAAGTTGTACCAATCGCCCTTCTGCAATATCTTTATCTACCATAAAAATTGATAGACAAGCGATACCCATCCCATGAATTGCAAGCTCGCGGATGGTTTCACCATTTGATGCCTTAATATTTGGTCGGATCGTCAAAGGTTTCCCTGCGACTTGGATTGGCCAAGTATTCATATGGGTAATTTGACTAAATCCAAGTAAAGTATGTGCGGTTAGCTCATCAACATTGTGCGGACGTCCATGCTGATGAAGATATTCAGGACTCGCCACCAAACACAGTCGACTCTTGTAGATAAGTTTTGCATGTAAACTGGAGTCGTTTAATTTTCCAAAGCGAATTGCGACATCTGCTTTATGCTCCAATAAATCAATCACTTGATCATGATTTACCAATTCAATCTGTATATGCGGATAACGTGCATTAAATTCTGGAATCAAGGGAACGATCATATGCAGAATAAACGAAATCGCAGAATCGACCCGCACTAACCCCGAAGTATCTGCATCTAATTTCAGCAGGGAATCTTCCGCTTCGCTCAAATCATTCAATATCCGCCGTGTTTTTGCTAAAAACAATTGCCCCTCTTGCGTCAGCTTAATTTTGCGGGTAGTTCGTTCCAACAAGGTTACATTTAATTTAGATTCCAGACGCTGTAATGCGCGGCTTACACCAGATGCTGTTTGATCCAGTCTTTCTGCTGCTTTGATAATAGAGCCGCTATCTACAATGACAGTAAAAGCCTGCAGTTCCTCAATTGTCGATTTCATTGCTTATTCGAATTCGTGATTTTTAATCAATAATATATTCCAAATTCATGCATTTTTCTTCATTAAAATTAGCAGCACAATAGCATCAATTCAAAAAAAGAGAATTCCAGATGATTGTTCCCCAATTTGGTGTCGGCACCTTCCGCTTAACAGGTGACACTGTCATTCATTCAGTTAAAACTGCCTTAGAAGTTGGATATCGTGCTGTAGACACCGCACAAATATACGCTAATGAAGCAGAAGTAGGCCAAGCAATCCATGAAAGTCAGGTCAATAGAGCTGATATTTTCTTAACCACGAAAATTTGGACTGAAAATTATGCTGCCGACAAACTGATACCCAGTCTAAAAGACAGCTTAATTAAATTAAGAACGGATGCAGTTAACCTCTCACTTATTCATTGGCCTGCACCTGCACTTGGAGTCAATATTCCAGAATTAATGGGACATTTACTTGAGGCAAAAAAACAAGGTTTGACTGAATATATTGGTGTATCTAATTTTAATATTGAGCTTACTCAGCAAGCTATTGACAGTATTGGTGCTGAGCAGATTGCAACCAATCAAATTGAACTGAGTCCTTATCTTCAAAATGAACGACTTGCGACTTACTTAAAACAGCAAAATATTGATGTCACCTCTTATATGACCTTGGCTTATGGCAAAGTGCTGAATGACCCAATACTTTCTGATATTGCAGCACAACACCAAGCTTCAGTTGCACAAGTGACACTCGCTTGGGCGCTGCAAAAGGGTTATGCAGTTATACCTTCATCAACAAAACCAGCACACCTGATGAGCAACCTCAAAGCGCAAGAAATTCGATTAAGCCAAGATGAAATGCAACTCATCGCCACGCTTGATCGCAATGGACGTGAAGTCAATCCATCTGAATTAGCCCCAGCATGGGATCTATAACATGAAAATTAATTTTACCCTGCTCGCTCTCGCAATTGGTGCATTTGCTATTGGTACCACTGAATTTTCACCCATGGGCTTCTTACCTGAAATTGCAGAGGATCTATCGGTATCAATACCGCAAGCCGGTTTGTTGATTAGTGCCTATGCTATCGGTGTCATGATTGGCGCACCCGTTATGACTTTATGGCTTGCACGTTTTTCAAAACGTACAGCACTCATGTTATTAATGACAATTTTCACCCTTGGCAATCTGCTTGCCACAGTTGCGCCAGATTATTTAGGTTTAATGGCTGCGCGTTTAGTGACTAGTTTAAACCACGGCGCCTTTTTTGGCTTAGGCTCTGTCGTCGCGGCAAGTGTTGTTCCAAAAGATAAACAAGCCGGTGCCGTTGCGATGATGTTTATGGGGTTAACCATTGCGAATATTGGAGGTGTTCCGCTCGCAACTTGGGTTGGTCAAAATATTGGGTGGCGTATGTCTTTTGCAGCAATTAGCATCCTTGGACTAATGACTATTTTCGCACTATTTAAAGCACTTCCTAAAGACAAACAACGCGTTAAGCCTAATGTAAAGCAAGAATTAAAAGTGCTCACACGCCTTCCAGTTATCCTGGCCTTACTCACTACAGTCATGAGTTCAGGTGCGATGTTTGCACTGTATACCTATATCGCACCAAGTCTAAAAATATTTACCCACGCGACTCCAGAACTTATCACTTTGATGTTGGTTTTAATTGGCATAGGATTTTCTATTGGTAACCATTTGGGTGGAAAATTTGCAGATATTTCACTCGACAAAACCCTGATTGGCTTTTTAGTGTTGCTCATGCTAATGATGTTTTTGTTCCCACTTCTGGCAACGACAACCATTGGCGCTGCAATCACTTTAGTAATTTGGGGTATCGCAGCCTTTGCAGTCGTACCACCTTTACAAATGCGAGTCATGTCTGTAGCACATGATGCACCAGGCCTAGCATCCTCTGTGAATATTGGTGCTTTTAATTTAGGTAATGCCTTAGGTGCTGTCGCAGGCGCAGCTGTTCTCAATATGCATTTTAGTTATGCAGCTATTTTCTACACAGGTGCTGGACTGAGTCTTGCTGCTTTAGGATTGGTTCTACTTCAAATAAAATTAAACAGCAAGACTATACCTTGTAGTGCCATTCATTAACCCCTAATGAGAAAGCCCACAATTGTGGGCTTTTGATATAAAGCTAAATATTAAAATTACGTTTTTGCATAAAGTTTAAAAAAGTCTGCCATTAATTTTGATGCCCATGAGTGCGTATCCACAGCGCCTTCATAATAACCACAATGACTGCCTTTTTTTGTTGTAACCACTACGACATTTGGCATTTCAGCAATCACCTGTTTATAGGGTTCAAAATTTTTAATATGGCAAACTGGATCATCTTCAGCATTTAGTATCATCAACGGAATTTTGACTTGATTAAAAACGTATATTGGATTTGTCGCCTTGGCATAGCTTTCATAATCACTAAAACCCGCCATTTGGAAATACCTTCGCTCAAATTGTTCCAATGACTGACTTTTTAAAACATCCATTAATGAAGCTGTATTTTCCCACGTCGCTGCATAAGGTTCGACAAACTTTTGAAAGAGCTTTTTGGTCATCATTTTGCTATAAAAAGGATGCACATTTTTAAAGCCTAACTCTGTGTCATAGCCGGGACATAAGGCAAAAGCTGCCTTTAATGGTGTTGCCTCACCTTCCTCCCCCAAATACCGCACAAGCAAGCCCGTACCAGCAGAGGAGCCAACACCATATAGCGTTGACTTTGGAAATTTCTGCTGTATAGATTTGATTTGCTCACGTAAATCCCGAGTTGAACCAAAAAGGTTGATTTGTGGAACAGGCATTGGAAGATTCGCATGACCTCGACGTAAACACAGCGCAATACGCCATCCTGTATATTGATGCAGATCACGCACCAATTCACGCATACTTTCAGGTGTGCCTGTAATGGTATGCATCAACACAATAGTTGGTGTATCTGGTGGCAAATCTAAACCTAGCCATGCAATTGCAGTTACACCGCCATCTGGCATGTTTAGTTGTTCAATTTGATCATACTGAAGTTTAATGGTGCGTTTTTTAATGACATCAAAATACAATAAATGCACATGGGCATTCGACAACCAAGGTGTTGGCCGATATTTTTCATGTAATTGTTTTAGTTTTGGTAAGACTTGAGCCATTGAGCCTGTCGGGCTGTAATACAACTGAGGGCATTCAGCACCCGTCACTTGATCTACAAGATTTAATACAGCTTTACGACCGAAATGAACAATATTTTTCATCGTCTTACCTTGTTTTGCTAGCGCCATGGTTATAGTGATTTAACTTTATAATTCCCCATAACGAACACCTTAGATTATCAATGCAAAAAGCATGACAACACATATCATGCTTTTCACATATTGAATAAGAATACGTCATTAATATTGAACGCATGGTTTACTGTGGCTGGTATTTTGCGAAACGCTCACCCATTTTTGCAGCCAATGCTTCTAAGCCACTTTTTGGACGTAACATTACTTCAAAATCTACAATCTGACCGTGTTGGTTAAATTGAATCATATCTATGCCTTTCAGTTTCTTTTCGCCAACATTCGCAGAAAACTCAAGTACAACATTGAGGCCATCTTCACTATAAAACTCACGGTGGTAAGTAAAGTTTTCAAAAATTTGAATGACATTGGTCAAAATAAAAGTGACCACTTGCTTCCCCGGATAAGGATTAAAAGCAACAGGTGAACGAAACACCACATCCTCTGCTAATAATTCATCCAAAATAGCCATATCTCGGTTATTTAACATTTCATGCCAACGTGCAAGAGATTTTTTTGTTGTTTCAATGCTCATGTATTTTTCCTTATCATTGCTCATGCACAGCACATTCAAAACAAATGTACTGTGCAAAAGTTCCTATTTTTAATTAAATATCTAAATTATTGAAATCAATGCCTTTGTTAAATCCTCCGCCAACAAGCAGAGGATTTAGCAGAATTTAAACGATTGTTTATGCCAACCCAGCTTAGATAATCGCGGCCAATTCAGCACCTTGACGAATTGCGCGTTTAGCATCTAGCTCACCTGCCTCTTTCGCACCGCCAATTAAATGCACATTTTTACCTTCAGCTTGTAATTGCTCGTACATCGCCGTGTAAGATTCCTGACCCGCACAAATCACGACGTTATCGACTTCCAGCACACGCGGCTGACCATCTACCGTGATATGTAAACCTTGATCATCAATTTTGTCGTAACTTGCACCAGCAATCATTTTTACATCACGATGTTTTAATCCAGTACGATGAATCCAACCCGTGGTTTTACCCAAGCCTGCACCTACAGACTTAGCCTTACGTTGTAGTAAATACACTTCACGTGGTGAGGTTTCTACATCTGGGTGTTTTAAACCACCAACTTGTGCATAGGTCGTATCAATACCCCATTCATTATAGAATTTTTGTGGGTTCAAACTACCACTTTCACCTTCATGGGTTAAGTATTCTGCGGTATCAAAACCAATACCCCCGGCACCAATAATGGCAACACGTTTTCCAACGGGTTGACGCTCTTTTAACACTTGTAAATAGCTCAACACTTTTGGATGATCAATCCCCTCAATTTGCAGATGACGCGGTGTTACACCTGTTGCGACCACAATGTCATCAAACTCAGATTTCACTAATTCATCAAAAGTTGCAGTATGGTTCAACACCAATTTAATTTGCGGTAAGAGTTCAATTTTACGTTTGAAATAACGTAAGGTTTCATAAAACTCTTCTTTACCAGGAATGGTTTTTGCAATATTAAACTGACCACCAATTTGATTGGATGCTTCAAAAATAGTGACATTATGTCCACGTTCGGCAGCATAAGTTGCAAAGCTTAAACCTGCTGGGCCAGCACCAATGACTGCAATATTTTTAGTTGTCGATGTTTCTTTAAAAATTAGTTCTGTTTCATAACATGCTTGTGGATTCACTAAACAAGTTGCAATTTTCATTGAAAAAATATGATCTAAGCATGCTTGGTTACAACCAATACAAGTATTGATTTCATCACTGCGACCCTGTTCAGCTTTTTCAACAAAGAATGGATCTGCTAACATTGGACGTGCCATAGACACCATATCAGCATGGCCTGATGCCAATACATGCTCTGCCATTTCAGGCGTATTAATACGATTTGATGTAATTAAAGGTACTTTTACTTCGCCTTTTAATTTTTCTGTCACCCAAGTAAATGCCGCTCGTGGTACTTTGGTCGCAATGGTTGGAATACGTGCTTCATGCCAACCAATGCCAGTATTAATAATCGTTGCCCCGGCTTTTTCAATTTCTTTCGCCAGTTGTACAACTTCTTCAAATGTTGAACCACCATCAACCAAGTCCAACATAGACAAACGGTAAATAATAATAAAATTTTCGCCGACCAATTCACGGGTACGACGGACGATCTCAATTGGAAAACGAATACGTTGTTCGTAACTGCCCCCCCATTCATCATCACGATGGTTGGTACGTGCAGCAATAAATTCATTAATGAGATAACCTTCCGATCCCATAATTTCAACACCGTCATAACCCGCTTTTTGTGCATAGCCTGCGCAAGTTGCAAAGTCATTAATAGTACGTACAACTTCTGCTGTTGTAAGTGCATGCGGCTTCACTGGATTAATCGGTGCTTGAATCGCAGATGGTGCTACATTATCTGCTTGATATGAATATCGCCCTGTATGCAAAATTTGCATGGCAATTTTACCGCCAGCCTCATGCACCGCTTGGGTAATCACTTTATGCTTTTCAGCTTCAGCCAAAGAATCTAATTTTGAGCCACCAGCAAAGGTCACACCATCATCATTGGGAGAAATACCACCAGTCACAATTAGCCCAACACCGCCTTTAGCTCGTTCCGCATAAAAAGCAGCCATACGTTCATAACCACCTGGTGCTTCTTCAAGTCCAATATGCATTGAACCCATTAATACGCGGTTTTTTAGGGTGGTAAAACCCAAGTCTAGTGGTGCCAATAAATTTGGATAATTTGACATTTTTACTCCTTAGCGTGCTGGAAAGCTGGCTATTTTTATGATGCTTTGCTGTTGATTTTGTCCATTATTTAAATCTAACACAAAACATTATGCAACTTGTTGCACTAATTTATATGCGAGATTTGATTTTTATGCAACATGTTGCATAATAAATCTCACAAAACTTTTTGACTGAGCTGTATATGTCTTTAGCCCATGTTTTACTCACGAGCTTGATGGAAAAACCGAGTACAGGTATTGACCTCGCCCGCCGTTTCGATCGCTCTATGGGCTTTTTTTGGAATGCAACACATCAACAAATCTATCGTGAACTCAGTGGCATGATGCAAAAAGGTTGGATTAGCACCATTGAAGATGACTTAAGCCATACCCGTAAAAAAACCTATCAGGTTGAACTTTTAGGGCGAACAGAATTGGCCAATTGGATGGTTGAACAAAGCCCACCTGCACAATTACGTGAAGAACTCATGGTGCGTTTACGTGCAGAAGCACAACTGGAAAGTAATGCAGTTCTACCTGAATTAGAGCGTCATCTTGAAATTCACAAAGAAAAACTAAAAACCTACCAGTCTATTTTTGCAAAAGACTTTGCTAATGGGCATGATGATGACCGTACCCTGTATATTCATAAAATGATTTTACAATTGGGTATCGACTTAGAAATGGGATGGATAAAATGGTTAGAAACCATCATTCCACAACTACACAAATTTAATCGTTAAAACAAAAAGATAAAAAGGACAATCACATGCCGCACTATACAATGCCTGATGGCGAACAGCTATTTGTACGAGAATACGGCCAAGGTGAACCGATATTGGTGTTATCTGGTTTAGGCATGCAAAGCTGGCAATGGCATCCTTTTCTATTTGCTCAACGTAAAAACTTTAAATTCATCATTCCAGACTGGCGGGGTTTTGGTGGTTCAAAAAACTGTAAAATTCCTGAGCTTGATACAATCTCTAGCCATTGGCGCGATATTGAGTGCTTAGTCAATCAACTACCTGTCGAAAGAATTACCGTTATTGCTTATTCGATGGGGGCAACCACCACCATGCATGGTCTGAAATACGGCAATTTTGCATCCAAAATTAAGCATTACTTGCATATCGATCAAACGCCTAAAATTAGTGTAGATGATGATTGGCAGTATGGTTTATACGGTAAACGACATGCTGAATTTTTAGCTATATTAGAAGACATATCAAAAGTCCTCGCACCAAATTTATCAACGCCTTTTGCGCAGCATCTAAACCGACAAGACCGACAACAATTGATCAATGCTTGGCTGCGTTTTATTGACCTACAAAATAGTAATCCTTATGCACTGAGTGCTTTTCGCTTTGCCTATAATCAACCATTGCTTCAAAAATTAATGTTACCTTCTCAAAGTGTGGCGTATTTATATTGGTACATTCAAAATTATTTAAATCATAAAGAAGATTATCGGGATGCTCTTGCCGATTTAGTCGCACCCACGACTTTTTTCACAGGCAAGCAATCTATCCTTTATTCTGCACAGGGGCAAAATCTAATTGCGAATCGACTAGCCAATGCAGAACAAGTTATTTTTCAAAAATCAGGACACACCCCTTTACTGACTGAGCCGCTGAAATTTAAACGTGAAATTTCAAAATTCCTCAGAAAAAGTAATACTGCATAAAGAACCAATCAAAAAAGGCTCAATTTTGATCGAGCCTTTTATTTATGTATTGAGATGAGTTTTTATTTAATTAATTAAAATACCCGACGATCATATTCAATTGCTTCAAGATCATAAACTTGATAAACACAATCGAATAATGGGCGTGCCAATTCACCTTCATCATCATTACGCACAATCAAGTAAATTGGACTCATCGCAGCGCTATCAGAGAGCTTTACGTAATTAACATGTCTAAATTGCATGATTCTTACTGACTCAGGCACGATACAAATACCTTCACCTGCCGCAACCATACCCAAAGATTGTTGTAAATCTGCTTGAGTACTGAAGCGCTTAGGTTCCATTCCATATTCTAAAAATAAAGATTTAATCTGTGTCGCATAACTTTGGCCATCACTTGGTGGGTACACAAAAATTTGCTCATCCTTTAAGTTATTCAAAGAAATGCTTTTTTGAGTAGAAAGCGGATGACTCGAATGTACCGCCGCAATCAATGGTTCTTCTCGCAGCAAAACCCTTTTAATAGCTAGATCAGAAACACGGACTCGACTAAAGCATGCATCCACACGACCTTCTTTTAAAGCCTGAATTTGATCAATAGCGTTCAATTCAATTAAATTAATATTTGAATGTGGGTATTGCTGACGATAGAGATACACAATCCGTGGTAATAGCCCACACAACAACGAACCACCATAACCAATATTGATTGTGCGCTCTGTTGCACTGGCACGTTGAGTAATTAATTTAATTTCTTCCGCATTTGTCAACAACTTGACCGCTTGCTGATAAAAGAAACGACCGATCGTTGTGGTTCTTAAAGGGCGGCTACCTCGTTCAAACAGTTGTGCACCTAGTTCTTCTTCCAAATTTTGGATTTGGCGACTTAAAGGCGGTTGAGCAATAAATAGTTTTTCAGCAGCCTTTGTGAAACTCTGCTCTTCTACAACTGCGACAAAGTAACGTAAATGTCTTAATTCCATGACATTGTCCTTTAATGTCGGTTTAAATCTTTTCGTAAATGCTGAGTTTTCTCTCTATACATTTCACTGAAGTTGAAGTGAATGTTTAGAATTATGAATACGTTGGCAACAAATTTATTTTAAAGTCATGCTAATGCGAAAGTGCGAAGACGTTAACCCGACTTTAGTCTTGCAAAATCTTGCTTTGAAATACAGTGAAATTAACAATTTGAAAATTGACTTAATGCAACAATTCCAGTTAATTAACAACATTGTTGCAAATATGGAATACAAATAAGTGCTCAGCGATCTGGATGATTTTTATTGTTTTGCTCAAGTGGTTGAACATGGTGGATTTAGTGCTGCCGAACGTGCAACGGATATTCCAAAATCCAAGTTGAGTAGACGGGTCTATAATCTAGAAGAACGTTTAGGTGTTCGACTAATTCAACGTAGTTCGCGCCATTTTGCAGTGACTGACATTGGCATGAATATTTACCGCCATGCCCAAGTTATGATGAATGCTGCTCAAGCAGCACATGATTTAGTCGATCATTTGAGCACTCAACCCCGCGGTTTGATCAAAGTTAGTATTCCAGTGTCAATTGCACAAAATGAAATGACCAAGTATTTGCCTGAGTTTTTAAAGCGTTATCCTGAAATTAAAGTTCAAATGATGGTGACTAACCGTCGAGTTGACATTATTAACGAAGGTTTTGACTTAGCACTTCGTGTGCGTTCAAACCTAGACGACGATCCAAACCTAGTTATCCGTAAATTTGAAAATATCGAGCAACACCTTTTTGCTAGCCAAGCCTATCTCAACCAATTTGGCGACTTAAAAAAACCTGAAGATTTATCCCAACATCAAATTTTAAGCATGGCAGATGAACATCTCGACCAACACATTGTGGTCAGTGATGCAAATCATCATCAGAAAAAAATTAAAGTAAACCCAACCGTTATGGGCTCTGATCTTTCAATGCTCGCCTCTTTAGCCTGCCAAGACTGTGGCGTGGTGTTATTGCCCGACAGCATAGTCGCAGATCATGTCAAATCAGGTGCTTTAGTGCGAGTTCTACCCGAATGGCGTTCTGCACACGGAATTTTCCATGCCGTTTATCCTTCACGTCGAGGCTTACTCCCTGCCGTACGTGTATTTATTGATTATTTAGTTGAAAAACTCAGTAAACATTAAAATTGCCAAATTTGAGACAAAAAAAAGCTTACCCACGTGGTGGGTAAGCGAAACTTTTAAAAGTTCAGAAACTACAGCAGAATCTGTATATCGCATTGTATAGATACAATGATGTTCAGCTAAATCGTTAAAAACTCTTAATTAAAATTGATCAAACTTTCAACACCAGATAATTCAACCGTCTAAGCGTTTGATTTAGCGTTTTTGTCTATTTATGTGAATTAGACACACAAACTTTAGACTAAAGTCTAAAACTCAATCAAATCAATACCTTTTGGGTCAAATTATAGAATTTCGAGATCGTATAATTAAATTGCAGGATAGCTACCTGTACCTTCTGGCCAAGGTGATAACAATTCAAAGCCTGTATCAGTTACAACAACCATGTGTTCCCATTGTGCTGATAACGAACGGTCAGCAGTAACCACTGTCCAACCATCTTTCAACTCTTTAGTACGCGCTTTACCCAAATTGATCATTGGTTCGATTGTAAACACCATACCTTTTTTCAAAATAACACCCTGGCCTGGTTGACCATAATGTAAAACGCTTGGTTGCTCATGGTAAACCTTACCAATACCGTGACCACAATATTCACGCACAACACTATAACCTTCACGGTGCGCAACAGTTTGAATAGCAAAACCTACATCACCTAATGTTGCACCCGGTTTTACCGCATGAATACCTGCAACCATCGCTTCATAAGTGGTTTCTACTAACTTTTTCGCAGCGGGAGTAACTGTTCCAACATAGTACATACGACTAGTATCGCCATAGTAGCCATCTTTAATGATCGCAACGTCGATATTAATAATATCGCCATCTTGCAAAACCGTATCTTTCGACGGGATACCATGACATATCACTTCATTCGGTGAAATACAGGTGGTTTTGGTATAACCGTAATAGCCCACATTGGCTGGAATTACTTTCAAAGTATTTACAATATAGTCATTACAGATGTCATCTAGATATTCTGTCGTCACACCAGGCTTGACATACTCCCCGATCATTTCTAAAACCTGTGCGGCAAGTCGTCCTGAAATACGTAATTTTTCAATGTCTTGCTCGGTTTTAATCGTGATTTTGGAAGCGTTCATCTGGACATCCTCTAATTTTGATAAGCTGAATTATAGACCTTTTAGATATTTTTTTGTTTTATTCATCAATGCTTTTACCTTTCAAAGCGATCTATTTAAGCGATACATTGATGATTTTTAAAGCAACCAATTAATCGAAAAAACATATAAAAATATTGATAATTTCACCCAAAGATTAATATTTCAAATATTTTCCATTAGTTTTCAAATGTATAAATAGAACTAATTTTAACTTTTAATATATTCATGAAAAATATTATAAATTTTTAGCATAACACTTATAAATTAAGCTCCAAAAAAGCACACAATTGCACTAAAATTGCCTTTTTTCTAAGTTCATCTCCCTTTATGACAAGTCTCCGTACTCGGGATATTGTTGCCTTAGGTTTTATGACCTTCGCACTGTTTATTGGTGCGGGCAATATTATTTTCCCACCGATTGTCGCTCAGCAAGCGGGTGAACATGTTTGGTTAGCTGCATTTGGTTTCCTAATTACTGCAGTTGGTCTACCTGTGATCACGATTATTGCTTTGTCGCGTGTAGAAGGTTCGATTCAGATTTTAAGTTCGCCGCTTGGTAAAGCTGCCAGTATTTTACTGACTGTTGCGTGCTACTTAGCTGTAGGTCCTTTATTTGCTACACCTCGTACTGCAACCGTTTCTTATGAAATTGGTTTTTCTTCATACTTTGGCAACTCATCAAGTAGCCTATTAATTTATAGTGTTATTTATTTTTCTTTAGTGACCATTGTTTCACTTTATCCAAATAAAATTTTGGATACAGTAGGTTACTTCCTTTCACCATTGAAAATCCTAGGTTTAATTATCTTAGGTATTTCAGCGTTCTTTATCCCTGCTGGTATCATCCCACCTGCAATTGGTAACTATGTTGCATCACCTGTCTCTGAAGGTGTTGTAAATGGCTACTTAACTATGGATACGCTTGGTGCATTGGTATTCGGTATTGTAATTGTCAAAGCCATCACTTCACGTGGTGTAACAGACAGCAAACTGGTAACTAAATACGCAGTTATTGCCAGCATTATTTCAGGTATTGGTTTAATACTGGTTTATATCAGCTTGTTTAAGCTGGGCATGGGCAGTCATGAAATCGCACCAAATGCGACCAATGGTGCCGTTATTTTACATGCTTATGTACAACATGCCTTTGGTGATATGGGCGCTTACTTCCTCTCTGCAATGATTTTTATTGCATGTATGGTGACAGCAATTGGCCTAACTTGCGCATGTGCTGAATATTTCTCTGAACTCACTAAAATCCCTTACAAAATATTTGTATTTATTTTAGTTGGATTCTCTTTACTCATTTCAAACTTAGGTTTAACCAAACTCATTGCGGTGTCTGTACCTGTATTAAGTGCAATTTACCCACCAGCGATTGCGGTTATTCTACTCAGCTTCTGTTCAAAATTTTGGAATAAGCCTGCCCGTGTTGTAGCGCCTGTTACTGCAATTGCTTTCATATTCGGTATTTTTGATGGTTTAAAAGTCGCTGGTTTTGAAAATGCGCTACCAAGTTTTATTGCAAACCTTCCACTTGCTCAACAAAATTTAGCATGGTTAATCCCATCTCTTATTGTGTTAGTGATTGCTGCCGTATTCGACAAAGTTAAAAAATAACCTTTTATAGCTTGTCTAAAATCTGAGTTTTACCCGAATGATGATTTTATATGTGACACATAATTGTCTTGTTTTACCCAAACAGACATTTATTTGTCCCAAACTGCAGCACTGAAGAACCTCTAAAAGTTAGTGATAAGCAGCTTCAAACCTAATAAGATGGCATCACACAACACCATGTCAGAATAAAAAAATATTTTTATTATTAAAATTCAGTTACTTTTACCATACAGATTGAAATATACGCTCCATTCTATATCCACAATATCGACTTATAGTTATTGGTTTCGCGCCATAAACACTTGGTCATATCTGGTACGTTAATTGCTTTATTTATCATTATAAATATCGTGAACATTTCATTCACCAACTTTGCAGCACAATACGATACACGATATTTATTATATGAATAAAACTATTATTCTTATACGATGATCTAACATAGTTTTATGACAAAATAATGACATTTGCTATTGAAATACTTCTGAATAAGAAGTACAACAGTAAATCAATCTAGACCAAAATCATCGGTTTTGGTACACAACAATAAGGAGGGGTGGAGATGTTATCAGTACATTTCAAAAAGCAATTCTTCATTAACGCTCTGAAGGCCAATAAGAATATGGTGACGTATATGAGCACCACTATTGCTCTGATGCTAACGTTACTCATCCAAGGCTTAATTCAAGGAAATTTAAGACCTGAATACTTCGCATACGCGCTGATTGTATCGGTCGCATTCTACTTCTGGGCAGTCATTGACCATAAGTATCGAAAGCGTAAAACAACAGAATTTTAAGTTAGAAGATGGATGAGTCATCATCCATCTTGAAAAAAGAAAGTTCTAGTTAAAAACTAAAAGAATGATAAATAAAAAACATTAAACTTCACATCAGATCTCAATCAAAATCCCCTCTTCGTTTTCAATACTTCTTAAGCTTCAACGCACAAATCCATTTATAAAATTTTATAAAACAATAATATTAGGCGAAATACACAATCAATTGATTAATTAACGGATAAAATTCAACGCCGTACCCAACAGCAATCCAAATGTTCCACCTAACTCCGCAACAATCAGTAAGATCATGGCAAAGCTCATTAATATATTCGGTAAATTCCACTTACCCACCACATGCGGAGTCTTAAATTGATTGGTCGTATCTTTTAGAAATCCATGCAATATGTAGCTCAATATTGAGAAGCTAAAAAATGCGACATTAATCAGCACAAATAGTAAATTGAGTGCAGCTGAAAATATTGAAAAATATGCTAAAACTGCAAGAATCAAACTCGCAGGTGCGTAAAGCAAGCTGCTTCGATGTGCAATATCAACATAATAGTGTGCTCTTGATTGTTCAGAATTACGAATCTGAATGTATTTCCATACACCCGTTAGCATTCCTACCCATAAAAATATCCCACTAAAAATAATTGCAATTTTGACAGCCCATGTCAGTTGAGTTAGGTCCATATATCACTCTTTATTTTTTAAATTTAATTTCCCATTACTAGCCATTGTCATCGATATTTTCAGATCTGACATGACTTTAGAGTCATATTTTAATCAAGTTTCTTTTTGGAACTTATGTAAATTATAATTTAATTGACCACCTTCTATAGATAGAAATTATGTCTGCTTTCGAAAATCTTTCCATACATTGCAACGATGGTTATGAGCTAAGTGCTCGTTTCTATCCGCATCAAACCACTTCTAAACATGCTCTACCTATTTTGATTTGCCCAGCAACAGGCATTACCAAGACCTTTTACAATAGTTATGCAACTTGGTTGACTGAACAAGGTCATGATGTTTTGGTTTTTGACTTTCGTGGCATTGGTGAATCACTACATGGTCCATTGAAGCAATCTACAGCCAGCATTGTGCAATGGGGTCAACTTGATATTCCAGCAGCAATTGATACGCTCATCAATAAAACACAAGCAGCACAAGTGATTATATTGGGTCATAGTGCTGGCGGTCAGCTTTTAGGGATTGTTCCAAATTATAATAAGGTCGCAAAAGTCGTAGCCGTTTCAGGTTCAACCGGTCATGTAAAAGACTTAAAGGGTCGCACCAAATTACTTGCGCCAGTGATGTTCAATATAATTTTTCCAATTGCACGCTATACCTTAGGTTATGGCCCAACCAATGCTATTGGCATGGGTGAAAACCTGCCTAAAGACGTAGCACGTGAATGGGCTCAATTTTGTAGTAAACCGGGTTATGTCCTCAATGCACTCGGCAAAACTGTGCAACAGGATTTTCATGCGCAAGTAAACTGCCCAATTACTGCGGTTTGGAGTACTGATGATGAAATTGCGACTAAAGCCAATGTAAAAGATCTACTACGTTTATACCCCAATGCACCAACAGATATGATTGAACTAAATCCAAAAGCAACAGGTCATAAAGCGATTGGACATATGCTGATGTTTAAATCATCACATAAAAATTTATGGTCAATTATTGAAAAAGAATTACACATTTAAGTTTTAAATCACTCAGTTCGTAATCCAGCTGGGTGGCTCTTTTTCTCATATACGCTCACCTAACATCTTCTCTTCATCTCTTTTTTAATTTTTTAGATAAATGTTAACTGTCTTTATATTCAACAATCCTCAAGCTTAAAAAGTGTTATAACTTATTTTTCTCATTTTTATTCTTTTTTGGCATGAATGAAACTCGTCACAACTTGGACAGAATTGATCGTCTAATTTTATCTGCGCTCAGGGTAGATGGAAGACTCACAATTGCACAACTTTCAGAACGTGTAGGATTATCATCCTCCCCTTGTTGGACACGTTTAAAACGCCTAGAAAATTTGAAAATCATTGATGGCTACACTGCAAATATCAATCCCAAAGCCATTGGTATTAACGAGCTGTTTTTCATTGAAATTACTTTAGAACGCCATGATGATGAAATACTTGATCAATTTAGTGAAACGCTCGCCAATATGCCAGAAGTTGTTGAAGCGCATTTGGTGACAGGCGATTATGATTATTTAGTGAAAGTTGCCGTTAAAAATGCAGAACATTATGAACGTTTTTTGCGTAAAACATTATATTCAATGAAAGGCATTCGCCATACACGTTCTATTTTTGCTTTACGCCAATTGAAATCGGCGAGTAGTGCTGACTTGATGATGATTGAGTAAATGCTGAAATTTTTTTGTCAATGTGTTTTAATATACGCAGTATGAGATGAGCCTTATATGAGTATCACGCGAGTGATACGACTAGCCCCTAACCATGGGGCTTTTTAATGTCTATATGATTTTGAAGTCGTATTAAAATTTAACCGAAAAATGCAATGATACTCTGAATCACCACAGCATTCACAATATCAATAAAAAATGCACCACATAGCGGTACGATCAAAAAGGCTTTGTGCGATGGACCATAGCTATTGGTAACTGCCTGAATATTGGCAATCGCAGTCGGGGTTGCTCCCATACCAAAACCACAATGCCCTGCTACCAATACGGCTGCATCGTAATTTTTTCCCATAATCCTAAAGGTCACAATTGCGGTAAATAAAATCAGTACCGCTGTCTGCGCAAACAAAATGGTAATGAGCGGGCCTGCCAAATCGGCCAGTAACCAGAGTTGCAGTGACAGTAAAGCCATAGATAAATACAGGGATAATGACGCATTTCCGAATACATCAATGGCACGGTCGAAAATATCGACTTTCAGTACATGCTCTAGGAAGTTACGTACAATCACCCCTGTCCCTAAAGCCCAGACAAAGGTCGGTAGTTCAAACCATCTTCCCTGACTGATCTCTGTCATTTCATTCGCAACAAATATACATAGTGCAAACATCCCCAAAGTCGACACTGCATTACTGGCTGTAATCAACCGGGTTTTCTTTGGATATTCGAAGGGTGCGGTGTTGATGCTAGTATCGAGTTGTTGTTCATTGGTCTCTTGCGCTACTGTCTCTGCCAACTGATTTCGTTTAATCAAGAATTTGGCAACCGGACCACCCACAAGCCCACCAATAACCAAACCAAAAGTAGCACTTGCCATTCCGAGGACAATTGCCCCCTGTATTCCATATTGAGTTTCAAGCACTTCACCCCAAGCACCGGCAGTACCATGTCCACCCGTTAAGGTAACAGAACCGACAATCAGACCAATCAATGGATCAAGCCCAAGTGCTGTGGCTAAACTCATGCCAACCGCATTTTGTACAACTACAAATAGAATGACACAGACCAGAAAGATCAGCAGTGATTTCCCACCTTCTTTGAGCTTGGTAAAGTCTGCACTTAAACCAACAGAGGTAAAGAACATCAGCATCAGAATGGTTTGAATTTCTGAGTCAAATGTGGCACTGATATTAAAAAATTTATAGAGAATAAAAGCTGTAATCGCTGCGACTAAACCACCGATTACAGGCTCAGGTAAGTTATAGTTTCTAAAGAAGCTAATTTTACTAACAAGATAGCGCCCAATAAAAAGAAAAAATACTGCAATCACCAAGGTGCCAAAGGCATCGATTTCATAATTCATAACATTCCCTATTGGCTTTATTTTCATACAGTTTTGGGAAAGAGAGATGAAAAATCAATCACAGAAATGTAATGCAAGTTATTGTTTCTAACAATTGTTTAATTTATAGCCTGAATAGACGCAATTAACGTGATGGAATATCATAAACCCAGTTGTGCGCTTGCTGATCTGTGGTCGTTTCACAGACATAGTAATCGTGATCCCAAGCATCTTGATGGAAGATTTCCTTTTTATGGTAATTCACCTGTTTACCATTTTCGACTCAGACAAAGCTGTCACCTTGGTCTTTGACTTGGGTTCCGTTGAGGAAGCCACCAATACAGAGGAAGCGGGATTGTTTTGCCATTATTACGTCAACTTGTTCAATCATTTTTCAATGTGCGGATTAAACGCTCAAATAAATAAAGTGTAAAGTACAACTAATCCCTTATGGGAAATATACCCAATCCCCTTAAGCCACTTGTGTTACATCAGCATGTAGCGTACTAATAGCATTATATAAATCAACCAAATAATTGATAGACATATCAACTAAAGGTTCAAACATAAAAGAATTCACATGAATATGTTCAGGTGTTATTAAGTTGACTTTATCAATCAATTTCAATGCATTTTTATCGACACCTTTATTTACACATAATTTATATAATTGTAACGTTTGATTTTTTTTAATAGATGTAACTTCATCAGGCTCTAGTTTTGAGATCATAAATATCTCAGCTTTCAATCTGCAAGCAATTGCTAAAACCAACTTATCTTCTAGATCAATAGAATATTCTGAAATATTATTAACAACTAAATTACTTTCTTCAAAAACCATATCAAGATAGTTTTTATCTTTAAAATCTAAAGTAATTTCTGATTTATTTTTCAAAACTCTAATTAAATAATTATGAATTTCAGAAACTTTTATTGCACTAGTATTTAATTTAATGTGTAAACAGCTTGTCAAAAATTCACTTCCTTCCTTGTCAGATAAGTAGTCAAATAAATTTCTTACAAAAGGGATTATCCCTATAAAATTCTTTCGATTTTTATAGTTCTTCACAAAAACATTATTAAATACATCTTTTGTATATTTACCTTCAAAAAGCTTAATTCTTCCTTCATCACATTTGCTTGCCATAAAACCGCAGTCTTTTATTGACAGTCTACTATGTACTGTTCTATAGAAATCAAAATTATGTGTAAGTATTAAGGCATTTACATTAGGTTTTTCCAATAAATCTTTTATATATTCTATGATTGCATATTTATTTTTATAATCAAAAGAATCAGCAACATCATCAAAAATGAGCATAAGTTCTTGACCATCACTCAGACGTGACTCAATTTCAAACAAAAATTTTAAAATAAAATATGCTCTACTTTCCCCTCGGCTTAACAGATTCAACAGGGTGGTTTCATTATTATCTTCTAATTTGCTTCCTTTATAAGTAAAAGTTAATTTTGGTGCTGCACTCTGAAGAATGATATCTGATTGATTTTCAAGTCCAATTGTAAATGGAACATAAAATCTTGAATTAAATAGCTCTATTGTTTCTTTCCATTTTTCAATTTCTGCATTTGCGCTACTGATAATAGCTTTTAGCTCATTTTTTCTAATTTTATAAAATTCCACTATTTGATTATTTTCATTCTTTAATTTTGATATATAACTTAACCAAATATATTTCCTAAACTCCTCATAATCTTTTAATTTTACAAGCAAGTTATGATCTCTCTCAATAACACTTTTAAAAGATCTTAGTGCTGGATTTTTAGATAATGTGTTATCAATTTTTTCAAACGTATTCAATAGTTGTTCATCTTTTAAAATTTTATCCATTTCATTTTTGATTAAGGCAGAAAAGGTATCTTTCGAAGAAATAATTTCATTTGTACTTAAACTTATAGTATGCCCTGCATCAAAAAAAGAATTATCTTTAACTGAATCAAGAAGATTATTAGCTTGTAAAGTCCCAAAAGAATTATCTGACTTTCTAAAAAACTTCGATTGGGTAAGTAGTTCGTTATAACGTTGAAAATAATCATCAAGTAGGGATTCATTCTCACTTATAAATACTTTTACCTTATTCGTCTTATCAAAAACATCATTATACTTAAAACTATAACTTTCAAACTTCCCACTTAACAGAGGATCTATTCTTTCAAGATAATCAAAAATTGTTTCATCATCTTCAAACACTGATTTCAGCTCTGATTCACAATCATTACTCTGGGACTGTTTTTTCAAATTTTTGATAAACCTATTTTTTTCTTCTAATAATTCATTATAAATTTCATCATATCTTCTTTTTAAATCACTACTTGCGATAAATTTTGTTATCGATTTTACTGTATCTTTATTATTCGCATTTATAACTAATATACTATTTTTATCAATAGGTTCATTATTTATTTGAATATCAACAACAGGAACTTTTTCTTTAAATACCCTATCTTTTATCTCACTTGTTTTATCTGTAGATAAAAGATCAAATACATTTGAGAACGATGTTTTCATTGTCCCATTAGGAGCATATATTAATTGAACATTACTATCAGCTGAAAACTTAAAGTCATGTTTCAACTCCCCAATACCAAAGCAATTTTGCAAATTTATTTTTAAAATTTTATTCATTTTTATTATCCAAAAAAATAAGGGCTGATTACTCAGCCCTTATCTTATACCGCTTATTGCTTAATTATCAATCAATTAAGATTAAGACAATTGAGCAGCAGCAATTTTCTTCGTATCAACGTCTTTAGCAGCGTCTGTATAGTCGCTCATTTTGTCGAAGCTTAAATATTGGTAGATGTCTGCAGACATGCTATCAATTTGAGCTGCGTATTCTTGGTACTCAGCTGGAGTTGGTAATTTACCAAGTACAGCAGCAACAGAAGCAAGCTCAGCAGAAGCTAAGTAAACGTTTGCGCCTTGACCTAAACGGTTCGGGAAGTTACGAGTAGAAGTCGATACACAAGTAGTGTTCGGAGCTACACGTGCTTGGTTACCCATACATAATGAACAACCTGGCATTTCTGTACGAGCGCCAGCTTTACCATAGATGTTATAGAAACCTTCTTCCATCAATTGACGTTCGTCCATACGAGTTGGAGGAGCCAACCATAGACGAGTAGATAAAGAACCACCAGGAACTTTGTCTAGAAGTTTACCAGCTGCACGGAAGTGACCGATGTTAGTCATACATGAACCAACGAATACTTCGTCAATTTTCACGCCTTGAACGTCAGAAAGCAATTTAGCGTCATCTGGGTCATTCGGGCAGCAAAGAACTGGTTCAGTGATTGTAGAAAGGTCGATTTCGTACACTTTAGTGTATTCAGCGTCAGCATCAGCTTTAAGAAGTGATGGGTTAGCCAACCATTTTTCCATGTTCTCTACACGGCGCGCCATAGTACGAGCATCGCCATAACCTTCAGAAATCATCCATTTCAACATAGTAATGTTTGATTTAAGGTATTCAGCAACTTTCTCTTCAGAAAGCGTGATAGAACAACCAGCAGCAGAACGTTCAGCAGATGCGTCAGAAAGTTCGAACGCTTGCTCAACAGTAAGGTCAGTTTCCATTTCTGTAAGGTCGATCTCAAGGATACGGCCAGAGAAGATGTTCTTCTTACCTTTTTTCTCTACAGTTAAGTCGCCTTCTTGGATCGCAACGTAAGGAATAGCATGTACTAGGTCACGTAGAGTGATACCAGGTTGCATTTTACCTTTGAACTTAACAAGAACTGACTCAGGCATGTCTAGTGGCATAACACCAGTTGCAGCAGCGAACGCTACAAGACCAGAACCCGCTGGGAATGAAATACCGATTGGGAAACGAGTATGCGAGTCACCACCAGTACCAACTGTATCTGGAAGAAGCATACGGTTTAACCAAGAGTGGATAATACCATCGCCTGGACGTAGAGAAACACCGCCACGGTTCATGATGAAATCAGGAAGCGTGTGCTGCATTTGAACGTCAACTGGTTTTGGATACGCAGCTGTGTGACAGAAAGATTGCATAACTAGGTCAGCAGAGAAGCCTAGGCAAGCAAGATCTTTAAGTTCGTCACGAGTCATTGGACCTGTTGTATCTTGAGAACCAACAGTCGTCATCTTAGGTTCGCAGTAAGTACCTGGAAGTACACCTTGACCTTCAGGAAGACCACAAGCGCGACCAACCATTTTTTGAGCTTGAGTGAAGCCTTTACCAGTAGCTGCAGGTTGAACTGGAGTACGGAATAAAGTTGAAGGTGCAAGACCAAGAGCTTCACGCGCTTTAGTTGTTAAACCACGACCAACGATAAGGTTGATACGGCCACCAGCACGTACTTCGTCTAGAAGAACTGGAGTTTTAAGTTCAGATTCAGCGATTTGAGCGCCGTCTTTGAACGCAGTTACTTTAGCAGCAGCGTGATCGATCTTAAGAACGATTTCGTCACCCATGTTCATGTTCGCAACGTCAATCTCTACAGGTAACGCACCAGCGTCTTCCATAGTGTTGAAGAAAATCGGAGCGATTTTAGAACCTAAGCAGTAACCACCGTCTTTTTTGTTCGGGATGTGAGCAATTTCGTCACCGAAGAACCAAAGTACAGAGTTAGTTGCTGACTTACGAGAAGAACCAGTACCAACAACGTCACCTACGTAAGCAACTTGGTTGCCTTTCGCGATAAGGTCTTTAATTTGGTTAAGTGGACCAACTTCGCCAGGAACTTCTGGATTGATACCGTCACGTACGTTTTTAAGCATTGCATTCGCGTGTAACGGAATGTCTGGACGGCTCCACGCGTCTTGTGCAGGTGACAAGTCGTCAGTGTTAGTTTCGCCAGTTACTTTGAAAACTGTAAGTTTGATTTCTTCAGGAACATCTTTACGGCTAGTGAACCATTCAGCGTCAGCCCAAGATTGCATAACTGCTTGTGCATTTGCATTACCCGCTTTTGCTTTATCAGCAATGTCGTGGAACGCATCAAATACAAGAAGAGTTTTCTTAAGTGCTTCTGCAGCTAATTCAGCAAGCTCTGCATCATCAAGAAGTGCAACTAAAGGAGCAACGTTATAACCACCAAGCATAGTACCTAGTAGGTAAACCGCACGTTCTTTAGTTACTAGTGGAGAAGTCGCTTCGCCTTTTGCCAAAGCAGCTAAGAAAGCAGCTTTAACGTATGCAGCTTGGTCAACACCCGCTGGAACACGGTTTTCTAGTAAATCAACTAAAAATGCTTCTTCGCCAGCTGGTGGGTTTTTTAATAATTCAACTAATGCAGCTGTTTGAGCATCGTCAAGTGGCTTCGGTGGGACTCCGAGTGCGGCACGTTCTTCAACGTGTTGGCGGTAAGCTTCTAGCACGGTGTTATTCCTCTTTTTTAAAAAATTATTTACGCATTCCTGCTTTAAATAAAGCTACGCAAATAATATGGACTGCTAAATTTTACTAAAATTCCAGTTAAAAGTTAATGCAACTAGAGTGTTTCTTCGTGATGCCCATTATTTTATAAATAAATGATAGTCATATTGCCTATACATTAAGCAAAATCAGCACTTATAGATATTTTAACAATCACTTTTTAAACTTTTAGCTGAAATCTGTTCGTAAAAAAAGGCAACTAAATGTTGCCTGATCTCAATAGTGTTTCATATTCCACCTTAGTGTACAGTGGTGGCAGATAAATATTGCTGAAGTTCTGCTCGATCGCCTGTAAATCTGAGACACCATTCGTCCTGACATGTGGTTTGATGTTGATTACTTGCAAAGCTGATATCGACCAAATAACGCTGAGAAAATTCATCTACTTTTTGGCGTAATGTGACTTTATCTCCAATGCTGAGCACGTAGTTCCCACCACCGATAATTGCTACGCCTTGTTCATCTTCTAGGAGTAGATCTGAGTGATGCATATATCCAATAACGTCCATTCGATACTCCTGTTTTCTTCTGATTATATTTTTCATTATTCATTAAAAAGATAAGTATTTCTATATTTATGATTTAGTAAGTGTGACAATTTATTAATCAATCTACTTAGGCTATTTTATTAAATTAAGATGATATTGAGTTGTTGAAGGCCTAAAAAACCGTTCCTTAGAACGGTTTGTAATCTGGCATTTCTGTATGCGGCGTCGCAATACATTTTTCAGTAAATTCTGCACGGATTTTTTCACGAGCACCTTCAACGTCAGCCTTAATTTCAGCTTCAGGTAAAGCGTAAACTTCTTCTAAAATTTCCATGATGAACTTTTTAGTGGTCTCATCTTCAATTTTAGCAGCATGTTCAACAGCTTTTTCTTTTTCAATCGCATTTTGACGATCTAGCATAATGGTTCGTGCAGCATTACCTACACTCTTACAATAGCCTTGCCACTGCTGTTCAGGGGTTAATGGTGCTTTTTCAGAACACCCCACAAGCGCAGCAATCACAGATAAAGCAAACAACTTTTTCATGAATCTCTCCTTTCAGGAGGCAATATAAAATATTGGTCATGATTTGTCATTTAAATTACCCGATCTGTACCGCATTAATCCATATCTCGCCATTTTTTAAATGAATTTATATCTAGAACAGCATGCACATCAGCACGATGTAGATGACTCATTTAGAATAAAACGACAAGCGGTGAAATGCGCGGTAGTCCTTGCTTCCAAGCAGTAAAACACCTTTGCATGCGACTATATTTCAGCCAAATAATCACTTAGATAAAGCCCTGTTTTCAAACGACTTATGTTGTCGCTCTATTGTTTTTAAAGACATTTTTATATTTGAAAATCATCTGCTGAACTCTTATTCTAAATACATCAATTGTCTTCAAACACGCCACGTTGCGTAGGAGCAAATATGTCAAAAAAACTGCCGATTTATTTTTCGGATGAAGCTTGGTCGTCTCTACAACAGCTTATGGGAAGTGACGGAAAGCCAAGTCCAACCATTAATGCCTTACTTGAGCAACAGTCTGCCGATCAGGCATTTTTCAATTCGTCCTTAAATGTTCAAGCCATTCAAAAGCAATCTCGCCTTGAAATCCCTGTGGCCTTAGAGCGCATTCCTGCTGGCCCTGCTTTTGCCAACAAGGACGTATTCGACAAAGCTTTAGACCTCAATGATTTACTGGTGATTAATCCGCTTGCAACCTTTATTGCTCATGTCGACAGTGAGTCTTTGCTTTATGCAGGTTTTGAAATTAATGATACTTTTTTGGTTGATCGCAGCCTAAAAGCCAAACACGGCGACATTGTGGTTGCCTTAATTGATAATCGTGAAATCACCTTAAAGCGCCTAATGGTGACTGAAAAAATGTCGAAAGAAGAAATCGCCAATATTTTTGGGGATGCCGACAAAGTATTGCCTGATATTTGGCTAAAGGCTGAAAATCCAGCCTATGAGCATATTATTCCCAATGATAGCGAATCTATCGTTGTGCAAGGCGTGGTGACTTTTAACTTAAAGCAACTCTATAAGCGCTCATCTCACACTTAATAATAAGAATTAAATATGAAAGCTGAAAATAAAGTATTTGCGTTGGTTGACGTAAATAACTGCTACGTTAGTTGTGAGCGTGTGTTTAACCCTAAGCTCAATCAATCCCCTGTCGTAGTTTTATCCAATAACGATGGTTGTGTCGTATCACGTAGTCAAGAAGCCAAAGATTTAGGCATCAAAATGGCCGTGCCTGTCTATCAAATACAAGATCTGATTCAACGTCATCAAGTACAGGTACTATCCAGTAATTATGCCCTTTATACGGAAATGTCGAGACGTTTTATGAATATTTTGGGCTTATTTGTCGGCCCAGAAGACCGTGAAATTTATTCTATTGATGAATGTTTTTTAGATTTAACAGCTTATCAAGATCTATTTGATTTGACTGCTTATGCAGAACAGATTAAAGAAACTGTATGGAAATGGTTAGGACTGCCCTGTTGTGTTGGTATTGGACGTTCAAAAATGGAGGCAAAGATCGCCAATCATTTAGCAAAAAAAAATGCTTATTTAAATGGGGTGTGCAATTTAATCGATATGGATCCTTGCTCGTCAGAACTTTTGCTTTCTCAAACACCCGTATCTGAGGTTTGGGGTGTCGGTCGCAATCATACGAAAGCTTTAAATCAATTGGGCATTCAACATGTTTTAGATTTAATTGAAGCACATCCGAAAAATATTCGACAAAAATTTAGTGTGGTAATGGAAAAAACTGTACGTGAATTACAAGGTATTTCCTGCATGGATATTGAACAAGATACGCCGCGCAAACAGCAAATTTTAAGCAGTCGTTCTTATGGTCAACCGGTCTATGAACTCGAGGATATTAAAGCCTCTATTCGCTTATATATTTCACGAGCAGTAACTCGCCTAAGAGAAGATCAGTCTTTATGTCGTATGGTTGGGGTCTATATTCAAACAGGTCGTTTCAATAATACTGAAAAGTATGCACCTTATACCGCCATCACCTTAAATGAACATACTGATGATTTACTGACTATTACCCAAGCTGCAACACATGCGGTGGAAAAAATATTTAAAGCGGGCTTTAAATATAAAAAAGCCGGTGTGGTGTTAATGGAGCTCATTCCCAAGCAAAGTTTCGTACCTGATCTTTTTTGCGATATGAGCCAGCGGCAAGCACGTGAAAAATTATCCAATACAGTTGGCGATATTCAAAAAAGATTTGGTCATCACTTTATTTCTCTAGGCTTGTCTCAAAACGAAGCATCGACATGGCGTATGAAACAAAATCTCTGCTCACCGGCTTACCTAAGTAATTGGAATGAACTTTTGCGCGTGAAATAAATCAAGACTATAGCTTAGTTTGTGTTGAAGTAATTCTTGGTTCAGCGGTGTATGTAATTTATTCACCGAAATGATCATTTGCTTTTGCTCAATATTTATTTAGTATTTAAATGAATATTCATTTATATCTTCCCGTATTTAAACTTATGTCCGACGCACAATTTAGCCTGAGCGAATACCTCTCTGCAGTCAAAGAAGTCATTCAATTGGCCTTTGATGATGCGGTTTGGGTCAAAGCTGAAATTCGTAATTTAAATATTAAAGGTGGGCATTATTACCTCGAACTCGCTGAAAAAGAACAAGACAGCGACAAAGTCATCGCCAGTTGCAAAGCCACAATTTGGAAATTTACGGCAGCCAAAGTTGTTGGAAAATTTGAACGTGAAAGTGGCATTGAACTCAGTCGAGACTTAAATGTCTTGGTAAAAGTACGTGCCCGCTTTGACCCGCAATATGGTTTTTCTGTCAATATTGAAGAAATCGACTCTAGTTTTACATTGGGTGATCTTGCTCGACGTTATCAACAGATTATCGAAAAACTCAGTATTGAAGGCTTAATACATAAAAATCAGCAACTACCTGCACCCTTTGATATTAATCAAGTACTGGTTATTGCTCCTGAAAATGCAGCAGGTTTAGGTGACTTCAAAAAAGATGCAGATGCGTTACAACATGCTGGGGTGTGTAACTTTGTCTATCACTCCGCAACCTTCCAAGGCAATACCGCAGCTCAGAGCATTCAAACTGCTTTGGCTCAAGCTTTAAGACAATGGGCCAACGATTACAATACAGCACCCGACTTAATTGCCATTATTCGTGGTGGTGGCGCCGTTAATGATCTTGCATATTTAAATGATTATGACTTGGCCGCCCTACTGTGTAAGCGTTCAGTACCCATTTGGGTGGGCATTGGCCATGAAAAAGACCGAACAATTTTAGATGAAATTGCGCATCGCTCTTTCGACACACCCAGTAAAGTCATAGGTGGTATTCGCAATCATATCGTTGAGCGCAGCCAAGAGGTCTTAGATGCTTTGCAAAGTATTCAACTGCATTCACAGCATCAAATCGCGCAATATCAAAGTCAAAATGATCAATTGATGCAAGTCATCAAGACATTAGCGCAAACTCAGATCAATGATGGTTCCCGTCTCATTCAACAGTTTAAAGACAACTCTGCATATTTTGCCCAATTACAGCTCAAAACAGCAGCTCAAAATATTGAAGTTTTAATGCGTGAAACCTTGCTACAAAACCCTGCACACGTACTATCCAAAGGTTATGCCATTGTAAGGCAAAACGGTAAAGCGTTACGCAGTGCGCAGCAATTGGACTCAACAACAACCGCGCCAGACATTCAAATTGAAATGCAAGACGGTTTAATCACAGCCAAAATTCAACAGATACAGGTGCCAACAGATGACTAATGAAACTTTAAGCTTTAAAGATGGCTATGAAATCTTAAAACGAAATGCTGAACAGCTTGAATCTCAACAAGAGCCAGACATTGATAATTTAATGAAAATTGTTGAAGAGTCCATGACCGCCTATAAGGCATGTAAATCACGTGTAGAAGCCGTTCAACAGGCATTGAACGACACATTTAAAGACTAATATACATGCTCAAATATAAAAAAACGCAATCCGAGGATTGCGTTTTTTTATTGCTTATATTTCTAAATTAGAAACGCCAATTGTAGAATAAATCGATTGCACGCTCTAAAGATTGACTCGCTTCTAAGTACAAGCGTTGGTTCATTTGGTAACGTAAAGTCAATTTGTTTACTGGCGTAAATACACCTACACCGTAACGAATAAACAAGTCAGGCGTGATATAACCCGTCACCGAAACTTGAGTATCATCCCCTGTTCCTTGTGCATCTAATGCTAGGCCACTTAGACCAAAAGTACGACCAATTTGATTGGTCAAAGCACGCGTACCACCCAAGCCCATACTGATACCGGCTGCAGCAATGGTATTATTTACATCAGAACGGAAACCTTCGGCTTGACTCAAGCCTGAACTACCTTCATTAATACGACCTGTAATTAACGCATTTAAAGCCTCTTGCTCAGACAAGCCTGCATCGTTATAGACTTGAATAGCAGGACTTGAAGCCGTACCAGTTACACGTACACCAACCGTACTGCCTTGCACCGATTTATTGGCATCAATATCCAGCGTAGGATTAGCCAAAGGCCCATTAAAACGTGCAATCGCACGATTAAGATCAAGACTTTGTCCATATGCTTCAATTTTTACACGCTGCGAAACACCAATTGCACCATTAGCACGCATGGCTGTTTCCAGGCCACGCTGAGTTAAATTCAAGCGACCAATGAGTGGAATACGACTATCAAAACCTTGGAAGATTACCTGATTACCAATATTGACCTGAACATCAGCACGAATATCCCATGGACGAGCGGATTTCAGGATTGCCAATTGGTCATCGCCTTCATTAACAATACGTACATCAGAAGACACACCTACAACACTCGCTGTAGCTTCAGGCATAGAAATCAATGCGCGTGGCACATCGACTTTACCTTTAAGTGTAAGTTTCTTGCTCATTGGCAAAACATCTAATGATAAATCAGGCGTAACAACAGCAGTGATTAATGGTGCTTGGCGAACCAACAAATCCGAACCACTTAAATTCAACTGAATCCGAGGCTCATTTTTCCAGTCAATATCACCCGTTAATTTACCAACACCGCGACCACTGTTAAATGCACCATCAATTGTGGCATGGTTTTGTTGTACTGCAGAATACAACTGGATATTGGTCAAGTTCACAGGCAACGAAATCATACTGATTGAGCCGTTTTTCACTCGAATTTCACCATCCATCAATGGCTGACTCAATGTTCCATTAATTTTAGCAGCATAAGATAATGTACCGCCCATCGAACGTACATCTTGAATGAATGGTTTTAAAATTTTTAATTGAACCTGATTAAAAGCCACTTCACCACGAATTGGTTTATTGGCTTTATACGGATCAATAATAATATTGGCATAGCCTGTGCCAATATCAGGTGCTTTGGTGTCTAGGCGAATTTGTAAACCATCCGCAACACTTTTTGCAATTAAACCCACTTCATCATATTTCAAAGTCGATGCTAAATATTGAGGGTCTTCCGCAGACAGCCCTAACAAACCATCACGTGTCACTAAGCGTGCATCAATTTTCGGTTTAGCACCTTGTGCCCATGATGCTTTTGCATAACCATTCACCTTACCTGTGATGGCAAGACCTTCAGGCATAAATGCAGCAAAGTCATTCAGGTCAAGGTTTTTGGTCACAAACGAAACATTACCGCGCTTTTTATTTACACGAATTGGCTGATCAAAACATAATTCACTTTGCTGACTCATCCAACAATGTGCACCAACAAATAAATCTGATTGTGCCGTGTTATAAATAATTGAAGCGTTTTGACGCTGAACCAAACGTGTCCGTAACGAGTCAAAATCACCTTTTTGGATTTGCCCTAACCAATTATTTTGTGCGTTAAAGCCACCCGCTAACTGTACATAGAAACGTGACAATTTATTTTCAGCACTAATTTTTAACAAATGTGCATTACGTGTACCTGCAAGTGAAATCTGTCCTTTCACAATCTCACGGTTATTACTACGTAAATTGTCCATGGTTGCAGTTAGTAAACTTGGTGTAGTTGCCGAGGTTGGTAACTGCCCCTGAACACGCATTTTCTTAACGCTAAATAAATTATTAAATGCAAAGTCGTCTACAGCAATATTGGCAGATGCTTGTAGTCGCGGTTGCGCTTGAACATTGAGATAACCATATGCACGACCACGTAATCCCGCATAAATTTCATAAAGTGCAGGAGCATTAATTTTAAGTTGTAGATTTTGAGCATTACCTGAGGCTTGAATTTGGTTATTGGCGTAGGCCAAAAGCAAATTATTCGCTTCAAATTGCTTCGGCATAAAGCCAGATTGGTTTGAATTAATCACCATTGCCAAGTTACCTTGACCACGTACAGGTTTGTTATTAATCATCCCTGCCAAATTCAAACGTTCGACTTGAATACGCTTTAATGCATCTGACCAAACGCCACTGGTTTTTAAATTACCAGAAAGCTCACCACGTACATTGGAAGCAAAATAATGGGGTTTGAAATGCACCAATGATGCATTGATATTCCAACCTATGGCATTTTGTAAGCTTACCTTACCGTTGGCTGCAATCTTGCCTGCAATACCATTATGACGCAGCTCAGTAATATTAATCAGCGTTGGTGTGCCTGAAACCTTAAAGTTTAAACTTCCTTTACTTGCCTCAAGTTGACTCGCGTTTAGACCACCATCATAGTTCACTGCAAAAGCCTTGAATCCACCGCCATGTTTTTCATCATGGAAAGTCAAGGCTGCCGTTGAATTACCTGTTAACTGCACAGTTTCTTTTTGCTGTGCTAAACGCCCTAACAAATTAATATCTTTTAATTGAATAATCTGCTGATTTGGTTTTGCATAACCACTGGCTTTTAACGAGCCAGTCACCTGATCGACTGGCGCAGCTTCAGCAATACTTTGTGGGTTAAATTGCTGTGCTTGCAAATTGGCTTGCCATTTTAATAAACGTTTTTCATCTGGCAATTCCACTACCGCGTTACCAGATAATTTGCCTTGATTTGCCACGTAGGTAAATGCAGGCACATTCAAGTTATTATTTTTCAAATTCAGTTTGGCTTGGTACTGACCAGCAGGGAGCATGCCCTTGTCATGACGCGATACCGAAGTTGCAACATTAATATTTTGCTGACCTTCAGTTAGAGCCAATTGTACATTACCCGAAGCACTGCTTAACCAACCTACATAAGGCACAGCACGGTCAATATTTTTCCATGACACATCCAGTTGCATTGGCTGAGCTTTATTATTTTTTTCAGGATTTTGATCAAGTTTTACATTCCACGTTTCATATTTATCAAAATCCACCAAAGCAGTCAGATGCATACCTTTTTCAAGTGTACCTTTTGACGCAATCGCGCTATCGAGGCTAACAGGTAAAAAATCCTGAATCACTTGCGGAATCAATTTGTCTTTCGGATTAATTTTATCTAAACGCCCCTGCATATCCCAAGTAACATGATCCTTCCAGCTCACCACGCCGCCAACATTGACTGCACCACCCATGACTTGACCATTCAAATTGGTAATATCCAATTGATTGACTAAGTCTGTATGCATAATTGCCGTATATTTACCTTCTGGAATATTGGCGCCGCTTAAGTCTGTATCTAGATTTAAATCTAAGCGCTCAATATCGCCCTTAAATTTTGCCACACCATTTTTAGCAAATAGCTTTTGATCAGTGAGTAAAGGTAAATGGTAATTTCTAAATTTGAGTGCCCCAAACATTGGAACATGTTGACGCATCGGATGAACCACAGCCCAACCAGTCAGCAAATCTGGCGTATGTGTTGCCACCCCCGCCTGAATTGTATCTAGCGAACCTTTAGCAACCACCTGAATATCATGAATATTAAGGCTTTCACGTAAAGACGGTAGGTTTACAGTAGCCACAGCATCCAAAGGATACTTGCCTTCAAATTTCATATTTCCTGAGGCATTACGAACAGATAAATAGCCCATATCCATACGAGTATCTTTAAACTTCAGCTCAGTACCTGACCACAATGCTTCATTAAGTTCTATATCGTAAAAATCGACACCTGAACTATGAGTTTTAATCAACATGTGATCAAGATCGGCATGATCTACACGAAGTACAAAAGGCAGTCGAATTTCACTAAATGCAAAGGGTTTATCACTTGGCGGTGTTTTGGTAATGATTTGCAGATTTTTGATATCAGCACTATTCAAATGAATTTCTTTATTAATAATCGCACGCCAACCTAATGTAATGTCAGCACGATCAATTTTGACATCCACAGGTTTCAGTGTAACCAATACATTACGCAGAATGATCCCGCGCAATAAATTACCACCCTCATATTCATAATGAATAATTTTTTGACGCTCGAGAACACGATCCAGCAGAAACTTACTGCCTTTATCTGTAGAGAACATGACCGCTAATGCAGCCACCAAAAAAATAAGCACAAACACGAAGGTCAACATGACACTTCTGAAGATACGGCGCTTCTTCGGTAGCGGTTCTACCGGCGCTTCGTTTTCTTGTTCCTGCTGTTCGTGTTCAGCCATAAAAAACCCAAATCACCTAAAAATTATAATTGTGAGCCAATAAAGAAATGTAATCGAATCGGTTTACTGTCATCTGAAAGACCGGTTGCCACATCTAAACGAATTGGACCGATTGGTGATGCCCAACGGATACCAATACCAGCACTATATGCGGTTGGCGTATTAAATTCTTTATCGTAAGCATTACCAAAGTCACTAAATACTGCAGCGCGCCAACCTTCTTTAAACTGATAGTTATATTCAAGCGAACCCGTTGCAAGGACTTGACCACCAATTTTATAGCCATTTTCTTCCGCAGCGAGACTCTTATAGTCAAAACCACGAATGGTCTGGTCACCACCAGTAAAATAACGCAAGTTATAAGGTACTTTGGCAAAATCTTCAGTCAAAATATAACCTAAATCACTACGCCCAACGAACTGATGATTATCGTTCTCCCCAAGAGAATAAATAAAGCGCCAACCTGCATTTAAAATGGCCATATCAGCATCGGAAAGTAACTTTTCGCTACCTAGTTCAACTTTATAGGTCTGCTTAATCCCTTTACTTGGATTGACACGTTTATCCGAATCAGTACGCGAAATTTCATAACCAACTAAAAGTGATTGCTGTTCATTATTGGTATTTACCAAGAATGCATCAGGAATATCATCTGCTGGATTGAGTCCATCATTCGTAATTCGGTCTAAACGATAACGCAAACCAAAGGCATGCTGCCAACTTCCTCGTGGATTTTTAATAATACGGTCTGCACCCGCTACCGCAGATTCAATTAATAAATTCACACCTTGACCGACATCATCACGTTCTTCACGCTCATAACCACCGACTAAACTAATATAGTCGTTCAGCGTATGGTTATATGGAATGTTGTAACGACCATCAATCGATTGACGAATTTTAGATACTTCCATGTTGGCATCAAAAGAATGCCCACGTTTATTCACAATAGCACGACGATATTGACCACGCACACGCACACCCGTATCCGTACCAAAACCCGCACCAATTTCAGCACTATTTAACTTATCTGCATTTAAAGTCACAATGACAGGCACTTTCTTTTCTTCACGCGCTTGAGCTTGTAAACGTTCCTGCTCAGCTTGTTTAGCATCTTGAGTGTCTTGCAAAGAACGTAATTTAGAAGATTGATCTAGATCATTCACCCCAGTAAATTGATCTTCATCAAAGACTTTTTGAGTGACTTCCTGATTCGAAGCAACTTCTTTTTTATCTTGTACCTGTAATGAACTTTCAGATAGCTTATTTTGATCGACTAAAGCTTGAATATCTGGTGGTAATTCTAAAGGTTTTTCAATAGGATCAGGACGTATTGCATCAACCAAGGTATAGTTAAAATACCGCGAGTTAGTCAAATTATTGGCCAAACCATTCACACGCCAAAAGGTATAATCCGCACCATCTTTCCATGTGACTAAGCTTTCTAAAATATCAGGATCGAGTGGAAATTCTTTTGAAGGGTCACTCATGCGGAATTCTACACCACCGAGTTTATAGCGCTCACCCGTTTCAAAGCGCATATTAATATCAGCAGTATTTTGTGGCTGCGCAACTTTTACATCGTGCAAACGCCAATATGAATCAAAATAGCCGTTATTGGTTGCCGCTTCATTAATTCGACTTTTGGTGAGTTCATAATCCCCATGATTAAGAATGTCACCTTCTTCCTGATCTGGTAATACACCAATCACCTGAAATTGTGCTTGATTAGCGCCAGGCCCACTAAATTCGATATTTTGCTCAGCAATTTGAACTGGAGCATTGGGTGTGACTAATACACGCACTTTACCGTTTGAGACTTTTTCAAACTTAAATTCAGCTTGATAAAAACCCACGGCCTGCGCAGCTTGATTGGATAAACTACGTAGCTGTGGCAAGGCAGACGGAAAATCGCTAAACGACTCTTGCGTGAAACTCGATAATTTACCCTTGATATTCGCTTTTAAATCTTCAAGCGCAGCACCATAAGCTTTGCTGGTTGTTTGACTGGTATTATGTGCCGATGTAATTTCAACATCAGCACTAATGCGTTCAACCTTTGCTGTATTGAGCTGTCTTGGTGGACGAACCTTATACAATAGTCTTTTAAAAATCCCTGGCTCTGCATCATCTTCAGGTTCAGCATTATTCAATTCATTTAAAGTATTGGCTTCTTCATTTCGAGTCGCCACAATTTCTTTATCCGAACGTATTTCGCCCATCAATTGATCAATATTGACTGGTGCTTGGTTGATCTCTAAAAGTTCTTTTTGAGTAATATCAGCAACTGTCACTTCAGTTTGCTGAGTCGAACGATATTCTTGTGCCTGACGTTTTGCTTCTTCTGCAACCTGAAAGATTTCATTTGCCATGTTTTGATCAACAGGTGTTACGGGCAAGTTTTCTAAATCTTCAAACTCAATCGGCTTAAAGGCTTCAATTGGTGTAGAGTTTTGTTGCTGTTCTTGCAACATTTTCATGCTGTCGACCGTCTCTTCAGGCTCATGCATACTTTCAATTTTTTCGATGGCTTCAGGTGTAGAAATACCCTGCTTTACAGCCTCGTTCTTGATTTCAGAGACAATCTCTGCTTTTGTGTCTGTCAGCTCAGTTGTGTTTTGTTGCGTTTGGGCGAAACTCTGCTGAGCACACAAGCTTAAAAAGATGCTCATGTACAGGCTTTTATTGCTATGATGCTGTCGTATGCAGTGTGCCATACTGTGGTGAAGCATTGTTTTTTTAAACGTGATTTTTGCAGGCATAGCAAACTCTAACAAATTTCATTATGTAATGGACTAAATCAACCAATCGGTGAGCTCAAGATCTTATATCTATTGGTTTTTCGTCATCTCCAAACTCAAAAACATATTACATGATTTTTTTAGAGATTTTACCAATCACTCACATTTCTTAATAAAACTTAATGTAGCAAGACGCTTATGAACAAGAATGAACATCTGTTAGGTACACGCCGTTTCCTACCTATGTTTTTGACCCAATTTTTTGGGGCACTCAATGACAATGTGTACAAACAGGCGCTGCTTTTAGTCATCACTTATGGCTTGATCCAACAACAGGCGCTGCCAATTAGTACGCTCAACAATTTGGCTGCTTTATTATTCATTTTACCCTACTTTATTTTTTCAGCGACAGCAGGTCAGATCGCCGATAAGTTTGAACGTTCACAACTTGTTCGTGGAATCAAAATATTAGAAATTATCATTATGCTGATCGGAAGTATTGGCTTCATCACAGGTCATTTGTGGTTACTTTTGCTGGCATTGTTCATGATGGGGACGCACTCAACTTTCTTTGGTCCGATTAAATACGCGATCTTACCAGAAATTTTAAAACCCAATGAATTGATGTCGGGTAATGCCTTGTTCCAATCTGGCACATCAATGGCCATCTTATTCGGGATGATCTTGGGTGGTGCCGTCATTGCATCATCACATGGCAATTTAACGTGGATAAGTCTGACGGTTCTCACCATTGCTGTCTTAGGCTATTTATCAAGTCGTTTTATTCTTAAACAAAATGTCACTACTCCAGATTTAAAAATTGACTGGAACTTTTTCCGTACCAGTTATCAAACCATGAAATATGCCAAAAGTTTGCCGCTGATTTTTACCATTTTATTGGGGAACTCTTGGTATTGGTTTTATGGTGCAACCTACCTCACCCAAATTCCACAAATGACACAGCAAAACCTACATGCATCAGAAAATGTCGTGAGTTTATTACTGACTTTCTTTTCTGTCGGTGTCGGTGTTGGTTCATTACTTTGTCGTAAGATTGGCGGTAGTCAGGTAAATATTAAAATGGTGCCGATTGGTGCCGTTGGCTTAACCGTTTTTGCACTGTACTTAGCAGCCAGTCTAAGCTTTGTACCTACTCATACCGGCCCACTTATTACCTTATCGGAAGTATTTCATCAAGGGTGGAGCTATTACCATGTAATGATCGCAGTGACTTTATTGGGGATTAGCGGTGGTTTTTACATCGTTCCACTATATGCCATGATGCAAGCCTATTCGCCTCGCTCACATCGTGCCCGTGTAGTTGCAGCAAACAACATTTTAAATGCCGTTTTCATGGTATCTTCTGCTATATTTTCTATTATCATTCTGAGCATATTAAAGATTGATATTAAAATACTTTTCTGCATAACTGCGGTACTGAGTGCGATCTTTTGTATTTGGTTGCTTATTCGCATTAAACCCTTGCTTAAAACTTCGCAAGTCTCTCTGGAGGATTAATCCATGCGTCAATTTACTGGTGTCGACAAACTTATTCATTCCTTTGACCAAGCCTTACGTAGTTTAGTACCTGGGGCGACTGCCGCACATCGAGAAAACCCTGCTAACATTGAAGAAACACAATTAGCAGTGAGTGAAGCGCGTCATGTTGCAGGTTTAATGCGGGTCAATCATAGTGGTGAAGTATGTGCACAAGCGCTCTATCATGGGCAAGCACTGACAGCAAAACTACCGAATGTACGCCGCGAAATGGAACAAGCAGCGATTGAAGAACAAGACCATCTAGCATGGTGTGAAGACCGCTTAAAAGAATTAGACAGCCATACTAGCCTGCTCAACCCTGTTTGGTACGGCCTTTCTTTTGGAATGGGCGCATTGGCGGGTATTGCCGGTGATAAATACAGCTTAGGTTTTGTCGCTGAAACTGAGCGCCAAGTGAGTCTGCATTTAGAAGACCATATTCGACAATTGCCAGAGCAAGATGATCGTTCACGTAAAATTTTAGTGCAGATGAATGAAGATGAACTTCATCACCGTGATACAGCGCTCAATGCAGGTGGCGTAGACTTACCTACTCCTGTCCGCATTGCGATGACAGGTATTTCTAAGCTAATGACCAAAACCAGTTATTATATTTAATGATTTTCTAATGATTGTCGCTGAGTTTTATAAATAGTGAACAAAAAGCCTGCAATAATGCAGGCTTTTTCATAGGTAATTTTTTGACTTTAATACAACAATTCCTTCGCCATCAAAACAGTTTATAGGATGCCATCGACTTGGTGTAAACCAATCAAAATTCAAACTATAAAGTTGTGCAGTGGACGGATAATCTGCTCCACTTAACTCAAGCAGCCATCCTGCCGGACAAATTTCTTTTTGGTTATTCATCATAACGGTTTGATCATGTACCAACTCAAGCAATAAATGACGATGAAGCTCAAAAGCAATCACATCAAATCCAGCCAATTGAACAGGTTGTGGGAAGCGAGCTGATGTTAAACCTTGACGAATATCAGTCATCTGTTCAAGAGAGTAGTCGGTTTCAAATGATCGGTTAATCCACGTGCCTTCGGGCAGTACAACCTCTCCAAATTTTAAGGGTTCCTGCAACTGTATGTAAATTTTCTTTTGATACTGCCACTCTACATAGTCAGAACGAAGACCTGAAATCACGAACAATCCAAGCGTTACTGCAACAAATAAAGGAAAAAACAATACGCCAGATAAACCAATTTTAAGTGCCGCATTTACTTTATATGGTCGATTTTTTTGCTTTTTATACCAATTATTCCAACTCAACCAAATCGCAATGACGATAAATAGCACCAAAATCGCAAAGCAAATAATAAGGAAACCTCCCGCACCTGCACCATAACCTAAGCCCATATTGCTCTCACTAAATATCCCTTTAAATCTTTTAATTATGTTTTGACGACTTTATCAGATCAACCACTTGCACTTTATCAATGTTGATGATGCTTACACCACCACGTCAACACCGTATAGAGCACACGGAAGAATACGATACATAAAAGAACGGCAATAACGATGTAAATTTCTTGATGATAAGGCAGCATTTTCGCCCAAAATAGATGTAAATAATGACTGATTTGAAACCCAATCGTAGCGACCAACATCGCCCAAATAAAACAGGCAACCAGATTAATCAGCACATATTTCCAGACTGGATAAGCACGCACACCTACAGCAATAGGTAAAATGGTTCTAAAACCCCAAGCAAAGCGCATAAATAAAATGGTCAAAATAGGATAACGTTCTATAAACTGGCTCGCACGATCAAATTTTTGTGCAAATTCCGCATTCGATTGGATAAGTTTTTGCCCATAGTGAGCGCCCATTTGATAATAAAACTGATCACCAATAAAACTGCCTAGTATCGCCACCGCAATCAACATTGGAAAATGAAGTATGTGTTGATGGACGGCGTAGGCGCCAATCATCAGCACTGTTTCCCCCTCAAACAATGTGCCAATAAAAATCGCAATATAGCCATAGTGCTGAATCAGATCCGTCCAGTTCATATTCTTTTTTTTAGACTTAAAAGCGTAATTTAACCCTGCTAATTACCTTATGCTAGCGCATAAAATAAAAGGATTGAATGCTTTTTGTTATTGAAGTTCGAATTACGTTGATGATAAAAAGTTTTAGGTAATACTTTTTAACCTGCTAAAAGCTGTTGGCAATTCACCATGGGAAATTGATGAGCAACGTGCTTAAACATTTCATCTTGCCAAATATCAAACATTGGAATTTTTACATCTAAAGCCAAAGGTAATTTTTTTGGATTAAATTGCATGTGCGCTAAACTTTCGCCCCACGCAATTAAATCCATATCCAATGCAATATTATGTGATGGACGAACACGACCTGAATCTGTTTCTATTTTTTTGAGTAAGGTGCTGATTTCTTCAACAGATAAACTACTTTTCACCAAACATGCTGCATTCCAATAATCCGCCCCAATGCCATCACGACAAGGAATCACATAAATTTTGGAAAATTCAGCATGACCCAAAGCCTGAATTTGACGTAAAGCCAGTTTTAAATGGGGTTTTGGATTGAAATTACTCGCCAGAGCTAGGGCGAAAATCGTTTCGGTGGCGTTCAAGACGAATTCCTACAGAATTGGCTTGCGCGATAATGGCAGGCTTTCGGATGGTAATCATAATAGATTCGACACTTGGATAGGTAGAAAAAAGTGCATCTAAAACCAGTTTTGCCGCATGTTCGATCAATTTTGGCTTCGCTTCTTGAATGACTTGCGCAGAAATCTCACAAATTTCAGCATAATTAAGCGTGTCGTCAAGTTCATCTGAATTCGAAGCTTGCTCTAAATTGTTATTGATCGTCAGGTCAAGCATTAAAGGCTGAATAATCTGACGCTCCCAATTAAAACAGCCAATCACTGTTTCAACTTTCAGGCCTTCAATAATAATTGCGTCCATTTGATCACTCGACAATATAATATTTTAACAATCTTCCTTAATCCCTCTTTAGACAAAGGGACTTTTCATTACTTATAAAATTAAGAAATGAAGCATCCTCCCTTTCTTTAAGAGAGGATGGGGAGGAATTAAATTAATGCTTTAACAATAAATTTGGGTCAATAGTCTGCACCATTTGAATACGCTGGTCTGCATAAATATCAGTATAAGGTGCAAGGATGCGCATAAAGCGATCGAAGTACAACATTTGTTTGAACAGCAAAGCAAAATCACGTGGGAAACGGATACCGTGACGTTCACCCACTTGTACCATGTCCATCATAATGTCATTTAAGTCGGCTGGATTAGATGTTAGCAATTCTTGCGGATCTGCCAACAACACGCCGCTAAATAAGCGTTCTAAATCGGCCGCCAAAACTTGCGTATCAATTTGCACTGCGGTCATGCCCATTTTAAGCATGTTTTCCGCCATCAAGTTGTAATCGGTTTTTTGCAGTGCATCCATAAAGGCTATACACGCTGTCCACACTTCAGGTTTTAACTGGCCAACGATACCAAAGTCAATAAAGCCTACACGACCATCTTCAAGGAGCATCAGGTTGCCAGCATGTAAATCAGCATGGAAACTATTACACAGCATTAAACTACCAAACCATGTATTCATGGCAGTCACCAAGACTTGCGATGGATCTTTAGCAACTTTTTTAACCACATCAAAATCTGTTAGCGGCACACCATACAAACGCTCCATGGTCAGTACACGACGAGTTGAATATTGATGATAAACCTTAGGTGCAGTCGCCGCTTTGTTTTGCGTTACATTTAGATAATTAACAAAATCATCTAGGTTTTGTGCTTCTTCAATGAAGTCTACTTCACGCACCATGCGAACTTTAATTTCTTCGACAATATCTGCAAGTGAAGCAAATTTTACCTTAGGAACCGCTTTTTCAATTAGTTTGGTTGCCCAGTGCAATACGTTTAAGTCGGTATATAGAATTGTTTCTACACCCGGTTTTTGCACTTTAATAACGACATTTTCACCGCTAACTAACTTCGCTGCATGGACTTGTGCAATCGAAGCAGATGCCAACGGTGTTTCTTCGATTGAAGCGAAAATTTCATCTAAATTACGGCCTGCAAACTCTGAGGCAAGCACTTGTTGTACATAGCTAAATGGCAAAAATGGCGTTTGGTCTAAGCAACCTTGAAATTCTTCTACATATTCACGTGGAAATAATGAAGGTGTGCTGGCAATAAATTGCCCTAATTTAATATAAGTTGAACCCAAAGATTCAAAGGTTTCACGCATTAATTTTGCGTTACTTGGTTTTTCTGTCGCATATTTAAATCCGGCTTTCGCCGCGACCACTGCGGTTTCACCCATACGGGCAACCGAGCGTATTCCATCTAACCAGATATTGTTTTTCATAATGTCTTAGGAAAAAATAATTAAAGTGAGTGTAGCAAAAAATTCAGGCTTGCTGTTTTATCTTGCCTGACAGATTGGACAACTTGGATCTTTTTCAAAAGCCAAAATTTTCTGTTTCATGTTCAATCCATCCCAAAGCAAAAGTTTTTGTTTAAGCACTGTCGTACCTAACCCCAAATACAACAATGCATGATGTGCTTGTAGACTAGCCATGACATTTGGCGTGGTCGCCAGTACCCCAGAATCCGCACAGCGTAAACTTTCACTGGCATGCTGTTCTTTAGGAAATAAACATTCATAGCACGCAGAAGCTGCTTCGACCATAAATAACTGACCTTGAAAGCCAATAGCTGAGGCGCTGATTAACGGTACCGCATGCTGGTAACATTGCGCATTAACCAAATAGCGCGTCGTAAAGTTATCGCATCCATCTAAAACCAAATCTTGCGCAGCGATGAGATGTTCAGCGTTAGACGCATCTAGCTTTATAGTATGTGCAATGACACGAATATGCGGATTAATTGAGCTTAAACGCTTAGCCAGTATTTCCGATTTATAGAAACCTAAATCTTGTTCTGTATAAGCAATTTGTCGCTGTAAATTACTAATTTCAATTTGATCAGCATCAATGAGCGTGATTTGCCCAACCCCCGCACGAGCCAACAGTTCTGCTGTGGTGCAGCCTATACCGCCACACCCCACAATTAACACATTGGCAAGTTTAAGTTTTTCTTGGGCTTCTAAGTCCCAGCCATCCAATAAAATTTGACGACTATAGAAGTGCATTTCCGCTTCGCTTAATTCCATCTCTGCATCTAAATCGAGCTGTGCATCCATGTTCTGCTATCTCATTTAATACCTAAAACCGAGGTCATTATAACGAGCAATCCAAACATAAGGATGAAAAATAAATATTGAATTTTGCAATGAAAATTTAAGTATTCACATTTTAAACAAAGCCTGAATACTTTGTTCAATTGTCGTATTTACCTGCTGCATATCTATCTTTCGATTTAAAAATAGTAAATCAACAAAAGGTTTGGAAATAGTCGCACCAAATAACATATCCGCTATGATATCTGCATTTAAGTTCAATACAAATTGAGCACTTGAAATATAACTCACAGCATGAATCAAATGATCTCGGCTTTTTGCTATGCCTTTTTCATAAAAAGTATCACTGATCCCGTCAACCCCCACACGCTCTGCAATCGCAAGTCTGCACAACTTAATATGGCGCTCGGAAAGGACATGCTCAGCGATTTTCTTTAGTTGATTTTGTAAGGCCAACACTTTGTCTGCACTATTGGTATCAAAAGCATCTTCAGTCCAAATATAGGATGACTCAACCAATGAAATCAGCAGTTCACGTTTATCAGAAAAATACACATATAACGTTTTTTTAGACATGCCTGCTGCGGTCGCAATTTCAGACATGGTGACATTTTCAAAACCCTTCTCTCCAAAGAGTTGTTCTGCAATAGAAAAGATTTCTGTACGCCGCTGTTCTGCCGACATGACCAAAGGACGGCCTAGTTTTGCCAATGCTGCTCTCCTTGACTTAAGAAACCAACAGGTTTCATAATGCGCCGTTTTCCACAAGATTCGACCACATTATGACAGCATCAAATATACGTGCAATGCCCATACTCATTGCGTTACTCGCAACCATTGGCCCGATAGGTATTGATATGTACCTACCAAGCATTCCCGCTATGGCAGCGTCTTTAGGAAGTAACGAAGGTGCGATTCAACTGAGTTTGATGACATTTTTTGTGGGTTTAATGCTCGGTCAGCTAATGTACGGTCCACTATCGGATAAATTTGGCCGTAAACCACTTATTTATTTAGGTTTAAGCATTTATATTTTAGGCTCGATTGGCTGCACGTTTGCACAAAGCGTTGAACAATTGCAATACATTCGTTTTGTTCAAGGTTTAGGTGGTTCAATTGGTATGGTGATTGCCTTTGCTATCATTAAAGATCAGTTTCAAGGCCCTGCAATGGGCAAAATGATGTCAATGGTTTTGGCGATATTGGGTCTATCACCAGTGGCTGCCCCCCTAATTGGCGATGGTTTACAGGCTTTAGGTTCATGGCGAAATATTTTTATTTTCCTAGCCGTATATGCTGCGATTGTATTGGCAGCTGTTGCTGTGCTGCTCCCTGAAACACGTCAAGTAGAACTGCGCCAACAATTCAAGCTTACCCAAACCATCAAGTTATATGGGCAAATTATCACGGATCGTAAGTTCATCATTTATGCCCTCACACTGTGTATTGCTCAAGCAGGTTTCTTTGCCTATATCGCCGGTTCAGCTAGCGTATTTATTAGTGAATATCAACTCAGTTCAACCCAATTTAGCCTGCTGTTTGCATTGAATGCATTTGGTTTAATTGGTGCAGCCATTTTAAACCCCAAAATACATGAAAAATTTGGCCCACTAAATGCCTATAAAATTATGAATATCAGTTTCTTGCTTATTATGGCTGTACTGATACTCGCGCTATGCTTAGGCTATTCGAATTTAGCGATATTTTGCATCACACTATTCATTGCCGTTGCACTGTTAGGTTTCATTATGCCTACGGGCAGCCAATTGGCTCTCATGTTCCAACATAAAAATGCTGGAACAGCATCTGCTTTATTAGGTGCATTACAATTTGGCTTTGGTGCGATCATTACGACTTTAACAGGTACATTTAGCAGTTTTGACGGCTTAGGTTTAGTCACGATCATGTTTGCCTGTGCATTGATATCTGCACTGCTTTGCCTCATTACATTTCCCAAACAGTTACCGATGTCGCAGCATTAAAATGGCAAGGTAAAAAATAGGTTTCGACGCAAAATAGAGATAAGAAAATAGAAAAAGGCTGCATTTACGCAGCCTTTTCTTAGATCAATCTGAGACTAAATTTAACTGACCTTTTGCATAAATTGAGCTTTAGCTACTTCTTGTTGCTTCAATAAATTACGCTGAATTTTACCGCTCGATGTTTTTGGTAAACCTTCAACAAATTCTATTTCTTTCGGATAGGCATGTTTCGATAGTCGTGAACGTACATAGGCTTGTAGTTGATCCATCAATGCAACACTTGCTTGATATTGTGGTTTCAAGACCACGAATGCTTTGACAATTTCAGTTCGCTCAGGGTCTGGCTTACCGACCACAGCTGACTCTAGAACTTCTTCGCATTCCAACAAAGTACTTTCTACATCAAAAGGCCCAACACGATAACCTGACGTTGTAATTACATCGTCTGCACGACCAATAAAATCTACTCCACCTTCTTCATTTAACTTAACCGTATCGCCAGTTATGTAATAGTTACCGACAAAGGCTTTACGGTTATTGCCACCATAACCTGTGAACCACATTAAAGGAGATTGGGCACAATCCATCGCCAGTGTCCCTACACCACCACGTTCTACTTCTTCATAGTCTGCATTTAATACAGCAAAACGATGCCCTGGAATGGCAAAGCCTGCTGAACCGACTTTTTTGTAGTGCTCTAAAGCATGATGATTGGCAATCACCATACCAAGTTCAGTTTGTCCATATTGATCATAAATATTGACATTCAGATCATGGTTGAACCACTGAATGACTTCTGGCGTAAGTGGTTCACCCGCACTACTCACTACACGTAAATGTGACTTGATGGTTTCATCAAACTTCTCTTTAAAGCCAAAGAACATGCGAAAAGCCGTAGGTGAACCGGTTAAATTACAGACTTTATATTTTTTAATGATTTGAACCGCATTGTCTACACTAAATGCTCGTTCATCCATAATGATGCTGTGACCTAAGCTAAGTGGGCCTGTAATACCGTAATATAGTCCATAGGCCCAACCAGGGTCTGCTAAGTTCCAAAAGCTGTCTTCTTCACGCAAATCCACAGCATGAGTCATATAACCTTTAAACGCCAAAATTGCTTTATTCGGAACAGGTACTGATTTCGCCAGGCCCGTTGTGCCTGAAGTAAACATCATCAAAAATTCATCATCAAATGTACGTGCTACAGAACTAAAAGTTGTTGTCTCTTTGCCAAGTTCAGTCCAAAAATCAGCATCGGTATGTAAGGCATCTTTAGCATGAACTGTCAAAATATGTGGCAGATCAATATTGTTTAATTTTGGACGTTGTTCTGAATTGGTCACAATCAATTTGGTGTGTGCCGTCTCAACACGATGCTCAATTGCTTTAGATTCAAAAGCCGTAAATAAAGGCTGATAAATCGCACCAATTCGCCAAGTTGCCAAAACCGTAATGAGTAAAGCAGGAGTACGCGGCAATAAACCTGCTATGCAATCCCCCTCTTTCAAACCAATTTTATTTAAATAGTTTGCAAGTTGTGCTGAAGCAGCATCCAGTTGTTCAAAACTCCATTGCTCTGATTCGCCGTTCTTTCCTTCCCAAATCAGCGCTGAACGATTTTCACCAACATAGCGACCACAACATTCATCATAGGCGTTTATCGCTTTTGCAGTACCAACCAATTGCTCTTGAACCATTTTTTCAAAATTAAAATCTAGATATGCCTGATCCAGTGTCTTCATTTCGACAAACTCCTATCCTGTATTATTTCCCAAAGCTGCCTGCTTTGCATGTCCATTTATTTTGTTGTTGTAGCGCTTTGTACTTACATCACATCCATTGCGATATAGGCTCAAAGTTTTGCGTTGCTTAGCTTGTAGTAAAGCAACAATGCAACGCTTTTTTACTGTCTATATGCTTAGTTAAACCTGTTTAAAATGACCCTGCAATTTCCATAAATGTCATTTAGCTTGCAGGGTTTGAACATCGACTAAAGTCTACTTTTTAGACAAATTAATATTTTTTATATGAATTAAACTTTGGTGACTTCACGTGCAATCACCAACCTTTGAATGTCAGATGCACCTTCATAAATTTGACTAACACGCACATCACGATAGATACGCTCTACAGGAAAATCAGATACATAACCATATCCTCCGTGGATTTGAATCGCATCTGAGCAAACACGCTCAGCCATAGTAGAAGCAAAAAGTTTAGCCATTGAAGCTTCTTTTAAGCATGGTAGACCTGCATCTTTTAATGTAGCTGCATGAAAAATCAGTTGACGAGCTGCTTCAATTTGCGTTGCCATATCTGCTAAGCGAAATGCCACCGCTTGGTGCTGCACAATTTCTACGCCAAAGGCTTTACGCTCATTGGCATATTCCACAGCTGCATCAAGTGCAGCGCGTGCCATCCCCACAGATTGTGAAGCAATACCAATACGGCCAGATTCTAAATTAGACAAGGCAATCTTATAACCTTCGCCTTCTTGACCTAATAAACTGTCTGCTGGAATGCGGCAATTATCTAAAATAATGGTCGCCGTGTCCGAACAGTGCTGTCCCATTTTTTCTTCTAAACGCGATACAATATAACCTGGTGCATCGGTAGGCACCAAGAAACAAGAAATGCCTTTTTTCCCAGCCGATTTATCTGTTACAGCAAAAACCAAAGCAACTTGCGCGTGCTTACCTGTGGTAATGAACTGTTTCGTGCCATTCAATACCCATTCATCGCCCGCACGTTCAGCTTTACATTCCAAAGCGCTGGCATCAGAACCAACTTGCGGCTCGGTTAAACAAAAACAGCCTAACCATTCGCCAGTCGCTAATTTCTTTAGGTATTTTTCCTTTTGCGCTTCTGTGCCATAACGCTGAGTTATGCCACACGGTAATGAATTTTGTACGCTCACAATTGTTGAGATTGCGCCATCACCTGCGGCAATTTCTTCTAGTGCGACTACAAGCGATACATAATCAAGTCCTGCTCCGCCCCATTCTTCCGATACAGTCATACCGAGCGCGCCAAGTTCTCCTAGCTCTTTGAGTTCTTGCGCTGGAAATGCTGCCGTCTTATCTCGTTCTGTGGCAGTTGGTTTCAGTTTTTCTTGCGAATAGCTTCGCATCATATCCTGAACCATCTTTTGTTCATCATTTAAAATCATTAGAGCTCCCTTACATATTTTTTAAAAATTATTTTTTCTAATCACGGTGTTTGTCTAAATGTAACGGGGACATGGATGTCGCCCGTGAAACTGAGATACAAGGATGTATCTTCAGTTTTACAAAGGATTTTTGTTTCTTTTGATCCGTCAAAAGAAAATGAAAGCGCCTAAACTGGTATTTAAATTTCCAATAGGTATCGGCAGCCATGCAGTCACATCAGTGTATGAATGCCTAAAATTATTTAGGCTGCATCCGAATCGCACCATCTAAACGAATCACTTCACCATTCAAATAACTATTTTCAAAAATATGCGAGACCAATTTTGCAAACTCTTGGGGCTTCGCTAAACGAGGTGGAAAAGGCACCATTTGCCCTAAAGCATCCTGAACATTCTGCGGCAAACCCTTTAACATTGGTGTTTCCATAATGCCCGGCGCAATCGTCATCACACGAATCGACTCACGTGCCAATTCACGCGCTAAAGGTAAAGTCATGGCAACCACTGCACCTTTTGATGCTGCATAAGCACTTTGTCCAATTTGACCATCAAAAGCAGCAACGGAAGCCGTATTCACAATCACACCGCGCTCTTCTTCACCTGCCTTTAACTCATATTTAGCAATCAACTGCGCCGCATAACGCAGCATGTTAAATGTACCGCTAACATTAATCTCAAGTACTTTTTGGAACATAGCCAAATCATGCAAACCGTCACGGCCTAACACTTTTGCCGAAGGTGCAATCCCCGCGCAATTTACCAAACCATTCAATTGCCCATAATCTGCTTCAACTTGCGTAAAGAAAGCTGCTACTGCGGGCTCATTGGCTACATCTAACTGAACAAATTTCGCATGATCACCCAATTGGCGCTGCATCGCTTCGCCATGTTCTTGATTCATATCGACAATAATGACTTTGGCACCCTGTCCAATAAAATGTGTCGCAGTCGCTGCACCTAGACCTGATGCGCCACCCGTTACGACAAAAACTTTTCCTTGAATATTCATCTGATTTCCCTATGACGATGGTTTCTTATAAATTCGACTTAAGATGCAGAGTAAACACAGAATTTATTCAGTACAATTTCCAAATGCTGCATCTTGAATGATGTATTTGGACAATCCTGAACATGGACGTATCAGCACTTATGCCTAAATTAGGACTTGAATACAGTAAAGGAACCATTTCTATCGACCTCGTGCATGAAGCACTACACGATGCACGAATCCAAAATATGGATATAGCTTTGATTCTGCAAAAGTCTGGCATTCCAGCAGAATTACTAAATTCAAGTAAAACACGCGTTTCCGTTTCGCAATACGCTGCGCTTTGGACGCACTTATCTGATGCTATGGATGATGAGTTTTTTGGCATGGATAGCCATGCTATGCGCCGTGGCAGTTTTAAACTGATGTCGAAAATGGCAATGCAAAACGCAACTTTAGGTGATGCACTCAAACAAATGCTGCAATTTTTAAATCTACTTTTAGATGATTTAAGGAGCACCCTGACTGTAGAAGAACATTATGCGTATATCGTCATTTATGATCAGAAAATCACCCCAAAGCGAATGTTTTGTTATGCAACTTATTTGATGTTAATCCATGCGGTGATGTGCTGGCTGAGCGGCCAAAGGGTCATATTGAATCAAATTCAACTCAAATGTGCTGCGCCTGAAAATGATCAGGATTATAAAGTTCGTTTTTGTGAAAACGTTCAATATCAATGCAGTCATAATTACATTCAGTTTGATGCCAGTTATTTAAACCTTGCGATTAAACAAGATCAGCGCTCTTGGTATCAATTTTTACAACAAACCCCAGAAAATCTATTGGTGCGATTTAAAAACCCGTATGCGCTGAGTAGTCAAATTCGCAAACAACTCTTACAAGTCTCACCTGCCGAATGGCTAGAATTAAATGAATTGGCTATAAACATGAATATGTCTGAAGCCACTATGCAACGTCGACTAAAAAGTGAAGGCGTGAGCTACCAACAACTCAAAAATGATATTCGCCGTGATACAGCGATAGAATTACTCACACGTAGTGAGCGTAGCTTACAAGACATCAGTGATGAACTAAACTTTCAAGAGCCAAGTGCATTCCACCGTGCCTTTAAAAAATGGACAGGTGTTAGCCCTGGAGCATATAGACAAAATAATATGGAATAATTCAATCCCCGATATTAGGTATTGATGCGTCATCAAAGCAAAAAATAGATTATCTTTCACATATTCAAAAGCTTAAGAATCAACTAAAAGTAGACTGACCATTCATCCGAGCAGGTTTGCTGTTTTAGCCCAAATAGGTTATTTTTCACTCAATTTAAAGCACTTTTGCTTATTTGGCTGTATCCCAACTCCCTTGCATCTCCTTGAAAGGCTATCCCATGCTTAAGATGATTGATGTTCTTGAACAACAACTTGTTCAAAACTTTTCAGATTCCCTTTTCACTCAAACTGACGCAATCGATCAGCAATTTAATGAACACCTTAAAGCTGTTGCCGATATTGATTTACAAAATTTAATTTCTCAATTCTTTAGCACAGAAAATGCTTTAGATGTTGCTCATGCACTTGATATTCATGCTGACCAAATTGCAGATATACAAGCAGGTGCAGACTTAAAAGCTGAATCATTGGTTCAAGCAACCGCAAAAATTGTAGCGTATTGCTTAGCTGTTGAAACTGAAGCACTCGATCAAGTTGAAGTGTTTGATAGCTTGCAAGACTATCCTATGTAAGTCTGAGCTATACATAAAGAAAAAGCGGCTTATGCCGCTTTTTTTATACTTTTCTGATTTGAATATATTTAATCTTTCTTCAACCTTAACGCATTAAAAAGTCTAAGCATTTTTCCAGAACTTCTACGCAAATTTTGATATATACCTAATTGACGATTTAAACATGATATAAACTTAATATTTTTCATGAAGTTATAACCACTAAATCACTTTATCGAAATTTTCTCAGTATTTAGCATTTTTTCTGTTTTGTATCCAAAATACTTTCATCGTATCTATGTGCACATAAATCAACATCTTATGTGAACGACATGACATCTGTTTTTAAACATTCAAAATTTATCTTCTCGGCAGTTTCACTCAGCTTACTCAGTTCAAGCGTTTTTGCTGCTTTACCATCAACGATTAAACTCGATTATGCCTACTATGCACCGACCAGTTTAGTGGTAAAAGATCAAAAATTACTGGAAAAAGCTCTACCAAAAACACAAATTAAATGGGTCTTTAGCCAAGGCAGTAATCGCTCACTAGAGTATTTAAATAGTGGTAGTGTCGATTTTGCTTCAACTGCAGGACTTGCAGCAGTACTGAGCCGCGCCAATGGTAGTCCAATTAAAACAGTGTATATCCAAAGTCAGCCCGAATGGACAGCATTATTAGTTGCAAAAAATTCCCCAATTAAGACTCTAAAAGATCTAAAAGGGAAAAAAATAGCAGCAACTAAAGGGACAGATCCTTTCATGTTTACCCTGCAATCTTTAGAGACTGTCGGCTTAAATAAAAAAGATGTGCAATTGGTGCATTTACAACATGCAGATGGCAAAACGGCACTTGAACGTGGTCAAGTCGATGCTTGGGCGGGTTTAGATCCATTAATGGCTTCAGCGCAAGTACAATCGGGCGCACGACTTTTATATCGCAATGTCGGATTTAACAGCTACAGTGTACTCAGCACTAAACAACAATTTAGCCAGCAAAGCCCTGAAGCTGTGGAAGCCGTAATTAAAGCCTACGAGCAAGCAAGAAAATGGGCAAAAGCAAATCCAGATAAATTGGCACGATTACTTGCACGTGAGTCGAAACTACCATTGGCTGTGGCAAAACTACAGCTCAGCCGAACTAATTTTGATCAAAACATCCCAACCGCTAAGCAAATTAATGCCTTGAAAAAATCTGGCAGCATTTTGACTGAAGAAGATTTAGTGCGTAAAAGCACCAATGTTAACCAAGTGATTGATCAATTGTTTGATGCCAAATATGCACAAAAGGTTGTGAAATAAGCATGTCGTTCTCTGCAACACAAAATAAAGCCATTGCATCGAGCTCGACCACAGATCACAGCACCACAAAGAAACCTTCAAAGATTAAAGCTGTAATTAAGGGTCTAACCATTCCGGTCATCTTACTAGTGCTGTGTGAAATATTAGTACGTCAAGGTGTGATTGAACCCTACCTACTCCCTGCACCGAGTAGTCTATGGCAATCCTTCCTTGAACTGTCCGAAGGCGAACTATGGCAACATATTTGGACCAGTACATGGCGAGTGTTTTTAGGCTTTTTTATTGGTAGCGGTCTAGCCCTGATCTTTGCATTATTCGTAGGCTTAAATAAACAAGCGGAAGCATTTTTAGAACCGAGCTTTTCTGCAATTAAATCCATTCCAAGTTTGGCTTGGATTCCACTGTTACTGCTTTGGCTTGGAATTGATGAATCTTCAAAAATTACCTTGATTGCGATAGGTGCATTTTTCCCAACTTACACCAATACAGTTGCTGCGATTCAAGGTGTAGACCGTAAACTTATTGAAGTTGCGCAAGTTTATCGCTTGAAATATTTCAGACAAATTCGGGAAATTATTTTACCTGCTGCCTCACCGGGAACTTTAACCGGACTACGTAACAGTCTGAGTTTGGCATGGATGTTTATGATTGCCGCTGAACTCATCGCTGCAACACAAGGTATTGGTTATTTACTCAGTGATGGACGTGAAACTTCGCGACCAGATATTGTAATTATTGCCATTATCTTATTGGCAGTATTGGGCAAAATTTCTGACAGCATAATGAAATATATCGAGCAATACTTGCTGCGCTGGCGTGATGTGGTGAAATAATTTTTATTGTTGATTGCACTTGATAAAAAAGTACAGCATTAGAAATAATAAAACAAAAATAAAGCGCATTGATTGCGCTTTATTTTTTAACTATTAGATGAATATAAGACTTTTAACAGATTTTAGTGCTGCCATTGCCCCAAAGTTACACGGTCATTACCACCATAATCTTTGACGGTACGTACTTCACGATAACCTGCTTGCAAAAATAAATGACGAACCGCCTCACCTTGATCATAACCATGCTCAAGCACCACCCAACCATGTACGGTTAAATGTTTTTTGGATTGAAGAATAATTTGTTCAAGATCTGCAAGACCATGATTATCAGCAACCAAAGCACGTTCAGGTTCTGTCGCCAAATCCTTCATGTGTACATCATTGGCATCAATATACGGCGGGTTCGATACAATCACATCAAAAAATGCACGGCCAAATGGTTTTAACCAAGAACCCAATACAAATTGCACATGTTCAAGATCATGCTTCTTGGCATTAAACTCAGCAACTTCTAGGGTTGGCTCATAAATGTCTGAAGCTGTAACGATCCAATCTGGACGTTCACTCGCCAAAGACAGCGCAATTGCACCTGTACCTGTGCCCAAGTCAACAACACGCGCATCCTCAGGCAACTCTAAACGAAGTACAGTTTCAACGAGCACTTCAGTATCAGGACGTGGCACCAAGGTATCTTTGGTCACTTTTAAATCCAAAGTCCAAAATGGTTGCGAGCCTGTCACATAAGCCAAAGGTTCACCTGCGGTAATACGTGCAAGACTTTCCATATAAAGTTGTTCTTGTTCGGCAGTCAGCTCTTGATCTTTTTTCATGATTAAATCAAAAGAATCAATTTTGGTGATGTGTTCTAACAACCACGCATTTTCCTGACGTTCATAGCTTTCAGGTTCACCACGATAGGCCAAAGCCTGTGCAATATTCATTAGCCACCATTCTGCTGTGCTAATAATGCCAATTGATCAGCCTGATATTCACGATGTAAGCTATCTAACAATTCGGTTAAATCACCTTCCATTACGCTATCTAACTTATATAAGGTTAGGTTAATACGGTGATCAGTCATACGACCTTGCGGATAGTTATAAGTACGAATACGCTCTGAACGGTCACCTGAACCCACCAAGTCACGGCGCATTTCAGACGTTGCAGCATCAGCAGCCGCACGTTTGGCATTTTCTAAACGTGATACCAATAACGCCATGGCCTTAGCTTTGTTTTTATGTTGTGAACGTTCGTCCTGACATTCAACTACTGTACCTGTTGGTAAGTGTGTAATACGTACCGCTGAATCAGTTTTGTTAATGTGCTGACCACCTGCTCCAGATGCACGGTAAGTATCAATACGAAGTTCAGACGAATTAATTTCGACTGTCGTATCTACATCAATTTCAGGCAGAATCGCAACAGTACATGCAGAAGTATGAACACGACCTTGCGACTCAGTCGCAGGTACACGTTGTACACGATGAGCACCGCTTTCAAACTTCAAACGACCGTAAACGCCTTCGCCATTAATTAGGCAAATAACTTCTTTATAGCCGCCATGCTCACCTTCATTTTCTGAAAGCACTTCAATACGCCAGCCTTGCGACTCAGCATATTTACTATACATACGGTACAAGTCACCTGAGAAAATTGCAGCCTCATCACCACCCGTTCCCGCACGAATTTCCAAATACGCAGAGTTGGCATCGTTCGGATCTTTTGGAATCATTAAAATATTTAAATCAGCTTCAAGCTGCGCAATCAAAGCTTTATTTTCTTTGATTTCCTCAACTGCCATTTCTTTAAAGTCTGGATCCGTTAGCATCATTTCAGCAGTTTCAATATCTTCTTCAGCTTGACGATATTTTTTCCAAACATCAGTAATTTCGGATAAATCACTATGCTCACGTGACAATTGACGGAAGCGCTTATTGTCAGAAATGACTTCTATATCCGCCAATAATGCATTTAATTCTTCGTGACGGTCAGAGAGTTGATCTAATCGTAAACGTAACGATTCTTTCATTTTTCAAAAAATCTCAATACACAGGCTCATCCGCCAATAATGCACGGTTATGCCAAATTCAAAATAATGCGGCTAGTTTACCGACTCTAGATTGGAAATGACATATTATTTATTCCAAGCATTGCTTTAAGCCCTGATTTTAGGAAGTGTGAACTGCATCACTCCTACTTTTCTCCACAAAGTTGCTGCTAATTTCGGCATATTCACTGCTATATTCACATTATTAATAAAACTCATACAAAGTGGTCACTCAAAGCATCAAATAAGGATAAAGCTCTCCATATTTATGCAGAAGTTATTTGTTACATTTAGCTCCATCGAATTGATGAAAAATAATAGTCCTGAACTTTGGGACATGGAGTGAACGATGAAACTGAATACTCTTTTAATGACAGCGACTTTAGCGACTGCTTCTATGTTCACTGTTTCTGCTCAAGCAGATAGTACAACTCGCGTTGCAGCTGCAAGTGCGCTCGGTAGTGTTGCAGGTACTGCAATTGGTAAAAACATGGGCGGTAATACTGGTGCAACAATCGGTGCTGCTTTAGGTGGTGCAGGTGGTGCTGCTGTAGCAAGTAACAAACGCAACCGTACTGAATCAGCTATTGGTGGTGCATTAGGTGGCGGTACAGGTTACACCGTTGGCAAAAGCATGGGTGGCACAAACGGTGGTTACATCGGTTCTGCTCTAGGTGCTGCTGGTGGTGCTGCTTTAGGTAATAAAATCTCTAAAGACAAAGCTTACGACAAGCAACAACAGCGTAAATACTACAAAAAACACCGTCGTAACCGTCACTAATCAAATGTAGTCATGCTGTAGTCTTAAACTCATTACAGTACTGATCAAGAAAAGCACCTTCGGGTGCTTTTTTAGCATTTTCAGATTAATACATAGATCACAACACTACGCTGTTGTCATTCCCGCAAGCGTCTTCTCTTTATTTAGATAGCAGTTGTAGTAAAACAAATATGTATAAATTCGGCAGATAAAATTACACAGTTCTTACTTAAATATCAAAATCATTTACAGCCTCTTCCACATCTTCACTAAGTGTTTTTCTATATTGGTATCAACAGATAAACAACGTACTTCGTCAGGAGTTCAAAATGAAAATCAATAAAATTCTATTTAGTGCAGCAATTGCAGCTTCAGCTTTAACAATGACTGCAACACACGCTGGTAACAGCACAAATACTGCACTGACTTCTGCTTTAGGTGGCGTTGTTGGTGCTGCTATTGGTAACCAAGTTGGCGGTCAAACTGGCGCTATGATTGGTTCAGCAATTGGTGGTGGCGCTGGTGCAGCGGCTGCGTCAAATAAGCGTGACCGTAATGGTGCAATTATTGGTGGTGCACTCGGTGGTGCCGGTGGTTATACTGTAGGTAAAAATATGGCTGGTACCAATGGTGGTTATATTGGTGCAGCTTTAGGTTCAGCTGGTGGTTCAGCCCTCGGCAAAAAAGTATCTGAAGACCGTCGATATGATGATCGCTATGATAGCCGTTATGATGATCGTTATGACCGTCGCTATAACAGCCGTGGCTACCGTACCAATAACTACAGTTACAATGATCGAAACTACCGTAAAGACAATGGCCGTCACTTAGGCTGGTATAAAAACGGTAAACGCTAATTTATAAATAAATGACTCTATCTAAGCACCTTCGGGTGCTTTTTTATTTTTACAAACAAGTTATTTAAGTTGATTCAAAACGACCTATAGATCTATACATAAATATCGAATTTTATCGATATACTTATCACCCCATATATCGTATTATCTCGATATAGAACTATTCGAGAGAAAACATGCGTACTCTATCCGAGACAAAATTTTCCATCCTAGAACTCGCACCTGTACGTGACGACAAATCCATTGCATTTTCGCTTCAGCATGCACTTGAACTGGCTCAAAAAGCTGAAGATCTAGGCTACGAAAGACTTTGGCTTGCAGAACACCATAATATGGACGGTATTGCGAGTTCAGCAACAGCTGTGTTGTTGGGCTACTTGCTTGCAAATACCAAACACATAAAATTAGGTTCGGGTGGCATCATGCTCCCTAACCATGCACCACTTGTTGTGGCTGAACAATTTGGCACACTAGAAACACTATATCCTGGGCGAATTGAATTAGGCTTAGGACGTGCACCTGGCACAGATCAAATTACCATGCGTGCCCTACGCCGTGGTCGACAAGAAACTGAAGAACAATTCCCACAAGATGTATTAGAAATTTTACAGTATTTTAAAGTACCTGAAGCCAATCAACGTATTGTTGCGACACCGGGACAAAACACCCATGTTCCAGTGTGGTTATTAGGCTCTAGTCTATTTAGCGCACAACTTGCTGCCCGTTTAGGTCTACCGTATTCATTTGCCTCTCACTTTGCACCACGCATGTTAGGTCAAGCCATTCAACTTTATCGTGAAAACTTCCAAGCTTCAGAATATTTAGATAAACCTTATGTTTCAATGGGCGTACCAACGGTTGTTGCAGAAACAGATGAAGAAGCTGAATATTTAGCAACGAGTGCTTACCAACGTGTATTGGGACTGATGCGTGGACAAAGCTTAAAATTAAAAGCTCCTGTTCAAAGCATGCAAGGGCTTTGGTCTCCTGCAGAAAAAATGTCAGTAGATAACTTCTATGCAATGGGACAGGTTGGCTCACATGCCAAAGTCAAAACAGGCTTAGAACGTTTGCTCAATAAGTATGATGTCGATGAATTCATTTTTACATGCGACATCTACGACACTGATAAACGAATCGAAAACTTTAGTCGTTTAATGGAAATTAAAAATGATCTAAATTAAGTAATTACTCAGTCTAAACGTATAATGACTCATATCGCATTCAGCATACGTTTAGACTGATTTGCATTTACTGTCCACCTTATCTCACTATTTTAATTCCCCAATATGTAGCGAAAGCATATTCCTTGGTTCCTTAAATATTTGCTTTTCTAATTTTCCATCATGTATAAATATTAAACAGAAGCAAAATAAATGAGAAAACAAACAGATGAGCCAATATATTAATAAACCAACACCCGCATTTATCGCAGCGAGTTGGTGCGCACTCATTTTAGGTGCAGTGGTATTTTGCATTGGTTTATTTAATGCAAATATGATGTTGAATGAGAAAGGCTTTTACCTGATTTTGTTGTTATATGGTCTATTTTCATCAGTGTCTTTACAAAAAATTATTCGTGACCGTTTAGAAGGCATGCAAGTAACCGCAATATATTTTGGACTGTGCTGAGCATCTGTCGTTATTTGCCTTGTACTTCTCGCGATAGGTTTATGGAATGCAGAACTTGCTTTAAGTGAAAAAGGTTTTTATATGATGGCTTTCTTAATGAGTTTGTTCGGTGCTGTTGCGGTACAAAAGAATATTCGAGATATGGATTATTTACGCACACATACAGATCAACCAGAACTGAAGCACTCAACATCAAGTAGCATTGAATTTAAGCCACAAGATGATGAGCACAACTAAAGCACTGATTTATCTAAGCTATAATTCTTTTATGCAGGGATCTGTTTCTTTATGCAGGTATATTTAGCGATATCTACTTTTTCTTCGACACATATACAAAAATAAAATTGGCACACTCTTAGAAATCTCAGAAAGACAAGTACCAAGCCAATCAATTCCGCACAAAATGCATGACTCATCAGACTGAAAAAATCCTTTACCCATCCCTATGCATCGCCGAAGATATTCCTACCAACAATCCAACTAAAATAAAGAAAAGATAAGGAATAAATATGGCCAACAAGCAGGATGCAACACACCATATTTTTAACAATACAGCTGAAGATCTTGAGCACTTTAAAGGGACGATTGTTAGCTCAGACCAAATCAAAAGCTACGATTTTAAAAATCAAAAAATTGCCATTATTGGCATAGACCAGCACGTAGTTTCAGAACTTCATCACCTTTGTCAGGTCGCAGACAATATTATGGTCTATCAAATCAAACCTCAGTTTGTCCTACCACGTACCGAACGACTGCTGAATAAATTAATTCAACATCCTTTAATTGCGAAAAACCGTCGCTTATTCACTAATCGCGTCAAGAGCATCTTGGCTTTACGTTTTTTAGAAGATCAAGTTCCAAACCACTGGTTAAGACATTTACTAAGCCCAAATACGGCTATACAAAACAAAGTATTTCTTAAATCAGATCATTATTATGCTGCCTTGCAACAACCTAATTGCATCCTGAATACATGGCCAATTATTAAAATTCAAGACTTTAAAATCACAGCTTTAGATGATCATACCTATGAATGTGATTTAATTATTCACTGCAATAGTCCAAAATAACAATTTTGTAATTACAAAGTAATCACAATTACATAACTTTTATAATATTTTTAATTAACAGTATTGTTGTTTGTTTTTATCTACTATCTGAGGATTTATAAGAGACTAATTATCTACTAGAAAACTTATGCTAGCCATGCCAAATTTCAAAACTGATCAAGCCAACTTTAAGCTACTATTCTTATTTGGCTACAATACAATTAGTGATCTGCATGTCACATGATTCACTATATAGTTAGTTTATACACAAAAATCGCCACCCTCTTCACTTAAATTAACGACCTAATTAAAGTGAATTTTTCATGTGAGATTTATGGCTAAACCTACTTCACCTGATACATCAAAATATTTTCTAAATGCTATTTCTTGAATAAATACCCCGAATTTAATCAACATTAAGGTCCTAAATTTTTCAAAATCCGACATAAACGCTTTAAAATTTGTATAAATAACACCCTCATAAATTAAATAAATACCATCATACAAACAAATTAAGCAGCCATCTTGAATCATTTGATCACCATTTAAACACTATTTGTATATTTTTTTAACAATCAACACTGCTGATTTGGCTATTTTTATATCAAATTTAAATTTTAGCTAGGAAATATCACACGAAAAAAAAAATTCATTTGGGGATAAAGCAATAGATTTTGCTTAATAAACCCATCAAAAATATCATTAAAATTAAACCCAAAAACCTATACAAATTCACTTAGTTTTTATGACTAAAAAGTGGATATTTTCTATGTAAAATAAATTGTTTTTTGATGAAATTTTAAACAACCTTTCAACATCAAATACATTGATAAAAGTCTTCAATAAAACCAATCAAAAAAATTATCTTTAATACAATTTTAGTATTATTTGTTGCATTTTTTTTATGATCAAAGAGCCACCGAAATGGCTCTTTTTTTGATTAACCAATACGACGTTTTAATCCAGTCATTTGAAGTACACGAGTCGAAATTTCCTCAATAGACATCTCAGAAACATTCAAATATTTCAAACCTTCTGAAATATAAATGCCTTCAATTGCGCGTAATTCCATTTGGCATTGGCTATAACTTGCGTAACGGCTGTTCGCTTTGCGTTCACTACGAATCGCTACAAGTCGCTCTGCGTCAATCATTAAGCCAAATAGTTTATGTTTATGCTCACGCAATACTGCCGGTAAACGGTTGTCGTCCAAGTCTTCTTCAGTTAGTGGATAGTTCGCAACACGAATACCAAATTGTAATGACAAGTAAATTGACGTTGGTGTTTTACCCGAACGAGAGACGCCAATCAAAATTAAATCTGCCTTATCATAATGACGTGTACGCGCACCATCATCGTTATCTAAAGCGAAATGTACTGCATCAATACGTGCTTTATAAGACTCAGAATCTGTTACCGCATGGGTTTGCCCGACTAAAGTCGTAGGTGCAGTACCCAATTCATCAGACAATTTACTAATAAGCCCTTCAAAAACATCAAGATTTATTGCATTTGCAGTATTAATAATGTCACGTACATACGGGTCAACAAGCGTATCGAAAACCAGTGGCTTTTCACCATCTTGCTGCGCACGTAAGTTAATTTCTGCTACGACATTAGTCGCAGCTTCTTCAGAGCTAATGTAAGGAATAATGTGGATATCAAAATCAACATGTGGAAACTGTGCTAACAGTGAATGACCAAGGGTTTCAGCAGTAATCGCAGTACCATCAGAAATAAAGAAAACACTACGCTTAATCTGTTTACCTTCCGACATTAAAATTCTCCTTAAACATTTGTCTTAGTGCTATATAATCTTTATAGTAAACCATCTTACATGACTGTCACTTAGTAAAATCAAAATGCTAAGTTTTTTGTTATAATTTCATGCCAAGATAGTGATTAATACTGCAAAAGTGGAGTAACAACTTTGGAAGCGCGCGTAATTGGTCTAGAAAAATTAGGGAAACACGACGTTGAACTCGTTGGTGGGAAAAACTCATCATTGGGCGAGATGATCAGCCATTTATCAAATGCTGGTGTATCGGTACCTGGTGGTTTTGCTACTACAGCTCAAGCATATCGTGAATTTCTCGAGCAAAGCGGCCTAAACGCTAAAATCAATGCTGAACTTGCAGCCTTGAATGTTGATGACGTAAATGCATTGGCTGAAACAGGCGCTAAAATCCGCCAATGGATTGTAGACACTCCGCTTACAGCAGAACTTGAAAAAGAAATCCGTGAAGCTTTCACAGTACTTTCAAACGGCAACCCTGAAATCGCGGTTGCCGTTCGTTCATCTGCTACTGCAGAAGACTTACCAGACGCTTCTTTCGCGGGCCAACAAGAAACTTTCTTGAACATCCGTGGTATCGACAATATTCTTGTTGCAATCAAAGAAGTGTTTGCATCACTTTATAATGACCGTGCTATTTCTTACCGTGTTCACCAAAACTTTGCACATGACGTTGTTGCGTTATCTGCTGGTGTTCAACGTATGGTTCGCTCTGAAACAGGTGCAGCTGGTGTAATGTTTACACTAGATACTGAATCTGGTTTCCGCGACGCAGTTTTCATCACAGCTTCTTATGGCTTGGGTGAAATGGTTGTACAAGGTGCTGTAAACCCTGACGAATTCTATGTGTCTAAACCACTTCTTAATGCAGGCAAACATGCTGTATTACGTCGTAACCTTGGTTCTAAACATCAAAAAATGATTTATGGTGAAGAAGGCGCAGCTGGTAAATCAGTTGTTGTTGTTGATGTTGAAAAAGCGGATCGTCAGCAATTCGCTTTGAACGATCATGAACTTCAAGAACTTGCGAAACAAGCGTTAATCATTGAAAACCATTACGGTTCTGCAATGGACATCGAATGGGCGAAAGACGGCGACGACGGTCAAATCTACATCGTTCAAGCACGTCCTGAAACTGTGAAGAGCCGCCAAAATGTAGGCACAATGGAACGTTACCTGCTTAAGCAAAAAGGCAACGTAATTTGTGAAGGTCGTTCAATCGGTCAACGTATTGGTTCTGGTCGCGTACGTATCGTAACTTCAATCAAAGAAATGGATAAAGTTCAAGACGGCGACGTACTTGTATCTGACATGACTGACCCAGATTGGGAACCAGTAATGAAACGTGCTGCTGCGATTGTAACAAACCGTGGTGGTCGTACTTGTCACGCTGCAATCATTGCACGTGAGCTTGGTGTTCCAGCAATTGTTGGTTGTGGTAATGCGACTGAAGTATTGACTGATGGTCAAGAAGTGACTGTTTCTTGTGCTGAAGGTGATACAGGCTTTATTTACGAAGGCTCTTTGGATTTTGAAATCCAACGTAACTCGATTGAATCAATGCCTACTCTACCGTTCAAAATTATGATGAACGTAGGTAACCCTGACCGTGCATTTGACTTCGCTCAAATTCCAAACGAAGGTGTTGGTCTTGCACGTCTTGAATTCATCATCAACCGCATGATCGGTGTTCACCCTAAAGCACTACTTAACATTGACAGCCTTCCACGTGAAACTCGTGCTGCTGTAATGTCACGTACTGCTGGTTACGCATCACCTATCGAATTCTATGTTGAAAAACTAGTTGAAGGTATTTCTACGCTTGCTGCTGCTTTCGCTGACAAACCAGTGATTGTTCGTATGTCTGACTTTAAGTCAAACGAATATGCGAACTTAATCGGTGGTAAGTTATACGAACCTGAAGAAGAAAACCCAATGTTGGGCTTCCGTGGTGCTAGCCGTTATGTGTCTGATAACTTCCGTGACTGCTTCGAATTAGAATGCCGCGCGTTGAAAAAAGCACGCGACGAAATGGGCTTAACTAACATTCAAATCATGATTCCTTTCGTACGTACTGTTGCTGAAGCGAAACGTGTAATTGAATTATTAGCGCTTAACGGTCTTAAACGTGGTGAAAACGGTCTTAAAGTGATCATGATGTGTGAACTTCCGACCAACGCATTGTTGGCTGAACAGTTCCTTGAACACTTCGATGGTTTCTCTATCGGTTCTAACGACTTGACTCAGTTAACACTTGGTCTAGACCGCGACTCTGGTATCGTTTCTCACCTATTTGATGAACGTGATCCAGCGGTTAAAGCATTACTTTCTATGGCAATTCATGCTTGCCGTAAAGCGGGTAAATACGTAGGTATTTGTGGTCAAGGCCCTTCAGATCACCCTGATCTTGCACAATGGTTAATGGAACAAGGTATTGAATCTGTTTCACTTAACCCAGACTCAGTATTAGACACATGGTTCTTCCTTTCTGAAGAAAAAGCTCAACAAGCTTAATAAACTGTGTTAAAAAAAGACCCACACGTGGGTCTTTTTTTTTATTTATACTTTTATAGACGTTTTTGAGACATTAGTTTTATGCAGATTTACTTGGCGCGAAATAATCAACAAGCAGGTCCTTATTCACTTGAGCAACTCAACCAAATGCTTGCAAGCCAGCAAGTTTTGTTAACGGATCTCGTTTGGCATCAAGGCATGAGCGAATGGAAAGCTTTGGGTGAACTTACTCAAGGTCAGCATGTGTACACGCCTGAAGGTTATGTAGCTCCTGCACCAACGACGCCTTTCGAGCAAAGTCCAAATAACACACAGCAAAGTTATACTTCTACAAATTCACAGGCACAAAATCAGTCTGTTAGCCTAGCAAGTATTCCTAAACGCGTATTGGCTAAAATAGTCGATTTACTCCTTTGGATTCCTGCGACTTTCATTTTGACAGGTTTTTTTAATACAGAAGAAAAATCACAATTCGCAAGTTTAAATGAACAGTTTATGCAAGCGGTAATGACACCAAATGTTGAACCAACAGTATTGCAAAATTTACAGACACAAATGATGGATATGTTTCCAAACCAAGCGTGGATCGCAATGTTTGCCTACATCTTTATCATGTTATTTATTCAGGCTTATTTAATTGCTAAGTCAGGTCAAAGTATTGGAAAAAAAATCACCAAAATTAAGATTGTAGATGCCGAAACACATGAGCAAGTAAACTTAATGCGTGGCTTCACTTTACGCAGTGTTTTATTTATTTTCTTAAACTTTTTATCTATGCCTCTCAGTGTAATTATTGATTCGTTGTTTATCTTTGGACAAAAACGCCAAACTTTGCACGACAAGTTGGCAAAAACTAAAGTCATAAATCAATAACTTAGCATTTTTCAAAAGGGATGATTTTTTCATCCCTTTTTTGTGCATTATATTGAAATTAAAATAAAATTTAGATAAAAAAAATACAATCCCGACTAGCAAAATAGGGTTTTAATACAGTCATTTAAAGCATGTTTATGTATAGCTTAGTTTGCCGATATCAGGCATAATGCCCTACAACGTAGCGGTGTCGCATCATTGTGACTGTTTTTTCATGTCTGAAAAAATCACAATCATGCGACACTTTATTCGCTATCCCAAATTTTAAATTTAGGGAATGGGACTCTTCACCGAGGTTGTAAAATGAGACAAACAATTTTAGCTGTATTGTCTTTATCTGCGATCGCTGCACTCTTAACTGGGTGTGGTGGTGATATGGTACTTCTAAACTCAAAAGGTCCAGTTGCTGAAGGTCAATCAAACCTCATGCTTACTGCGATCTACCTAATGTTGTTGGTCGTTATTCCATCAGCACTTATGGCGTTATGGTTTGGTTGGAAATATCGCGCGTCAAATAAAGATGCAGACTATAAACCTACTTGGGCACACTCGACTGCAATTGAAGTTGTAGTTTGGGGTATTCCTGTCATTATTATTGGTATTTTAGCGGCATTAACATGGTGGGGTTCCCACAAGTATGACCCTTACCGTCCACTCGAGTCAGATAAAGCTCCTTTAACTGTTCAAGTTATTGCTGAACAATTCAAATGGATCTTCATCTACCCTGAACAAGGCATCGCGACTGTAAACGAAATGCGTTTCCCAGAGAAAACTCCGGTATCGCTTCGTATTACATCTAACTTTACGATGAACTCATTCTTCATCCCTGCGTTAGGTGGTCAGATTTATGCTATGGCAGGTATGCAAACTCACCTGAACCTTTTAGCTGACGAACTTAGTCCTGCTGAAGGCTTCCGTGGTTTCTCATCTAACTACTCAGGTTACGGTTTCTCACAAATGCGCTTCCGCGCTCACTCTGTGACTGACGCTCAGTTTGCTGAATGGGTTTCTGCTGTTAAAGCTGGTAATGGTACTTCAGTAAATCCTGAAGCAGTTCAAAAAACTGTTTTAGACCAAGCTGAATTCCAAACTCTTAAAGACGGCGACCGCTCTAAACATCAGATCGAAGCTTTAGTTGCTAGAGCAACTACTCCTGAAGAAAAGGCTAAAGCTGAAGCAATGAAGCCTTACCCTACTAAGCCACATCCAGTGACTTATTACTCTTCAGTAGAACCTAAATTGTTCGAATCAGTGATCAATAAATACATGAGTAACTACCACGGTGCTGATCATACAGCTACTGTTGGACACGAAGCTGCTGCTTCTGAAGCTCATGCAGGCGTTGAACATGCGACTGTTGCAGGGGAATAAGACATGAGCTTATTAGGTAAGTTAGGACCAGATGCAATTCCACACGATCCAATCGTGTTGGTTACTGTTGCAATGATGATCCTTGGCGGTATCGCAGTTGTTGCTGGTATCACCTACTTTAAAAAATGGGGCTACTTGTGGAACGAATGGTTCACATCTGTAGACCATAAAAAAATTGGTATCATGTATATCCTCGTGTCAATTGTCATGCTTGTGCGTGGTTTTGCCGATGCGATTATGATGCGTCTTCAACTGTTCCTTGCAAAAGGTGGCGGTGAAGGTTACTTACACCCAGAACACTATGACCAGATCTTTACTGCCCACGGCGTAATCATGATCTTCTTCGTAGCAATGGGTCTAGTTGTTGGTTTAATGAACGTTGCTGTACCACTTCAAATTGGTGCGCGTGACGTAGCATTCCCATTATTAAACTCTCTAAGCTTCTGGTTATTCGCCGGCGCTGCGGGCTTGATGATGGCTTCTCTTGCAATTGGTGAATTCGCTGCAACAGGTTGGATGGCTTACCCTCCACTTTCTGGCATCGAATACTCTCCAGGTGTAGGTGTAGACTACTATATCTGGGCACTTCAGGTTTCTGGTCTAGGTACGCTTCTTACTGGTGTTAACTTCTTCGTTACCATCATCAAAATGCGTGCGCCTGGCATGAAACTTATGGACATGCCTATTTTCACTTGGACTGCATTAGTTACTGTAGTGCTTATCGTTGCAACTTTCCCAGTTTTGACTGCGACTATTGCAATGCTTTCACTTGACCGTTACTTCGGCTTCCACTTCTTTACAAATGACATGGGTGGTAGCCCAATGTTATATGTAAACTTGATTTGGACTTGGGGTCACCCAGAAGTTTACATCTTGGTATTACCTGCTTTTGGTATTTACTCAGAAGTTACTGCTGTGTTCTCACGCAAAGCGTTGTTCGGCTACAAATCAATGGTGTACGCAACTGTAGCAATTGGTGTTCTTTCACTGGTTGTATGGGTTCACCACTTCTTTACAATGGGTGCTGGTGCCAACGTTAACGCGTTCTTCGGTATCATGACCATGATCATTGCGATCCCTACTGGTGTGAAAATCTTCTCTTGGTTATTCACTATGTACAAGGGCCGTATCACCTATACAACTCCAATGCTTTGGACACTTGGCTTCCTTGTGACTTTCGGTATTGGTGGTTTAACAGGCGTGTTAATGGCAGTTCCACCAGCGGACTTCCTAGTACACAACTCTTTATTCCTTATCGCTCACTTCCATAACGTAATTATTGGTGGTGTAGTATTCGCGATGTTCGCGGGTATCATTTTCTACTGGCCAAAAATGTTTGGTTGGAAGTTAAATGAAACTTGGGGTAAAGCAGCATTCTGGTTCTGGTTCTTCGGTTTCTACTTTGCATTCATGCCACTTTATATCCTTGGTTTCATGGGTATGACTCGTCGTTTGAATACATATGACAACCCTGAATGGGATCCGTACTTAGCGATCGCGTTATTCGGTTCTGTACTTGTTGCTATCGGTATCTTCTGTTTTGTTATGCAAATTGTTGTTGGTTTCCTTCAACGCAAAGACAACATGGACGTTACTGGCGATATCTGGGATGGTCGTACTCTTGAGTGGGCTACTTCATCTCCTTCACCATTCTATAACTTTGCTTACCTTCCAAAGATCAATGGTATTGATACTTTCTGGACTGACAAAGAAAATGGTGTTGCTTACGCTAAGCCAACTACATACGAAGACATCCATATGCCTACAAACCGTGCGGCAGGTTTCGTAATTGCAATGTTTATTACAGTTATGGGCTTCGCATTAATCTGGCATATCTGGTGGTTAGTCGTTGTAACTTTCATTGCTTCAATTATCAGCTTCATCGTTTCTTCTTTCACTAAGAAAGTGGACTACTATGTTCCAGCTGCAGAAGTTGAACGTATTGAAAATGAACGCTACGCGCTTCTTGAAAAACATTTGAAGAAGGACTAAGACAATGGCTGAAGTACTTCATCACGACAACCACGGACATGACGAACATCATCATCATGATGATACTGACATCACTGTCTTTGGTTTCTGGACTTACTTGATGAGTGACTTGGTTCTTTTCGGGACACTCTTCATCGCGTTCGCTGTATTAAGTAGCCACGTTCCAGTGGACACTCCAAGTGCAAAAGAGCTATTTGGTGAATCTTTAGGTTTCGTTTTAACTGAAACTTTCGCCCTTCTTATCTCTTCTGTAACTTTTGGTTTTGCTGTTCTTGCAGCATACAAGAAAAATGTTAATCAAGTTTTAACTTGGTTAGCAGTTACTTGGGTATTCGGTGCAGCCTTCATTGGTATGGAACTTTATGAATTCAATCATTTAGTTCATGCTGGTCATGGCCCAAGCACAAGTGCGTTCTTATCTGCGTTCTTTACTCTAGTTGGTACGCACGGTATTCACGTAACTTCTGGTTTGGTATGGATGCTTGTGTTGATGTTCCAAATCAAGAAATATGGTTTGACACTTCCAAACACTCGTCGTCTTGCTTGCCTAAGCTTGTTCTGGCACTTCCTTGACATCGTTTGGATCTGTGTATTCAGCGTTGTTTACTTGATGGGAGTTATCTAATGAGTCACGATCATAACTCTGCTGGTGCAGCTCACGGTAACGTTAAACAATATACGATTGGTTTCATCCTTTCTGTCCTACTTACCGTAATTCCATTCGGTATGGTAATGGCAGGTGGTTTTAGCCGTGGTTTATTAGTTGCCGTAATCGCGATTACTGCGATTGCTCAGATTCTTATTCAGTTAGTTTACTTCCTGCATATGAACTCTTCTTCAGAGCAACGCTGGAACGTGATTGCATTTGTTTATACAATCCTCACAATTGCTATTCTTTTAGTAGGTTCAGTGTGGATTATGAACTACCTTCACTTCAACATGATGATCTAAACTGGTCGTCATGCTGAAAAAGTATTTATTCCTGACTAAACCAGGAATTCTCTTTGGTAACTTCGTTACCACTTTGGGTGGCTACTTTGTAGCCACTCAAGGTTCTGTAGATTTCCTTCTCCTGCTTCTTACCCTTCTAGGCACAACCCTTGTTGTTGCTTCAGGATGTGTGGTCAACAATGTTATTGATCAAGACATCGACATCAAAATGCAACGCACACAAAATCGTGCGTTAGTGAAAAAAACCATTTCAGAACCTGTTGCTTATGTTTATGCATTGGTACTCGGTGTGTTAGGTTTTGGCATTTTGTGGTTTTGGGTAAATGCTTACGCTTTCCTTTTTGCTGTTATTGGTTTTGTCGTATACGTTGTTTTCTATAGCTTATGGACAAAACGAACAACAATTCATCAAACCGTGATTGGCAGTATTTCAGGGGCTAGCCCTCCTGTAATTGGTTATACCGCTGTTGCCAACCAGTTTGATATTGCTGCGCTACTTATTTTCATTGGATATGCACTTTGGCAAATGCCACATTCGTGGGCAATTGCAGTGTACCGTTTCGATGACTATAAAAATGCAGGTATCCCGATTCTACCTGTGGCACGCTCTATTCAACGTACCAAAATTGAATCATTGATTTATGTTGTTTTATTTACCATTACCATGAATTTGCTATTTGTATTTGGTTATGCAAATTGGCTGTACTTGGTTATTTTAAATGCACTTTGTATTTATTGGTTTTATATTGGTGTATTGGGCTTCAAAGCTGAAAATGATCAAGTTTGGGCAAAACGCTTTTTCTTGTTCTCTGTAATTTTGATTACAATAATCAGTATTTGCTTTAGCTTTACCTCCACAGCGCCAGCAACAAATTTCGTTCTGTTTTAAAAAAGATAGAGTCATCTCTATCTTTTTTTTGCATCTCGCTTTTGTTTAGAATAATGACTTGCTACCATTGCGCCAACAACAATAAACCACTGCGCAAATGAACACTTCACTCAAATTATTCAATCAAGCTTTATTTTATTCTTTGATTCCTTTTTCTATTTTTTACAGCACAGCAAGCCAAGCAGGTGTCGATAATTACTGTGAACCTTCGACAGAAGTTCAGAGCAATCAATATACGGCTTGCCAGTCACTTCCCGCCTTAACCCCTGCAAATGACAACCAAGTTAATATGCTTCTTTTGCTCAGCGATCTCGGTTTAGCAAAAATCAAAATTGCCGAAACAAAATCAACCTTATGGATGGCTTCGTATAGTAAGGTGCCCTTTGAAGCATCAACTATGCTGAGTGTGAGTACAAATAAAACGGCGAATGTACGAAAAGCACAAGACATTCCTGCCTTAAGCTACAATGAACATTGTAATAGTTTATTGTACGGTTCTGAGGCATTTATTCAGCAAGTGAAAGCAGAAGCTAAACTTTCTGCAACTGAAAAACAAAGCTTGATCCTGAACGTCAAAAGATCGATCAATGTGCAGAAACATTAGCATTGATTCAAGTAAATCCCAGTTGGTCTTCTACTGCTCGCCAATATGCATCTTATTTAAACGCCACTATTTCTTTTTATAATACTAACTTTCCAACAGCTACTAAAATTTACACCGTATTAACACAAGTCGACTCTGCTTGGCTAAAAGAAACATCACAATATATGCTAATTCGTAGTTCACTCAATGAAGCCTATCAAAGTGGTGTGGCTGAATATGGCGATCTCGATCACAGCAAAATCAATCAAAAGTTAGTCACAAATTTTTTTAATACAATTACCCAATATTTTAAGCTCTACCCTCTAGGACTATACGCCGCAAGTGCGCGTGGTTATCTACGTCGTGGTTTTTGGTTAAGCGCTAAGCATGATCTATTAGTAAACGAATATGTTTGGCAACTCAATAATCCCAAATCAAGTGTCTACAACTTAGAACTGCCTAATCTAGTTCATGAAATGGATCGACACGTTTTTCAATCTTCACATTTCAATATCAAACATTTAAAAAATCCATTTTTTCTGAGTATTTATGATTTGATGCACATGCGAAAGAAACAAGCGGATGATGATGTGATTATTTCGTGGAATGAATTAAATACGCAGAAAAATATTTTTAAAGATCAACCTGAACTGTTTCAATATTTACAAGCCAACCATTTGTATTATGTGCAAAATAAACCATTGGAAGCGTTGAAATACTTACCTCAGACGATGCCAAATAGCATCAACAACTATTTGCAACTCAGTCAGTTACTTTTAAAAGGTCGAATTTTAGAAAATACTCAGTCGGGCAAAAATGCCCAGCAATATTGGGAAAACTTACTTGCAATAAGCAAAACTGCTGAGCAACGTGGCACAGCCGAGTTAATGTTATATCCACACTATGCGAAACAACAAAATTTAAACCAATTTATTGGTTCAAATGCCAAAATTAAACAAGCCTTTTTACAAAAGCAATATTTGATAGATGCTGCCGACGAAACCAGTTTAATGCACGTTATTAAAAGTCCAAATGCCACTCAAGATCAAAAAAATGTAGCACTTTATACAGTACTGAATAAATCATTAGCTTTTCAAAATTACCCACTATTCAATCAAGCCTTTACTGCATTACCCAACAATGCAGCACAATACCATTCAGGTGAAAACTCGCTGGATAAATTCAGTCATCAACCACCTTTTGCTAATTTCATCTGGAAAGGAACAAAGATTAGCAACGCTATCCAGTGCCATGATTTATTCACTTTAACTAAGCAGCTCCAAACAAATCCAAAAGATCTCACACTCAAAGTTTGCCTAGGTGAATATAGCCGTAGTTCACAAGCCTATGACCTTGTTAACTTAGGTTATCCGCATGACAACTCTCTACTTAGCTTTAAAGGCACTGACTTTGCCCGTGGAAATACCTATAAAGAGATTATCAAGCAAAATCAGAAAACTAAATTAACGGCTTATGCACTATTTCGTGCGATACAATGTTATGCACCTAGTGGCATCAATGAGTGTCAAGATTCAGATGTTGCTAAACCTTTTCGTAAATAATGGTATGACCAAATAAAACGTGATTATCCTGATACAGGCTGAGCAAAATCATTAAAATATTATTGGTAAAATTTATGCCAAAACATGTAGCACGATTTTTAATAAACATTTGTGCCTTGTTATGCATGAGCCTATTACTATGTGCTTGTACGCCGCAACAAACGTCACCCAAAGACTTAGAGCGTCATACAGCTTCAACTACAAATAAAACAATTGTAGATGCTTCGGAGTACTCAAGTTTTTGGATTTGGGGAAATATCAGCAGCGCCACTTACTTACAGCAAGCCAAAGAGCTTTATATTTTACAAGGTGAAATCAATTGGAATCGGGCCCAAAAACGCTCGGATTTTAGTCATCAAGGGATTTTAATCCTAAAAAACCTAATCAAAATATTTGGTTAGTTGTTCGTAGCCATCATTTAAATTGGTCAATGGAGAATATTCAACAAATTGTCCAATGGCTTCAGCAGTGGGAAAGCCAAGACAATCAAATACAAGGCTTACAGATAGATTTTGATGCACGTACTCAAAATATTCAGCAATATGCCGAATTTCTTGCAAAATTTAGACAGCATTTGCCGAAACATTATCGTTTAAGTATTACCGGCTTATTAGATTGGACAAATGTTCGTGATCAATCCACCCTTGCACTACTTCGACAAAATATTGACGAAATTGCGATTCAAACTTATCAAGGCTCAACGACCATTCCAAATTATGCGAGTTACTTAGCTAAAATTTCAAAACTTAAATTGCCCTATAAAATTGGTGTAGTGCAACATGGGAAGTGGCAAGCTCCACTCCATTTAACAAATGACCGAAATTTCAAAGGCTATATCGTATTTTTACTTCGTCAGGCTGATTGAACTAATCCTGAAATTATTTAGGGCTTTTTTATTGAATACCTTGTATTTCAATCTTAAACGCTCTAAAATTCAGGCTTCGCAAATTAATGCGACACAACTTTGGTTGTGACTCCTTGCTTCAACTTAATTATAGGTTGGGGCTGCCTAAACCGTAAGGAGCTGACAATGCGTCACTACGAAATCGTACTATTGGTACATCCAGACCAAAGCGATCAAGTTGTGGGTATGGTAGAACGTTACCTAACTCACATCAAAGAAGCTGAAGGTCAAATCCACCGTCTTGAAGACTGGGGCCGTCGCCAATTGGCTTACCCAATCAACAAGATCCACAAAGCTCACTACATTCTTATGAATGTTGAGTGTGGTCAAACTACTCTTGATGAGCTAGAAGAATTGTTCCGTTACAACGATGCAATCATTCGTAGCCTTATCATCCGTCGTGAAAACGCTATCACTGAAGAGTCACTATTGGCTAAGAGTGCTGAAGAAAAACGTGCGCGTAAAGCTCAACGTGAAGAAGCACAACAAGCTCAAGACTCTGCTGAAGCATAAGGAGAACATAACATGGCACGTTTTTACCGTCGTCGCAAGTTCTGCCGCTTTACAGCTGAGAACGTTACGTACATCGACTACAAAGATATCGACACTTTAAAACAGTACATCACTGAAAACGGCAAGATTGTTCCTAGCCGTATTACAGGTACTAAAGCTCGTTACCAACGTCAATTAGCGTTAGCTATTAAACAAGCTCGCTACTTGTCTTTGATCCCTTACACTGACAATCATAAGTGAGGTTGAGCTGTGGATATTATCTTATTACAACGTATTAAAAACCTAGGTAAACTAGGTGATAAAGTATCTGTTAAAGCTGGTTACGGCCGTAACTTCCTTATCCCTCAAGGTAAGGCTGTTGCTGCAACTGAAGCTAACACTGCTGCTTTTGAAGCTCGTCGTGCTGAACTTGAGAAACAAGAAGCTGAAGTATTAGCTTCTGCTCAAGCTCGTGCTGACCAATTGAACGAAGTTAACATCGTTATCACTGCTAAAGCTGGTGACGAAGGTAAACTATTCGGTTCAATCGGTACTCGCGACATCGCAGACGCATTGACTAATGCTGGTCTTGTTGTAGACCGTGCAGAAGTTCGTTTACCAAATGGTGCGCTTCGCAACACTGGTGAATTCAACATCGCAATCCAATTGCATCATGATGTTGTTGCTGAAGTTCTCGTTACTATCGTAGCTGAGTAATTTCCTGCAAAAAAAAGAGCATGCCTTGGCATGCTCTTTTTTTATCTGTATAAAAAATATTAAGCAAATTATTGTTTTTCAAGTCTTCATCCAATGTATGAAATCATGGTTTAATCGGAAATAGTTGTTTCGCAATTGCGGATAAAACGCCTATTATTTCGGTTGTATGAAGCGTTGAAACAACATTTTTCAACCCCACTTTTTACCGCATCCAGTGAATTGATCATCAGGGATTTTTATGTCACAGGCGAATGCCAACAGCAAGCAAAATTCAACTTCAGCAGCAAAACCGACTGAACAAGGTCAGCTGAAAGAGTTTCGTACCCCACCCCATAATCTTGCCATTGAACAAGCTGTACTAGCCGCACTTATGACTGTGGCTGAGTCTTTTGAGCAAGTGGGTGATGTGTTGACAGAAGCTGATTTTTATGCAACACGACATAAATATATTTTCCGAGCCATCGATCAATTATCGAAAGAAAATTCACCGTATGATGCTGTGCTGGTCAATGACTGGCTGATTAAACAAAACCTACTTGATGCTGCTGGTGGTGAAGAATATCTGATGCAATTGATGTCAGATTCCCCTTCAAGTTTCTATAACATTGAAACGTATGCAGCCAAAATTAAAGAGTTCTCAACCTTACGTAATATGATTAAGGTCAGCTCTGAAATTTTACAAAATGCCTATGACACCAAAGGTCGCACAGTTAGTGAAATTTTAGACTTAGCTGAAACCAATATTTTCTCTATTGCTGAACAACACAATAACAACGCCAAAGCCCAAGGGCCGAAAGCGATTAACTCAGTTGTTGCTAGTGTTTTTGATAAGTTAAATGAACTATCACAAACGGAAGGCAGTATTACCGGTTTAACCACTGGCTTCGTTGAACTCGATAATAAAACTTCAGGTATGCAAGCAGGCGATTTAATTATTGTTGCCGCACGTCCATCTATGGGTAAAACGACTTTCGCCATGAACTTGGTTGAAAGTGTATTGTTTAACAATAACTTACCCGCTCTGGTTTATTCAATGGAGATGCCAGCCGACTCCATTGCGATGCGTTTAATTTCCTCCTTTGGTCGTGTACATCAAGGGCATTTACGTGCTGGTAAAATGGATGCAGATGAATGGTCTAAAGTGACCAGTACCATCGTGCATTTACAAGAAAAGAACTTATACATTGATGACTCCTCAGCGCTACCGCCAACGGAAGTACGTGCTCGTGCTCGCCGTATTGCAAAAATGCATGGTGGTAAGCTCGGTTGCATCATGGTCGATTACTTACAGTTAATGAAAGTCCCAGGTATGGGTGATAACCGTGTCGGTGAGATTTCGGAAATTTCACGAAGCCTCAAAGCCTTAGCAAAAGAAATGAACTGCCCTGTTATTGCGCTGTCGCAGTTGAACCGATCACTGGAAAACCGCCCAAATAAACGTCCAGTCATGTCAGACTTACGTGAATCTGGTGCGATCGAGCAGGATGCCGATTTGATCATGTTTATTTACCGTGACGAGGTATATAACAAAGAGTCAAAAGAAGCTGGTACAGCAGAAATTATTATTGGTAAACAACGTAACGGCCCAATTGGCTCTGTTCGTCTAGCCTTTGAAGGCCAATATACCAAATTTAGTAACCTCTCTCCTGAGTTTTATGCTCAGTATGATGATGAAGAGTAAAGACACTTCATCATCAATTATCTCATCGACCCTGTAGGAGTATTTAGGGTGCGCCAAGCTACAGTTTATATTGATCAAGAAGCACTTCAATATAATTTAAACCGTGTCAAACAACTTGCCCCAACTGCTAAAATTGTAAGCATGGTAAAAGCCAATGCTTATGGACATGGAGTTAAAGACTGCTTAGCAGCCTTAAAAGACAGTGATGCCTTTGGTGTTGCCTGCCTAGAAGAAGCCTTAGAAATTCGTGAACTTGGTTATGAACAGCCAATTACACTGATTGAAGGGATTTTTTCAGATGATGAAATGCAAATCGTCATCGATAAAAAAATTGAATGTGTCGTGCACCACCAACAACAATTGGATTGGTTACGTGCCCATAAAGATGCCTATATTGCTCAAGGCTTAAAAGTTTGGGTCAAACTAAACAGCGGTATGAACCGCCTTGGTTTTAAAGTCCCTGAAATTATTGAAGTGATTAATTCACTTAAAGCCGAAGGCTTTACTTGTGTTCTGGCAATGCATTTTGCTAATGCGGATGCAGAAAACTACCCTTTGAATGATCAACAGCGTGATCAATTCTTACAGGTGAAAGAAGCATGTGCACCGATTATGGGTTCTTGCTGTAATTCAGCGGCGATTTTTAAATGGCCTGAATTAAACTTTGATTTTGTTCGCCCCGGTATCATGCTGTATGGTGCAACACCATTTGCAGACAAGACTGTTGCTGAACTAGATCTAAAACCTGTAATGACATTTACTGCTGAAATTATTGCTTTAAATACCATTCAAGCCGGTGAGTCCGTTGGTTATGGCTCGACGTTTATTGCTGAACAAGAAATGCAACTCGCTATCGTTTCTATTGGCTATGGCGATGGATATCCTCGTGCTTTCCCGAAACAAAACTATGTTTCGATTAACGGGCAACAAACTCGTTTGATTGGTCGTGTAGCAATGGACATGATTGCTATTGATGTGACCCATATCAATGCACCGATTGGTACAGAAGTTGAACTATGGGGCAAAGAGCGCTTAGTCGACGATGTAGCTGAAGCTAATGGTACGATTGGATACGAATTACTTTGCCGTATGAGTGCACGTCCTGTCCGCAAACTGGCATAAATGAATCATGCTTAAAAAAGCCCAGAATCTGTTCTGGGCTTTTTTATTTAGGCAGCTTCATCAGGCTGTGCATCATATAAATACGCTACAAATGCTTCTACCTGATCAGGATTTAAAGCAAATGGTCTAAATTTATCCTGCCCTTGTTCATGCAAATACTGAAGCGCATGGCTGCTTCTGCTAACATATTTCATCGACCAGTCTGCAAAATGTGTTTGATCAATGGTCTTTAATCCATAGATCATAATCTCCCGATGTCGAGAATCTTTTCGCAGCTTTTCCACAAGCAACTCAAGCACTGGATCTTCACCTTCCAAACACTGAAAAAAGTAGCCATCTGCGTAGTACAGCACCCCTGTAATTGCGTTGCGATAGTTAAAATCCCGTGCTTCACTGAGTATATTTCTTAAATCTTCCAGCAATGTTATAGAAGATGATGTTGAACAGCTTACATAACAGAGTTGCTTCATGATTAAACTGCCCTCATCTTTATTTATCCCGAAAAAAAACTGCATTGGAACTATCGGATTCTAATACAGTTTTAACATAGCATTAGTCAGTAAATAAATTAATTAAAATAATCTTCTGTCGGTTTAGCCAATTCAATTAGTCCCTGCCGCAACGCTTCAGACCAACCTTTGCTGATCATTGTGAAGTAAGGATCTTCTTCATAAATACGTTTGCCATTTGGCATTTCAAGGCTATCTTTTTTATAGATCAACGCATCTAAAGGCATTCCAACTGATACATTTGAGCGAATTGTTGAATCAAAGGAAATTAAACTACATCGCATTGCCTCATCTAGGGGCATATCGTATCGCAACGTCCGATCTAAAATCGGTTTTCCATATTTACTTTCACCAATTTGGAAATAAGGCGTATCTGATGTAGCACAAATAAAATTACCTTGCGGGTAAATGTTATAAAGCTGCATTTCTGCACCCTGAATTTGCCCACCGACCAATAAGCTACAATAGTAATTACTCTGTTCAAGCGTATCTGAGGTTACATCGGCAATCACCTTTTTTAAGGTATGCCCCACCAATTCAGCCACTTCGAACATGGTATTTACACTGTATAAATTTGGCTCTTGCTTCACTTCAAGTTGATTTTTTAAATGTCCGATGACCGCTTGTGTTGTCGCTAAATTACCCGAGGTTTGTATGGCAATAAAACGCTCGCCAGGCACCCCAAAAGTATATAATTTACGAAAAACAGAAATATGATCAACACCTGCATTGGTACGTGTATCACTAATAAATACCATGCCATCCTGTAAACGTAATGCACAACAATAAGTCATCTTTTTCCCTCTAAATGATTAACAGCCCAACACCTGAACAATTGAGTTCATTGACTCAACGCCGCCTTTATCACGTACACCGCGTACAGGAGCTACATCCCAGTAATCCCGTCCAACAGCAACATAAATGTGTGATTGTGGTGTAAACAACTGATTACTTGTATCAAAACAATACCATGTATCATCTAAATACGCTTCTACCCATGCATGACTCGCAAGGTGAGCCATATGTGGTACATATAAATAACCGGATACATAACGTGCAGGAATACCTAAATATTTACACATCGCTATCATGACATGGCTATGATCCTGACATACCCCCTGACGACGCTGAAAAGCCTCAATAGCTGACGTATGTACAGACGTTTGATTTGAGACATAAGGAATATGCTCCAAAATTGCCTCAGATAAACGAATGAGGTTGGCACGATTGATTCTAGGCACATAACAATCGGCGAAACTTTTCATGTCTGTATCACACATGGTGCTTAAAGTAGGCTGTAAAAAGAGATTTGGATTGAGGTCATCCTGTACCCCTTCAGGCTTATTGGGATTCATTTCCACAATTCCTTGCGCCATGATGGTCATCTGCTGATATGGCTTACGTTGAGTTGTGGTCAACCACACATTACGAAATGCATCCAGTTTCATTTCACGCACGCCTGGTACACTCACATCCCAATGTTTGACACATTGATGTGAATTGGTTGATGGCGTCATTTTGATGTATTGAATACTGCTATTTACCAGATCACTGTAAAAATAATGTGTTTGATGGTTAACCATTAATTTCATATATTCACCTCAAATAGGTTTTGAATATAGTCACTAAAATGATAAAAATTTTGACTATTTGGCTCAGCTTTTAATTTTAACCATGCGTCATCTAAACTATCCCAACCTTGTGAAACTAATGCACTCACAATATGTTCAATTTTAGATAGTGTCGTTTGCGTATCCTGATGCATACGAAGTTGACGATCAAATTGTTCTAAGCACTGCCCCAAACTAAAAAATAAAAATACATCTTCAGATTCAGTTTCTAAAACCTCTTGGCATTCATTGACAACATCACAGATATAACCAGGATTATCACTGGCATTTCGAATAAGCTGATTCAATTCCGCATAACTTTTTGCAGAAAGCACTCCACGCAAGTCCTGAATATTGCCACGCGCACATTCAAATTGACTGGAAAATGATGCTGGCTGTTCTGGATTCAAAACCAGCTCATTGAGAGAAGCCGCATCAAAAGCAGGTAAGCAAAATGCATGCGCATAATTGACTGCATCATCAGACGTTTGAAACGGAAATAAACTGCACAAATATTGTGTACGCGTTAAATAACGACCTAACCAAAAAATATGTTCAGCGTTACTATTTAATAAAATCATCGTGTTGCTCCTTATTTTGGAGTTCTTATGAGCGTAAATCGTCTACGACCCATGTATCCTTAATGCCGCCACCTTGCGATGAATTCACGACCAGTGAACCTGCTTGCATTGCGACACGCGTCAAACCACCTGGCACAATTTCAGTGCGATATGGAGAACTCAAGACAAACGGTCGAAGATCAATATGACGTTCTGAAATACCTGCCTCACATAAAGTCGGGCTGACAGACAAATCCAATGTCGGTTGGGCAATATATAAATGCGGTGCTGCAACGACTTTATCTTTAAATAGATTCACTTCTTGTGCTGATGCTTGTGGGCCAATCAGCATGCCATAACCACCCGAACCCTGTGCTTCTTTCACCACAAGTTGTTCCATGTTGGCCAAAACATAATCTAAATCATGCTGCTCGCGACACTGATAGGTTGGCACATTCTTTAAAATAGCTTTTTCACCTAAATAGAAATGAATCATTTTATCGACATACGGATAAATCGATTTATCATCTGCAACGCCCGTACCCGGCGCATTGGCAATAACCACATTATGGTGCATATAAGCTGACATGAGTCCTGCTACACCCAATGTACTGTCAGGTTTAAAACATAACGGGTCAAGAAAAGCATCATCCACACGACGATAAATTACATCAACTTGTTGTCGACCTTTGACTGTTTTCACATAAACCTTATCGTTTTCTACATAAAGGTCACGTGATGTCACTAAGGGAACATCCATTTCTCTTGCCAAGAACGCATGTTCATAATATGCACTGTTATAGCGACCGGGTGTTAAGACAACAATAAACGGATTATCTACATAAGCATTTTCAGCTAAAATTTCACGCAGTAACTGTGGGTACTGCTCAATACCCATGATATTGCTTTGCTGACACAGCTCAGGCATTAATTTTTGACTGATTTTGCGGCTTTCTAACATATAAGACACACCCGATGGGGTTCTTAAATTATCTTCTAGAACGTAAAATTCGCCTTTATTGTCACGAATAATATCAATTCCACTGATTTGGCTATAAATTTTGCCCTTTAAAGAATGCTTATACATTTGTGGTTGATAGGCTTCATGGGTTAACACTTGTAGTTCAGAAATAATCCCCGCTTTTAAAATATCTTGCTGATGATAAACATCATGTAAAAATAAATTTAACGCCTTTATCCGCTGCGCACAGCCCAAAGCTAAATTATTCCATTCTTTACGTGCCATCACACGTGGAATTAAATCGTAAGGAATCGTACGCTCTATACCTTCATCTTCACCATAAACCGTAAAAGTAATACCCTCATAAAGAAAATGTTGTTTCGCCACTTGATTTAGCTGTTTGAGCTCTTCCAAAGTATGATGTGATAACCACTGTTCAAGTTGTTGGGCAGTTGTAGTACTCAATGCCTTGTTGTCACGTATTTCATTAAAAAAATTTGAATTGAGTTGATCAAACAGCGCATACCCTCGTGCTACTGGTGATGTTCTTAGTGCAAGTGCTGTCGTAAAATGACCGCCAAGCTCCACCCCCAAACCCTCAATTCCATCCGAAGTTGTATTACGGTTCTCTTTCAGCATAGCAACTCCACGTTTCTTGTAATCTATTGTAAATAAGATTAAGCAATAAACATGCCACGGCATTACACACAGCTCATCTGTTTATTTATGCATCAAATTCAGTAAGGGGTACAGCATCAAACTGCTCAAGATGTTTCTAAATGCTTTAGCAGCGTCAAAGCTTATTTTTTAATTTCAAGACTTGCGAAACACATGAAGATTCCATATTGTGTCCAACAGCATCATTTTATTCATTTCAAGATCAGTTCAAGTTTGAGATTATGTCTTCACAAGAAAAAGAAACGTCGAATAGCCTCTATCGCCAGTGGCAAATTCTTTCACGATTATCCACAGGTAAGTGGATGGGAACACGTGAACTACAGGAAATCCTAAATCGCGAAGGCATTGATATTAGCCTGCGCACCATCCAACGTGATTTAAATCAAATTTCGCTTCGCTTCCCTATTGAAAGCAGTAAAACCACACCTCAAGGCTGGCGTTGGCGCTCAGATGCTCCAATTCAGAGTTTGCCGCATATGACTAGTTCGCAAGCGGTTACATTCATGATGGTAGAAGAACATCTCAAACATTTACTACCACCGAGTCTCATTGAAGAGATGAATCCTTGGTTCGATTTGGCACGTCGTAGCCTCTCTTCTCAAAATAATGTACGCCAATGGATTAACCGTGTCCGTATCGTTCCTGCAACACAACCCTCCATTCCTCCGGTGGTTGATAAAGCATCACAACAAGCGATTTATGAAGGCTTATTACAAGACAAACAATTGGAATGTATTTATCAAGGTCGTGGTCAACAAAGTGAAGAAAAAACCTATATTCTCAACCCTTTAGCTTTGGTCCAAAAAGGTGCGATTATTTATTTAGTGTGCACACGACATGATAAAACTGACATTCAAACCTTTGCCCTGCACCGTTTTAAGTCAGCGACTGTATTAAATTCACGTGCGCTACATCCTGTTGATTTTGATATAGATGGCTATATTGACTCTGGCGCACTGGGTTTCCGCGTAGACTTCAATAAACCGACTGAAATGATTCAATTAAAATTGACCATGTCTGAACGTGATGCGTTGTATTTTGAAGAAAGCCAACTCAGTAAGGATCAAACCATTTATAAAAATGAATTCGGTTTAGCTGAAGTTAGTGCAACTGTGCCCTTTACATCTCAATTGGTCTGGTGGTTACGCAGTTTCGGTAAAAAATTGAAAAAGATTGAACCTGAAGAAGTTTCAATTGTTGTACAACAGATAAATGAAGAAGACTAAACTTTGAACCGTTTTAGTTTTACAGTGGTTTAGCCTTAATTTAGAAGAAAATCACATCAATAATCTTCTTTTTACTTTAAAAGAAAAAGTCCCAAATATGGGACTGTCTAATTTTTTAGAATATTGTTGTGATTATTGTGGTTAATGCCATTTGGAACTAGTGCATAAGGCTCTGCTGAAAACCTTATGCCATAGCACGAATTTCTCATGATTCGTATAAATTAAGACTGACATAAGCAAGCTAAGTCTGAATTATTATATCGAATAGATTTCATTGTCATAATAAAAACCTCGTTCAGTGGAAGTAAAATCAATATAGCGGCCGCGTTGCAAAGATGGAAATAACAAGAATTGATCAACTTTGCAGATTTTTTCTTAAACAAGTTTTTATATTTTCTTATATCTAAATGCCCAAAACGCCATCTCCCATCTAAATGCGCAATTTTTAGAACAAAGCTACACTGAATCAACAAATTAAAGCTTGAGCATTGTATGTAAACTCGGCAAATTAGTAGAAACTGAGCTCATAAGATTGTCTAAAACATGCCAAGTCCAGCACAAACCATTCGACATAAACTTTTAAATACTTTTTTCTCACGACATTCTATTTGGTTTCTCTGCATTTTTATTGCCTTATTGATTACCAATTTTTATTTCGGCTATTCACCGCACTATCTTCAGTACTTTATCCCTGAAACCTTACTGAATACGATTTGGGTGATTAGTATTGCGCTGAGCTTCTTAGGTTTATATGACGTTTTACAAAATCGACATTCGATCTTAAAAAATTACCCAATCATGGGCCATTTTCGTTTTTTGTTTGAAGAATTCCGTCCCGAAATTCGTCAATATTTTATTGAATCAGACCAAGATGCATTACCTTTTTCACGTATGCAACGCAGTCTAGTCTATCAACGTGCAAAAAATCAAAATGCAGATAAACCGTTTGGCTCTATTGTCGATGTATACCAAAATGACTACCGCTTTCTAAATCACTCTCTTACACCGTGTGTACCCGCCATTCCTGAAACCTTTCGGATTAGCATTGGTAATGAACAATGTACCCAGCCCTATAGTGCTTCAATTTTGAATATTTCAGCGATGAGTTTTGGTAGTTTGAGTGCCAATGCCATTCGTGCGCTGAATTTAGGTGCCAAGATGGGTAATTTCTACCATGATACTGGCGAAGGAAGCATTAGTCCGTATCATCTCGAAAATGGTGGTGATATTGTTTGGGAACTCGGTAGTGGTTATTTTGGTTGTCGTACCATCGATGGTCAATTTGACCCAGTACGCTTTGCTGAGCAAGCCAAGCTTCCGCAAGTGAAGATGATTGAAATTAAACTTTCACAAGGTGCAAAGCCAGGTCATGGCGGTATTCTTCCTAAAGATAAAATTTCAGAAGAAATTGCACAAATTCGTGGTGTGAGTCGCGAACATGATTGCATCTCTCCTTCTAGCCATCCTGCATTCAGCACACCTATTGAGATGATGCAATTCATTCAGCAATTACGCGAATTGTCTAATGGTAAACCTGTGGGCTTTAAATTATGTATCGGTCAGCCTTGGCAGTTTATGAGTATTGTAAAAGCCATGCTACACACCAAAATCTATCCAGATTTTATTGTAGTAGATGGCTCTGAAGGTGGCACAGGAGCTGCGCCAATTGAGTTGATTGACAATATGGGTACACCTCTACGTGAAGGTTTACTCTTTGTGAACAACACACTGATTGGTGCAGGACTGCGTTCAAAAATTAAAGTCGGCGCCAGCGGGAAAATTATCAGTGCATTTGATATCGCTAGCACCATGGCTATTGGTGCGGATTGGGTGAATTCAGCACGCGGTTTTATGTTTGCTGTGGGTTGTATTCAAGCGCAAAGCTGCCATACCAACCAATGTCCTGTCGGTGTCGCGACCCAAGATAAAGACCGCCAAAAAGCCATTCATGTACCCACTAAGGCTGAGCGTGTTTTTAATTTTCATAAAAATACCATGCATGGCTTGTCTGAACTGATTGCTTCTGCAGGTTTACAGCATCCTGCGGATATACGTGCCCATCACCTCGCACAGCGCATTAATAATCGTGAAATCAAAAATTATGCTCAACTGCATTTTTGGCTCAAAGATGGTGAACTTTTAAGTTGTGAAAATAAAGATGACGAAAACTTTTATTTCCGTATGTGGAATATGGCGAGTTTAGAAAAGTTCTAATTCATACACGACGGCCAATGAACTATAAAAAAAGAGGCTTTAAAGCCTCTTTTTTACTATCTGAATGTCTAAAAAATATTAATTAATAGTAAGACTTACTATTGGGCTGTGCATGTAAAAATGCCGGAATTAATCCTGTCAAAGCCGCTCGAATATCAGCACGTTCATTAATTAACTGATGTGAGCCCTCTTCGAGCATCAGTAAAGTTTGTAATCGAAACTTACGACGAATAAACTCAATGTTATAGCGCCAATCCACTGTTTGATCCTGAGCACCCTGCGCTAACCATACTGGAATACGACAGGCAGGACGTGCTTCCATTTCCTGCATCCATTTTGACATAGCCAAAATCCAGTCCATACCCATCATACGAGGTTGTAGCGGATCTTTTAAACGGACAAAACGCAAAAATTCAGGGTTATGGTTATTACGACGGAAATGACGTGGAACTTCGCGCTTGATTCTGCGAATAATGCCAAGTCCAACCGAATTATGCCACCACGCCGATTTCGCTGGACGAATCAGCGGCGATAATAATAGCACCCGCTCCACGTATGGATTTTCGCGACGTTCTGCAAAATCGAGTAAATGATGTAGCCAAATTGCCCCACCGGTACTTTGGCCAATACCCAACCAAGGTGTCGGCAATTGCGCAGCATGTTTAACATAGCGATACACCGACTCTAATACTTGCTGATAATGATCAAAGTTTTGAATACTCGCAGGCGAACCATTACTTAAACCATGTCCAGGCAAATCATAAGTCAGTACACTAAAACCTTGATCGAGCAACTCACGAATGATCGGTTGATAAATGCCACTATGCTCTAAATAACCATGTAACAGAAAAACTGTGCCTTTGAGTTGTTCGTCTTCAGATTTTAAATTGGGTTTAAATACTTGAACATGAACTTTAAATAATGGCATTTCAACATATCCTTGCCAATGTTCACAATCTAGAGCATCAAGTGCATATAAACGACGATATGACTGAATCTCTACGGTCGGCTCAAATTTGCGATTTAAATTTAATGCTTCAAGCAACTGAGGCGTATGTTCACGGCTTGGAACTGGAAGGTCTAATTGTTTTAAAATCGAGGGATTTAAAAATGGGATATCTGGCATTTAAGGTACCTCGCGACAATCGCTAGAGCCAAACCAAACATCACGTAAGGTGGCCAATAATTCATAATTTGCCCGGCGACTATGATCGTAATTTTTTTCACTTGGTCGCCAAGCTGTAAGTGAGGTCGGCATCGGTGCTTCCACAGGAATGGTTTCAATACCATTTAATGCAAATAAACGGCGTGTACGCGGCATATGGTATTGATCCGTAATCAAAATCACCGTTGGCGCACCGCCTTTTTTCTGTAGTAATAATGAGCTAAATCGAGAGTTTTCGCATGTGTTCATGCTGCGATCTTCAAGTAACTTGGCATCAACATCACGCGCCTTTAACCATGCTTGCATATAGGGGGCTTCAACCCCACTTAATACAATTGGTAATTTATACTGGCGTTCAACATCAAGCGTGGTTTCTAAACGTAAACGGGTATAGTCATTAACCACAATATCTTTATCATTTTTATCCAGTGTTAAACCACCGCCCAATACCACAATTGCATAAGGTTCTGCAGTTGGCTGTTTAACAGGTTGATTTTGTCCCTGTAATTTTGCCAAATCATGATAAGTGGCATCATCAATCGGCTCTGCTTCAGATGCAGCTTGCTCAATTTCATGCGTTTTTAAAAACTCAAGATACTGCGTCATCAAACCTTTATTTTCTTCACTATTTAAATCAAGTAAATCCTTCATTTTTTGTGCAGGATTATCGGCTTGAATTTCCGAAGCAGACATTTCAACGGTATTTAACAGTGGAACTTTCGGCTTTTCTTTCTGATCATTTTCTTTCTGTTGCTCTTCTTCAATCAATTGTTGCAACGCTTTATAACGCGCTTGAATGACCGTTAAGTCCTGGGGCTCATCTGACTGAATCGCCTGCTCCATCAGCTTCAAATAGGCCTGACGTGCAATCCACATATCCGAGCCGGGTTCATAACCATCCTCATCACTCAAAGCCCCCATTTTTTGGCTTTGCGCTGCTAACTGATTTACCTCAACAGGAACAAAATAATTCAGCCCTTTCACCACCAGCTTTGAATAGAAAGGTGAATATATAAAAATCATTAGACAGCCGAACAGTACAAATAGCACAGCGACTATTTGTACAAGGCGAACCATCCAATGTGTCTTATTCATTCAGTAAAACCTATGTCCTATGATTAGCATTCATCTTGATGCGAGCAAATGAGACCTTGTGTATCAAATAATACAGGCTCAGGATGCAATTCAATGTTAAATTTTTGAAAAACATCATGTTGTACGGCTTTATACGTTGCACGTACATCTTGCAAACTAGCTTGTTGATAATTCACAAGCACCAAAGCTTGCTTATGGAACATACCAACTGCACCTAATGTTTTACCTTTCCAGCCTGCTTGGTCAATTAACCAGCCTGCAGCAAGCTTAACTTCATTATTCGGCTGCGGGTAATGGGGCAAATTTGGAAATTGTTGTGCAATTTGGTCAAATGCTTGCTGACTAATCACTGGGTTTTTAAAAAAACTGCCTACATTTGGATAATCTTTAGGATCTGGCAATTTAGTTTGACGAATATGGATGACCTGATTTTGCAAATTTTCTGCTGTCAGATCAGCACCAACTGCAGCTTTTAGATCACCATAATTTAATTTCAAATCTGGCTGTTTTAATAGTTTAAAAGTGACATGACTAATCACATAACGTTCTGGTTCATCTTTAAAGATACTATGACGATAAGAAAAATGACAATCCTGCGCAGCAATACTAATATTTTGTGCTATTTGACGGTCATAAACTTGCACTGACTCAATAAACTCACCTGCTTCTACACCATAAGCTCCAATGTTTTGTACAGGTGATGCACCCACTAAACCTGGAATTAAGGCTAAGTTTTGCAGACCAAATAAATTATGTTTCGTCGTCCACAGTACAAAATCATGCCATACCTGTCCAGCACCGACACGTATGGTACATGTATCTGCGTCTTCTGAAATACGTTCAATACCCTGAATATCCATATGCATCACCAATGCATGAATCTGTTCAGGTAAAAGCATATTACTACCACCTGACAATACCAAAACATTCAGATTTTCTGCTGCGGCAAAGTCCAATGCAGATTGAATATCTGCAACAGATTGAATACGGACATAATGTGATGCGACGGCATCCAGACTTAATGTGTTAAAAGGCTTAAGTTGAACCTGTGTTTGAATGTGCATTCTTAAACCTTAATAATTCTGCTGTGCTTTAAATTGATTTTGTAAAAAATTGACCCAGGCCTGACTACTCGATTCACATTGATCTAAAACGTGTTCAAATCCAGCATCCCCACCATAATAAGGATCAGGAACTTCCTGCTGCGGATATTGACCATCATACTGACTCATAAGCGAGATTTGAGCACGCAATGTGCCAAATTGGCGTTGAGCTTGTGCCATGAGTTGTTGAATATTTTTTAAATTTTCATAATCCATCGCTAATATAAGATCAAAATCAATGAAATCTTGTATGGTTAATTGACGTGCACGCAGCGACGATAAATTATAACCACGTAATTTTGCATGTTTTTGACTGCGACTGTCAGGCGCTTTACCAGGATGATAATTGCTTGTACCCGCAGAATCGACCTGTATATTGAGTTGAGCTTCATCACAAAAATGTCTCAGAACCACTTCCGCCGTGGGAGAACGACAAATATTTCCTAAACAAACACACAACACCTTGTATGGCGTGCTGGATGACATAACAACCTCAAGAGTACTTTTATTTCAAGCGTCTTATGTTAAGTTATTTACAAGATGAATCCTATATCAAGACTCAAGAATAATGTTCATTTCGATATAAAAATTAGGGATAAGCCAATGAGTAATTTTCAGTTTCAAACCGTCAGCAATATTATTTCTGGCTTAGGCTCGATTCAGCAATTAAAAGATGTTCTTCAAGAATATCAACCGAAACGCGTACTACTGGTTACAGACCCCGGCATGCTAAAACAACAACTGCATCTTCCTTTGCTTGAAATACTCGAAAGTATGCAGCAAGACTATGTTGTTTACTCAAGCATTCAGGCCGACCCTGCTGAACACATCGTATTAGATGCTGTGCAGTTTGCCAAAAATGAAAAAATTGATTTGATCTTGGGTTTTGGTGGTGGTAGTTCAATGGATGTAGCCAAACTGATTGCAATTTTGGCACATCCTGAACAAACACAACAACTTGCTGACTTATATGGCGTGGGAAATGCAAAACGCCCACGACTACCTTTAATTTTAGTGCCAACTACAGCAGGTACAGGTTCAGAAGTTACCCCTATTTCTATTGTTACTACCGGTAAAACCACCAAAACAGGCATCGTCTCACCTGTTTTATATGCTGACATCGCTATCCTTGATGCAACATTTACCTGTGACCTACCTACACATATCACAGCGGCAACTGGCATTGATGCTATGGTACATGCGATTGAAGCCTATACCTCCAAAGTAAAAAAGAATCCTTATGCCGACATGCTTGCAAAACAAGCCTTAAAACTACTCAATAAAAATTTGAAATTGGTATTACAAGATGGACATGATTTAGAAGCAAGGCAACACATGTTGGTAGGTTCAATGCTAGCTGGACAAGCCTTTGCAAATTCTCCCGTTGCTGCCGTACACGCCTTGGCATATCCGCTTGGTGGACATTTTCATCTCTCGCATGGGCATACCAATGCTTTGGTACTCACTGAGGTTTTAAAATTTAATGCTCCTGTAGCGAAACAACACTATGCTGAACTCATGACTTGGCTTGATCCATATAGTACAGGTTGTACTGACGGCTTATGTGACTTGTTCATAGACCACATGCAAAATCATTTAGATTCTAGTGGATTGACATTAAAATTGAATCAACTCAATGTGCCTGAACAGATGATTGATGAGTTAGCACATGATGCCTTATTGCAAACACGTTTATTGCAAAATAATCCACGTGAACTTAAGTTGCAGGATGCTCGGGATATTTATCAAGCGATCTATGTTTAATTGTAATTTTCACACAAATTATAGTGTGATACAAATCACACTATAGTCACTATATTTGTTTATTTTTCAAACAAACGACTAGTTATAACTTATACATATTAATCAATATATTATAAATATATATTTAAATAAAATCAATATATAATTGTTTTATATGAATTTATTTATTTTTACAAATACTAAAATAATTTAAACCTTGTGTAATTTTTATTAACTATTCACGAGTTTTGTTGATTTCATAACCTATGATTGTATCAACAGGTTCAAAGGATATTGAGAACCTAAACACAAAGATGGACTTAGCTATAAAATTATATAAAACAACAATCTTGGCAACTGCTCTTTTAAGCGCATTTTCTGTAACTCATGCAGCCACCAGTGACGGTAAACGATTTGCCGTATCAGCAGGTTGGTTACATGTGATGCCACAAGGTGAAAAACAAGGTATTTCTGGCTCGACGACAAAACAAACACCCCTATTAGGTGAACGCTCAGTTTCATCACCGGGCGCAGGTTTTGAAGTTGAAGATGCTGATACTGCAGGCCTAATGCTTGATTATTTTGTTAACGATAACGTTTCTTTAGAACTGGTTCTAGGTGCTCCACCAGAAATGGAACTTTCTGGACATGGAACAATTGATTTACCTGTTGTTGGACAAGCTGCAGATTTAAGTAAGTTCGATAAAATTGCGACAACCGATGCGTATACCCCAACTTTGTTGGCAAAATACCATTTCGGATCCATCAACAATAAGTTCCGTCCTTATGTTGGGGCTGGTGTGATGTATGCACATTTTAGCGATGTTAAAGCAGACCCGAATGTCAATGCAGAACTGAATAGTAATGGCCTATTGGCTATATTAAAACCTGAATTAGGAAAAATTAAAGTTGATGATGCCTTTGCACCTGTAGCTATTGCAGGTTTTGACTACAACTTAAATCAAAACTGGTTCGCTACCGCATCTGTCAGTTATGCCCATTTATCCACTACAGCAAAATTAGATGTCGTTGGAAATACCAAACTTATTGGCAAAGATATACCTCGCGCAACGATCTTAAAAGGACGTAGCGAAATCGAAATTAATCCTATCGTGACTTACGTCGGTCTTGGATATCGTTTTTAAACGTTTCTTTTTAGATAAATACATTCTTTGAAAAGGTTATTCTATAATTGGAATGACCTTTTTATCTTTTATATCAGCTTGATCTTTTATCTAATGCTGGGTAAAACAACTGAACAGTACTAAGTATATTTAGAATCCACAATAATGAAACCTGTATTAAAATTACGCCAAAATTATGCTTTTTTATTTCCAATACAAACACGTTGGGCCGATAACGATATGTATGGTCACGTCAATAACGTGACCTATTACAGCTACTTTGACACCGCAGCTAACGCACTTTTAATTCTACATGCTGGATTTCAATTAAAAGACTCCCCAATTATTGGTTTAGTGGTTGATTCAGCTTGTAGCTTTCTACAAGAATTGTCTTATCCAGAGATTATTGAAGTAGGTGTTGCAATTAGTAAAATTGGCAATTCTTCGCTACGTTATGACCTTGCTATTTTCAAACAAGGTCAAGACCAAGCTGCCGCACAAGGCCATTTTGTACATGTCTTTGTTGACCGCCAAACACGAAAAAGCACTTCGATACCGAATGATATGCGAGATGCTCTCATGCAATTTTTAGTCAAATAAGTTTTTATTTATTCAACTATTCTGTATCCAACTTAACGCTTATTTAAGTTGGATATTTTGTAATTCACCATCAAAACTTTTGAGTAAATCTTTTACCACTGGCTCTGCATGCAGTAATTCACTCGCACGAGCAAAAGCTTTTTCTTTTCGCACATGCTGTAATGCGTATGGCGTAACATCATCTACATCTTCAAAACGAATTTGGAAATGAACATTTGACCACTGCTCACGGATGGCATGTTCTAGAACATGCTGTAACTGGGTCACTAAAGCTTCATATTTTTTGGGAATATGGAAAATCGACTCCCCGTCAATGCTTCCGCTCATAATGCCATGCTGTGCCAACTCTTGTACTGCCGGTGAAAGTTGACTATTACGGAACCAATACTCCCACTTATCGACAGTCCACTCACCTTCAAGTATTTGTGGCTGTAAAGTCAAGATATCCTGAGGCATAAGATTAGCGCTGACAGGTGCTGTAACTACGTTCATCTCTGTAGTTTCAGCAACATCTGGTGTAGCTAAATCAAATGTATCTTCAACCTTAACAGCAACCGGAGTATCTTCCACAACTGGTGGTGTTTGAACAGATTCTGTAATGCTTAACTCTAAAGGTGCAATTTCTTCGAAATCAATATCGGCTGCATTAACCTCCGCCGTTGCCACACTAGGCGTTTCATCTAAATCAAATAGCGTATCTTCAGTAGCTGCATCCATGACTATCGTGTCATTTTGTGCAGTAGTCACAGATTTAGCGTGTTCACTCACATCGACTACGGCGTGTACACTTTCAGGTTCAGCATCTGCTATTTTTGACTGCTCGTCTAGCTCTTCATCTAAGAAGTCATCTGATGAAGGTTCATCGATAGCAGGTGCTGATGCGAAACCGTCATCTTCATCATAATGTGAATCATCAAAATCATCGAAAACTGGCGGCGTATCGACCACAGCTGCAGAAACTGGCTGTTCAGTAGCAACGTTGACTGGTGAATGATGCACATTCACATTCGTTTGTTCTAAAGGTTGCTCATCTAATGGCTGAGTATTCGTCTGCGCTTGAATCAGTTGAGGCTGTGCTGCTGTTTCTTGCTGTACCGCAGAAACTAACATTTCATTCGGTTGTAATGGACGGAATGCTAACAAACGTAGCACACACATCTCAAAACCTTGCTCTTGTGTCACCGCCAACTGTAGGTCTGCACGACCTTTACAAGCCACTTGGTAATACAACTGCAAATCTTGTGCAGAAATTAACTGCGACAATTGCATGATTTTTTGATTAATCTCGTCGCTATATTTTAAAGCCAAGTCTGGCAAATATTGCAACAATGCCAATTCATGCAAGGTCGAAATTAATTGATCTAGAACTAAAGAAACATCCAAGGCTTGTTGACGGAATTGCAGTAATAAAGCACTGACCCGTTCACGCTGATTTTGATGAATCGCTAAGATCAAATCATAAATAATCGTACGGTCAATTAAACCCAACATGTCTTTGACATCTTGGTGTTGAATCGAACCTTGACCATAAGCAATCGCTTGGTCAGTTAAAGATAATGCGTCACGCAGCGAACCTTGTGCAGATTCGGCAATTTGCCAAATCGCATCTTGCTCCGCTTGAATTTGTTCTTTTTGTAAAATATCAGTCAGATGCGTAGTAATTTCATCTACTGCTAAAGGCCGCAAAGTGAATTGTAGACAACGTGAAATTACGGTAATCGGTAATTTTTGAGGATCTGTCGTTGCAAATAAAAACTTCACATGCTCTGGCGGTTCTTCCAAAGTCTTTAATAACGCATTGAATGAGTGCGTTGATAGCATGTGCACTTCGTCAATGAGGTAAACCTTGAAACGGCCTTGTGTAGGAGCATAAGGAACGTTATCGAGTAGTTCTCGTGTATCTTCAACTTTGGTCCGTGATGCCGCATCGATTTCAATTAAATCAATAAAACGACCTTCATTTACCGCTTTACAGGTTGGACAAACTTCACATGGGGTTGAGGTTACCCCTGTTTCACAATTTAGACATTTTGCCAAAATACGCGCAATGGTGGTTTTACCTACACCACGTGTCCCTGTAAACAAATACGCATGATGTAACCGACCACGTTCTAAGGCACTCGTGAGTGCACGTGACACATGGTTTTGCCCCACAAGTTCAATGAAATTTCGTGGACGGTATTTTCGTGCAAGTACTTGATACATGTATGCTCCTTTTTACAGGTGTAAGCATACTGTTTTTTTGCTTAATAGTGAAATAAATGGCACAGTTTGAACAATAAAAACCCGATCTTGAGCTATCCTCAAAATCAGGCAAATTTAATACAAATTTCGAATGTTTAAACTGCTTTATTTAAAAGGAAATCACTCTGCATTTGATAGCGTTTCGCCGTCTGGTCTTCACGAATTTCGAGCAATTGCTGATCTAAATCTACATACAATAGATTGCGCGTTTGCACATGCATTAACTCTAACTGTTGCTGAGTATCATCATTAAAACGAATTGCACCTTTAAGCACTTCAACGTCATTATGACCGCTTAGACTTTCACGAGTGAGTGTATAAGTTTGGTCTTCATGTAGCTCAAGAGCCACAGCCATACCGGGACAATCTTCACAACGAGAAAGACATCCCATACACGGCGTTGTACCTTTATAATTACCCACCCAGGCCGCGTGTTGCTTTTCCGCAGTGATTGCTGTGTTGTCATTTGATTGAGGTTTTTTTGTGTCCTGACAGCCTAACAATGCAGAACTTGCCACCAAAGGAATCAAAATCACTTTTTTCATAAAACATATCACTGCCTTTAAAACTGCAAGGGAAAATAACATAGATTGCTAAATTCCCCTATTCACATTGACGCAATCTTATTCTTAAAGCCAGCCTTTACGCCCTTTTAATACTTTATCTGCACAGCGTAAAGTTTCTTGAGTTAGGCCCCATAAACGATAGTCACCCGTGATTGAACCTGTCGGAAAATTATGGGTATAGGCAAAACTCAAATCGCGCTGCGGATCACACCAGGCCCCAGAACCATTAAAGCCCATATGCCCAAAACCTTTGCTAGACTTCCCTAACGTTAGAATACGGTGGTAGCCCAAACGCCAATGCATCGGCAGAGGCATTACTCGATCTCGTTTGGTAAATTGAACCGTACTTAATTCATTAAAGGTGTCGGACTTTATCAAGGTTTGACCTTGCCATTGCCCTTGATTCGCCAGCATGGCATATATCTTTGCAAGACTATTAGCACTAAATACGCCGGTTGCAGCCGGAATAATTGCTTGCAAGCCTTCATCACTAAAAAATGAAAATTGACGCATACCTTTGGGAATCATGCCATCTTGAAAGTCTTGTAAATTTTGACCTGAAAGCTCTAACAGCTTATCTAGCATGGAGGGTTTGTGTGTAAGCTTTTTTTTCTTAACATTATTTGAAATAGAGTTTTCTGAATTAGCTATTTTTTGACTATTTTGTTGGGTTGTAACATCTACTATTTCTGCCTTCTTCTTTTTTGGAATTAGTCTTGCAACTTCACAGAGTTTATCTTGAGGCACACCAAAATATACATGATCTAATTGCAATGGCTCTACCAAATGTTGCTGCATCAATTCTACAAGTGATCTGCCAGTGGCTTTTTCGAGTACTCCACCCACTTGCCAGCCAAAGGTTAGAGGTTGATAAGCAGCATCTGTGGCAGCTTCAAAACGCGGTGTCGCCTGTTCGAGTATATGCAGCATATGCGACCAGTCTGCCATTTCCGAAGCAGTATCAATATTGTTTCGTATGTCATATAAACCACTTTGATGGCTTAACATATGTCTTAAGGTAATCTGCGACTTTCCATTTTGTGCAAACTCTGGCCAATATTTGGCAACAGGTGTGTCGTAATCTAAAAAGCCCTGACTCACTAATATATGTGCAAGCGTCGCAAGTACTCCTTTACCCGTAGAATAACAGACTGAGGGTGTATTGGACTGCCAAGCTTCTTCGGCTGACTTTTTACCCGTCCAAATATCAACTACTTTTTGCCCTTGGAAATACACCACCAAAGCGGCACCACCTAAATCAGTTCGTGCATCCTGCATTCGACTGAACTGTTCGGCTAAATCTTGAAAGGCACGATCTACAGTACCCTGATAATTATGCTTTTGTGCAAATAAGTATTCCTTGACCGCCTGCATCCTGCATTCCTTTTTATATGAACTGTCTGAGATTAAAACAAAAAAGCCTAAATCGATATCGATTTAGGCTTAAGTCTTACAGTGCTTTTACACTTCCAGCGACATGCGGTTTTTTGTTTTTACTATTTCGAATTGCAAACTCGGTATCTTGTCCAGTTTGAGCAGTTAAAAACTCAACTTGTGATGGGAGATACATCGGCAGTTTAAACCAGACATCTGCTTCATAAGCCTCTGGCAAACTCAGACTCGATAAAGCTTTAGCCTTACTCCACATACCGTGGGCAATCGCTTGTTTAAAACCAAATGCTTTAGCCGTCACAGCATGAATGTGGATCAAGTTAAAGTCACCTGAAGTCAGCGCATAGCGGCGACCGGTATTTTCTGAAACATCCCACTGCGCTTGAACCTGCAATTCAGCTGGCTTCGCCTCTGCAGGTTTTACTGCTGTTTTATTTTCAGTTTTTTGACGTGCTAAATATGTGGTTAATGATTCTACAACCACTTCATCACCAACTTTTGCAGTGGTAATAAAGTCAAATTGCACGCCCTTATCATGTGGTTGTAATTCACCAAATTTGCATGACAAAGATAACGTCTCATTCACACCCACTTTACGATATTGCTTCACTTGGTTACGGATATGCACCAAACCTAAAATCGCAAATGGAAATGCTTCAGTAGTCATCATATGCATTTGTAAGCTTTGCGAAAGCACAGCTAAATAAATAGCTGGAATATAACCATTATTTTTAAAACCACAGACTTCGTTATAGGCTTTTAAATGTTTTTGATCGACTTTAAAAGAATCCACCACATATTCAACTTGCGGCAGAACTTTTTCACCTTTTGGCTTTTTAAAAATCAAGCCTTGAATCACTTTTGGATAGGCTAAATAAGGCTTTGGAAGTTGACTAAAATGGCGAGTATTCATACTAAACCTTTTAATTATAAATATATCTATTTAAAAGCAATTCCCTCACCTTTAAGGAGAGGGTTAGGGAGAGGTTAACTTTCCCAATGAATTTTAATCCTCCTAAATCCCCCTTTAGTAAAGAGGGACTTTTCTCCTCCCTTTTACAAAGGGAGATCGGGAGGGATTACATTAAGCCCCTAACAAGCTTTGTCCACAAACACGTACCACGTTACCGTTCAAACCTGTAGAAGCAGTAGATGCAAACATTGCTATGGTTTCTGCCACATCAACAGGTAAACCACCTTGACTCATTGAGTTCATACGACGACCCGCTTCACGGATTGCAAATGGAATTGCTGCCGTCATTTGCGTTTCAATAAAGCCTGGAGCAACCGCATTAATGGTTACACCATTTTTAAGTAATGGTGCTGTGAATTTCACTACACCAATCACACCTGCTTTCGATGCCGCATAGTTGGTTTGACCTAAGTTACCTGCAATACCTGAAATAGATGATACGCACACAATACGACCATTTGCATTAAAGCCATCATTTTCAAGCAAGTAATCATTTACACGCTCAATTGCAGATAAGTTAATGTTAATTACCAGATCCCAAAGCTCAGGCTTCATATTCGCTAAAGTCTTGTCACGGGTAATCCCTGCGTTGTGTACGATGATGTCCAAACCACCTTGTGCCGCTGCAGCTGCTTTAATTTTTTCACCTGCATCAGTTGCGGTAATATCAATTGCCAGTGTTGAACCACCAATTTCACCTGCTACACGGTCAAGATCGGCTTGTTGTTGTGGAACGTCCAAACAAATCACATGTGCGCCATCGCGTGACAATACATGCGCAATTGCTTCACCAATACCACGGCTTGCACCCGTCACAACCGCAGTTTTGCCTGCTAGCGGTTTGTTCCAATCAACATCAACAACGTCTGCTTTCGAAACACGAATTACTTGACCAGATACATAAGCTGAACGTGGTGAAATAACAAAACGCAGCGCAGACTCTAAGTTTGCTTCTGCCCCTTCATCTACATAGACAAGTTGAGCAGCAATGCCTTTTTTGAATTCTTTACCGATAGACTTCACAAAACCTTCAAGCGCACGTTGTGCAATAGCTTGTTTCACGGTCTTCGCTGTTTCAGGGGTTGTACCCACAACCACAACACGACCAGATGCCTGAATTTGACGAGCAATTGGATTAAAGAATGCATAAAGCGTATGAAGTTGCTCTGAATTTTGAATACCAGATGCATCAAAAACTACAACTTTAAACTTAGACTCTTTATCACCTTCATTAAATGCGCTTAGGTTTAAACCTGACTTGGCAGCAGCTTGCTGTAGTTCCGCATTATTACCCGCATAACTGTTGGCATGAATATTTGCCAATACTTGAGCAATTGCACCTGACAATGTTGAAGCTGGTGCCGCACCTAATAAAACAGCACCTTTTACTACAGGTGTTGCAGACTCAAAACGCTCTAAGAAAGTCGGTGATGGTAAACCTAAATTTTTGATGACAAATTTACCAATAGGAGATTTTGCAAATGTTTGGTATTGATCAGTCATGTTTATTATCTCTCATACGGATTAATTTTTGATGGATCTGAAGATATCCCTTTAACTTCAAGATGATGTCAGATACTTATATTTCAATAGTTCCATCAGTTTCCATGGAATCATACTTGAGTTAAACCACGGATGGCTTGACCTGAATGCTTTTGCTAATGTCATTTTAGTCAATTTACCCCTTTGGTGAATATGCTAATGTACCCAACAAGAAGATCATCCACATGCTTGGAAAAGCCTTATGAGCAAAACAACTCAAGAAAATCCAGCAGTCGAAACTCCGACCACGGAAACTGTGTCAAATACATCAAAGAGTACACCACGTACCGCTAAAAGTACTGGCGCAGCAACCAAGTCAACCAGTGGTGCGGCTAAAACGACTCGTCCTCGTAGTGCATCTACTCGTACTAAAACACCAGCTTCAAATACTAAAACAGCTTCAAAATCAACAACTCAAACGTCTGTTCAACAGGATAATACCATGAGTCAAAACACAGTTCGCCGCGTTGCTATTATCGGTGGTAATCGTATTCCTTTCGCTCGTTCTAACGGCGCTTACTTCACTGCTTCAAACAGCGACATGTTCACCGCAGCATTAAATGGTCTTGTTGAACGTTTTAATCTTCAAGGTCAACGCTTAGGTGAAGTTGTTGCTGGTGCTGTTTTAAAGCACAGTCGTGACTTTAACATGACTCGTGAGTGTGTACTGAATACAGAACTTGCTCCTGAAACACCTGCTTACGATATTCAACAAGCATGTGGTACTGGCTTACAAGCGGCATTCCTTGTTGCAAACAAAATTGCCTTGGGTCAAATTGAAGTGGGTGTTGCAGGCGGTGTAGATACAACATCTGATGCGCCAATCGCTTTTGGTGATGGTTTACGTAAAGCACTACTTGAACTGAACATCGCAAAAACAGGTAAAGACCGCCTTAAAGCATTAACTAAAATTAATGTAAAAGACTTGATGGATGCTCCAAAGAACGGTGAGCCACGTACTGGTCTTTCAATGGGTGATCATCAAGCCATTACTACGCTTGAATGGGGTATTTCACGTGAAGCGCAAGACGAACTTGCTGCATCTTCACATCAAAAAATGGCAGCTGCTTATGAAGAAGGTTTCTTTGATGACCTGATTACGCCATTCCTTGGTTTGGATCGTGATAACAACTTACGTGCAGACTCATCTGTTGAAAAACTAGCGAAATTAAAGCCTGCTTTTGGTAAAGGTGATGCACGTACCATGACAGCGGGTAACTCTACTCCACTAACTGACGGCGCATCTTGTGTGCTATTGGCATCTGAAGAATGGGCAAAAGCAAATGGTCATGAAGTCCTTGCGTATTTAACTTTCCAAGAAACTGCAGCCGTTGACTTTGTAGAGAAAAAAGAAGGCTTGTTGATGGCCCCTGCTTATGCAGTACCACGTATGCTTGAACGTGCTGGTATTACTTTACAAGATTTCGATTACTACGAAATTCACGAAGCATTTGCATCACAAGTACTGTCTACGCTTAAAGCTTGGGAAGATCCAAAATTCTGTAAAGAACGTTTAGGTTTGGATGCACCTTTAGGTTCAATTGACCGCAGCAAACTTAACGTGAAAGGTTCTTCACTTGCTGCAGGTCACCCATTTGCTGCAACTGGCGGCCGTATTATCGCAACTGCGGCTAAGCTATTGAATCAAAAAGGTTCAGGCCGTGTATTGGTTTCAATCTGTGCTGCTGGCGGTCAAGGTGTAACCGCAATTATTGAAAAATAATACCTAAGATCTAAATTAAAAAAAACCGCTCAGATGAGCGGTTTTTTATGGATTGAATTATTTTTTAGCTAATGGATTGGCTGCAAAATATTGATCAATCGTGTTGATTGGTGTTTTACCCGGAACGGCATTAACAATATTTGATGTAACACCCGCATATAGCTGATCTGGCGATGCCAAATGGAATTTATTTACATCTGGATCCATATAAGGAATTGATCCCGCTTGTCGTTGGAAGTAGAAATGTAACCATGCCATCATTGGTTGAAAACCATAGGCCGAATTGGACCATGCACTACTGTGGCTACCAAAGCCATGACCAAATTCATGAGCAATGATGCCATAGCCTGAATGACGATAATGTCCATAGAAAATCCATGTATCTACTCCCAGTACTGAACCACCACCAAGACCGCCACCCATCGCTGTAATGCCAAGGTTAATTTCACTACGATTTAAAATTTGTTGATAAACCCGTGTGTAATCTTCTGCTTTGAAAATGCCATTCTCACCTTCAACCAAGCCGGCATTACCAAAGAACTCATGCCCCATGACTTTCTTATGATTAAACCATAAATGTTCAAACTCAGGGGTACTTAGCATGTATGCCAAATTAGTCATCATCATGACCCATTCACGCGCATATAACGCGTTTATTCTGCGCCAGCTTGAAGCTGGATCATTTTCTTGATTATAGGTACCAAAGAAAATTTTCCATTTGGCTTTAATCTGATTCAATTTTTGAACATGCAAATCTGTATCAGAATGGAATTTAAAATCAAATAGTCCAGCAGGTATCTGCTCCGTTTGGCTTAAACCTGACAATTGAATTGAACCTTGCCCATTCACCAATGAAAAACGAGATTGGTCATCTAACTTCAATGCTAAACGTGTTTTGGAAAATGCCTGAATTTCATCAATATGCGCTAACACGACCCACTGATCTGAATTTTTTAACTTGGCATGCAATTGCACGTCTTTCACAGGAACAGCGCTATAACTTTGTATGTCTAAACTTGCGCCATTCAACTGTGCAGATAAAATTTTATCCATGAACACATGACGCTCGTCTTTATTGGTCAAAACCTCCCAGCTTTCACCATCTTGTAGCATTCGAGACTGTTGTATTGCCTGAGCCTGCTTTAACTCAGTGGCTTGTGCCGTTTGATTACTTCTATTTTGCTGTAAACTTCGCATCGGCAAAAGGGTAATTTTTTGATTGGCTAAGTGCAATAAAGTTGACTCATGTACAACAAGATCACTAGCCTTTGCCAAATTTTGCGTACTGTCATTGCCTTTCACACGATAATTACTAAATTGATCAACCAAATTGGTTGGTAATATTTGTTTGGTATTAAATGACTTCGCCAAGTAACTTTCAATTACGCCATTATTGCGAGACACATAAACTTGACCATCAGCAGCTTGATTCATCACCGTTGATAATGTTGATTCTGTCAGTATCGGGGCAACATCCGTATCACCTTGCTTTAAGCTTTTTAAATTATGTACATAGGTGGTACCATTTGGCAGACTGGTATAAAGATAGTCACCCATGCTCTGCATCCGAGCATTACAATTACGTGCACAACTTGGCAAACTTAAACGAGCAAACTTATTGGCTTTTAAATGATTTTCAGCACGAACGTCACTTTGCTGCCACACATTAATACGTCCTTGAATATCTGGTACATAGACAAAACGATCATCTGCCGTAACGGCATTACTGTGTACTAAAGCATAATTTAAGGCATCTCCCCACCACACGCCGGTCCCTAATGCCATTACAAACTGAGGTTGCCCTGTTGCAATGTCGATAACATCAATACGATTCGAACCATATGAAGCAACATATAGACGACCTGCGTGTAGGCTAATATCAACGATACCATCCCAAGTTTTTGCTAATCCCGTTAGCAGTGTCGGATCAATTGCACTTAATGCCCGCTTTTGCTTTAAGTCATAACGTAAAATTTGCGAGGAAGTTTGGCTATTTGAGATATATAAAATATCGCCGTCCAACGCCATAGCAGAAGGATTCCAAGTCTCTAATGAAAAGTCTTGCGCTGTTAATTCTGCCCCTACATCTAGTACGCGAAATTCATTGACTTTAGTTAAACCCTCACCAGCATCTACCACTGGTTTATCTTCTAGTGAATTTACATTTTCTGATGTGCCTGAACCTCCACCACCACATGCGACTAATAACAAAGAGATAGAGACGGTTAACACCTTCAACTTAATACTCAAATTCTTCCCCAAAAATAAATCCAATAAACATATGTTTTATATAATTTTTAAGTATTTTATGCGACTGTATTTATTGATATACCCTTCAAATAGAATGGACAAAATAAAGCCCAGTTGACAGTTTTTTATAAAATGTCTAACTGAGCTTTATATTTTATTTTGAAAAATCTGAGTTTTCTTAGTGGTTTTTTAACTAAGTACTTATGCTGAAACTCGAATTCCCATCGATGCTTCAATATGGTCATAACACCATTGGAAAATAAATGTGTAAACCAAAATACATAGTGTCAAACTTAGATCCGTTAAGAAAGCCTGCCCCAAACTCATCTCTAAGGCATAAGCAACCATTGGAATGGTTGCAAGCATCAAACCACCTTCAAAGCCAATCGCATGCAAAATACGAACACCTACCGTTCTTTTTAGTTTTCTTTTTGCTTCATATTTCTCAAAAAAGTGGTTGAAAATCATATTCCAAACAACTGAAGTTATCGCCATAGCAATACCTAGCGTTCCTGTCACTTCCATTGGAACTGCAAAGATAAAACTTAAAGCGATAGCAATGATCACCAACAGGATGATCTCATAGCTAAGCGCATGAATAATCCTTCTTCTGGAAATCAACATTTTGAAAAACACCTAATAAAATTTAATATGCGTGCATTATATTTTCAATTTATTGATCATTCGAGTTAGAATCTTTCAATATATTTGATAGATAAGCAAAATGAATATTAATCAAGAACAACTCACTATCTTTAAGACTGTTATGGAAACGGGTTCTTTTTCTGCTGCAGCACGTCAACTCGGCAAAGTCCCTTCTGCGGTTAGCATGTCGATTGCCAATTTAGAAATAGATGTAGACATGAAACTATTTGAGCGTATAGGACGTGAGCCTGTCCCTACTGCACAGGCAAGCAGTCTATATGAAAAGACCCAACAGCTCCTCACTGAAATGCAACAGTGGAAACAACATGCTGTAGCATTAAGTCAAGGATTGGAGTCTTCACTGAATATTGTGGTGGTTTCAGAGTTAATTCATACTCAATGGACGGATTACATCAGTTTATTAGCACAGGAATTTCCCTCACTTCAAATCAATATTTTCACAGCCCCACAAGAAGATGCACAACAAATGTTAGGCGATGGACAAGCCCAATTAGCATTGATGTTCGAACGAGAAGAATTAGAAAATTATGAGCAATTTGTAGAACTGAAACTTGAGTCCCTCGTTCCAGTTGCAGCGAAAGATCATACACTCGCTCAATTTGAGCAAGTCAGTTTTGAACAAATTTTACAGAGCCGACAAATTGTGGTTGCTAGCCGAGATAAAACCATTAAGCCTGAATTACTGTTTTCCAAACAATACTGGCGTACGGATAACCATCATTCTGCCTGTTCGATGATCATTCAAAACCTCGGATGGGGTGTCCTTCCCTCACAGATGTTCAATGAAAATCCTCAGCTCATTCAACAACTGAAAGTTTTAAACTTTTTGGATTTCACACCTAAATTCGAATATTTTGTCGATTTGGTTTGGAATCGTGAAAAACTGATGGGCTCTGCTGCTCATTTTTTGATTAATCACATCCGTAATTCACGAAAAAATACCAATTAAGCACAGTTGTCGGGCGCTTTTCGGTTGGGTTCTAAAAAGATTGTGTTATAAAAGTACATACACCAAGAACATTAAGAACTAGATATCCAATGACTCAGAATGCGTTAAACCAATTAAAAAGCCTTACGACTATTGTTGCTGACAGCAGTGATTTAACTGCGATTGAAATTTTCCGCCCACTGGATGCAACAACAAATCCGTCGCTAATTACAGCAGCTGCGAACCAACCTAAAAATAAACAACTGATTGAACTCGCATTTGAACAGGCACGTAAAGAAGGTTATAGCAGTGATGAATTGATTGAACGCACGATTGATATCCTAACAGTCAAATTTGGCGTTGAAATTTTAAAATTGATTGAAGGACGCGTTTCAACGGAAGTTGATGCTGCGCTCTCTTATGATACAGATGCAACGATTGCTAAAGCCAAAGAGCTTCTCGCTTTGTATGCACAGTATGGCATTAACCAAAATCGCATTTTGATTAAAATTGCATCCACTTGGGAAGGCATTCAAGCTGCAAAAGCACTCGAAGCAGAAGGCATCCACTGTAACCTCACATTACTGTTCGGTTTACATCAAGCGCAAGCCTGTGCTGAAGCGAATGTAACTTTAATCTCTCCATTTGTTGGGCGTATTTTAGATTGGTACAAAAAAGCTGAAAATGTAGATCACTATCCAATTGAAAAAGATCCCGGTGTACTGTCAGTAAAACAAATTTATCACTACTACAAACAGCACAACATTAAAACTGAAATTATGGGCGCAAGCTTCCGTAGCGTAGATCAAGTTTTAGGGCTGGCAGGTTGTGATTTATTAACAGTATCACCACACCTTTTAGCTGAGCTAGAAAAAGATAGTCGCGTCGTTGAAGCGCAACTTAGTAACAATCATGCTCATGCACATTGTGAACATGACGTACAACCTTTGGATAAACAACGCTTCAACTCTGAAGTTGAAAAAGATTTAATGTCAGCTCAGTTACTGCAAGGTGGTATAGATGGCTTTATAAAAGCACGTGAACAACTCAGTAGTTTACTTCGCCAATCCTTTGGCATTGATGCTGAAATTAAAGCTTAAAATAAATTTTACTGCTTGTTCAAAAGCCGATGTTGCTATACTGTGACATCGGCTTTTTTATATGAGTATACTCAGTGTTTGGCATCACAGATCTAACGACCTTTATCATTGGTACGATTTTAATTGTGATTTTGCCAGGCCCAAACTCATTATATGTCATGTCCATTGCCTCTCGTTTCGGCATTAAAGTAGGCTACCAAAGTGCCTTTGGCGTCTATTTTGGCGATATTATTCTCATCTTATTTACAGCTCTTGGTGCCGCATCTTTACTGCATGCATTTCCTTGGTTATTCATATTATTAAAAATTATTGGTGCGCTATATTTAAGTTATCTAGGAATCAAGTTACTTAAAGCAGCCTATGCAACTTGGCATGCCGTTGTAATGCCCGATCAAGTTCAACAAAATCATCAAAGTTTAGAGGAGCTCAAACCTTTTCGTACAGCTCTCACCATTAGCATTCTGAATCCAAAAGCTATTTTGTTCTACCTGTCTTTCTTCGTACAATTTGTCGATCCAAATTATGCCTACCCAGCAATCACTTTTACTGCACTGGCTATAGTTTTACAAATTATTAGTATGAGTTATTTAACCGTACTGATTTTCTCTGGTGCAAAACTCGCAACTTATTTTACTCACCGCTATAAGTTCACCGCGTGCTGTGTGGCTTCTGTTGGGCTTTTATTCTGTGGTTTTGGCTTAAAGCTCGCAACATCAACGATGTAATAATTACGAGAAATACTGATTTTTTATATACTAAATACAACTCTCAACTCAGTATTACAATGGATAAGTTGGTATTGCTGGTTTTAGACTAAAATAAAAAGGTTAAATGGCCATTCAAAAGAATAGTTACTCTTTATGCTGAGCATACTTTTATTTAAGCATAATATTTTGGAAACTTCATTTTTACTTATTATTCAAAAAATCGTCTTTCCCTGTACGAGGGCTGAGCGTATCATCGTGAAACATCATACATTTTCCAATTAAAAAGTTGCACAAGGATTATGCAAAAAATTCTTCAAGATTGCTCTGTGCCCGCAGTTTTTGCTGGTTTTATTACTTTTCTGGTCGGTATAAGTGTCTCTGCTGTCTTAGTGATTCAGTCTGCCCAAATGTTAGGTGCAGATACTGCTGAAATTACCTCTTGGTTTTGGGCGCTGGGTTTAAGTATTGGTTTATGTGGTTTATTGCTTTCTTGGAAATTTAAATATCCTGTAGCGACATCATGGTCTACAGCTGGTTTGGCGCTTATTTTGGCTACTGCCAATGGCTATAGTATGAATGCTGCACTTGGTGCATTTTTTATCTGTGGATTAGTGACTGCCATTTTAGGTTTTTTAGGCATCTTCGAAAAAATTCTCACCCATATCCCACAAAGTTTAACCAGTGCCATGCTTGCTGGCGTGCTGCTAAAGTTCGGCATTGCATTATTTGCAAGCATTCAAAATGAATGGGCTTACGTACTCTGTTTACTCGCCGCCTATGTCATCATGAAGCGACTTTGGCCGCGATATAGCATTGTACTCACAGTGATTATTGGTATAGCCATGTGTCCAATATTACTTAACTTTAAAATGCCGGCAATTGATCTTGCTTTTGCGCAACCTGTTTGGATTAAACCTGAATTTTCTTTCTCTGCGATGCTTGGCCTCGCGCTGCCATTATTTGTCATCAATATGGCATCACAATATTTACCAGGTCTAGCCATGATCAAAAGCTATGGCTATCAACCTCATGTCAATCAGCTCATAGGTTGGACGGGAACTGCTCAAGCAATCTTTGCTCCTTTTGGCTGCTTTAGTGTCAATATTGCAGCCATAAGTGCTGCCATAAGTCTCGATGATCAAGCTCACACCGATGCTACAAAACGCTATATTGCAGGCATGAGTTGTGGGATCTTTTATATTTTGATGGGCATTTTTGCAGCCACTTTAGTCAGCTTTTTAATGTCCTTCCCGCTTATTTTTATTACATCACTTGCCGGTATTGCATTGTTGAGCACTATTGGTCACAACATTGTGATTGCCTTCCAAGATGCGAGTGAACGTGAAGCGGCACTTTTAACCTTTTTATTTAGTGCCTCGGGTGTACAGTTCTACGGTATTGGCTCAGCATTTTGGGGCTTGCTTTTCGGTTTAGTCGTCCATTTCATTTTCAAATTTAAAGCAAAAAAATCTGCCTAAGTTTATGAACTGATCCCACGATAAGTACGCGCGATCAGTTCGTCTTTAAGCAATTTTGTTTCGCTGATATCCTCAACTTCTGTAAATGCAGTCAACCAAATACCATCCGCAGCATAGCGTAAGATTTTTAACTCAATATCTGCATCAGTGCTTTGGTGTTTCGTTAATCGCTCACTCAACCACTCAATCCAATAATCGTTAAAAGTCCGATCTGTCAGCATGGTCATTGAGATTGCAGACCACGAATGCTCCAAGCCGTACACGGTTTTTTCTAGGGTAATTTCAATATAGGCGCGAGTAAAACAACCGTGCGGCTGAGGATCATCTGCAATAAGCCGATCGATGACATTATCCAACTGTTGCAACAGGCTAATAACCATCGCCTCTAAAAGTATTTTTTTATTTGGAAAATGATGAAAAACACCACCTTTCGTCACGCCTACCAAATCTGCAACAGCTTGAATTGAAACACCATTAACGCCTTTTTCTGCAGCCAGTTGAATCGCGTGCTGCAAAATACTTTGACGAATTAACTGCGGTTCTTTTTTACGCTGATGCGGATTGTCCATAAAATCCTTTAATGCCCTGTAGAATTTGAAAATATATTAATGACAACAACACCTGCAACAATTAAAGCAATGCCTAGCATTGCAGGAATATCTAAATTTTGTCGAAAGATAAAGTAGCCAATTAAAGCAGTTAAAACAATCCCTACTCCCGCCCAAATGGCATAAGCAATGCCAAGTGGTATGACTTTAATCACTTGCGACAATAAGTAAAATGCCAATGAAAAAAGTACCACCACGACTAAGGATGGAACCAATTTACTAAAGCCTTCTGACTTCACTAAAAATGTTGAACCAATTACTTCTGAAATAATTGCACAGGCCAATAACCCATATGCAAACATGACTGAATTCATTACACTCTCAAACAAACATACCGATCGGTAGGTATGTTATGTTTTTAAAATTATTTTCGCAAGCTAAGATTTATTTTTATGGCAAAATATATCTAAGCCACATAAAGATTGCTTTTATTTTTAATGCTTCGCAAGAAACTCGGTCGTGAGCTGAAAGGTGTGTTGACTGGCTTTTTTACCCATCATAAATTGATATTCATGTACAAGTAGCTCTTTGGAATCTGGATAAAATGCTGTACTTACTTTAACTCCCACGGCCTCTAACTGCTTTACGAAAGGCATGGATTGTGTTTCGGTTAAAAAGTCTTTATTACCCCCACTGATAAATACTGGCGGATAATTTTTTGTGATATGCGAACTGGTCGAAATACTTTTTAGAAACTCCGTATCATCCTTCTTATTACCTGTGTAGGCTTGAACAAGGTTATACACGCCCCATTCAATCAAACCAATCTCTTCAGGTGCTGTATTCACAAAAGAGGCTAAATCATAAATCCCACAATGTAGGATTAAGCCTTTAAGTTGATTGGGTTGAATGACAGGATGAATCTGAGAACTTTCCGCAAAAACTGGATTAGTCACCAAAGCAGCATAGTGACTGGCCATATTTGCACCAGCAGAATCCCCTGCTAAATACAATTGATTGGGATCTATTTTCCAGTCATTTGCATGCTGCCGAATAAAGTTCATCGCAGAATCAATTTGATGGAGTTGAGTCGGATAAATAGCTTCAGGTGCAAACTGATATTGTACAGATACGACATTATAACCTTCTGCTGCTAAACGCTTAAAATATCCACGCGCATGCTCTTTTGAGCCTGAAACCCAACCACCGCCATGTATCCAAACCACTGTTGGTCTTGGCAATAAATTGGCAATATTATCTGGTTGATAAATATCTAGATGTAAATCTGGATTCTGCTGATACAGTACATTACTGTGTATCAAAACATTTTCAGGCGCATGCCGATCAATAAATTGTTTTTGTACTTGAGTCGATAGATTAAATGCACCCGCAATTAATTTCGTGCTGCTCTGTGTATTTTGACAACCTGATAATTGCAAAACAGAACAAAGGCTCAATGCTGTGAATATTAATTTTGTATACATGCGATTATCCAATGTGCTTTCCAATCTGATGAACTAAGCTATTTACAAAATCATCTACACCATATATAGGGATGATTGATTGAAAATTAAATATTTATCGGCTGATATTTTAAGCTTATATTATTTCCTTGAACACAAGTAATTCTGCTTATAAATCCGACAATTTCAGTCAAATTTATTGAGTACAAAAAAATACTTAAATCCTAGTTTTTTGCTCTGCTTTATTTGACGGACAGTTGACAAATTAACATTTAAATTCTTTCTAATTTTATGAATTTACGATATTTTTTATATTTATAAATTGAACCAACGCACACAATATGCTATCAATAAAGCATAGGGTTTAAAGCAATAATAGTGGAGATTTTCTCATGTCATATCAACAAATTTTAGTCCCAGTCGACGGTTCAGAAATCTCATTTTCTGCAGTTAAAAAAGCAGCCATCTTGGCGAAAGCATTTAATAGCCAACTGACGCTGATCAGCCTTGTTGCTGAAGACCCATTTACTGATGCGGATTTCTATTATTCTTCTGCAATCATGAAAGAATATTTTGTCCAGGCCTATGCAAATGCTGAAGCTGCATTAAAAGAAGCTTTGACAATTACTGCAAGTGAAGGCGTAGACGCACAAAGTAAAATCGTGAAAGGCCAAGTTTCTGCTGAAGGTGTGGTTGAAGCAGCCAATGAAGTGAAGGCCGATTTAATTGTAATGGGTTCACATGGTCGTAAAGGCTTCAAGAAAATGCTTTTAGGTAGTTTTGCTCAAGATGTATTAAGTAATACTGAACTTCCAGTACTTGTTGTTAAAGCATAAATGTTTAAGCCCACTTCGGTGGGCTTTCTATTCTCAATATGATAATTGCATTATTCTGATTTACGAATATCTTAAAAATAATAGCCATAACCAAGGAAACTGATCTATGAGTCAATATAAACAAATTTTAGTTCCTGTAGATGAATCTCCTATTTCTTATTCTGCTGTTGAGCATGCATTAGCACTGGCAAAAAGCCAAGATGCCCATGTCACTATAGTAAGTGTGGTTGCTGTTGACCCTTTTGTGGGTGTTGACTTTTATGCCATTGCACCAGCGATTACTGAATACTTTATGCAAGCGGAAAAGAGCGCACAATTACGTTTAGAAGATATTAAACAATCTTTTATTCGAGATGGTATTGAAGTCGATACACGTCTGGTACATGGTGTGTCGCCAACTGAAGGTATTTTACAAGTTGCCGATGAACTCAATGTCGATTTAATTATTATGGGTTCACATGGCCACACTGGCTTGAAAAAAGCCATGCTCGGAAGCGTTGCACAAAATATTTTAACGCAGTGCCCAATCCCCGTGTTGATTGTAAAAGAATAAATAAAAAAGCCCTCATCGAGGGCATTTTTATTTATGTGATAACAATGTAAATTAGGATTGGCCAATAATTTTATGCAAACTTTGTAAATAACGTTCTGCATCTACACCCACCGAAAACTTTTTCTCAAAAAGCCCTGTGCTTTGCACACTATTAGGTGTGTATTCAACTGCTACAACAAAAGCATTGTGAACATCTTTAGATATACGAACCGCAATAATATGATGGGAGTTTAAATAAAATCCACCATCCACCTTAACCAACATACCTGCCTCAAAAATTCAAATTCTTGGGTTTAAAGATTGGCGTGTATATAAAACACACCCTACTTCGACACACGAGATCTTTAAGCCTTAATATTCTACGCTTATTATGTGATATATATTGCATTTTATATTAATTTAAAGTTAACAATCACACTTAAAAATTTAGTTTTATTATTAAATCTTTTGTTATCAAGTTAATAGTTTGACTTTTATAACTTAAAAAATTTGCTCAAAAAGATCTAAACCTTGCTTTCAGATGCAGCATTAAAAAACCCTGCTCATCTCTAGATAAACAGGGTTTAATAATTGATTTAAAACATGCAAGTTAAATCAGTATTTCAACGTCAGCTTAAACACTCAACATACTGTTTAATGTTTCAGACACATTTTTTGACTTAACCAATGGTTTTAATGCCTCAAGTTCAGCCTTCACTGTACTGCGCTGTGGTTCAGCCAAAGTATACCAACGCGACAAAATTTGCAGTAAACGAGAGCCGACAATCGGATTTTTCTCATCCAATATTTTTGCCAAATTAATAATATGTTGAACACCAAAACTCCAAGTATTGACTGGATTTGCATTTAATCCACCCGTTACAGCGCGAATACGGTTTGGCACTTTCAAGTCATAGTCAGCGTGTTCAGTCAGTGCCTTAATCGTTTCAGCCGTTGCTTTCGGATGTGCTGCTTGAAGCATAAACCACTGATCCATAGACAAAGCTTCATCTTTAAATTTGGTATAAAAATCTGCTAAAACAGCTTCCGCTTGTGGTGCATCATTCCATACTAATACTTTTAACGCGCCTAAGCGTTCAGACATATTTCCAGTAGTTTGATATTGCTGTTCAGCCAAATCAAATACATCTGCATCGCCTTGACGTGCCATCATCGAAAGCATGATGTTTTTCAGTGCTCGAACACCCATGGCTTGAGAGAAATCTTTTTGTAGATCCGGATCAAGTGTTAAATAGGTCTCTTTACAGAATGCGCCAAGTTCACGTGCCAAAGTACTCAATAGCGCTTCACGCTGTTCTTGTACTTTTTCTGGATTATATTCAGTGTCGATACGACTACCTAAATAACCTTCTGTTGGTACCTCAAATAATCGTGACGCCAACAATGGATCGCGTTGAACCACACTTGGTAATGTTTTTTGAATAGCTTGAATATAAATATCCGCATCATGGCCATTTAACAAAATACGTTCTAACAAGGTTTGGCTGGCTTGCCATTGGTTAAAACCATTCGGCTCGTACTGCATCAGGAATGCAAGCTCTTCATCTGAATAGTTAAATTCAAGATTAACGGGTGCAGAGAAGTTACGCAGTAAAGACACAACAGGCTTGGTTTTTACACCGCTAAATGTAATGGTTGCAGTATCGGTATCAAATAAATACACGCCATCTTTAATGCCATTTTCAACCAATGCATCTGAGCTGAGAAGTAACTGTTCACCACTCGTCGCATCAAACAATGCCAAAGCCACAGGAATAGGCACAGCTTTTAAATTTGGATATTTCGGGTGTGCCTTTAAGCTTTGTTTCAAGCTTAAAGTATAGGTTTGATTTGCAGCATCGTACTCACCTTTTGCTTCAAGTTTTGGTGTGCCCGGTTGGTTATACCAAATCAAGAAACTCGACAAATCTACACCTGAACCCGCTGTCAGTGCTGCTACCCAATCTTCAACAGTCACGGCTTGACCATCGTGGCGTTTGAAATATTCGTCAGTACCTGCACGGAATTTTTCTTTGCCCAAGAGTGTCGCCATCATGCGGTTAATTTCCGCACCTTTTTCGTACACTGTCGCGGTATAGAAGTTATTAATTTCAACAAAATGATCTGGACGCGGTGGATGTGAAAGCGGGCCTGAATCTTCTGGAAACTGATGGGCTTTTAGCACTGCAACGTCATCGATACGTTGTACCGCAGCAGATTGTAAATCTTCTGAGAACGACTGATCACGGAATACCGTCAAACCTTCTTTTAAGCACAGTTGGAACCAGTCACGACAAGTAATACGGTTACCTGTCCAGTTATGGAAGTATTCATGTGCAATAACTGACTGAACACGCATAATTGCAGCATCTGTCGTATATTCTTCATCAGCCAGCACACATGAGGTATTAAAGATGTTGAGACCTTTGTTTTCCATTGCGCCCATGTTGAAAGCACTAGTTGCCACAATCATATAATTGTCTAAATCATATGGACGACCATAGTGTTCTTCATCCCAACGCATTGAGTGTTTTAATGCTTCCATCGCAATGTGACATTTTGGAATATCTTTTTCTTCAGCATATATTTCTAAAGCAACATTACGACCTTCAGACGTCACGTAATGATCTTTAAGTACAGCCAAATCACCAATCACGCAAGCAAATAGGTAAGACGGTTTTTTAGTCGGATCTTGCCACACGGCATAATGACGACCCTCACCCGCTTCACCTTTTTCCAATAAGTTACCATTTGCAAGTAAAACTGGAAATTTCTTATCGGCTTCAACACGTGTAGTAAATACAGACAGAACATCTGGACGGTCAGGATAGAAAGTAATTTTACGGAAACCTTCAGGCTCATTTTGCGTCACAAATAAATCTTTTCCGGCAAGATATAATCCTTCAAGCTGAGTATTATTTTCAGGATGAATCACCACTTGAGTTTCAATCACAGCCTGATCTGGCGCATTCGAGATGCGTAGTTGTTCTGCATCTAATCGATAAGCATCTGCTGAAAGTACTTCTCCATTTATTGAAATGGATTTGAGTTCTAAATCACGCCCTAACAGTACAAGATCACCAGCCGTTTGACGCTGCATCACCAGTTTGCTATTTACATGGGTATAGTCATCAAACACTTGAATATCAAGATCAATACTATCAACTACATATGAAGGTTTTTGATAATCTTTTAAATATACAGTTTGGTCTGCTTCGACCATTGGATTTGCCGCGATGTTCATATCTTGTCCTGTTCCTTTGTTATCGTCGATCAGCGAAGCGTGAAAAAAATTCTAACTCGCTTGATCATACGACAAGTTTTATTGGCTGTCTGCGCATTTACAATGTTTTATATATGGGCGCAATTCCACCTATTTTCAATCATTCAATGAGAATAATTCTTTAAGTTTGGCGCATATTTAGGCATCTCTATAGCAATATCAGTGCCGTATTATTTGACTTCGGTTTTAGATTGATTCATTTAAAAAGCTTTGCATAAAAAAAGCACATTTCTGTGCTTTCTCTGACATTTATAAATCTTCACTGAAATTTAAATTTTTAAAGCCTTTAACTATTTGGAAAGATTTGGTCAAGCGCTGCGTCATAATCTGCCACAAATACAAAAGTAAAACGAGATACAAAGCCTTTTAGAAATTGTTCAATTTCATCAGTTGCTCCCGCGACATAGACCATTGAAACATTATGCTGAGTTGCTAACCCTAATAACTCCAAAGTCTTCTCTAACGTTTTATCGTGCCCAATGACCAATGCACCGACCATTACGCCTTGGTCTTTTTTATAGAGCTGCATACGAGTGATATTGCTTGTTTTTAATGCATCTGACATTTTGTATTTCCAATACGAATCTAAAGAGTTATTCACCATCATTTCCAAACGAATCTGCCTACCGATAGCAACCTATTGAGTAGCACAAATCCATTTAATTCAACTTTTAATTGAGTGCTCCATAAAAGGTGCAATGAAGATAAAATAAAATTTCATTCAATTTAACATAAGAGCCGTATAACCGCTGAAAAATCAGTGATTTTAAAGATGACTTAATCTGTCTCTCTGTGTTTTCACAATGTGCACCAGTATGTATCAATAAAAACATCTAGACTTTGAATAAATATTGCACTCAATCCTAAAATAGCTATTTATAGAATTGTTACAACTTAGACCCGCATAAAATATATTTTAAATATCAATAGATTAAAAATTATTATTTGATTTTTTATACATATGAATTTCAAGCTGATTATTTTGTGCACACTTTTTGCAATACCTATCTTGTAAAACAAACTTAATATTTATCAAAACAAAAAAGAGGTGCACTATGTTTATTAAAGATCATATTGTTCGGATGGAGAATCTTAAAACTTTAAAAGCGTTGGATGCCGCAAATATCGATCATAAAGTAATAGCAATGTTTATGAGCTGCGAAGGTGTCCCACTTCAACCTCATGAAGTAAGTTCGATATTGAACACTTACGATACGCTTGGCGCTAAAAAAGTGCCATCAAAAAAAGTACAAGCTCTCATTAATGCGAAACAACTTGGCGAGGAGGATGAATCAATTCCATGTCCAGCAGCCTATTAATTTTTCTTTTCAGCTAAAGTGCTGCAAATGATGCAGCACTTTTTTTATGCAAGCAAGAAAGGTATTAAATTCCGTAACCCGTACTTAAATAGAGATGTGTATAATCAACTTGAGCTTATCGAAATGATCTACAACTATGTTTAATGTGCTACGCAAACAAATGGATGACAGTACACAATGCCCTTTGTGTCGAGCATCTATGTATTGGGTAGACGCAGAACAAATGGATCAGGAATTCAACTTTCACGAATGCAGTCACTGCAAGCATCAAATCTTTCCTGAACAGCAATTGAATTGCCATTGTGAAAGCTGCCAACTTGCCCGTAAAAAACTACTCAAAGAAACGCGATTACAAGAACAACGCAAATTAAAAAATAAGGTTTTACAAGAACGTGAACTCAGTGAATTGAGTTTTGTGCAAAAACTTTTTCTACTTGCACTACTGGATAATCACGTACATGAGCACACTACACATGTGGAATACATTGATTGGGAATCCATAAAATATCATTACATCAGCCCCAATTATTTTTTTCAGCAAGCACTAAAAAAGCATTTAGTTAACGAGCAAGTTTTAATTGTTAAAGATAGTGCAATACAAGCTGAACAGTATTATATCAATGTGCGTTTAGATGGATATTCTGAACCGAGTCTATTTAGCATTACCACGCAACTGCGCGCTTGGTTTTATCAAAACCTCGCTATGGGTGTCGCATTCAAAAGTGCTGATGAAGTTAAAGAAACTTTGTATCTCGTGTTGTATCAAGAAATTGTTCAATTTATGCAGTTTTATTGCAAAACATGGGGAATCCAAATTGCTGGAAATAAAAGTTTCCAAGTGTTCTGTTACCGTTTATTAGACAGTTTGGCTGTCGGGCAAATCTATTACATGATTCAGTCTGCTTTAGAATACCTGCACAAGCAAAAAGCATTACAAGTTCGAAATGAAAATTTCATTAATACCAATCTATTGAAAAAGACCTTGCAGCAGTATCGTGAGCGTGGCCTACAAGAGAAATGGGAAACTTTTACCCTACCACGTCCGCCACAACTCCCTTTTAGCAAAATGAGTGAAATTTTACTGTTTAACTTTCTCGGACTAGATGAGAGCATTTTTGTGCAACCTATCCGCCATGCTTGGAAAAAAATTGAGCCTCGTTTAAGTTTTTACTCAACCAAACGTTGTATGTATTGCGGTTCACAGGAACTCTCTGTGGATTATGACGCTGAGGACTATGTCAGCTTATTCTGTCGTAATTGCAAACATCAAGACCACTACTTCACCCGTTAAGGGAGAACATGAATGAATCAATCTGAAAAATTTAATTCCACTATGAATACTGATTTATCTGACTTAAATAGTCCTCTCCTAGAAAGTGTTATCCAAGCTTGGACTGAACTTAAAACCAATCAACCTTTGGTGCATATTATTACCAATGCAGTTGCGAGTAATTATGTAGCCAATGTCCTACTGGCTGCAGGTGCATCACCTGCAATGATCGACAATCCTTTTGAAGCTGAAAGTTTTGCAACAATTGCGAGTGCTATCAATATTAATTTAGGTACGCCTACATCTGAACAAATGCAGGCAATGCAAATTACTGCGCAAACTGCACAGCAATTAAGTAAAGTTTGGGTGCTTGATCCTGTCGGTTATGGCCCAGTACTGCCATGGCGTTCAGAAATGGTAAATACTCTTTTGCAATATAGACCGAGCGTTATTCGCGGCAATGCATCCGAAATCAACGGTCTAGCCGGTAATCAAGGTGAATCTAAAGGTGTGGATAGCACCTTAAATAGTGCTGAAACCTATTTACAAGCCAGTACCCTACTCGAACACTGTGAATGTGTTGCAATCTCAGGGGAATCCGATTTTATTTTATCTAAGCAAATGAATACAGTAGTTAAAATAAATGGTGGTAGTTATCTACAACCCAAAGTGACTGCATCGGGTTGTGCATTAGGTGCACTCATCGCTGCCTATTGTGCTGTCAGTGAGAATGTAACGACTGGAACCGTTGCTGCACATATTCACTTCGCCATCGCTGGGCAAAAGGCATTTGAGCTTGCATCAAGTGTCGGCAGTTTTAATGTTGCCTTTTTGGATGAAATATTTAATCTCAAAGAAGAAGACATACAGCAATATGCAGACATTGAAATTTTACCACTCTAAGTTAGATAGTCTTTATAAAAAAGCCTGTACCCAAAATGAATTAGTACAGGCTTTCAAGAGTAATCCAAGTTTTAAAACTATTCTACTGTTGCCATTGAAGCATCATTAGATATTTCAATATCATCATCATCAGCAGCAGCATGCATGTCCTGTTCAGTCGGATTACTCAATAGCATGTCTAAATCGTAATCCCCTGTATAAATTATATTTTTAATCTTAGGGCAACCTTCTTCACTCATTTCATATTTAATAATTTTGGCTTCATTTCCAATTTTGAAATCAGCTTGCACAGTATGTGCTTTTTCATCAAAACGAAGTTTAGGGTGAATTGATGTAGTTGGATCTTGCGTATCCGTGAAGATATCGAAATCAATATTACATAGGTTTTGAGATTTCTTGCAGTGAATTTCATCATTTAGACGTTGTGCCATATTACTTTCAAAATAATGCTCTACTTTGGCTTCATTTAAAGTATTTAACTTTAGATTGTCTCGGTAAATTTGCTGAACCAAATCTTCAGCTGATTCACATCGATCACTTTTATTTTGAATGGGGTCATTCGTAGGCTGGCAAGCACCTAAAAATATAACCATACTCAGCCCAATCCAATGGCTAACCTTATTCAACAACATAAAACTTCCATGTATAAAATATTAATTATTCGACTGATCGCCCCATTGCGATATTCATTGTTGCTTCAAAAATCGTACCAACATTTAACTTGCAAATACACATCATGCCCATACCATCAAAATAATCGGGAACATGCTGCATAAAAAATTGAATGTGTTCATCTGATTTATTTCTTAAACGTATTAATTGCTCAGGTGTCACTTTTGGCAAATCACATGGGTGTACAAATATATCCTCTCCACGATGTTGTACATCATGTTGCCTAGCTTTAAAGACGTTTAATACTTCAACATATTCTTCAGGCATCGGGACACCCTGTCGCGGATAAAATTTGACGGAACGTGAAGCAAATAAGGTATATACCTTTGGCTGCGTTAAAGTCGTGACAAACCACATCGGCATTGAGGCAAAACGAATTTGGTATTGCATTGCCACTTTAATCGCTGAGTTTAAAGTCATATTACGGCGACGATACTCAGGTAAAAAACCCGCACGTGAATTAAAAATTAAAATCGGACGTTGATTATGTTCAAGCTTTAAAATACGTATAATATTTTGTCCGACTAATTGATTCTTATGAAAAAATTGGACAACAGGAATCGCAACAGCATCTGCATCATGCATATATTCATAGACTTGTTCGATGCTCGAATTTGGGAAAATTTTCCGATCAAACTCCCACATCTGCTGAAAATATGTATGTTTAGATTCTGCGGGTAGTTTACTGAAATCAATAATGCTCTCAGAAATTTTCATACACCCAACCCCAATCCTCTTTTAAATTGTGCTTTACACATCTTTAGGCAAATTCACTTATTGCTGCACTCCATCCAAATCGAAATTTCGTGCTTAAACATTTTTAAAATAAACTTATTTGAGAAAATAATTATTGAACTATAAAACGATAAGAATTCATTAAGGTGGTAAAAATTTTATCTGTGTTTTCATTCAAGCAGCCTAGCCTATTCATCATTCAAAAAAATGGAAGAAAATGCCAGTACCTATGAGCTGTATTTATAAACTAAGTGTTACATTGTGTAAATATAAACGAGCCTACAATTTACTTTTTATCGAAATAATATGTGGCATGGCGCAGATATTAATATGGGTAAAAAAAAGACAGCTTCGAAAAGCTGTCTTTTAACATCTAAATGGACGTATTAAGGTTGATAGAAAATCTCAACAGTCTTAATCCGGTTATCATCCATTTCGGTCACTTTAAACTGAATACCATTAAATTCAATTTCAGTACCAACAGAAACATTACCTTGTGTTTGGTCTAAAATTAAACCTGACACACTGATGTAACCATCATCTTCTTCGATTAAATCAAGCATGCCCAGCTCTAGCTCAAGTTGATACAAATCCAACATACCTGATGCTTTCCAGTGCTGATCATCCATTTTCACTAAATCGAGTTGTTCATCCGCATCAGGGAATTCACCTGCAATCGCCTCAAACACATCGAGTGGAGAAATCAAGCCTTGTACTGCACCGAATTCGTCAGTTACCAGCACCAATGAGCCTTTTGATGTACGCAAAGTATTAATGGCATCAATCACTTTCATCTTTTGGAAAATGAAGATTGGGCGATGACGCTTAATCAGTGCTTTTAAATCTTCTTCGCTATCAAGCACATCGATCAGTTCTTTCGCACGCACTATGCTGATCACTTTGTCCAAGCTACCACGACAAACTGGGAATAAGCTATGCGGGACAGAAAGCACTTGCTCACGAATCTGCTCAGGCGAATCATTTAAATCAACCCAAGAAATTTGATTACGTGGCGTCATAATTGATGCAACTGTACGCTCAGCAAGCGTCAATACACCACCAATCATATAGCGCTCTTCGTCTGCAAAGGTTTCCTGTGCTTGACGCTGACCAACCGTTTCAGCCTCAATACGACCACCCATCAATTTTAAGATGTTATCTGCCGTACGATGACGAAGCGGAATTTTTGATTCATGTTTGATCGCATTACGTTGTGTAAATTGGTTAAATGCTTCAATTAGAATGGCAACACCAATACCTGAATAGATATAACCTTTCGGAATATGGAAACCAAAACCTTCCGCAATCAAACTAATACCGATTAACAGCAAGAAGCTTAAACATAAGATCACAACTGTAGGATGGCGATTGACGAATGCAGTTAATGATTTAGATGCAAGTAACATCACTGCCATTGCAACAACCATTGCAACCATCATGACATAAATGTTGTCAACCATACCAATTGCGGTGATCACCGAATCTAAAGAGAATACGGCATCTAAAATAACAATTTGTGCAACAACGGCTGTGAAGCTTGCATAAACAACATTCGTTGTAACTTTAACTTCAGGTTTACCTTCTATTTTTTCGTGCAGTTCAGTAACTGCTTTATAAACAAGGAATAAACCACCAAATAATAAGATCAAATCTCGACCAGAGAATGTCCAATCAAATACGGTAATAAGAGGTTGAGTTAAGGTGACTAACCAAGAGATTGCAAAAAGCAATCCAAGACGCATGATTAAGGCAAGTGACAGACCAATGACACGTGCTTTATCACGTTGTTCTGGAGGAAGTTTTTCAGCCAAAATGGCAATAAATACGAGGTTATCAATACCCAGTACAATTTCTAAAACAATTAAAGTAAGCAAACCAACCCAGATACCGGGGTCTAATAAAAATTCCATTAGTTAATACCCTCACTCTGAATTGTAAAAAAATTAATTAGACCAGCGCACGGCGACGGATCCATAATGTTAACCTCTATGACTTAAGACCTTTTTATTATGCACAATCTTCAGAATTTGTATTGTGCAAATAAATATTTTTTTGATAATTACTCTAAATTTTAAATGATCTGGATTATTTTAAGATTAATTACTAAGCACTAAACATATTTTTTGTAATGCAATGATCTTACTTTATGTAATTTTATGCGCCACTTTTTTTCATTTTATTTTATGTCAATGCTGTAAGTTCAAATCGCTTGTTCAACCCACATCAAGTAAAGCGTATAAGAAAAATTTCATCCAAAACGTGTTGCTACAACTATCAACAGCAGCAAAACTAATGTAGTAATACTTAACAAATCAATAAATTCTTCTTAATTTATTACTCTCTCAATTCCAATACAGAAAAAAATAAAATATTTTATGACCTTCTATGAATGACTTAGTCATAAATCTTAGCTGGTTAAAACTAAATCAGTATTTTCTATTAAGATAATCTAAAAACGAGATATCAGTATCCTTCCTTTTTTTTAGTGTGAAGTATTGCTATTACCCTCTATTTTTCAATAGAATGTTAAAACATTAAATAAAATTACAAAAAAATTCAGGGGAAACTTCATGACAAAAAAATATTCAAAATTTTTGCCGTCCACGGACGACTTCAGTTTAGAAAATTTTCCATTCTATTGGGTAACTCAAGTTCATGCACAATACGTATTGAACGTTGATCATGCGCTCAAAAAATATGGTTTAGACAACTCTCGTCGTCGCATTTTACTCGCACTGAAATCTAAACCACATGCAAGCGTTTCTGACCTTTCAGAAATGGTCGTATCTAAAATGTCGACAACAACTAAAATTGTTTATCGACTCAAAGATGAAGGTTTAGTTGATACTTATTCATGTGAAGATGATGCACGAATTACCCGTGTCGTTTTGACTGAAAAAGGCTCAGAAATGACACAAAAAATTAATGATTTAACTAATGTCGTTCTTGAGCAATCATTTGAAGGTTTAACGCCATTACAAATTGAAAAAACTATGGAAAGTTTGAAACACATCTTCAAAAACTTAGCACGCTAAACATTCTGCATCACCGAAGTATCAATCGAAAAAGTTCAGTTGGGGACTGATTTTTTCGATTTTTATTTTGGGTACATGCGTACATTCAAATTCTTCAACTGGGAATCCGTGTATAAAACTGCTTATGTCAGGGCTTCTCCATGTGAGCCATTCTTGTAATCGGTCATGAGGAATAATAATAACTGAGCGTTTAACATCACCAGGCTCATGAAAGTCCTTCATCATTTCATGATCAATCGCATCCATGGTAATCATGCTACTAGATCGTATAATTTCATCCCCTTGTTTGCAGATTTCATAAAGTGCTGCAATATAAAAAGCTTGCCCATCTTTACGTCGAACACCCCATCGCTGAGGCTTATTTTCTATATATTTGGATTCATAAAATTCTGAAACGGGTATAACACCAAACTTACATTTAGAAATTGAATTTAAAAATGTTGGCTTTTGAAATAAGGTTTCATTGCGTGCATTATAGGTTTTTAATGCAATAGATTTGTCTTCTGCCCATTTCGGTACCATACCAAAACCAACTTTCCGCCACTCAAGTCCCTGAACAGATGCAAACAAAAGTGGAAGATCATAATTTGGATACACCTCATCGGGATACTCAAAAGTAATCTCAGGTAAATTTAATGACTTTAACTGAGCTAAAGTAATGGGTTTGAAATTGGCGCACATAATATACCAATGCGGTTCTCACAAATGAATACTCAGTCTTTCATAAATAAGTAAAGATTGAAATTTAAAAGCGCACCAATTGGTACGCTTTTATTAAAATGTGTAGTTTAGACTGGGAAAGTTTGCCAATGAGTTCGGGTAAATTCTTCAAAGATCCATTCCCCATTAAAACGCCCTAGTCCTGAATTTCGTTCACCACCAAACGGTGCATTGGCATGGTCTGCAACACTAATGCCATTAATGTGGGTCATTCCAACATCAAGTTTGGATGCAAACTCCCCACCACGTTCTAAATTCGAAGTACAGACTGCACTCGACAAGCCAAAACGGGTTGAATTGGCAATTTCAAGTGCATGTTCCTCATTTTGAACTTTGATAATAGGCAATACTGGGCCAAAGCTTTCTTCTAAGGCAATATCTGCATGTGGATCCACTTCAGTAAAGATATGTGGTGCAACTACTTGCCCTTCTATACCACCTGCATAAGCTAAAATTGCATTGTGCTGAATGGCATTTTGAATAATGGTTTTGAGTTTATCCACTTGGCTAGCATTAATGATTGGACCGATTAAGGTATCCGCCTGATTAGGATCACCGACGACAATTGTTTTTACTCGCTGAATAAGCTTATCCACATAAGCATCATGTATAGATTCATCCACAATGACGCGGTTCGTACTCATACAGATTTGACCTTGATGCAAAAACCGCCCCATTACAGTCAATTCAACAGCTAAATCTAAATCTGCATCATCCAAAATTACCAATGGCGCATTACCACCCAACTCTAGTGCAAGCCGCTTAATTCGTGAACTTGCCAAAGCTTTCACGCCAACTTGCTTACCGACTTCTGTAGAGCCAGTAAAAGAAATCATTTTAGGTACAGAATGTTCTACAAAATAATCCCCAATTTCACTGCCGCTGCCTGCAACAACATTCAATACGCCATGCGGCAAACCTGCTTCTTCAAATAATTTGCCGAGTAATGTACCACCTGTGACTGGCGTATCACTGGCTGGTTTAAGAACAACAGAGTTTCCACAAGCAATCGCCGTCACCACAGAACGCATCGATAAATGAAATGGAAAGTTCCATGGGCTAATCACCGCTATGACACCCAATGGCTTACGCAGTACAAAACTCTTTCGGCTCGGATCTTTACTCTCCAGTTGCGTGGTTTGCATTTTTTCAGGAAAACTCAGAGATTCTTTGATAATGCCAAGTGCTGCATCAACTTCAATATTGGCTTTTAAACGTGTACTACCAGATTCATCAATCAACCATTGAATAATTTCTTCGCGGCGCTGCTGAATAATTTCGCTCAACAGAGTAATGACTTGCTTACGAACTTGAATCGCTTTGATTCGTTCATCTTTAAAAGCGTGTTCTGCAGCACTATAAGCACTATCTACATCAACACTACTAGCTGCTTGTAAGTCAAAAATGAGCGTTTGATTATATGGATTTAGATTTTGGACATGACGTGTTGAAGTCCCAGCTCGCCATTGCCCACCTATATATTGAAGGTCTAAAGCAGTATATGCTGACATGATTTCAGTCCTATTTTTATCATTCGTTCCAATGTAAATGCTTCAGTTGTGAAAAGCTATGATAAAAACAGGATGAAACTTTATAATTAATTTCTTTTACAACCCTATACTTTAAACAGGCTGATTAATCTGCTGCATCGCTTTATAGATTCGCCAATAAATATAACAGCTTATGATAACTTCAAAACTTAGGTCTTTAATTGTGGTGATTTGCTCAAGCACAGCCTCATCCATATTCACGGTCAACATGGGTAACAGCCCTTCGACAACAACAGCGATCAAGATAAAGAGGACTAAACTCTGAATCGTCACGGGCAAATACAATGCGATAAAGCGTTTTAAAAAATCTCGACCATGTTCGCCACCATTGGCTTTAAAGATGGCATTCACCCAGCTAATCAAAAGCCCTATTTGCAGAATAAATGAAGCCCAAGCTTCAGTTAGTTTAGATTCTGGGGTTAAGGTCAGCGCTAAGTAGCTAAAGAAAATCAATATTGAGCTGGCAATATAGTAGTTTTTATAATGGGTTTCTGAGACTTTATTCAGTCGTATATCATCCACCAACCGATTTACATTCCATAAATACATGGCGTTTCCTTTTCATTTTTTATGTCGACATTCTAACTTTCTCAAGCAATAAAAAAAGCCTCCGAAGAGGCTTTTTTTGGATTTACAGATTAGTCACCTGTATAACCTTTTAATTTTAAACGGTAAGCATGAAGAAGCGGCTCTGTATAACCAGAAGGCTGCTCGCCACCTTTGAATACTAAGTCATAAGCTGCTTTGTATGCATAACCATCAAAGCCTGGGGCCATTGGTGTGTAAAGTGGATCGTTGGCATTTTGCTCATCCACAACTTTCGCCATGCGCTTAAATACTTCTTCAACTTGTTCAGCAGTTACGATACCGTGACGTAACCAGTTCGCAACGTGTTGAGAAGAAATACGTAAAGTTGCACGGTCTTCCATCAAACCCACGTTGTTGATGTCTAGAACTTTTGAACAACCTACACCCAAATCAACCCAACGAACGACATAACCTAAGATGCCTTGAAGGTTATTTTCGAGTTCTTTAGTTTTCTCTTCTTCAGACCAGTTTGTATCTGTCGCTAAAGGCGGCGTTAACAAATCATCTAAAGATAGTGGCTGAGTATTCAACAACTCTTTTTGACGCTCAGAAACATTGCACTGATGGTAGTGAATCGCGTGAATTACAGCACCAGATGGAGACGGAACCCATGCACAACTTGCGCCAGCTTCTGGATGCTCAATCTTAGTTTTGTACATATCAAGCAACATATCTGGTTTTGGCCACATGCCTTTACCGATTTGCGCTTTACCACGTAAGCCTGCTTGTAGACCGATCATCACGTTACGGTTTTCGTAAGCTGGGAACCAGATTTGAGATTTCACTTCGCCTTTACGAACGAATGGACCTGCTTCCATGAAAGTATGGATTTCGTCACCTGTACGGTCCATGAAACCTGTATTAATAAAGATCGTGCGATCTTTCGCTTGTGCGATACAGTTTTTCAAGTTCACAGAAGTACGACGTTCTTCGTCCATGATACCGATTTTCAAAGTCTTCGCAGGTAGACCAAGCGCTTGTTCAGCACGCTCAAATAATTCAACTGCAAATGCAACTTCTTCTGGACCGTGCATTTTTGGTTTAACGATGTACATAGAACCTTTACGAGAGTTCTTGTTTTCGTTTTCGCCCTTGATGTCTGCAAACGTCAATAACGGTGTGATCAATGCATCCATGATGCCTTCGTAGATTTCAGCACCATCTACAAGGATCGCAGGGTTTGTCATCAAATGACCCACGTTACGAAGAAGCATCAATGAACGACCGTGAAGCGTAGTTTCACCACCGATCAAGTTTTTGTGCGTACGGTCTTTGTTCAATGTACGAGTAACAGTTTTACCATTTTTCTCAATAGACTCAGAAAGTGTACCTTTCATTAAGCCTAACCAGTTACGGTAGCCTTCAACTTTCTCTTCAGCATCAACTGCAGCAATTGAGTCTTCCAAATCTTGAATTGTGGTTACCGCAGCTTCAAGAACTAAGTCTTTAACGCCAGCAGCATCTGTTGAACCAATTGGACTCGTCGCATCAACTTCAATGATTACATGTAAACCATTGTTTAAAAGTACGATTTCAGTTGGTGCAGCTTCGTCACCATTAAAACCAACAAACTGAGCTTCTTTCGCTAAAGTTGCAGTTGAGCCATCTTTTAGGCTTACAACTAACTTTTTGCCCTCTACCGCATATTTAGTTGCATCTGCATGCGAACCATTAGCTAGCGGGAAAGTTTCATTTAAGAAGTTTTTAGCAAATTCGATAACTTTTGCGCCACGAGCTGGGTTATAGCCCTTACCTTTTTCCGCGCCGCCTTCTTCAGAGATCACGTCAAAACCGTAAAGCGCATCGTAGAGTGAACCCCAACGTGCATTCGCAGCGTTTAAGCAGTAACGTGCATTACGCACAGGTACTACCAATTGCGCACCAGCCAATAATGCGATTTCTTCGTCTACATTTTCTGTGCTGATTTGAAAATCTTCTACTTCTGGTAATAAGTAGCCAATTTCAGTAAGGAAAGCTTTGTAAGCTTCGAGTTCAAATTTGTTGTTGCGGTGCCATTCATCAATTTTAGCTTGAATGTCGTCACGCTTAGCCAATAGTGCTTTGTTCTTTGGGCTAAGATCGACAACGACTTGTTCAAAGTTTTTCCAGTAAGTTTCACTGTCTAAACCTGAACCCGGTAGTGCTTCATTTTCGATGAAATCGTAAAGTTCTTTAGCAATCGCTAACTTGCCTTTTTGAATACGTGCAGTCATTGTCTTTCCTGATATTGCTATTTTTTATAACAAGAGATTCTAGTATACCCATTTATACTTTGCTGAATAGTACTATCACATTCCTAAATAATGATCATTTTCTATGTAATGAAATACCCTCATCATTCAACATAATAAAGATCAGAAATACGACGTCATCATCAGCCTGAATACCTTTTTACAGTGTATAAAGTTTTTGAAATGTCGAAATTAGACTTAAGTGCAGAATTTTGTTCTAAAACTGAACAAATAGACCCAAGCATCTAACAAACTCACTCGATTAAGCCATGAAATACGCTGAATGTCGATGCTACAACTTCAACCAATCAGTTTAAATTTAACGCTTTTATCGATGAATTATTAAACAGCCCGACTTCTTATTAAATGATGCTTTTATCTTGCGAAATCGCTTTTAAAGTCGATTGTTCGTTCTACATTTTTTCTTATCTATACAAGTAATCTAAAACTAAAAATAAAAAAAAAAACGCCATTAAGGCGTTCTTTTTACATTACAACAAAAACTCTTAATTTTCTACGGTAGATTCTGGTGCATTGATTTGACGATGCGATGTTTGAAGATAATCATCAGACTGCATTTCAAGCAAACGTGAGCGGGTACGCTCAATTTCAAATGCCAACTTCTCACCTTGATAAATATCAATAATACTATCTTCAGATGTAAGGAGTAATTTTACGCCACGATCATAGAATTCATCGACCAAATAAATAAAACGACGTGTACCTTCAGAAAGGTAATCTGTTAAATGCGGAACATTACTCACCAAAACCGTATTATAAATATTGGCAATTTCAATAAAGTCTGCAGGACTACGTGGCTTCAAGCATAGCTCAGAATATTCACACCAAAGCACATCCTCAGTATGGCCAATCGTTTCCACAATTCGATTATTAATTAAAATTGCTTCTTGCGACTGCACTTGTGTTTGCGTCAATGCCGTAAAGCGCTGCGCCATCCACAGTTTATGTTCATGAGTTAATGGTGATTTAAACAACTGCGCTTGCTTCAATACACGTAAACGGTAATCCACACCTGCATCGACATTTAAAATCACGCAATTCTTTTTCACCATTTCAATGGTCGGAATAAAACGGTCACGATGAATACCATTTTTATATAAACCATCTGGTGCAATGTTTGAAGTTGCTACAAGTGTGATTCCACGTGTAAATAATTTCTGGAACAAGTCACTTAAAATCATTGCATCAGTAACGTTTGATACAAAGAACTCATCGAAACAAATCACCACAGCTTCTTTGTAAATTTGATCTGCAACAAGCTCTAATGGATTACGTTGTCCTGATAGCTTATTTAACTCGCGATGCACATATTGCATGAAGTGATGGAAATGCATACGAGTTTTACGGCGAAATGGCACAGACTCATAGAACTGATCCATTAACCATGTTTTACCACGACCTACACCACCCCACATGTACACACCCTTCGGTGCAGTTTGACGACGGAAGCGACGGAATGCTTTTTTCGACGCTTTAAAACGCTGTATTAATTCCTGCCAAACACGATCCAGCTCATGCACTGCTTGCGCCTGCTCTTGATCTGGTAAAAATTGACCAGATGCTAAAGCTTGAGCATAACGCTCAGCCGGTGAAATCGGTGTGAAAGAGGTGTTTTGTGTAGACTGAAATTCGGACATATCATTGAATACTTTTTTGGGCTACATAAATTATAGCGGAGATTGAATTTGAAGATATAACACTTTGGCATTAATCAACTTAGGCTATTTGTTATATTGGCGCGGACTATGACCAAACCAGCGTTTAAATGCGTGATTAAACGCCGCCGGCTCAGAATAACCGAGCAATTCTGCAATCATTTCAATTGAATACTCATTATATTCAATCAGGCGTAAAGCCTTGTCTTTAATAATATCTTCACGAATTTGCTTATAACTAGTATTTAACTGCTGCAATTGATGACGTAAAGTTCGTTCCGGCAAATTTAGTGCCTGTGCGGTTGCCGCCATACTCGGCATAGCTCCACTTTGCAATTCTAAATAATCCTGAACACGTTGAATTAGTGATGGTGCATTTTCATCAGCAGACAAACGCTCTAGCTCAGTAATACATTTCGACTCATACAAACGAAAGGTAATCATATCCGCCGATGGAATACGGATATCTAATACATTTTCATCAAACCAAAAGGCAGCACATGGTGCTCCAAAACGAACTTGGGTTCCATAATAGTCTGTGTACATTTGTAGCGTTTCAGCTTGTTCAGGTTGAGCAAATGGCAAATCTATTTCAACTTGAGGCGTCGAAAGCCCCATCATCTTATATAAGTCACGAATGAACTTATACGTCCCAGAAATTTCAGACTGCGCAAGTAAAGCACCCAAAGGTGAATACACATCTTGCGGCTGATAGCATAGTGCAACTTTATGGTTACTCATTTGCAAACTCAACCGTCCAGTTAAGTGCGTCAGTTGTTGAAAACGAATACCTTGATTGAGCGCTTGGCGTAATGTGTCACTGGTGACCAAAAGCATCAGCAATGGACCATATCCAGCGAGTGCATAATGCTGCCCTATATAAAGTCCTTGCTCAGGTTCTACATCTTTACCTATAACTTTAAGGACATCCCATTCCAAACTCGGATGTATAACAGATGTGGGATCAAGTGCATCAACACGCAGCCCAATGCTTTGCAAACGCTGATCTACATCTACGCCTGCTTTACGCATACCTTGCACTAAATACATCAGGCTGAGAATAGATCGCTTCATAGACTCTAGAAAATATAAATTTCTTCTTTTTTACTACAAAATGATGACTTTGAAAATTGCCGTTTTGATCAATATTCCTGTCATCACTATCATATGCTTTGAATAGCTAGGTCATATATGCTAGTTAAAAAATAAGCATGGATTTCTCAGCATGATGCCAGAAGCAACAACAAAAACATCTCAAAACAAGACCACACCAAACACACTTCGCACTCAAGTTGCCATTATTGGCGGCGGTTTTGGTGGAATAGCGATGGCGATACGCTTACTCCAACAAGGCAATCAAGACTTTCTAATTTTAGAAAAAGCCAATGAGTTCGGCGGAACGTGGCGTGAAAACCGTTATCCAGGCGCTGCATGTGATGTGCAGTCACATATGTACTCTCTTTCATTTGCACCTAAAACAGATTGGTCTAAACGCTATGCTGAAGCCCCAGAAATATTTAGCTATATCCAAAGCGTAACTCAAGAATATAACCTCAAACAATTCTGCCGCTTTAATTGCGAAGTTTTATCTGCCAAGTATGATGAGCAAAACTGTGAATGGAAACTTGATTTAAAAGATCAATCTACACTGATTGCTCAATATGTCATTTTTGCTTCAGGCCCACTGCATGTACCGCAAATTCCACATATTCAGGGTATTGATAAATTTAAAGGCAAGGTTTTTCACTCCTCACAATGGGAACATGACTACTCACTTGAAGGTAAAACAGTTGCTTCGATTGGCACTGGTGGCAGTGCAATTCAGTACATTCCTGAAATTGCCCCTCAAACTAAGCAACTTTACGTTTTTCAACGGACTGCTGCTTGGGTCATTCCACGTGATGAACGTAGTTATCATGGTTTAGAAAAATCATTATTTAAAAAATATAATTGGTTTCGAAAAATTCACCGTGCTCGCCTGTATTGGACCAACGAATCACGTGTCGTTCCAATTGTTAAACCTATGACCATGAAATACGCACAAAAACTTGCTGAGTTATATATTAAATATCAAGTAAAAGATCCATCTTTGGCACAAAAGTTGATACCCAACTACATTATGGGCTGTAAGCGTATTCTTATCTCTAATAAATATTTTCCAACCTTTAACCGTAAAAATGTGGAATTGGTAACAGATGCCATTCAAGAGATCACTGAAAATAGCATTATTACCAAAGATGGAAAATCCCGTGAAATTGACTGCTTAATCTACGGGACTGGTTTTATTACTGACCCACGTATTTATCTCAAGTCCTTTGAATGTATTGGTGAAGAAGGTAAAGAACTGAAGCAGCAGTGGCAAGATGGCGCAGAGAGTTATTACGGCATTAGTACTAAAGGCTTTCCAAATTTGTTTCAACTATTAGGGCCAAATACTGTACTTGCACATAACTCTGTGGTCTTTATGATCGAAGCGCAAGTCGAGTATATTTTACAAATGATGAAACTGGTTTCAAAGAGTAAATCCAATGCCATTGTGGTTAAAGATGAAACTCAAAACCAATACAATGATTATGTGCAACACATGCTTGAAGGTACAGTTTGGCAGTCAGGTTGCGTCAGTTGGTATCAACAAAATGGTGGTAAAAACTTTGCATTATGGCCAACGTATACATGGAAATACTGGCTTGCTACACGCAAAGTTAACCCGGCAGACTTCAGACTTTTAAGTAAAAGCAAAGCAAGTCATGCAGCTTAAGCAATAACAGTTCATAATAAGCAGATATTGATTATCTGCTTATTGATTTTATGCAATCTTTTTGGTTAATTTTTCAACTCTTAGCATGCCTAGGATTAGGTTTTCTTTTTGCTAAAAGACTTCCAAGCTGGTTAGAAAAACTAGCTTTCAAAATACTTCCCTATTTCACCTATGTTTTACTATTTGCGATTGCAATCGAATTTTCTGAAACAATTCATACCATTACTGCGCCTTGGCAAATCCTTTCATCAGCTATGCTCATTGCTCTAAGCACATCGGTTGGTGCTTTTATTTGTTGTTATATTTTATTTAAATCATTGGGCTATCAACCCAGTCATGGCAAAGTATCCATGCAATTGGTCACGAGCTCACTGATTAATATCAGCTACGCATTTATCGCCCTAGGTGCTGGCTATGCTTTCGCTGAAATCGTCGCATATTTCCATATTAACCCACACATCAGTACATGGAATTTACTTTTAGTTTTTATGTTCCTGATTGGACTTGACCTTGCTTATTCTCCACTCGACCGTTCTTGGTTAAATTGGAAAATTTTCCTCGTGCCTTTAGGTTGTATTGTTGGGTCATTAATTGGAGCATTTATTGCTGCATATTTTTTACCTAATATAAATTTAAAAGATTTAATTATGCTGTCTCAGGGTTATGGTTTCTATTCCATGACGGGTATTGTGGTTTCAGAATTAAAGAATGCACATTTAGGCAGTATTGCACTGATGAATGATTTATTTAGAGAAATCTTTGCAATCGTATTTATGTATATTATTGGCTGGCGTTATCCACGATCAGCTATTTCATCTGCAGGTGCAACAGCAATGGACGTTACATTACCAATGGTGAAACAAGCCTGTGGTAATGATTTTATTCCACATGCAATGGTAAGTGGTTTTATCTTATCAGTACTCGCACCAATATTTGTGAGTATATTGGCAGCTATCTAACCCCTCACCTAAATCCTCTCCCAAAGGGAGAGGAGCTCCTCCTTCCCATGGCAGAGAGTTAGAGAGAGGGTAAATATTAAAGTGTCGCTAAAATATCTTTCATTGTCTGACGCATATTTTCCGACTTGGTAATCGGACGCCCAATCACTAAATGTGTTGAACCATCAAGCATCGCTTGTTTAGGTGTCACAATACGTTTCTGATCATCTGCTGCTGAGCCTTCAGGACGAATACCAGGTGTAACCAAAGCAAAATCATTTCCCAATGTATCACGCAACATTTTTGCTTCCTGTGCCGAACACACCACACCATCCAAACCGCTGTCTTTGGTTAGAGTTGCAAGTCGCTTAACTTGTTCAAAAGGCTCAATATCTAGACCCAAATCTTTTAAGTCTTCGCGACCCATTGACGTCAAAACAGTTACGGCAATTAACTGTGTATTATAACTACCCGCTTTTAAACGCTCTACACAAGTTTCCATCATTTTACGGCCGCCAGACGCGTGAACATTCACCATCCAAACACCCATATCTGCCGCTGCACATACCGCTTGTGCTGTGGTATTCGGAATATCGTGGAATTTTAAATCCAAAAAGACTTCGAAACCTTTGTCATGTAATGCTTTAACAACAGATGGTCCTTCGTGAGTAAATAGCTCTTTACCAACTTTTACCCGACATAATACAGGATCTAACTGCTCTGCAATTGTAAGTGCGTCATATTGGCTTTTAGCATCTAATGCAACAATGATACTCAAGAGATCTACCCTTCATTCTGACAAAATAAAAAGCATTATAAATACATTCCACGTGCGCAGATAGTCATAAAACTCAAGTTAATTGAATCGTTTAATTTAAACCAAGCTATGTAATTATTTTATATAGAATATGTGAGTTTGAGAAAATGAAATCCCATAAAAAAACACCCTAGTATTCACTAGAGTGTTCAAAATAATAAATTTAAGTGACTGTTAGAAAATTAACAGTACACCTAATCAGCAAATATTGCTTTATAACGGATTTGAAGGATGCTCATTCGCATCAATATCTAATACTGTCTTTTCATGACGAGTATGAGCTGCAGCTTCAGCAGCAGCCAGTTGAGCAGTTTGAATCTGCTCCTTACGTAGACGGTCAATATCTTTACGTAAACGCTTAATTTCCCAATTGTTCTGAAATACTCGGAACACTTGAACAGCAATTAAAAGACCTAAAACTATACCTAAAGCAAGTGTTAAGAGTAGTAAAAGCCCCAATCGCATTGCAGGTACTTGTGTAAACAACAAGTCTACTGAAAGCTCAGTTCCATTTTGTAGAACCATCGCCAATGAGTAACCAAAAAGTACGACTAATATAACGACCAATACATAACGCATAAATACCCCTAACTTTCTTTATAGTATTAGTTTGCTGATTCGTTTACCGCATCACGTAAAGCCTTACCTGGTTTAAAGTGAGGTACAGCTTTAGCAGCAACTTCTACAGACTTACCAGTCTTCGGGTTACGACCTACACGTGGTTCACGGTGGTGCAAGGCAAAACTACCAAAACCACGAATCTCGATTCGATTATCAGTTGATAATGCTTCAATCATCTGATCAATCATAATCTTAACAGCTTCTTCCACTAATGGTTCAGCTAGGTGTGGATTTTTAAGAGAAATACGCTCTATTAAGTCAGACTTATTAAGTGCTTCAGTAGTCATCTGCGACCTCTTTAATTATCAAGCTATTTAGGATCTATTCGCCGATAATAACCTGTTTAAATACAAAACGGTAGCGTAATAATCACTTACTACGCTACCGTTACAGTAATTGTGTAAAAAGTATTAATTAACTTACATTAACAATACAATTCAAACGCTTACTTAGTGGTTCATTTGAGCTTTGATCAAATCACCAATAGTCTTAGGACCATTGTCTGAAGTTGCTGTAGCTGTCTTGTTAAGGTTAGCTACTGCTTCTTTTTCTTCAGCTTCGTCTTTCGCTTTGATAGACAAGTTGATAGAACGTGATTTGCGGTCTACGTTGATGATTTTCGCTTCAACTTCTTGACCAACTTCAAGGAACTTAGTTGCATCTTCAACGCGATCGCGGTTGATTTCAGATGCTTTAAGAGTCGCTTCAACTTCGTCAGCTAACTTAACAGTAGCGCCTTTAGCGTCAACTGCAGTTACAGTACCCTTAACCAATGCACCACGTTCGTTGTTCGCAAGGAAATCATTGAACGGATCGTTGTTCATTTGTTTGATACCAAGGCTGATACGGTTACCTTCAGCGTCAACTGAAAGGATAACCGCTTCAACTGTGTCACCTTTCTTGTAACGACGGATAGCTTCTTCGCCTTGTTCGTTCCAAGAGATGTCTGACAAGTGAACTAGGCCATCGATGCCGCCTGGTAAACCAATGAAGATACCAAAGTCAGTGATAGATTTGATCGTACCAGAAACTTTTTCGCCTTTGTCGTGGTCTTTAGCAAACTCTTCCCATGGGTTAGCACGAGTTTGTTTGATACCAAGAGAAATACGACGACGTTCTTCATCAACTTCAAGAACCATAACATCAACTTCGTCACCGATCTGAACTACTTTAGATGGGTGGATGTTTTTGTTAGTGTGATCCATTTCTGAAACGTGTACTAAACCTTCAACGCCTTCAGCGATTTCTGCGAAACAGCCGTAGTCAGTTAAGTTAGTAACGCGTGCTTTAACGATAGAACCTTTAGGGTAACGGTTCATGATCGCTAACCATGGATCTTCGCCTAATTGTTTAAGACCTAAAGATACGCGGTTACGTTCACGGTCAAATTTAAGTACTTTAACAGTAACTTCTTGGCCAACTTCAACAACTTCTGAAGGGTGCTTGATGCGTTTCCAAGCCATATCAGTGATGTGAAGAAGACCATCAATACCGCCAAGGTCAACGAATGCGCCGTAGTCAGTAAGGTTTTTGATTGTACCAGTAACTGTTTGACCTTCTTCAAGCTGAGCAAGAAGAGCTTCACGGTCAGCTGAAGATTCAGCTTCCATAACAGCACGACGTGAAACAACAACGTTGTTACGTTTAGCATCAAGTTTGATTACTTTGAATTCTAACTCTTTGCCTTCTAAGTGAGTAGTATCACGAATAGGACGAGTATCAACTAAAGAACCAGGAAGGAACGCACGAACTGGACCGATGTCAACAGTGAAACCGCCTTTAACCTTACCAGAGATAACACCAGTAACGATTTCGCCGTCTTCAAAGATTTTTTCAAGTTTAGTCCAAGTTTCAGCGCGTTTAGCTTTTTCGCGAGAAAGAACTGTTTGACCCATACCGTTGTCAAGAGCTTCAACAACAACGTCTACAGTGTCGCCAACTTGAACTTCAAGTTCACGTTGTTCATTTAAGAATTCAGCGCGGTCAACAATACCTTCTGATTTAAGGCCAGTGTCAACTGTTACCCAGTCAGAATCGATGTTTACTACAACGCCTTGGATGACAGCACCCTTTTCAACGTTGAGGTTTAATTCGCTTTCTTCAAAGAGGGCTGCAAAAGATTCGGTCATGATATACCTGATAAAGTCAGCGGTCTTGGATCAGACAAGGCCGGTTTAATTAAGCGTCTACATAGTCCGTATAAGACTGATCAAGCTATGCTTCTGCTGAAAATTCTTTAGTTTGCTAATTGCTGATCGATGTAATTCGTCATCAGCGTGAATACTTCATCAATGGTTAAATTTGAACTATCAATGAAATAAGCATCAGGAGCAGGCTTGAGTGGAGCGACTGTGCGTTCCATATCTCGTTTATCGCGCGCTTCGATATTAGCTAAAATGTCGCTTATTTTAACATCCACACCCATAGCCTGCAACTGATTTACTCGACGCTCGGCACGAGACTGCGCAGAAGCGGTTAAATAAATCTTGGCTTGAGCATTTGGAAAAATAGTTGTAGCCATGTCGCGACCATCTGCAACCAATCCAGGTGATTGCGCAAATGCGTGCTGACGCTCTAACAGTGCTGTTCTAAGTGCTGGAATTGCAGCTACTTTTGATGCAAATTCACCAACACGTTCTGTACGAATAATTTTAGACACATCTTCGCCGTCCAAAAGAACGCTAATGCCACTTTCATTTGTGACAAATTTTATGTCTAAATTTGTTGCAATTTTTACGCATGATTCAAGTTGAGTGTCTAATGAATCAATCAAATCTTGCTTGTGCAATGACAATCCTAATAGACGATACAATGCACCTGAATCAAGCAAATGATACTGATAATGGGCAGCAATCTTTGCTGCTAAAGTACCCTTACCCGAACCACTTGGGCCATCAATTGTGATAATTTGAACTGTCATTGCGTTTCCACTTCGTTAAACGGTTTTTGCAAGTTTTGAAAAACCAATTTTAATCGCTGACTGTAGTTGTGCAAGGATTAATTGGCTAACAAATGGTGCTCGTGCCTGTAATTCAATCGTATAAGTGACCAAAGTACGGTTAGCATCAAGTCTTTCAAACTGAATAATACCCAAATGGTGTTTCACCAATGGGTTTTTAATAATTTTATATTCAATCCGTTGATTCGGTTCTAATAACGTAATTTGTTCTTGCAATGGTTTGATTGGACCAAAGCCCATACGGCGTACAGAACCCACTCCATCAGGACGCTCAGGGTCTGCTGAGTCTTTGACACGCACGACTTGTATCGGTGCAAATGCAACATTGTATGTTGCATGTTTAGATAGCAATTCGAAAACTTTCTCAATCGGTGCATTGAATTCTTTTTTTACTTGAATCGACTTCATGGTTGAACCTATGTTTATTTGACAATTTTAATTGTCATTCGATATTACCTGATTTTGCTGTAACTGTTCAGTGTTGTTTATTTTTTCCTGTAATTTTAATTCACGCTTTTGAGCCCGACGCATTTTAAAAAAAGTACTCAACTGTGCCGAGCATTGCTCTTGTAGACATCCTTGCTCGAAGGAAAAAATATGATTGTAATAACCTGCACTTAATAACTGACGCGCACTGACCAAAGAGCCTGCTTTAGGCTCAATTGCACCAAATACCACACGCTGAATACGTGAATGTACCAATGCCCCCACGCACATGGTGCAAGGCTCCAATGTCACATATATAGTCGCATCATCGGGTAATCGATAATTTTCTAAATTTTTACACGCTTCGCGAATCGCCACGATTTCCGCATGTGCAGTCGGATCTTGCATAGAAATAGGCGCATTAAAACCTGCACCTATCACCTTGTTTTGACTCACAATGACTGCACCAACTGGAATTTCTTGAAGTTCTGCAGCTTTTGCAGCCTGCTCATAGGCAAGCTGCATCCAATACTCGTCACTAAATTGTATTTGTTCAGACATGTATTAACTAATAACACCATAGTGTTTCAATAAAGCGTTCCAGCTTTCAATATTTGTCACAGGTGGCTCGTCTGACAAAATACCTTTAAGTGATAAGTCAGCACCTTTCTTCCACTCAGGAGAAAGGTCTTTATCAACCAAACGTGCACGAACACCTTCAATAAAGTCTGCGTGACGAATTTTCCAGTCTGAAATTTGAGTTTCAAGCTCAAATACTTCATTCCATGAATGTACTTGCTTGCCCCATTGCCACAATAGCCAAGTTAAAGCGGCAGTTGCAGGAGAACCCTTTTGCAAGTTTTCACTTGCTTGGCGCAACCAATCACTACGTGCATCACTCAGACCAATAATCGACTCATAATCATGCTCAAAGTTATGACCACGACACACACTTTGGATCACATCTAATGAATTTTGTAATGGCCCTGGCCCAACTGGACGATGCATACTATTAAGCGTGTCATCAATCGCGCGAAAATCACCTGCTGGATAATGACCCCAATCAATATTAACTACAGTTTCAAGCACATTATCACGCTGTGCATCACAAATATGTGTCGCCCAACCAATACCATAGGCACCTGCCGCCGTCATAATTGAACCTGTCAAACCAGTAAACAGGCCAATTGCACCACGATCAGCAAGGAAACGTGTAGCACCTACGTCAGGATACAAGCCAATATTAATTTCAGGCATAGCCAAACGCGAATAAGGCGTTACTAAACGAAAAGGTGCGGCCATAAACAAGCCGAGACCACCGCCCATCACATAACCCTCACCCCAAACCAATACAGGTTTAGCATAGTTATGCAATAGAAGGTCAAGCGCATATTCTTGTTCAAAAAATTGATTCGCCGTTTCAACTTCATCATTTACGACCAACTGACGAAGCTTACGAACATCACCACCCGCACAAAACGCTTTAGGCGTTGTGGAATCCAACCAAACCGCTTTTACAGATGCGTCATGTTCAAAGTCCTGAAATACTTCGAGTAGCGCGCTACAGATAGATTCATCTAAAGCATGAAGCGATTTTGGACGGTTCAAGCGCACAATGCGCCAACCGTTTTTCGCTTCTTCTACAATCAGATCTGGGTGATAATTTTTTGAAACGGGAGAATATGTCATGCGTCCAGCTGCCAGTCGATCGGCTCAATGCCATTTTGTTTAAGATAATTATTAGATTTTGAGAACACCTTACAACCAAAGAAACCACCACGGTTTGCAGCCAATGGAGATGGATGAGCTGCTTTTAGAACCAAGTGTTTATTTTGGTCGATACGTTGTCCCTTACGTTGTGCATATGCGCCCCAAAGTATAAAGACGAGATGTTCACGTTGTTCATTTAAAACATCAATAACATGGTCTGTAAAATCTTCCCATCCACGTTTTTGATGTGAAGTCGGTTGCCCAGCTTCAACAGTTAATACGCTGTTAAGTAAAAGTACACCTTGCTCTGCCCAGCGTGTTAAATCTCCATGCTTAGACACAGGAACCCCTAGGTCTGTATTTAATTCATGGAAAATATTACGCAAAGAAGGAGGCAAAGCAAGCCCCTTCTGTACTGAAAAACTTAAACCATGTGCCTGATTTGGACCATGATAAGGATCTTGCCCTAAAATCACCACTTTTACATTATCTAATGGTGTTGTATTCAGCGCATTAAAAATCAAAGCATTAGGTGGATAAATCACTTTATCCTGTTTCATTTCTTGTAGCAGAAAGTCTTTTAACTCATCCATGCGTGGGCTAAGTAAAAAATCACTCAAACCTAATTTCCAGCCGGCATCAAGCTGAACTTTTGCGAGTTTTGCTTGCTGCTGTTCTGTTAAAGACATCACTGTTACCTAATCCTAATTACAATTTTAAATATAAATTAAAGCTTCACTTGCAAATCCACAGTTGGATTTAGGAAAGTTTGACCTTGCTTTAATTTTTCATACATTTGGGTATCATTCCATTCGGCTTGCACTTGTTCTGAAAAGACAATTTGTTCAAGCGATAACAGTCCCATTTGACTATTTTCAATATCTTCTAAAAAGCTTTGCGCGTAGCCGGTGTCAGTTTCATGCACAATAACAGAATAAACTTCAACATCCCCTTCACCATTTTGGGTTTCAGTCGATTTTAAAACCTGCTGTGCCAAATAGAAGAAAATACGAGAAAACTGTTCTGCCGAAGGTGAAACTGGTAAAGCCACCCAACGTGCACTAAATTGTTTACAAGCTTTAATATATTCAGCGTCGTCATGCTGCCAAAAACAAATGGCATGATCAAAACTATCGAATAAGTCTTTAATCACACCTTTAAGCAGTCCAAAATCATACACCATTTGACCATGATCTAATCTTGATGCTTTCAGCAACAATTCAACTTTATAGCTATGTCCATGAATTGAGCGTTTGCAACGATCTGACGTGCAATTACGCACGATATGCGCATTTTCAAACTTAAATAACTTACGAATTAACATATGCCGTAATGCAATCAAATAATCTGTGGGTTCTCATCGATTATAAAGCAAAAGTAAAACAATGAGCATTAATTTTGCTGTTCAGCTAGATTGGCAAAACTTATCATGATTTTTTTGATTATTCCTTGTTTTGAATACGCATAGTCTTCCAAAGATTTTACTCAGAGTCTTGATTAAAATGGCGCCATATTGCGATAAGCCACATAAACCTGCTTTTCTTGACGTACCAAGTCACTGGTAAATTGCTTCTTACGGTCACTAAGCATTACTTCAATTTGTGCTTTAAAATAATTTGATTTCACCCCAAGCTGGCTATTCACCAAATCACGATTTTCCTGACTCACTTGTGAAAACGGCTCTATAGCCCATAAATCTGTAACATTTGAAAAGTGTTCAAGTTTAGCCGAGCGTTGTTGCAAAACTTGCTCAATCGTCACTGCATCCAAACGCTCATCAATAGTCGATAATAAAAAAGCTGAAGCCGTATTAATATTCACCATACTTTCATGTGTAGGTAAAGCACTGACATATTTTTCAATTAATTTGTATTTGCTATCTTCAAAACCACGTATCGATTTAAGCTCAGCTATATTGTGAAATTTAGCATTCGGTGGCAGTGGCGAATCATTCAAACTACGATAATAAGACAGCTCCGCGCCCATTGGCCCAGCATTTTCATCATTTTCATCTTGCCAATCAATAACCGCTTGGCTAATTTCGGCAGGCAAACCAACGCGCTGTAATATCTTTTCAAACCACAGCTTTGCCTTTTCATTTACAGTACCGTTATCGCTCACCAAGCTATTTAGATTAAATTTTCCTGATTCATCATGTAGCGAGCCAGAAACGGTTCCATCTTCAACAGGAAATGCGGGCATTGGTTTCGCCCAATTTTCCTGTAAATGATCGACATCACCAGCATTTTCTGCATCATTCACTAGCATTTCAGAAAAAAAAGCTTCCGCACTTTTCGCATAAAGTAGAGACTGATTTTGACGCATTAGATATGCAGTATTTTCCGCCGTACTTGCTTGTTGTTGGGCAATACCTGCCGCCACAATCGTTGCTAAAGCAACCATGACCAATATGGTGAGTAAAGCGATCCCCTGCTGATGTTTCATTATTTTAATCCAGCATCGTTATTCTTGTTGTTTATTTTAACGGCCATCTTTTTTATCCTGTAAATAATCTGTATTTAACAAACTAAATAGCCATTCATACTCCGTGCCACTAACTGCCAAATTTATTTTTATGCCGCGTGGCAACATTGCAAAAGAATCTTTATTGTTTGTATCCGCAGCACGATCAGGCCAACTGTCCGATTCACTGGGATTTAATACGACAATTTTAAACTGCTCAACATTATCTAGTAGTACACTTGAATCCGGTTGATCGTTCCCTGTTTGATTTAAGTTTCGAAATTTTAATCGATAGAGTTTTTTTTCATCTGCACGATACTGATATTCTATCCGTTCGTCTGGTGCTAGCCCCTGATTAAGTGGATCAGTTACACCGGTTTTACTAAAATTAAATCGACCATTTTGTAATACTAGCGCTGGCTGTATTTCACCATTAATATTGGCTGTCAAGGGAACCGCTTGCACGGTATCTCTTAATATCTGCTGATACGCCTCTTGCAACTGACTCAATTTGGCCTCGTGCTCAGCATTTCGCTCTTTCACTTTCACCACATAATCAAATACTTTCCATCCCAAGGCAGATAGTACTGCGAAAATAGCGATCGCAACTAACAATTCAACTAATGTGAATCCATATGACCTTTTCATGATTCAGCCACACGATAATTAAAGAAAACCAAACTGGTAATTCCAGCCGCCACATCGCCAGTGTCAGCATTCAATAAACTGACTTGCACATCAACGCGTTGAACATTTGGACTAATCGTCGCTTGAGCTTTTTTATCAATCTGCCAGCGTTCGCCTTGCTGCGTAACTTGCTTGGATGCTGTCCCACTCATCCACTCACGATTTATTTCCATGTAGGCAATTTCATTTAAAGCAACAAATTGTGCTTTAGAACGTAAAACTGCATTTGCAGTAGCTTGAGTATACTGCATTGCAACATTGGACAACGCCATGGCTGCGGTTGCAAATATTGCAAGCGCAACCATCACTTCTAGCAAGGTAAATCCTTTAGCCCGCATTTATTTTACCTAAATGGTCTATTTCTATTTCTTCACCAATGGGACGTTCTTCGAAATAGAATTGAATGCGTACAGGTTTGACTTCTCCATTACCCAACCATATTAACTGAGGTGCATCATGATTTAGTAAGTCTGAATTATTGGCCTTTTCATATTGCCGATCTAATGACTGAATTGAAAATGAAACATGTTCTGGTAATTTTTTTGCCTCAAAATCTTTATAAGTTTGCCATTTATTATTTTGGTCCAATAGGCCATTTTGCTGTCTTTGTGCTTCTGGAATATATTCTTGTACCGCATAAATTGCTTGATTCACATCTGTCGCAGTTTTTTGCTCAAGGGCTAAAATACGAGATTGATCATTGGATTCACGTAAAATTCTCTTCAGATCTAATACAAATACTTCACGCGCTTGCATGGCTTTTCGCTGATCAGTCCCACCAATATTCAACAATACCAATGAAGCCATGATACCCATGATCACTATCACCACCATCAATTCTACGAGGGTGAATCCACGAACCAATGATGGTGATGTTATTTTCATAAGCAGCCTTTACGCAAACTGTGCAACCGCATGTGTTTGTTTCGGCAATGCCAAGGCTTGATCAATATAAGCTACACGCAAAGTATCACGTGAACCTAAATAGCGCTGGTAGAAGCTAGAATTTAAAATTGCTGCTGCGCCATGCGTTAATGACCAAATCGAAGCCAAATAATCACGTACAGGCATTTTGCTTTCAATGGATTCTAAGTAACGTTCAGTCATGCGAATGATTAAACGTAAACGTTGCTTACGCACTTGGTAAAGCTCACTAAATAAGTGCTGAATACCAACACCTGTAGTCGATAAGCGCTCTTCAATTTGGTGAAATAAAACTGTACGTTCTGGATGATGTAAATGATGCAACATAAAGAATGCGAGATGCTCGGGAAAAGCCTTGTCCGTATCCTTAATCATTTCGAGCAACATGCGCTCATTACGAATAATGAGCAGCATATAAAGTTCATCTTTACTTTGAAAGTGTTTGTATAGTGTCCCTTTTGCAAGGTCGAGCTCTGCTGCTAATGCATCAAGCGTCATACCTGCTTCACCATTTTCTAAGAGCAATTGTTCTGCTACTTGGAAAATTAATGCTTCTCTTGCTCGAAATTGAGCCTGACGATCCATCTTCACCCTATACTCTCTTTTACTCTTATATCAATTCAAATTATTTACTTAAGATTGAGGAGATTTTCAAAGTTTTGCATTGTTATGAAAGCCATCTCTTCAACTGACTTATCATATACATCACTTAAAGCTTTGGCTACATAGGGAACGTATTTAGGTTCATTAGACTTTCCTCTATAGGGCATCGGCGCAAGGTAAGGACTATCGGTTTCAATAAGCACGCGATCAAGCGGTACCTGCTTGGCAACATCACGTAAATCTTGAGCATTTTTAAACGAAACTATGCCTGAGAATGAAACATAGTAACCACAATCTAAAACTGCTTTTGCTGTTTCCCAGTCTTCAGTAAAACAGTGCAAAATACCATGTGTTGATTTCTCAGCACGTATGATATCTACCGTATCATGTTTCGCAGAACGCGTATGTACTACAACAGGTTTCTTTACTGTTTGAGAAGCATGAATATGACGTGCAAAACAGTCTTTTTGTTCCGCAATAAAATCGGTGCTGTGAAAATAGTCGAGTCCAGTTTCACCTATCGCCCACACTTTTTCTGATTGAGCCAATTCAACCAGAGTATCGACAGTAGCTCGCGCCATTGTGGCCGGATCTTCACATGGATGAACACCAACTGAATATCCGACATCCGTATGGCGAGCAGCAATTTTTGAAAGTTCAATATGATCATCAAGGTCAACTGAGATACTCATAAATTTTGAGACCCCAGCAGCTCGAGCCTGCTCCAATGCTAGATCTAAATTACCATCATAGGGTGTTAGGTCAAGCATGGTTAAATGGCAATGGGTATCTACAAACACAATATGTACCTACTAGTTATCAACGTTATGACTACATAGTGTAACTTCTACGTCCTTCAGATTTAAGTCCTGCAAGTAGTCGTTCTGCTTCAGTTTTGAAATAAACACCTTTTTCGCCACCAAGTTGAATACCAAAACCTTGTGGTTTAATACCATTTTGCTTTTGCGAAACCCAAATAACTTTACCTGTCAGTGGAATTTTTATACTTTGCTCTGGCAAGGTCGCCAATAAAAAAACTTCTTCACCTAATTTGACTGTTTGCTTGGATGGTACAAATAATCCACCACCAACAACATATGGCATATAACTCGCAAATAATGTTTCCACATCTGGAATATTTGCATGGATAATCCCGCCCATACGTGGTTGCATCGATCTTCCCCTTTTTTAAATATTCATCAGTTTAATGCAAAGCTCATCTACGACCAGATTCCCCTGTACGTTCTGCTCAATGAACCGCTTAGACTGCTGTAATTCAGTATAAATATTAAAAAGTGTTTCAAGCGTATACTGCTCCGCAAGCACACCAAAATCCAAATCAATATTTTTAATGGATTGATTCAGCTTGACACAAATTATATCGGACAACAAGTATTCAAACATTTGACTAAAATCACTAAAACTCAGTGCTTTATTCCACTTGGTCGCAATTGCCATGGGCATATTTTTTTGCATGACCAATTTTAGCCAATCGTGTATAAATTCTTGTCGTAAATTCAACCACTCACTATTTGCAACTTGAATGGCTTGTAACGGCATCTGACTCGCTAAATTCATTAAAACTTGGCGTTGCGTCTCACCACTGTCAGGCAAATGTTGCAAGAGATAATCCTGCGACAGTGTCGGCTCAATTCGATCAAGTGCATAATGCTGCATACGACTACGTATGGTTGCAGGCAATTTTAAGTAATGTTCAGCCAATAAAATAATGACAATGCGTTCACCCGGTTCTTCGAGTGTTTTAAGCAACGCATTAGATGATGCAATATTTAATGCCTCCGCAGGCTCAATTAAAACTACGCGCCAACCGTCCACCGTTTGCTGAACAAATGGTAAGAGATCTCGTATTTTTTCAATTTTAATTTTTGCATTTTGCTTTTTATTGTCTTCATCAGTACTAATATGGACAAAATTGGGATGCGTATCCGACTTTAACCACTGACAACTTCCACACTCGCCACAAGGCTGCTTTTGTTCATCACGCTTTTGACACAGCACCCATGCAAGAAATTGTTTTGCAAATGCTTCCTTACCACAGCCTTTTTTTCCATATAGCAAGATACCATGCCCTAACTGCGGAAAACGTCCCGTCAGTGTTTCCCACGTATTTTGCTGCCAAGGATATACTTGCGCCACAATTTCATTTTGCATCAACGACCAACCTTATTCGAAGTTTGAAACATCCATCTGATTCAAACGATCAAGATCAGCTTGTGTATCCACACCCGGTGGTAAATTTGCTTCTGCTATTGCAATGGCAATACGATGACCATTTTCAAGTACACGTAGTTGTTCAAGACTTTCTAATTTTTCTAATACACCCATATCCCATGTCACATACTCTTGTAAGAGTTTCACACGATATGCATACAAACCTAAATGGCGATAAGCTTGATTATGCAATTGCTGTTCAGCTTGTTTAGCACCATCACGATCATAAGGGATAGTCGCACGACTGAAGTACAAAGCTTGATTATGTTTAGACATTACCACTTTTACAATGCTGTCACGCTGAAACTCATCCAAGCTATGAATAGGCTCACACAATGTAGACATTGAAGATTCAGGTTGATCTTCAAGTAATTGCGCAACCTGTTTTACCAACAACGCTGGAAGTAGTGGCTCATCACCTTGCACATTAACAATGATGTCTTCATTTGCCCAACCTTTAATTCGAGCAACTTCACTTAAACGATCGGTACCCGATGGATGCTCAGCCGATGTCATCACAACATCTACGCCTTCCGCACGACAAACAGTAGCAATACGCTCATCATCTGTTGCCACACAAAGATCATCAAATCCTGCTACTTTCTTCGCTTGATCGACTACCCGTAGAATCATTGGACGACCATGAATTTCAAGTAAAGGCTTACCTGGTAAACGTGAACTTGAAAAGCGTGCAGGAATAACAATATGTTTCATAAATCAAATGCCTTCAGGAAGTTTTAAACCCAGTTGCTTTAACTGCTGATGTAGAGTTTCATAGCATGCAGGTGAAAGTACCGCATCCACTGGGACAACCCATATTTCTCGTTTAAAATTTGGATTTTTTTTCAATATTGCCAATAGTTTGACAGCATCTTTTTCAGTGGTAATGATTGGATTTGCATCTTCAAATTGCAGGTCGTCTAATTCATATTCGTAATGATCAGGAAACTCATGACATTGGAAATGCTGTATCCCCATCTTTTCTAAAGTATTATAAAAACGCTGGGGAAATCCTATTCCAACTACCGCATAAAAATCTTTATTTGGATCGAATACAGTATCTAGATCTTTATTCAATAAATATGGCTGTGAAGACTCTAAATGCATATTTAAATCTGTTTGAGGATTTGAGGAATGCTCAATCACCGTACCCGTTTCTAGGCGCTTTTTAGGTTCGCGTAAATAACCTTCAGGCAATAGCTTTTCATTGCCTAAACCACGGTTATTATCTAGAACAATCCATTCTAACTGTCGTGCTAAGGCCCAATGTTGAAGCCCATCATCACAAATAATTAGATCAAGCTGATGTTTAGACAGTAACAACTCAATACTTTGCTGACGATTTGAACCAACCGCCATCGGTACATCTGTGGACTGGACTATCAATGCAGGTTCATCACCTACTGTTTCAGCTGTAGCATTTAGATCCACATAAGCTGGAAAAGGCCCTTTACCACCATAACCGCGGCTGATCACACCAACTTTGATGTCTAAGCTATTTAGATAACTCACCAAATGAATAAGTAATGGTGTTTTACCACTACCACCAACAGTAATATTTCCAATAACCATAACTGGAATAGGTGCGGTATAACTAGATTTTGCACCTATTTTATAAAGTTTTTTATTGAGTAAAAAACCACCACGATAAATCCATGACAAAGGTCTAAACACAATGAGCCACTTTGCCTGTTCATTCCAAGCATCCTGAATCATTTGTGCAAGTGACATGGCTTAGTTTTCCTCAAAATTACGCTGATGAAGTTGAAAGTAGGCACCTTGCTGCGCGATTAATTCAGCATGCGTACCTTGTTCAATAATACGCCCTTTATCCATCACCACAATACGATCAGCATTTTCAATAGTAGATAAGCGATGAGCAATCACGATTGTTGTTCGATCTTGCATCGCCGCATCAAATGCTTGCTGAATATAATATTCTGACTCGTTATCCAGGGCACTTGTTGCCTCATCCAAAATTAGAATTGGTGCATTTTTCAAAATTGCGCGTGCAATCGCAATACGTTGTCGCTGACCACCTGATAAATTCAGGCCTTGCGCACCTAATGGCGTGTCATAACCTTGTGGTAGATCCATAATAAAATCATGGGCAAAAGCAGCTTTCGCTGCGGCGATGACCTGTTCATCTGTCGCATGCTCTAACTGGCCATAGGCAATATTTTCACGAACTGTGCGGTTAAATAAGACAACTTGCTGATTCACCATCGAAATTTGGGTGCGCAGGCTATTTAATTCGAGATCATTAATATCATGTTGATCTAACAGTAACTGACCAGAAGTAACATCTTGGTAGCGCACCAATAAGTTCACCAGTGAAGTTTTGCCTGCACCAGAACGCCCAACCAATGCAACAGTTTCACCTGCATTCACCTTTAGGTTAAAATCATGAATTGCATGATGACCATCTGCATAGATTAAATTTACATTCTTAAATTCAACATCACCTTTCAACACTGGTTTTAATGTGCCGTTATTGGCTTCTTCTGGCATATCCAGCAATTCAAATACCGAATATGCTGCAGCCATACCACGTTGAAGCTTTTCGTTAACATCCGTCAATGTTTTAATCGGCTTGCTCAACATACCTGCCGCTGTAATATAGGCAACAAACTCACCAGCTGAAGTGTCCTGCAAAATTTCTGGGCGTAAAGCGATATACATGACAATACTGAGCGCAATAGACATGATCAGCTGAACAATTGGACTATTGAGCTGCTGTACTACCACCATTTTCAGGCCACGGCGTAAATTTTCCATCGAGCTTTCGTGAAAACGGTTTTGCTCATAATCTTGGCCTGCAAAGCCTTTCACCACCAAATTACCTTGAACTGTTTCCTGTACCACATGGTTCACATCCCCCATAGTACTTTGCACTTGCATAGATAATTTACGCATGCGTTTCGAGGCTTTACGTATAATTAAACCAATGATTGGGCCAAAAATTAAAATACATAAAGTTAGTCGCCAGTTGGTATATAGCAAATAGCCCAACAGTGCGATGGTAATAAGACCCTGTTGTACAATGGTTTTTAGCGACTCAGACGATGCTGCCGTCAATTGTTCAACGTTATACATAATTTTTGCAGTGATATGACCGCTCGAATTGTCTAAATAATATTGTGAAGGCAAACGCATCAACTTAGCGAAGACTTGCTGACGAATATTAAAGATTAAGTTTCGAGAAATCACTGCGGTAAAATATCCACCCATGAACAAACCGAGTCCACGGAAGAACATCAATAAAACCACCAAGAGTGGAAATAAGGTTGTAAAGCTTTGATCTTTGTTTTGTATAGCTTCAATAATGCGTTCCAATAATTTTGCGACAGAAACTTCCGTCGCAGCATTAATACTGAAACCAAGCAAAACAAGTAAGCCTATTGCCCAAAAAGGTTTTAAATAACTTAATAGGCGTAGGTAGACCTTAAAATCGTGCTTCACTAATAACCTCGAGTTGGTACTTTGGTACTGATGTTAATATTTACAAAGCCTAACTGCCCTGCAACATCCATCACGCGAATCACATCCTGATGCGTGGCTTTCGCATCAGCAGCAATCACAAACATTAAATCACGACGATCATTCGATATCTGTTTAATTGCCGTATTTAAATCTGAAACTTCCTTACTTGCCAAGGATTGCCCGTTGACCGAGTAATGCCCTGTAGAATCCACCACCACTTCAACTTTTTGATCATATTGTTTTGGTGGAACACCTTGTGCATCCGGAAGTGTTAAATTCATTCGACTCATCTGATTAAAGGTTGTCGAAAGTAATAAAAACACCAAAATAAACATCAAGCAATCAATCATCGGAGTGAGGTTGATATGAATATCTTCAACCTGACGGCGTTTAAATTTCATTTTTCCGCCTCCATTCAGCTGGCTTTCTGAATGTCCTGACTTTCGACTTCAGGGGCTTTTTTATAGAACAAAGCGGCATGAAACAAAGTCGATTGCTGCTCAAGTTCAGCAACATATTCTTGAACCAAACGCTGGAAATAACGATGTGCAAATAATGCAGGCACGGCAATCAACATACCTGCAGCTGTTGTAATTAATGCTTTAGAAATACCCGGCATCATCAATACTGGATCACTATTGGTTCCAATATCAATCATCAAAAACGCTTCAATAATACCAATGACAGTACCCAGCAAACCCAACAACGGAGCAACCGCACTTAAAGTTCCCAAAAAGTTAATGTTTTTTTCAAGATAACCAATTTCTTGAGATGCGGTCACTTCCATTTGGGCACGTGCGTATTGCTCAGATTGATTTTTACTTGCATAACCTGCAGTCAAAACACGACCTAACGTACTCTGTTGCAAGTCTTTACTTTGCTCCATGTGCTGAACCACATCTTTCACAGAAGAATTGGCCTTCATATATAAAGATGATGGTAAAACCATTGATTTTTTTAAGCGAATAAAACGCTCAATGGTAATGGCAACAGTAAAGATTGAACAAATCACGAGTGGGATCATTAACCACCCACCCGCTTTGACTAATTCCCACATTTGATTTTCCCCAAGTAAATAGACTGTAAAATTATTCAGCCAAACAAATATTTAGAATGCCGTCGAGTTCTTCAAGATTATGGTAGCTAATCACAAGCTTACCCTTACCTTGTTTATTATGATCAATTTTTACTTCAGCACTAAAACGATCTGAAAGTCGTTGTGTAAGTTGCTGTATGTCTGACGAAACATTTACTTTTGCTTTAGGTTGTTTCGGTGCATTTAAGTCACGAACATACTGTTCGGTTTGACGCACGGACATGCTTTTTTCAATGACCATTTCAGCGACTTTTAATTGGTCTTTGGCTTTCAAGGTCAAAATTGCACGTGCATGCCCCATATCAAGTAAGCCTTGCTGCATAAAATCTTTCACTGGTTCTGCCAATGAAAGTAAACGCAATAAATTACTGATCGTGGTACGAGCTTTACCTACTGTATCCGCAATTTCTTGGTGACTTAAACCAAACTCATCATGGAAACGTTGTAATGCCATGGCTTGATCAATTGGGTTCAGGTCTTGACGTTGAATGTTCTCAATCAGTGCTAATGCAATTGCAACTTGATCTGAAAGATCACGCACAATTGCAGGAACTTCTGTTAGTCCAGCAAGTTGCGCAGCACGCCAGCGACGTTCACCTGCAATAATTTCATAGGGATGTTTTTCGTCTTCAACAGGACGAATCACGATCGGCTGCATGACTCCATGCTTTTCAATTGAAGCCGCAAGTTCTTGAAGATCTTGTTCTTTAATAAAGCGGCGTGGTTGATATTCACCGCGCTTTAATAAGTGAACATCAATTTGCTTCAACTGACCATGATCTAATGCTTTGGCTTCTAACTGTAGTTTTTCTTTTTGGATCGAACCAAGTAAGGCATCTAAACCACGACCTTTAGCCAGTCCACGTTTTTTTACGGTCATGCTTTACTTCCTTTTTTCACTTTGGTTTTTTTTAACATCTCAGCTGCCAAGTTCAAGTAAGCAACTGCACCCTTTGAGCTTTTTTCAAAATAAATTACAGGCAAACCGTGTGCAGGCGCTTCCGCTAGACGAATATTACGTGGCACTACAGTTTCATAAAGTTTTTTGCCAAAATATTGTTCTAATTCTGCAGAAACATCACGAGTCAAAGCATTACGCGCATCATACATCGTACGTAATACACCCACGATCTCTAGATCTGGATTCAATGCTTGTTGAATACGATCAATGGTTTGCGTCAAATCTGCTAAACCTTCCAATGCATAATATTCACATTGCATTGGAATAAGCACACCGCGTACCGCTGCTAAAGCATTGACTGTAATTAAACTTAAACTTGGCGCACAATCTACAATAATGTAGTCAAAATCTTTTTCTACCGTTGCCAAGGCCTCACGTAAAATAAACTCACGTCCATCTTGGTCAGCAATCGCAAGTTCCACACCTGCTAAATCACGGTTTGCACCTAGAACTTTATAACCCACTTCAGCTTTATGAATTGCAGTTTCAATGGGTACTTCACCCAAAAGTACATCCGTCACTGAGTACAATAAGTCGTTCTTTTGAATGCCCGACCCCATCGTGGCATTACCTTGCGAATCCATATCTACAAGTAATACGCGTTTTTTTAATACGGCCAATGACGCAGCCAAATTCACTGCAGTTGTGGTTTTACCTACGCCACCCTTTTGGTTTGCAATCGCAATAATTTGAGCCATGGTAACCCCAGTCCTTTGAAAAATTTAAATACGTTTTAAGAAAATTAAATGGCGTTGTTCATCCAATCGTGGAACTTTTAACGCAACGATATCAATTTTGAACTCACTTTTCAGTGTTTCAACTTCTTCTTCTGGGATTAAACCTTTCATTGAAGCAATAATACTTTGCTCATGCATATACGGTTTAGATGCATCTACAAAATCAGTCAATGAAGCAAAAGCACGACTGGTAATCACATCAAATTGCCCTAGTTCATTGATGCTGTCTTCATTCTCAACACGTGTTTGAACTGCAATGACATTTTTTAGTTTTAGGTCTGCAATAAATTGCTTTAAGAATCGAATTTTTTTTCCGTTCGCATCTAATAGTACACATTCACGATCTGGCTGACACAGTGCAATGATCATGCCTGGCATACCTCCACCTGTACCAATATCGAGTAAACGGCCTGCTGGCAAGTCGTTCAAAATACTCAAACTATCCAGCAAATGCTTCACCAACATTTCTTTTGGATCACGAATTGCGGTCAAGTTATAGGCTTTGTTCCACAGCACTAAGGCATCTTGATATTTCAGCAATAGATTTAATGCTTCTTCACTCAAATCTAAGCCAAGCTTTTGACTACCTTGCTTTAAGTCTTGAAAAAAAGGATGCATAAAGAAGACATCTCAATAAAAATTAACTGAAGTATACCGATTTCTAAGCCGTGGAACAGTAGCTAACGCTTAGCGAATATGCACTTAAGCGTACATGCCCTGACGAATCTGTAGATCTAGATCACTTAATCGCTCAGGTGTGCCAACATCTACCCAAGCTGCTTGCATTTTTTCTGCAGAAATTTTTCCATCTAGCATCGCATCTTTTAATAATGGAGCTAAAGGTCGTTTTCCTGCATCCAAACCATCAAACATTTTTGGGTTAATGACCGCTACGCCACTATAAGTCAGTGCCTCACCTTGTTGTCCTTGCTCAAAGGTATAACTACGCCCATTTGCCAAGATAAAATCGCCTTTGGGATGTTGAGCAGGATTAGTCACAAAAACAAGATGTGCAAGATCTGCACCTAAGTTCACATTCAGTAAGGATGAAAAATCAAAAGTTGTCCAAACATCACCATTCACCAAAATAAATGGCTCTGTCCCAAGCAAAGGTAAAGCATTAATAATGCCACCTGCTGTTTCTAAACCTTCTGCTTCACGTGTCCAGCGAATAGTAACGCCAAATTGAGAACCATCGCCTAAGGCGCCAATCAACACATCGGCTAGCCAAGCAGAATTGATAATAATTTCAGTCACGCCAATTTTTTTGAGTTTTTCAATATGCCAAACAATCAGTGGTTTTCCACCCACTTCAAGCAAAGGCTTTGGCTTATATAAGGTTAAAGGACGCATCCGGTTGCCTAGACCCGCCGCTAAAATCATGGCTTTCATTATGCAACAACCTCGTAACTACCGTATTTGGCTTCAAATTTCGGCAATACTTTAGCTTGAATAAACTGAATAAATGGTTGTAGTTCTGCATACGGCTTACTTTCTTCAAGTAAATACCACATCACACGAGGTAAATCTTTCAAGTAGCCTGATTTACCATCACGCTCAAACAAACGAACAAAAATACCCAAAATCTTGATATGACGTTGAATCGCCATCAGGTCAGCATCTTGTTTAAATTGTTCAAAGTCACGACCTTCTTTTGCCGACGCAGGTAACAAGTCATAAAACACTTTAAACCAACCATATACACGCTCAGCATTCCACTGCACATAAGCGTCTCGAGTGATTGAAATAAGGTCATAAGTATCCGCACCAATCACTGCATCTTGGAAATCAATGACACCTTGATCTTGCTCACCATCGAGCATCATTAAATTACGACTATGGAAATCACGATGCACGATGACTTGTGGTTGTGCCAAGGCAGCATTGGCTAAAATCGCAAAGGTACGCTTAATTAAAGCTGACTCTTCGATAGTTAGTTGAATTTGTAATGAAGGCAATAACCAATCAGTTAAAAGCTCCATTTCAGAAATCAGCTTTTCATAGGCATATTCTGGAAAGTGGTTTACACCATCAATTGACTGTAATTGAATCAACTGTTTAAAACTTTGTGCGTAATGTGCGTCTACTGTTTGATCATTGAGCAATGTCGACAGTAAAACATCACCAAAATCTTCCAGCAATAAAAAGCCTTGCTCTAGATCTTTTGCCACAATATGGGGTACACGAACGCCATTCGCATCAAAAAATTCATCAATCGTCACAAAAGGCACACAATCTTCTTTTTCTGGTGGTGCATCCATCAGCATAAATGTTTTATTATTCAATTTGATTCGTGCATAACGACGGAAACTTGCATCGCCTGCTAGAAAGTTAATTTCAAATTGATCTGAACCAAGTACAGATGAAATCCATGTTTGTATCAATTGTTCACGTTGTGTATTCATTTGCGATAAATTCTAATACAGGCTGAGTTTTTAAAGTGCTAAGTGTAGCTACTTATCAACTTTTTCTCTATGATGCGACAATAATTAATTGCGATTAAGCATACTTGGTTAATGAGACAAATGAAGCAACAGTTTAAATTCAATCCTTTAGCGACTGCGATCTTAACCCTTCTTTGTGGTAGCTCTTTACCAAGCTATGCAGCGTCTGTTTCTACCGCTTCCACGGAAGATGATACTGAACAGTTGAAGCAGACAATTGCCGAAGCCTACCCGGGTCAGCAGTTCTTTGAACAATATTATGTTGATAAATCTGCCCCAGAAGCCCAAATCCGAAATACCAATCAACTTAGCTCTGCATTTTGTACTGGAACATGGATTACACCTGTAGCTCCAACCACCAAAGCTGTTGCCCCAGAAGATGCAACCTCTACCATTACCGCAGACTATGGTCATTTTGACCCGAATGGCGATTCCATTCTTGAAGGTAATGTTCTGATTGACCAAGAAGGTCGTCAAATACGTGCAGATCAAATCAAAATTGATAAAACGCAGACTTATGCAAATGCAACAGGCCGTGTACAAATGGCTCAGTCTGGTTTAATTTCACAAAGCGATTCGATTGACTACAACTTAAAAACGCAACAAGGCGACTTAAATAACAGTTTCTTCATCGCAGAAGAACAACATGCACATGGTCGCGCAGAAAAAATCGCACGCACTTCAACAGATACACTTGAATTAGAAAACGCAGAATATACAACTTGCCCGCCGGATGAGAAGCCAACTTGGAAAATCCAAGCGGATAAAATCAAACTTAATCAAGAAACTGGCCGCGGTGAAACCAAAGGTACAACTTTATACGTAAAAGATGTACCTGTGATGGCCGTGCCATATTTCAATTTCCCGATTGATGATCGCCGAACCACAGGTATTTTAACCCCAAGTTTTGGCTTTACCAATGATGGTGGTTTTGAACTTGCAGTTCCAGTTTATTTAAACTTAGCACCAAATTATGATGCCACAGTTACACCGCGCTATATCGCAGATCGTGGCCCGATGCTTGAAGGTGAATTCCGCTATCTCAGCAAAAACTTTGGCTCGGGGATGATTTTTGGTGGCTATTTAGCTGGTGACCAAAAATATGACGACCAAGATCGTAAAGATTTACACTTTCTACATAACTGGAAAATTAACGATCAATTCAGCACAAATCTCGAATACAACTATGCATCCGATAAAGACTATTTCTCAGATCTCAATAATAATCCAAACTCAAAAACTGACCTAAACTTACGCCGTGCATGGGAACTTAATTATAAAAATGGTATCCCCGGCTTAAAAGCACAGCTTAAAGTTGAGGACTTCCAAACTTTAGATAAAACAGTCAGCGATGAAGATCGTCCATATGCGCGCTTACCGCAATTTTTATTAAATTACAAAACTGGTAATCCGCTAGGCTTACAATATGAGTTTAATAACGATACTGCTTATTTCAAGAAAAACTTACGTAATAACAATATCCCTGTAAGCAATGACGAATCACCAATGTACGAGCCAAGCGGTGCACGTATTTACAATGATTTTAGTGTTCGCTATAACTACCGCACACCTTGGTCTTTCGTCATTCCAGAAGCCACAATTCGTAATGTAAACACAATTTATGATCAAGATACGGTTAATGCACAAAACATTAGCTCGTCTAATGAAAGTAAATCTGTCGTAGTTCCTCAGTTTACGCTTGATGCTGGCCTGGTCATGGAACGTGAAGGTCGATACCTACAAACCTTAACACCACGATTCTTCTATGCTTATTCACCATATAAGAACCAAGAAACTAATCCTAACTTTGATTCAACTACTGCATCTATTAACTATGATCAGTTGTTTAGCCCACGTCGTTTCTATGGAAATGACCGTCTAGAAGACAACAATTTTGCATCATTAGGCCTAAGTTACAGCATATTTGATGATGTTGGTTTGGAGCGCTTAAAAGCTAGCGTAGGTCAAAGCTTCTATTTTGAAGATCGTCGTGTCACTTTGAACAATGTCACCGACAAATTTGATAACGAACGTCACACTGGCCCTGTTGTGAGCTTATCGAGCCAGTTATCTGATCGTATCAGTGTCAATGCGAATTCAGCTTGGATGGCAAATGGCGATAATGCTCAGCGCGATATCCAAATGTATTATGCAGGTGATAAAGGTAATCTTTATAACGTCGGTTATTTCTATCGCAAAGACATTCCAAACCGTCAAGATAGTTATGACCAAGCAGTTGCTTCATTTATTCAACCCATCCATAACAACTGGCGTATTATCGGGCATGCACAATACGATTTAGACAATAGCATTGCGCGCGAATATCTATTGGGTGTGAACTATGAATCATGCTGTTGGGGTGTTTCAGTATACGGACGTTCATATTTTAATGATTTGGATGATGTAACATCTTCTGATGTAAAACCTAAACGTGCCATTATGGCTGAATTCACACTTAAAGGTTTAGGTGGATTCAACAATAAATTAACCTCTTTACTTGAAAACCGTGTTTTAGGTTTTAACAATATTAATCAATCTTGGACAGAACGTTAATGAAGACAGAACAGTTAAAACAAATTTTTAAAGCAACAGCATTAGCACTTTGTCTTTCTGCTTCAATGCCGACTTTCGCTGATGCACAACCTAAAGATGAAATTGTAGCTGTTGTAGATAATAGCGTTATTTTACGTAGTGATTTAGATCAAAGCATTGCAGAGATTACACATCAACTTCAATCAAAAAAACAGACTGTTCCTCCGATTGAATATTTACAGCAACAAGCACTTGAACAACTTATTACACGTCAAGCTCAACTTGAACAAGTAAAACGCTATAACGTAAAAGCAGATGAAAAATCTCTCAATGAAGCAGTTTTAAAAGTTGCAAAAGATTCAGGTTCTGCAAGCCTTGAAGCATTTCAACAAAAACTAGATGCAATAGCACCAAACACCTACTCTTCGTTACGCGCTCGTATTGCTGAAGATATTGCACTGCAACGTCTACGCCAACAACTTGTGACATCACGTATTCAAATTAGTGATCAAGACGTTAAAAACTTTTTAAGCTCACCACAAGGCCAAGCTGCGCTTGGCAATCAAGTTCACGTCTTACACGTTCGTATTTCTGGTGGTGAAAATGCTGTAAAAATTGCTGAGGATGTACGTAAAGAACTTGCAACTAGCAATGATGCTAAAGCAATTAGTACTAAATTCAGCACCAAAGATACTAAAGTAGATGCAGCAGATATGGGCTTCCGTAGCTTATCTGATATTCCAGACGAGCTTGCAGCGCGTGTTTCACCATTACAAGTTGGACAAACGACAGAATTGATTTCTGTACGCGATGGTGTTCATGTTCTAAAATTAATTGAACGCAAAGCATCAGATCAAAAAGCCATTGTTCCGCAATTTCAAACGCGTCATATTTTAATTCAACCATCAGAGGTTGTTAGCCCTGAAAATGCGAAGCAAATGATTGACAGCTTATACACACGTCTACAAAAAGGTGAAGATTTTGCTGTTATTGCCTCAACTTTCTCAAATGACCCTGGTTCTGCGGCAAATGGTGGTAGCTTAGGTTGGGTGAGCCCTGGGGTTATGGTTCCTGAATTCGAAGCAAAAATGAAAGAAACACCTAAAGGCGAAATCAGCAAACCATTTCAATCGCAGTTTGGTTGGCATATCCTACAAGTGACTGACACACGCCAACAAGACATGACACAAGAGGTTCAAGAGCGTATGGCGCGCCAACTCTTAGGTGAGCGTCAATTTGATACCGAGCTTGACAGCTGGTTACGTGAAATTCGAAACAATGCTTTTGTAGATATTAAAGACCCTGCTCTACAACGTAAATCGAAATAATACATAAAATAAAACCAGCCTAGGCTGGTTTTATTACGTCTCATTTTTACTAAAATTTAAAATATTTTTAGTCATTATTTCTAACAATAAAAAAAGCCTCCCGATCGGGAGGCTCTTAATGACTCAATTAACGATTGTTGTTTTCGTCGTCTTGAGCATCATCAAATTTAGTTTCGCTTTCAAAACCAGCATTTTGACCACCGAAGCCACCTTGAGCACCGAAGCCACCTTGAGCACCGAAGCCACCTTGAGCACCGAAGCCACCTTGACCACCAAAGCCACCTTGGCCACCGAAACCACCTTGACCACCGAAGCCACCTTGTTGACCACCGAAGCCACCTTGTTGACCGCCGAAGCCGCCTTGTTGACCACCGAAGCCGCCTTGTTGACCACCGAAGCCAGCTGCACCTTGTGCACCAGCAGGAGCGCCAGCTGGACGTGGGTTACGTGCAGGAACTACAGTTGAAATCGCATGTTTGTAAACCATTTGGCTTACTGTATTTTTCAAAAGAACTACATATTGGTCAAATGACTCAATATGACCTTGCAATTTAATACCATTTACAAGAAAGATAGAAACTGGAATACGTTCTTTACGGAGAGAATTTAAGAACGGATCTTGTAAAGTTTGACCTTTAGACATGTTATAACTCCAAAAAATAATAAAAATCAGCGCAAAAACTACCTTTATTTTTCAATTAAAAATTATCAAAAAGGTAGTCCCTAAATTTTGCTTTATCCGTAGCAGTTTCGCAAGTCTTCTTGAGCCTGCTTCGCTGTTAAATATGTAGTAAATTTATGCGTTTCTTGCAAAGATCTTAACCAAGTATATTGACGTTTTGCAAGTTGTCGTGTCGCAAATAGAGCCTTATCCTCCATTTCACGCTGTTTTTCGCTACTTAGATCACTATTTCTTAAAAAATCTAATGCTTGACGGTAACCAACTGATCGCATAGCGGGCAAATTTTCATCTAAATCGTATTTTTCAATTAGCCCTTTCACTTCATTTAAAAATCCAATTTCCCACATTATTTTTAAACGTTGTGCTATCCGCCCGTGTAATTCTAAACGGTCAGGCAGTAAAGCGTAATTATGAAAATTGTAACGGTAAGGTAAATTTTTAGGCTGTTCAGCTTGTAATTTTGTAATAGGTTGTCCGGTCAATTTATAAACTTCCAACGCACGAATAATACGCTGCTTATCACTGACTTTAAACTTTTCACCTGCTAAGGGATCTACACTACACAATTCAGCATAAACAGCATCCCACCCCTCACACTCACCTTTCTCTTCAATTTCTGCACGCACAGCGTAATCAGCACTGGGTAAGTTGGATGACAATCCCTCAAGTAAAGCCTTGTAATACAACATCGTCCCACCAACTAAAATTGGGGTTTTACCGCGAGCATGCATATCATCAATTAATACACATGCATCCTCAACAAAATTGGCTGCCGAATACACTTCTAAAGGACTAATAATATCAATTAAATGATGCGGATATTGCTCCAGCTCGGCTTTAGTAGGCTTGGCTGTACCAATATCCATATCTTGATAAACGAGTGCTGAATCAACGGATATTAATTCAAAATTTCCACGCTCAAAGAGTTCACATGCCAGCGCGGTTTTCCCACTTGCAGTTGGTCCCATAAGATTGATGACCGGCAATTGATTTGACATGTACAACTACTCTCCTCGAGCAAAAAGTTTATCAAGCTGAGCCAATGGGAAAGCACGCCAAGTTGGGCGTCCATGGTTACATTGACTGGCAAATTCGGTTTGTTCCATCTGACGTAATAATGCATTCATTTCAGACAGGCTTAAAATACGGTGTGCTCGTACAGCACCATGACAGGCCATACCCGCTAAAATTTGGTCACGTTTTTGTAGCAATCCTGCCACTTGATCAGTTGGATCTAAATCATTTAATAATTCTGGAATCAACGCATCAAAATCAGCCTTATGTAAAATGGCAGGTACGCCACGAACGATCACCTGCTCATCGCCATATTGATCAATTTCAAGTCCTAAGCGTGCTAATTGATCTTTCAGCTCATCTACACGCATGGCTTGCATACGACTAATGCTAACTACTTTAGGAATAAGCAATTGTTGTGAAGTCCAAAATTCTGGTTTATCCCACGCTGTTTTCATTTGTTGCAATACAATACGCTCATGTGCAGCATGCATATCAACAATAATCAAACCTTCAGTATTCTGCGCCAGAATATAAATACCGTGCAGCTGCGCAATCGCAATACCAAGCGGATGCTCATCCACTTTCTGTTGAATATGGGCTTGCATGGACTGCTCGACATCAATAGCCGTATCTGATGTTTGACGTAAGGGTGCTAAATAGCTCTGTAATGCGTTATTTAGCTGTTTTGATCCATTATATGAAGCAACATAGCCATTTGTATTTATTGAACCTGTAGATGGGTGTTGCGCAGCAGAATAGCCATACGCAGCCACTTGTTCAGCCGATTCAGCATAATTCACCCCAGTGGGTGAGCTAAAATCGGTTAATCCACCCGCACTATCAGGATTAACAAAATTTGCAGCAGTTTGTGTTACAGCTTCAATATTTTGATGTAATTGAAATTGTTCTTGATGCCTTGGTTGCGCAATCAAATTTTCTTGAGCTTGGGGTTCAAGCTTCATGGCACTAGAAAGTTCGGCTGTCGCAGTTTGGAATTGCGCTAAAGTCGATTTAGCATAATGACGCACAAATTCATGGACTTCACGTTGGTTTAAAAAGCGAATTTCATGCTTGGTTGGATGCACGTTTACATCAATATTTTCAGGATCAACCTCCATAAACAGCAAGTACGCTGCATGTTGATGTCCATGTAAAATACCGTCATACGCCATGCGTAGCGCATGTGAAACCGTCTTGTCTTTCACAATACGACCATTTACATAAACATATTGCATATCGGCTTGTGCGCGTGCATCCGAGGGATGGCCTAGCCAACCGCTTAAGCGCATGTTGACGCTATCTGCATCAATCCAGTACGCATTTTCGGTAAACTGACGACCTAACAACTGTTGTACACGCTGAAAACGTAACGCCCCACTATCTGCTACAGGCAGATTTAATTTAATGCTATTGTTGTGCTCTAAAACAAAACGAATATCAAAGTGTGTCAGCGCTAAACGACGGACAATTTCTTCAATATGTCCAAATTCAGTGCCCTGTTTTTTGAGAAATTTACGACGTGCTGGTACATTAAAAAATAAATCCTGTACCCGAATCGTTGTGCCTCTTTGTGCAGCAACAGGTTGAATCTCTTGATGATCAAAAGCAGTACCATTAACTTCAACCTGATAGCCAACACCATCTTCATTTTGACTACTAGTCAACGTCAACCGTGATACCGCAGCAATGGATGCCAAGGCTTCACCACGAAAGCCTAAACTCACAATCGCATGTAAGTCTTCTGCACTTTGGATTTTACTAGTCGCATGACGCATAACGGCCAAAGGGAGGTCTTCATGATGAATCCCCCGACCATTGTCAATAATTTCAATCAGTGTGCTACCGCCTTGCTCAACACGAATAATTAATTCTGTTGATCCTGCATCAATGGCATTTTCAAGTAATTCTTTGACCACAGATGCAGGGCGTTCAATCACTTCACCCGCAGCAATTTGGTTGGCTAGAGCAGGATCAAGGGTACGAATTCGGCGGGCACTGATGTCATTCAGCATGGTTGAATTTTTGCTCCAAAGCATTTTGCAAGGTTTCAGATGATGATGTTAATGTCGCCCTACGCGACATTTCATCTTCTGATTTTTCAATATTTATCACTAAATCGGCAGCTGGAATTTCGTCTCCACCTTTTGAAGGCCATTCAAATAAGAAAAGTGCATTCGGTGTTTCTAAGTAATCACGAATACCCATCAATTCAAGTTCATAAGGGTCATTTAAACGATACAAGTCAAAATGAAAAATATCTTTACCTTGAATATTGTAAGGCTCAACCAATGTATAGGTTGGACTTTTGACTGCGCCTTGATGACCCATTTGCTGTAAAAAATAACGGCTTAAAGTGGTCTTACCAGCCCCCAAGTCACCAATAAGGTAAATCACGCCCGTGGTAAAATGCGTCGACAGTACGGTAGCTAAGTTTTGGGTATCGACTTCACTATTTAAGTCCAAACTGAATGAATACTGCATATTACTCACAACATGTACATAAGAATTAAATATGATAGCATCGCGTTGCATGAAAATCATATGTCCTCACTTTGCTTTGGACATTTTTCACTACAACTAACCACCATCACTCAGATAGTTTAAAAGCTCTTGATGCAAAGCAACAATTTCACACCACCTATGATGAATGGCGTTAGTGCCAGCAAAGTTTTTCTAGACACAAACAAAGCAATTACAGCAACTGTTTTTGAATATTTATGTCAGCAATTTCAACACATTTCAGCTGATGAATGGACACAACGCTTTGCAGATGGTTTGGTCTATGATGCTGCAGGTGAAAAACTGCATATTCAGAGTCCATATATGGCAAATACACATGTGTTTTACTATCGTTTTTTAGCGCATGAAATCCATGTTCCTTTTGAACATCAAATCATCTTTGAAAATGAACACCTATTAGTGGTAGATAAACCACATTTTTTAACCATGAGTCCAACAGGGCAATATGTACAAGAAACCTTATTGGTTCGCCTTAAAAATCAAACACAAAATGAAGGTTTAACCCCTATTCATCGTTTGGATCGTGAAACAGCAGGCGTGGTGCTTTTTTCAAAGCGGGTAGAAACCCGTGGTGCCTATCAACAAATGTTTGCCAGCCGTGAAGTACAAAAAACCTATCATGCGATTGCGGCTTATCGAAGTGAACTCACATTTCCAATGACAACTAAACTACGTATGGAAAAAGGAAAACCCTTCTATACCATGCAAGTCATGGCGGGTGAAGCCAATAGCGAAACCCACATTGAACTAATTGAATATCATGGGCAATGGGCAAAATACAGATTAAAGCCACATACAGGTAAACAACATCAACTTCGGGTACATCTCAACGCGTTGAATATTCCAATTAAAAATGATCCATTTTATCCGCAGGTTGCACATAAACCAGATGATGATTTCAGCCACCCTTTGCAACTGCTCGCGAAAGAAATACAGTTTATAGATCCTGTGACACAGCAATCATTTCATTTCTGCTCTGCGCGTGAATTGACACTGTAATCTAGTTGTCATTACATTTTATTGATAAAATACTTCCAAAGAATATTGAATTTATAGTATTTTTGATTAGAATAAATGCGAAAAGTTAAGTAATTTAAAGCTTTCTAAAAATATGAGAAAAACTGAAGTCTACCAAATCCGCCTCGATTCTCAGGAAAAGAAGCAAGCATTTGCCGTATTTAAACAATTGGGGATTACACCTGCCCAAGCCGTACGCCTATTTTTCAAACAGGTGGTTTTAACTAAATCCATCCCCTTCTCTATTGAAAATCAAAATATCAATATTGAACAGCTGATTAAATTACGTAAATTAAAACAGCAAGAATCACTGGCGTTATCGACCACTGAGATTAGCCATGCTGAATTAGAAATTCTAAAAAATGATCCTTTGCTTGATGATGATCATTTAGATTTATTTGAAGAATTAAATGCCATTTTGGGTGAAAGTGACAAAACTTAACACTGTCGCATTTATAAACAATTTATAAATCAACCAATTCCAAAATTTCGATATGCTTCATGCAAGACTATAAAAATAGCATGGAGTATATAAATAATGATTGTTCGACGTGCCACTGATGCAGATCTCATTCCCCTTGCTGTTCTTTTCGATGAATATCGACAATTTTATGGCTCATCTTCAAATCTCGATTTATCTTCGCATTTTTTAAAGCAACGTTTTGAAAATAATCAAAGTGTTATTTTTATTTGTTTAAAAGATGAAACGATTACCGGTTTTGTTCTGCTGTATTTAGGTTTTTCTTCCGCTGCTTGCTCGACTTATTATATTTTAGATGATGTCTATGTCAGCCCAGTTTTTCGTCGCCAAGGCTCTGCGCGCCAACTCATCGATACTGCGGTATTATTTGCCCAGCATGAAAATGCATTAAGAATTAGTCTTGAAACACAAAAAAATAATTATCACTCACATCAGCTTTATGAATCCATGGGCTTTGTTAAAGATGATGAATTTCAAACCTATCATTATTTTATTCGCTAAATTCTTTCACCAACATTTTTTAATTCTTAAACACGACTTATAGTTACTTTTAGTAAGCTAATTACCAAATAAAATCAACCTTATACCGCATCGGCTTTCTTATTTAAATGATTCCAAAAATCAGATTTGTATAAGAAAGCCCTTTTCAAATTGACAGATACTTTGAAATTACAGAGCACGAAACTTGGACTGTTCAATTTGCTCGGCGGTTAAATACATCCATTCACCTTCATCTAAGCCGTCCAAGCTTAGTTGTCCTACTTTCGCCCGATGTAGCTGTTCAACTTTATTGCCAACAGCGGCGAGCATACGTTTTACCTGATGATATACACCTTGGTGTACCGTCATTTCCAATTGATGTTCAGCCAATATTTTTACACCTGTGGCTACAAACACACCGCTTTCATTCCGCAGTTCTACCCCGTGTTCTAACTGCTCAACTTGAGCCATCGTCACCGCATCCGCCGTGTGCATTTGATAAACCTTGGGCACATGCTTTTTTGGATGTGTAAGTGCCTGCAAATATTGACCATCATCTGTTAATAGCAATAGCCCTGTCGTATCCTGATCAAGACGCCCAACACATTGCAAGCCACGATTTAGCAATACCTCATCAAAAAGCTCAAATACACTAAAATGGTGTGTAGCCTGATGCGAACACTCATAGCCTTTTGGTTTATTTAATGCAATGTACACATGTTCCCGATAAGTATATTCATGCCCATACACTGAAAAAACTAAGTCTTTTAAATCAAGTTTTTGTTTTGGATTGGTTATCACTTCCGAATTAATTTCAATCGCACCGTTTTTAATTATTTGCTGACAATATTTACGAGAACCAAAACCTTGTGACTGCAGCATTTTTTCCAAAAACATAAACGGAACTCAATTGAAATTTCAGACTGACATTTTACCTTGTTTCAGCTTAGATAAGTTGCTGTTTGAACCGATTGTTGAATGCTTTAACTTTCTAGCGATAAAATTGGGGTAAAATAATGATCAAATTTAATTTCTCTCCCCAATCAACATGTCCCAATTAGACTTAAACTTAATCGTGCTTATCGTATTATTGGCATGCGGTATTTTCAGTCACAACACAGCCATTACTATCGCTGCTGGTGTACTTATCGTATTTCGTATTACACCGTTGAGTGAATTTTTCCCGTACTTACAGCAATACGGTCTAAACATCGGCATTATTATTTTAACCATTGGCGTTTTAACGCCTATCGCCAGCGGAAAAATTCCAGGGGATTCAATTCTAAAATCTTTTCTCAGTTGGAAATCAATTTTGGCCATTGCAATTGGTGTCTTTGTTGCATGGCTCGGTGGCCGTGGTGTTAAACTTATGTCAAACTCACCTGATATCGTTGCTGGCCTTTTAATCGGAACTGTAGCAGGTGTCGCAATGCTGCGTGGCGTACCTGTTGGCCCATTGATTGCAGCTGGGATTTTGTCCCTATTGATCGGGATTAAACCTTAATTTTAAATAAAGCACACTGAATAGATATGCAGCAGAATTACAATCTGCCGCAATGACCTTATAACGATTTAAATAAACGTCGACTTAATAAAATACCGACTCCAGATAAACTTGCCATAATGACACCCGCCCAAACCCAAGTCTGAGTTTGATCTACAGTCAATGCTATCACGGGAGGTAACAAGAACTGAGAAATTGCTGAACATTGTAAAACCAAACCAACTGTCGTACTGATTGCAGCTTGATATGGTGCAAAATGGATCGCCTGTGCAAAGACAATCGCTGCAACCAATCCACCGAATAAAGAAAAGCTAAACACGCTCAAATATTGCAGAATAAATGGCAACTGATCTTTAAAAAGATAGAAACTTAGTGAACATAAAATGAGAACACCAAATCCAACTTGGACTAAAGTTTTAGCTTGAAAACCTCGCTGTAACATCAACCCACAGCCAAATGTGCCAACGGCATTTGCAATAGCAACACTCGCTGTTAAAGCTCCAGCCAACTGTGCAGAAATATTATTCTGTACATAAATTGTCGGTAAAAATCCAACAAGTGCAAACCATTGCCCTGCATAAGTACCAAAAATAAGTGCTAACAACCAGGCCGAAGGATGCTTGAGTGTATGCTTGATTAATGTAAGGACTGAAACTGAGGCCAATTGCTGACTTGGATTTGGTACGAGCCATGCAATAATCAGCATCAATACAAAAGTTAATCCTGCGAAACTAAGCCATACAGCTTGCCAACCAAATTGCGCGATAACAAATGGTGCAACCAATAAAGCAATCCCCATTCCGCCGCCCATGTAAGAACTCCACAGCCCCATCTTGCTACTGATTTGCTCTAAAGGAACTAACTGACGAATAAATGCTGGGCCAGTCAAAGTCACAAGTAAAAAGCCAAAGCCTTCAATGACCCGTAAAATCAGTAACAGGCTTACACTTTGGGCAAAGCTACCAATTGCACTCGCAGCTACTAATAATGCCAAACCTAGCATAATACAGCGCTTAAAGCCTAATCTTTGAGTATAGCTACCAATAAGCAAGGCAAAGCACATTCCAGCGCCTTGTACCAAGGACAGCAATAAACCTGATTGAATGAGACTGATCCCCAACTGTTGCTGGAGCACTGGAATTGCAGGTGGTAATTTTCCAATATGCATTGCCGCAACAAATCCAGCAATGATTATGAGGAGATCTTTAGACAGCCATTTCATGGTAAGCAAACAAACACGGTAAACTTACCAATCAGCTTAACAAGACAATAAAATTATTTTAGTCGTAAAATCAATAAGCTAATATTTAAATCAAATATTTGAATGATCGTTAATTTGTTTACGCACGCGCTTATTGGCATACATTTTCAAATCTGCAAATTCAACCAATTGATCTATAGACTGTGCATCTTCTGGGAACAAAGCCAGGCCGACACTGGCACCAATTTTTAAACTGATTTTTTCAAAGATAAAAGGTAAACCACAATGCTCTGCGATACGATTCATCGCTGCTTGAGCACGTTCGTGATTGGCAATATTGGTTAAAATTACCGCAAACTCATCACCACCTAAACGTGCCACCAAATCATCTTGGCGCGTTTCACTGAGTATTCGCTGCGCAATTTCTTTTAATGCTGCATCACCAATACGATGTCCAAATTGATCATTAATCGGTTTAAGACCATCCATGTCAATCATCAAGATACCTAGGACTTTATTTTCTTGGCGTGCTTTCACAACACCTTGACGTAAAAAGTCGACAAACAACGCACGATTTGCCAAACCGGTTAAACTGTCTTGGGTTGCGAGTTTATATAATTCTTTAGCACCAAAACGAGTAGCATGATACATGGCAGCAGCAATTAGTCAGACATTAAACTGAGTATATGCAAATCTTCTTGTTTAAATGCATCTACCTGCTCAGAATAGATTTTAAGTACACCGACAGCCTCATCACAGTGCAGCAAAGGTACAACCGCCATAGAACGCAAGCCTACGCGGCGACATGCTTCACGATCAACCCGTGTATCATTCTCAGAATCTTTACAGTATAACGTTTGCTTTTGCTCAATACACATACCAGACAAGCTATTCTGAACATGTAAGCGTAATCCCAGTAAATGGCTCGCACCATTCGATACAGCACGATAAACCATATCACCATCTTCAGCCAGCTCAACAACTGCCCCTTTTGCATGAGTAATGGCCTACGCTTGCTCAGCAACAACTGTCATGACTGCATTTAAATCTAAACCTAACTTTGCTATGGCAGTCTGCGTCTGAATTACAGACATCAGTTGACTTGGAGTGGGTTCAATTGGTTTAGACATTATATTGCTCAGACAAACAGCAGATGAATGGGAGTTAGCAAATTTTAAAAACTATTCTTTCACTTGTATAGCCAAGAGCACATGACTTTACAGCCGTTACATAAAAAAGCGTCAACTCATAAGTATAAAATATAGATTTAGCGCTTTAGAGACTGCGTGAATCTATAATCAATATGAACGATAGATAGAAATAAATTGGCCCTAGTTTGATTTTAAAGCATAGATTTGGCTTCGCATGGTCTCTCCATTTTCTAGCATCACCATGACATTCACACGCTCATATTCAGCACCTTCAAATTCATCTAATGCAGCCCAATGTTGTTCTAGATGCACGGAACTAAATACATATCCATGTACTTGATCTTTCTGTGATGATAAGCGGATACCTGGGCTTCCCATCGCTGCACCCCAGCCTTCATTGATAATTCACCAAGCACATAGCCTTTTTGCCATGTCCCACCAATCGCTTCCATCACATGTGCATTTGGTTGCCCTAAACGTAACGTGCCATAAACAAAGAGATGTTGCATCTTACTGACCTTCTGTTCTTATGAAGTATAGTAATGATTGCGCTTTTGCGAAAACTTCGCGAGCTGCTTTAAGAAACCTTCAAAATAACTTTTTTCAGTTTCTTCAGTGCGATAGCCAGCATAAAGCGTTCGACGTAACCCTTGTGGAGATACACAGTCTAAACGACGTGAAGTCACCCAACCTTTTTGTTCATATTCATTAACTACCCAATCTGGCAATGCCGCAATACCACGTCCACTCGCAACCAATTGAATCAACATCTGTGTTAAATCTGTGGTTCGCACTTGTTTAGGTAAAATATTCGCTGGAATAAATAGTTTTGCCATAATATCCAAACGATGCTTATCGACTGGATAAGTGATCAGTGTTTCTTCTGCTAACTCTTGTACCGTGATATGTGGTACTCGAACCAGTGGATGAGTATTAGAAAGAACCAAACGTGATTCATATTCAAAAATTGGGAAATATTCGATTCCTTTCAAACTGATTGGATCGGCTGTAATCAGTAAATCAAATTCGCCTGTTTGTAAAAGCTCATGCGGATTAGATTCAAAACCTGATGCAAAATCCAGATCAACATCCGGATATTGCTGACGATAGACATTCAGTAATGGCATTAACCAATCAAAACAACTGTGACATTCCGAAGAAAAAATAATCCGCCCCGTTTGACCATGCACAATACGTGTAATGTCTGATTGAGCAATTTGTACTTGCGGCAAAATATCATCTGCTAAGCGCAACAAACGTTGCCCAACATTTGAAAATGTCACTGGGCGTGTACGACGGTTCACCACTTCAACACCATACCAATGATCTAATTCTTTCAATTGATGTGAAATAGCAGAAGGTGTTAAACACAAATCATTGGAAGCCGCCACTAATGAGCCGTGTTCTCTTAGGGCAAGCATGGTTTTGAGATGACGTAGTTCCAACATGAAGATAATCTCGTATATAGCAGCAATGCTTTAAAATTTTATATATTCAGCAAAGCATAAATGAATTTATCTCATTTTATCATTTTTTAAATCAATTTTATTCAATATTTAAATTAAGTGAGAGTTAAATCATCACTTCAACTTCTTTTGCATAAATTTTCTTTTAAATTAAAAAAGCCAGATATCTTTCATCTGGCTTTTTAGCTTTAAGTTTATTAATGACAAAAGCATTTATTCGACAAATAAGAGCGCCAATCGCACCTGATCATATCCCATACGAGGACTGGTTAATTCCACAATTGGGCGCAATTTAATTGTGCCATCATCATTGTAGTGTGCTGGATCTTGACGCTTATTCAAGCGTTTATAAATTTTGCGAACTTGTTCAACCACATCCTCACCAGGATGCGCAATTGAAATATCCAAACCTTGTTCTTTTTGCAAACGAGCTAAATGATTAATAATCGTCGCAGGTGTTAAGCCACGTTCCACAGCAATATCTTGAATTTCATAACCGTCTTCAAACAATTCTCGCGTTTGATCAAGGGTAGCTGTAGCAAAACTTTGCTTTGTACCAGATTTGGCTAATTTCTTTTCATTGCGCTCAATTTCCGTTTCATTCAACGTACCACCACAATGGCGAATAAAGGCTTTGTGTTGAAGAGTCAAATCCGTATCAATGAAATTACTTTCAGCTTCATCTGACAATTCCTGAAAACGCTTATCTGCCTTAATCGCGAGACTATCTAACTCTAATGCCTGCTCATTAAAACCAAGTAAACGTAAGCCTTCGAGTGTTTTTAAACGTGATAAAGCTACATAGCCCTGACCATTTTCAAAAGTATGACTCAGGTTAATTTCAGCTGCTTCTAATGTCATACCTTGAGATTTATGAATGGTGATTGCCCAGGCCAAACGCAGTGGAATTTGCTGAAAACTCGCAATCGTTTTCCCATCATCATTATCGACCGACCAAATTTCAGGCTCAACCACTAAGGTTGTGCCATCCGTTAGTTTTACTTTCGGTAAAATGCCATATTCATCATCTTCCTCAAAGCCAACCACTTCCCCCAAACTGCCGTTGATATAGCCCACATCAAAGTTGTTTTTAACAAACATGACTTTGGCATTTTTCTTAAGCGTTAAGGTTTCGGGTGCACGGACAGATGATTTTAAAGTTTCTATTAGCTTATCATTCCCATCGCACTGCGCATCAAACTGTTTTGATTCTTGGTCAATTTCATTAAGATGCTTAAAGTTAATACTGTCGACGTCCATGTTATGGGTATATAAACGCGTAAAGGTTTCACCAATATCTTGACTGCGCGTTTGTTGTAAGGCTTGTATATGATTGTCGTTAATTTGCTGGGCACGAATCGCATTTAGAATATCATTGAGATAATCATTACCTTGTCGATGCTGCTCAGTTAAGTAGCAAACACGAAATTTTGCTTCAACCCAAGCTTCTGACATAAAGCAAAACTTATCGCGGTTACGCTCTCCATTGCGACCAACAGGCGGTAACTGAAAGAAATCCCCTGCCACAATCACTTGAATACCACCAAAGGCATCGTCACTTTCTTTAAAAAATTTTAGGACTTTATTGACCAAATTAAGTTGCTTCGCATGCAACATCGAAATTTCATCAATAATCAAAACTTGCGCATTTTCTAAATGTTCTTTTAAGTACTTGCGTTCTTTTAGGCGTTTTAGTTCATCTTCAGAGATTGCATCTTTAATGCCAATCCCTGCCCATGTGTGAATAGTCATACCATTCATATGTGTCGCAGCAATGCCTGTCGAAGCGGTAATAGCCACGGTGACTTTGCGTGCTTTAAGATAGTTAATATATTGATTAAGCGTATAAGTCTTACCTGCACCAGCCGAACCTGTTAAGAATACATTTTCGCCTGCTTTGAGTAGCTTGAGTGCAGTTTCCTGTTTCATAAGACCTATAACCATAAAAGAACGGCTATAGCCTAACGATTTTTGCCACAAAAGTTAAGCTCACTTGGCTAAATGCTTTGCTAAGGCTTCTTATTTTTGTTTAATACTATTGAACCACTGAATAAATTTCTTTGCGACTTCAATCACTTCAGGAGATGCTGGTGTGTTATCAGGATATTCCAACTGATCAAAGATCAATTCATGCTGCTGAATGGCACATCCGAGTGTCATATGTTGCTGTGTTTCAAGTTGGCTTACATGAAAAGCAACATATTCCCCCTCTACAATTTTGTTGCTATAACTCATAGCTAAACAATGTCGATAGCGTTTTGACTCCTCAATAATACGGGTGATAGAGCTCAGCTCTTCAAACGCCCACCCTTCAAAAACCAAAATCGACTGTGGACTCAAAGATGGCCAAATGATTGTGTCATATTCTTTTTTTAATTTATTGATAATTTCTTGTTTTTGAATAGTGTCATGCCATCGTACTGCTTGATGAAACAATCCCTTCCAACTAATATTTTTTGCTATATATTGCCCTGTAAAGACCGCACTTATATAGTCGCGGACATAGGCATCAAATACTGTGACACGCGTATGATTGGATTTTAAATAAAACAATTGTCGAAAATCATGTAATTGAATTTTATGATGATGTAATTGGTTTATAAAATCCCGATTTTCTTGCAATTCTACACGTATATAAGGAACAAGTGCTGTAGGAAGTGTAACTATACATTCATTTAAATAGAGCATATACGCTTGCATCATACGACTAAGTGGCTGATAGACTTTTTTAATCGCTAAATCGTTCAAACCAACACTTTGCCGCATGAATAACAACCATTCATCTAGATATAAAATAGACGGGCTAATAGCAATACGATGATCATCTGTCTTATTTTGTCTATCTTTTAAAATAAATTGCGTATTTTCTTTAGCTTCGAACCAGCCTTGATCTAAAGCTTGTGCAAAACAACGCTGGATAAACAGCTTAACAGCTATGAATTGAAAATATTGCAAAGTCGACAAAATAACTGTGGGATGAATGCGACTGGTATCCACAAAACTCAAGGCTGTCATCGCAACACGTACACTACTATGTTGAAAATGTTGACTGAGCCAATCAGAAACTAAAGCAGGCTGTTTGAATAACCATTTCACTGCCCGCTTACTGTCGAGTATCGGTAATTTTCCAACTTTCTTTTGCCATACTGAATTGTGATTTAAAAAATGCGCTTGCGAAAGTAAATCCTGCTTATGCCAAGCATCGCGTTGCATTAACCGTATAAATCCCAATAGATTAGGTCGCTCATGTGAATGATCCATTAATAAAATAATGTCATCTACATGTTCATTCAATTCATTTAAATTAAATCGCTCTGGATAAGCCAGTGTCATAATACGATGGAAATCAGCATCTAAAAATTGCGCTGCTGAAAAGCAAAACTCATCATAACTATCCATTAAGGATTGAATGCTTAATAATGTCGGATCATCTAAATAACTCAAGCAAAACATCTGCTGAAATAGTGTCACTACCTGTTTTGGAATAGGTTGTTTCGTTTGAACATAATCACGCATCACATCATGTTGATAGCAGTTCTGCTTCATCATCAATTGATCAATAATTTTTGCTTGCACCACACTCATCTGCGATATGAAATTCGATATGCGCTCAGCCCCATCTAGCCACACATATACATGCTCAAAAATTAAAGTCCGTAATTGCTGAGCTTTATTACGCAAAAAAAGTGAATGCTGCGGCTTTAAATCACCTGTTAGAAAATAAATATCATGAAAAAAAAAGTCTTCAAGCGCTTCAAACTGCGGATATTGACTGTAAAAAGAAGCTATTTTTATGGGTTTAATTGGACTTCGAGGAAATTGAGCACTCAAAGATTTTGTGCTTTGAAATTGAATCTCGCAACAACCATTTAACACACTTACTTTATGTGCAGTGGAATCAATTTTAAAAAGATTTTGTGCATTAATGGCACCCACAATCGCCAACTGCTCTTGATAAAGTTGTTCTAAAACAGGTGAAATACGAATAATTTGCAGAGCAGTTTCTTGTAAATGTTGTTCTCGTTGCGGCTTTGCACTGTTCCCCTTCATTTCCGCACCCAATGACCTTGATTATTTTTCAAGCTCATAATATATGCTGCTGAAATAGATTGAGCCAGTGATTTAGATCAATGGTATTAAAATGCTTGAAAACTCAACATGACGCAGAAGAAAAGTTTTTAATATTATTTGGAAGAATGATGTTGCGCGCGAACCTGTTTCAAATTGGCTAATGCGGCATATATATCGAGTTGTAGTTGTTCACGGTACAGTTTTAATTCATCAATGCTTTGAATATGCTTCAGACTCTGTCTAGGCATAAATTGAAAATAGAAAGGAATTCTTTTCGGGATAATTCGTTTTGGCAAAGATGGGATCACATCACCATGGCGCAATAATTGATCAAGTTTTTCTATTTTTAAAAGTTGCTTAAACCAACGATTTTCCACAATAGCACTGGCATCAAAACCCAATTCAAAAACTTCATCACCACCTAACGCAGCAAAAGGCACAATGTCATAATCAAACTCTTGAGCCAGTTTTAAGAAGCCGTAACGCTGCTTCCAAATCAATTGATAAGCTTCACCTTTACGTTTTAATACTTCACGACCACCGCCAGGAAAAACCAAGATTGAATAACCTTGTTGCATCACGGATCGTACATAGTCTTGAATACCTCGCACGGCACCAAACTTTTTCACCATGCCACGCCATCCAGGCAAATAAAAATGGCTATGATCAGCAATACTAACCACAGCCACTTTATGTTCATTGTAGAGATAATCAATAATTAATGGTGAATCTAGAACCCCATAAATCGTGTGATTTCCTACATACATTGCAGGTTTAGATGCATCAATATATTCCGCGCCTAAAAATGTCGGTGTGAAATACATACGGGATAAAACGCTTAAACGCTTTATCCACTTTGCATCGTGCTCAACCTGCAACGTTATTCCTTATGCAGCGTCGTGCTTTTGCACAAGTACAGAACCGACTGAGTAGCCTGCACCGAATGAGCAAAGAACACCGTATTCACCATCGTTTACTTCGTTTGCTGTACGGTGTAATGCAATGATTACCCCAGCAGATGAAGTATTGGCAAATTCATCAAGAATGATTGGCACTAGATCTGGTTGCGCATGTTCTTTGCCCACAACCAATTTTAGAATCAATTCATTCATGCTGGCATTGGCTTGGTGTAACCAGAAGCGTTTCACATCTGTCGCAGCAATCTTATTGTCTTCAAGTTGCTTGGTGATCATTTTCGCAACCAATGGACAAACTTCTTTAAATACTTTACGACCGTCTTGACGGAAACGGTTATTGTCAATGTCAGCATCTACTTCGCTTAGGTTTAAGTAACCGAAGTTGTTGCGAATGTTGTTTGAAAATTGAGTGAACAGATCGATATCTAAAACTTCAAAGCCTGCTTTGGTTTCAGTTTCTTCAATGATTGATGCAGTTGCAACATCACCAAAGATGAAATGGCAGTCACGTAGACGGAAATCCGTATGACCAGAAGTAATCTCTACATTCACCAATAAAACACGACGTGCGCCTGCTTTGATCGCATCGTAGGCTTGTTTAATACCAAACGTTGCCGCAGAACATGCCACGTTCATATCGTAAGCATAACCTTGGATACCCAACGCAGTTTGAATTTCGATTGAAACGGCTGGATATGCACGTTGTATGTTAGAGCATGACAAGATCACAACATCGATGTCTTCAGCAGTCACACCCGCATTTTCCATCGCTTGCTTTGCAGCAGCTACGCCCCATTCCGCTTGAATAGACAATTCATCATTTGAACGTTCATGCAATACTGGACGTAAACGTTTTGGATCTAAAATACCGCTTTTTTCAGCAACATAACGTGCTTTTACGCCAGATGCTTTTTCAATAAATTCTGCACTTGAACCACGACGTGCTTCTAACTCGCCTGCTTCAATTTTTTCAGCGTTATCGCTGTTATACTGTTCCACATAAGCATTTAAAGCTTCAACTAACTCTTCGTTAGTAATTACGTCTTCTGGATGATAAAGACCTGTACCCGTAATGCGGATGCCCATGTAAAACTCCTTGTTCAGATTACCTATATCTTAACTGATTCCAAGCTTATCCCATACTTTTTGTAAGCGAGACGGAGAAATTGGCATCTTTGTCTTCATCGGTTGAGAGAATAAAGATATGCGTAACTCCTCAACCATGAAATACAATTCTTTAAGGCGAGTGTCGTTTTTAAACTTAAATAATTTTTCCATCCATGGGTCAACTTGATCAATGGCAGAATTGTCCCTTTGTAGATTATTTGGCAAGCGGTCTAAACGCAAGATCAATGCTTTCAAATAACGTGGAAATTCAAGCCACACATCGGAAGTTTTGCCATAAACAAAGTCCGCAAGTTGCATCAAATCCAACTGATCTTCAATGTCATCGATGTTCTTTCCGAACACAGAATCATCTAAAACCAACAATTTCCGGCGAATTTCCTGCCATTGAATGTAAGTTTCACTCAAAACAGCCAATGCCTGTTGCCCATGAGTTAAGAAAGATTTTTTTACATTTAAAATGAGGTTTTGATACTCCTGCACATTGACAGGAAGCTCATTTATTGAAAGCTGCAGTGTGGCATAAACTAACATTTGTTCAAGTTTTGCCTTATCCCCCAACGGCGAATAAGCCAATGCCAATGGTTTAGAAATTTGCTTTTTTAACTGTCGAATCAAATCGCCCAGTTGCATATGTACAAGATGAATGATCCCTTCACGATGCTGTTTTACCGCTTCAGCTTGATCATTGAAGGTTTGAATTACTACACCTGATTCGTCTTTTGCGGTTAATGCAGCAAAATCTTTCGATGGCACCAAGGCTTGGTATTGTTTCACCACAACGCCTGTGACTTTTTGCGATGCCTCAAACACAAAACTTTCTGGGAACGTTTTAAACTCGCCTTTCAGCTGTTTTACTGGACTATGAGTTTCTGTACGACAACGGGCTTTTAATTCATCCAGATCACGACCTTGCTCAATCACACGACCTTTTTCATCAATGACTTTAATTAGCGGTAATAAATATTGCTCAACTCGTTCCCACGAAAAATCTTTTTCCGTGATTTGCTCACCACGTAATTGGAATGCCAAGAAACTAAAAATATGCTCCCGTAAATGTACCGCATCCACACGATTCATTAACTTTTTCGCTGTGTCAGGAATGGGCACCAAATGACGACGTTTATCTTTTGGCAAGGCTTTGAGCAAGGCTTCGATTAAATCTTGACGCCAACCAGGAATGCCCCATGACCAAATATTTTCATCCACTTGCGGTAAAGCTTGCACAGGTATTTTAACAGTTGCACCATCTTCATCATGACTTGGATCAAAGCGATAACTTGCTGCTAAACGCAGCTCACCATTGCGCAGATAGTCTGGGAATTGCTGCGTCGTTGGACGGTCATTCATCCAAAGTGCATCATCATCTACAAATAAATAACGCGGATTCTGTGGTTCGACTGTCGCACGCCAGTCTTCAAATGAACGGCGGCTAGCAACATCTTCCGGCACTTTAGACGCATAGAACTGGTAAATGGTTTCTTCATCCACCACCAAATCACGACGACGTAATTTATCTTCTACACGTTCAACTTCTTCAAGCTTCAGCAAATTGTGTTTTAAAAATGGCGGTGTAATACCTAAATGACCTGTGGTTAAGGCATCTCTTAAGAAAATTTCATGTGCGGCAGGCTGATCAACTTTTTCATAGTTGATTGGACGACGCGGCTCAATGATCAAACCAAATAAAGAAATTTGATCATAAGCATTCACCACACCGGCTTTTTTCGACCAATGCGGCTCAAAGTAATGATGTTTCAGTAAATCCCCCGCAGCCAATAAAATCCATTCAGGTTCAATTTTCGCTAAAGTACGAATATAAACTTGAGAGGTTTCCACCATCTCAAAAGCCATCACCCACGGCGTATTGGTTTTATGCAAAGTCGATGCGGGGAAAATACGTGCTTTTTGCTGACGCACTGCCATAAATACGTTGCGTTCATCAGTCTTATTAGCAATAAACGAAAGTAAACCTGTCAGCAGCGCGCGATGCAGATTTTCATAACTGGCTTTCTTTTCATTAAAAGAAAGTTTTAAGCCTTGCGCTAAATCGACCAATTGCTCGTGAGTCTTTTTCCACTCACGTAAACGCAGCCAACTCAGGAAATGATTGCGTGCAAAGGTACGACGTTTGTTGTCACTCATCTCACGGTTAGCCACCAAGGCTTCCCAGAGCTTGATATAAAATAAAAAGTCCGAATCCGCTTCGCGGAATAAAGCATGTTTTTGATCCGCTTGCATTTGTTTATCGGCAGGACGCTCACGCGGATCTTGCACTGCTAAAGCCGCAACAATAATCAAGACTTCATTTAGCACACCAAAATGTGCACCACCCAAAATCATTCGGGCAAGTCGTGGGTCAATCGGCATTTTTGCCATTTGTTGACCGATTTTAGTTAAAGCACCCTCATTGTTCTGTTTTTTGTGCTTCGTATTGTTTGCTGTCGTTTCTAATTTCGCTTGATCCGCTTTGGCCGATTTATCTTTTAATGCGCCAAGCTCAATTAACAGTTTACGACCATCATTCACTAAGCGATGATCAGGCGGTTCAATGAAGTCAAAATCTTCTAATTCGCCAAAACCTAAACTTTGCATCTGTAAAATCACCGATGCCAAGTTGGTGCGTTTAATCTCAGGTTCGGTAAATTCAGGGCGACTCATAAAGTCTTCTTCTGAATACAGACGAATACACACACCTGGTGCAATACGACCACAACGCCCTTTACGTTGATTGGCAGCCGCCTGTGATACTGCTTCAATCGGTAAGCGCTGCACACGTGAACGATAGTTATAACGCGATATACGTGCAAAGCCGCTATCAATCACATAGCGAATATTAGGTACGGTTAATGCCGTTTCCGCCACGTTCGTGGCAATAATAATGCGTCGCCCGCCACCAGATGGATTAAAAATTCGTTGTTGTTCAGCCAAAGCCAGTCGTGCATACAAAGGTAATACTTCAGTATGGCGTGGGCCAAATTTCTGCAAGGTTTCTTGTAATTCACGAATTTCTTGTTCAGTACTGGCAAAAATCAAAATGTCCGCATGCTCAGGATGGCCTTTTTCCTGTGCATCTTGAAAACATTCTTCTACCGCTGAAACAACGGCACGCGGTAAATTTTCTTCAAAATCATCAAACTCATCGTCATCACTGCCAACAATGCTCAGCTCTGAAATTGGACGATAACGGAGTTCTACCGGAAAGCTACGACCTTCCACTTCAAAGATAGGCGCACCATTAAAGTAATTTGAAAAACGATTTACATCTAAAGTCGCCGAGGTAATGATGACTTTTAAATCTTTACGACGTGGCAAGAGCTGCTTTAGATAACCCATAATGAAGTCGATATTCAGCGAACGTTCATGCGCTTCATCGATAATAATCGTGTCGTATTTATTTAAAAAACGGTCATTAGAGAGTTCAGCGAGCAAAATACCATCCGTCATTAAACGAACAATCGAATCTTGCGAACCTTGCTCGTTAAAACGGACTTTAAAAGATATTGACTCACCGAGCTTCTCACCAACCTCTTCAGCAATACGCTGTGAAACACTACGTGCAGCCAATCGACGTGGTTGGGTATGACCAATTAAGCCTGTTAAACCTCGCCCAGCAAGCATGGCAATTTGCGGTAATTGTGTTGTTTTACCCGAACCAGTTTCACCCGCAACAATAATCACCTGATGCTGCTGAATCGCTTCAATTAGTTTGTCCGCATACTGCGTAACAGGTAAATCTTGATTTAATTTAATATTGGGAATGCGGGCAATCCGTTCGCGGACTTTGGTATTTGATTTTTCAAACAGTTCTTCATACTGTTTTTCGTTGGCGTCTTTCCCCTTACGCAATCGATTTAAACGGTGTGCATCACGAACCATCACCATTTTTTCTACATTTAAATCTTTCGCCACCAAGAGAACGCCCTATCACTATCTTAAAACACGATATTCTACTCGGTTTTATAACGATTCCCAATGTAGCTTTCATTAAAGTCTTTGCATTCAAATCTTTTTTGCACTATTCCCAGGCCTGCAAGCTTCAACGTTTTAGATAATCAAATCACAACACCACTGAGCGACACAAAATTTTTAACCAATATAGATATAAATCAACACACGATATAAAAGTAAACCTTAAACAGCTTTTATATATTGAATGGATTCAAAGATTCATCGGAGAATTTAGGCCATTTTTTGAAAAAAATTAAAAAGCCCCCCTTGAATTAAGCACTAAACATCTCCATATCTGTACAGGGCATAATTCAAGTCTTTGTTGTCATCTAATCCACATATATGTTCGGTTAAATGAGAAGAAATACTTGTCTGTTGGGAAATAGCTAAACATAGGTTAATTCGGTTTTCCGATATTAGTTATGTAAAAATACTATTTCAGCAATAAGAAAAATTTCTGTACCCTATTGGAAATCAAATACAAACCTCAATCATGGAGACAATGATGAGCTTAATTAATACTGAAGTTAAACCATTTAAAACAACAGCTTTCCAAAACGGTCAGTTCATCGAAGTAACTGAAGCTGATCTTAAAGGTAAATGGTCTGTAGTATTCTTCTACCCAGCTGACTTCACTTTTGTTTGCCCAACTGAACTTGGCGACCTTGCTGACAACTACGAAGAATTCAAAAAACTAGGTGTTGAAATCTACTCAGTTTCTACTGACACTCACTTCACTCACAAAGCTTGGCACGATTCTTCAGAAGAAATCAAAAAAATCCAATACGTAATGGTTGGTGATGCAAACTGGACTCTTGCTAAAAACTTTGACGTATTAATCGAAGCTGACGGTCTTGCAGATCGTGGTACTTTCGTTATCGATCCAGAAGGTAAAATCCAAATCGTTGAAATCAACGCTGGTGGTATTGGCCGTGACGCTTCTGAACTTCTTCGTAAAGTTAAAGCAGCTCAATACGTACACGCTCACCCAGGCGAAGTTTGCCCAGCTAAATGGAAAGAAGGCGACGCAACTCTTGCTCCTTCAATCGACCTAGTTGGTAAAATCTAATCTGTATTAGATTGAACTGATTCAAAAAAACCACGCGTTTTGCGTGGTTTTTTTATTCTTATCGTTTGTGATTTTACATGCAGCGACATCACACAATAAGCCAAAAATCTGCTGCATGCTGATCTTTTAATAATTTTATTGAATTTGGACAAATCCAAATTTACACACGCACTATAAAAAACTTGCAAACTACTTTTTTAGCTACTTATATCAATCTATAAAGTTCAGTATTTTTAACATGATATTTTATTCATTTCGCTTTAGGTTGGGAGAAGTTAATCAATGAAATGCATCATGCTATTTGCCTGCTTAGTCAGTTGTTCAATTCCTAGCTTTGCAGCCATCTATTGTGATGGTCAAATCAAACATCAAACGATCCGTGATGATATAAAAATTAAAAAAAATTGCTTATTAGAAGGTTTAATTATTCATGGTGACGTGATTTTATAAAATGGATCTAGCCTAGAACTCAAAGATAATCACTTGAACGGTAATATTGAAGCAGCAAACAACTTTTCAAAAATTATCGCTCAACACAATCACATCAGTGGAGATGTCAATTTTATCCAAGGGAAAAACATTCAATTACGTCATAATCAAATTTCTGGCGACCTAAAGCTAAATAAAAACAGTGGCACTATCGCGATTACGGATAATGAAATCGCAGGCAATTTAATTTGCGCAGAAAACACTTTCACAATGAATGGCAGTAACAATCAAGTCAAAGGCAACAAAAGCGAGCAATGCCGAACGTTCTAAGGACTCGAATTTTAGAATCATGCGCGAAAATATTTTACTTATTTCCACAATAAAGCATGCTATTTTTATGGAAAGTTTTACTATTTTTTAAGCTATGCTTATTCAGATAAAACTTTAATTTTTAACAAATCTGCAATACTTCAACATACGGATATAGCTTAGTTTCAAAATATAAAGACCTTCATCTGCAACACAACGATAACGATGCATTAAGGGGGATGTTTATGACTACAACTGCTGTAACTTCTTGGAAATATAGTTCTTCTTCACGATACTTAAAAATTTTTTATGCCAATGGTGCTGGCGATTTATTTTATCCAGTTTCACCATTTATTTATGATAATTTACTACGATGTAGCGACAAAACAGCATTTGTACACAAATACTTAGAATACGATCTACATTTTTCTAGGGTTTCTTTACAAGGATAGTTTTTCACAGTTTTCTAATAAAAATCAGGGCTAAACACCCTGATTTTACTTAACGTAATGATTTAAGTCTTTCTAGATTAATCTCGGAAAGTCACCATAAACAACCCTGCCCCAATGTTTAAAGTCGTACTCACAAAGCGATTATCTTGCTCAACCATTTTTATAAAGTCAGCCACATCATTCGCATGTGACAGAACATTATCCACAATCAATACACCACCTTGTTTATGCATAATTTGGGATAGATATTGCCAATATTGCACATAAGCATCACGTTCTGCGTCCAACAAAATCAAATCATAACTTTGCTTTAAATTTTGCAAAAAGATCAGTGCATCCCCTTGATAAAAATGAATATAATTAATCAATTGCAAATGCTGTGCGTGCTGTTTGGCTTGAATAATACGAGAATCATCTATTTCTATGGTATCCACATGTCCTTGTGTAGCTTTCGCTGCATCAGCCAACCATAGCGTTGAATACCCTGTTGATGTTCCTATTTCTAAAATCTGCTTTGCCTGCTTAAGGCGAATTTGTATCGCTAAAAATAATGCTGAATCTGGTTCAATATTGCGATAGCGCGCTAAACGATGATCTTGTGCAGCATCATGCGCGGTGAATGCAACATACAACTGCTGCATATAATTTTTGAAATTAGCATCCATGCTCATAGCAATATCCTTTTTTTTCTATTACTTACAACTACTCATAAATTCCAAAAAATCTAGCTTGGTTTTAATGTGTATCTTGAATCAGCTTAAAACGTGGAATCACTTCACCTTCTATCTCAACTGTTTCAGTAAACATGCTTAATGGTCGCACCCACATTGAATAATCACCATATAAACATTGATAAACCACTAATTTTTCTTCTGTTTCACTATGTGTCGCCACATGAAACACCTGATATAGTTTGCCTTTATAGTGTTGATAAATGCCTTGCTTTACTTGCATGTTTTTCTCTAAAATTTGATAAAAATCATTTAGCTTCGACTGTAGCATTGTCTGCCCGTTGTCGCGATAAATTAGTTTCTTTTTCTCTTATTTAACTTGTAGTTTTTAAATAAAACTCCATATTAAGTCACATCTTAGAAATCTACTTTTCTGATTTAGAAAGATATTTCTGCTATTGATTAGTAAAACCGATCATTTTTATAAAAACAAACCGTTTCATCTATTTAATGGTTTGTTCTATGATTCTCTTATCAAATAAATTTACTCCTTTGGAGACGTTAGCAATGTTAGATCAAAATACTTCTGCTCAATTAAAAACCTTACTTGAACGCCTTGAAGGCCCGATTGAAATCGTCGCAACTTTAAACGGTACAGACAAGTCTGACAAAATTAAAGAACTGGTAACTGAAGTTGCTGCTTTGTCTAACCTTGTTACTGCTCGTTTCGATGGCAACAACAGCCGTGCACC
>NZ_LZDS01000030.1 GCF_001678755.1 Acinetobacter gandensis
TGACTTAGGCTCATCTATTAGCGAAAGGTCCGAAGATCCCCTCCTTTCCCCCGTAGGGCGTATGCGGTATTAGCAGTCGTTTCCAACTGTTGTCCCCCACTAATAGGCAGATTCCTAAGCATTACTCACCCGTCCGCCGCTGAATCCAGGAGCAAGCTCCCTTCATCCGCTCGACTTGCATGTGTTAAGCCTGCCGCCAGCGTTCAATCTGAGCCATGATCAAACTCTTCAGTTTAAAATCAATAGTGCTTTATTCAAAACACCAAATCTGGCTCATCAATTTTCTGACATTAATTTCTCAAATAAACTTCGAGTAATTTCTACCATCAATCAATGAAAATAATTTCGACTGATCAACTAGTAAAAATCCACACAAGTTGTTCTTCATAATCTCTTAATGATCTTCTTGCTAATTCGTCACCAGCAAGCTAGGTCGGCTATATTACTCTCTATCTCTAGAAAGTCAACCAGTAATGAAAATTATTTTTAAACTTTCTTTCTAAAACCTAACTTAATCAATCTTAGCTAAGTCACTGTTTTATCAGAAGTTTTAATCTTCATCACCGCCGATGGATGTGCATTCTACAGCATTTCTTACCCAACGCAACACCTTTTTTGAATTAATTTACACATATGTCGGTTTTTTGGACACATATCTGATCTTTTGTATTATTATCACCCGATATACCCAATATTTTTTATAATTAAGCGTATATACACCACATTTTCATTAAATATTATTTACGACTCGGCATGGCTTATTTAAAAAAAATAGCTTTGATGATTGGTATTACATTCTGTATATCACTCTCACACGCTACTCCCGCTTCAAATATTTTTAACACGACATTTTCCATATTAAGTTATGCTAAGTGGGAAACCAATTCACCCAAGCTGTGTGTGATTAACAATTCTGGACTTATTGCAGACTTTAAACGAAATGCTCCCACGCATAGTAATTATAGAATCCAACCAATTTCCGTGAATGAAATTGCAAATAGTCATTGCCAAATTTTATTTTTTTCCAATCTCTCCGCAAAAGATGAACAAAGCATTTTAAACAATCATGTAAATTTTCCCGCCCTTTCCATTAGTAATAATAATATTGAATGTGAAAATGGTAGCGCCTTTTGCTTATATCGGAAAAATCAGGGTTATGCTTTCAAAATTAATATGGATAGTTTGACTCAATCCCAAGTACATATTGATCCTCGTGTTTTATTACTGGCCAAGTCATCGGAGTCAGCTGAATGAAACAACTCTATAATCCAATTACATTACATCAATTATTTACTCGCTCCCAACTAACCATATTTGCTTTAACATTTTCAATTTGTTCTGCTATTTTTTTGGTGATATCAACCTATACCATGCATACATATGCAAAAAATGGCTTAACAAATTTATCCAATGCGATTAATGAACGTATTCAGCCAGCTGTTGTTTTTAACGACCAAAGCACCATGAATCAAATTTTAAATGAATATACTCAGCAATACCCTATACGTTCTATTGAAATAAAAAACACTCAAAACACCCGACTTGCACACGCAGAACAAGCAGATATCAGTACTTTTTCAAGCCAATATATTTTAGATTATGTCTTTTTTAGTCAACCACTACGTTTAAACATCAATCACGACAAAAAGAATTATGGTGAATTAATTGTTTATGGTAATTCCTCAGACTTGGTGAGTTTCTTTCATAAGATACTTTTAGGACTGTTGCTCGGCTTCATTTTATTACTTGCTACAGTTTTCTGGTCTGTTAATTCTGTTTATCAATACCTAATGCAATCTATTCGCGCAATTGTTGAATCCGCACAAACAATTAGCATTAAAAAGAATTACAACATGCGAGTATCAAACTCCGATATTCAAGAGTTGCAAGCACTTAGTACAGCATTTAATGGTTTATTAAGCGAAATAGAGCAATCAAACCAAACCCTAATGTCTGAAAATGACAAGTTGCTACACTTATCTCGTCATGATGCACTCACAAAACTACCGAATCGCATCTATTTTTATGAAAAGCTTTTTGAACTTTTTGATCAAGATAAAGATGCAGCAGTTTTTTTCTTGGATATAAATGATTTTAAATCTGTAAATGATCAATTTGGTCATCTAGCTGGCGATGCTATATTACGTGCTTCTTCGCATTGCGTTAAACAAGCACTACCTAATGATGCATTTATTGCGCGACTAGGTGGGGATGAATTTGCGATTATTGTTAATGGACTGGATTCAGCGCAAGAACTAGAAATGTATTGCCGTAAAATTCATGACTGCTACACCTCAACGTTTGTGTTCGATCAACACCATATTTCTTTAAATGCAAGCATCGGTGTTGCTTTGGCACAAAAAGCTAAATCACCTGAAGATTTGATTGCAGATGCTGATCGCGCCATGTACAACGCGAAAAAAACCACCGATAATTGGTCGATTGCATCACAACAACACAGTGTATAGGAAAGGTTATGTATAAAAACGCATTTAAATTATTTTTCATTATTGCATTTACCGCTTCCTTAACTGCCTGCATGAGCTTGGGCAACTTAAGCTATAAACAAGCACGTATGCTAAAGAAAGAAGGTTTCGTTTTAACACAAGATGGTTGGTCTTTAGCTCTACCTGAAAAGTTATTATTTAATTTTGATGATTACCAAATTCAACCACATCAAAAAGCCAATCTAACCAAACTTGCAACCCAGTTAAATAAGTATGAACTTGATAAAATTAAATTTATTGGGCATACCGATAATGTAGGTCAAGCCAGTTACAACCAGCAACTCTCTGAAAAACGTGCGCAAAGCGTTGCTAACATTTTCTTAGAACATGGATATAAATCCAAAAATGTTCAAATTATTGGTCGCGGTGCAGATCAACCACTGGTTGCAAATGATAGTGAAGTAAATCGTGCCACTAACCGCCGTGTCAATGTCACTATTATTCCTTAAGTATCAGACATAAATATAAAAAGCCCTACTTAGGGCTTTTTTTCGAGCTTAGATTTATTATTAAATTTTAGACATAAAAAAACCGCTTAACGCGGTATCTTTAATTGACCATTTTCATTAAAAAATTGGTCGGAGCAGTAGGATTCGAACCTACGACCCCCTGGTCCCAAACCAGGTGCACTACCAGGCTGTGCTATGCTCCGAATTGGGGTGAATGATGGGATTCGAACCCACGACAACCGGAATCACAATCCGGGGCTCTACCAACTGAGCTACATCCACCGTCACAACAAGTTTTCAAGTTCTAGTATCAGAACACCATAAATGGCGCGCCTGACAGGATTCGAACCTGTGACCATCCGCTTAGAAGGCGGATGCTCTATCCAACTGAGCTACAGGCGCATTACCGATGACATAGAATCACGCGATTTTTGCCTTGAGAAATTGGTCGGAGCAGTAGGATTCGAACCTACGACCCCCTGGTCCCAAACCAGGTGCACTACCAGGCTGTGCTATGCTCCGTTTCATCTCAGCTTTCGCTGTATCGCATATCTTGCGGTACGGTGTGCATTCTAGGCGTGACGTCGATTGACGTCAACACCTATATTCAAAAAAAGATAAAAAATCATTTCAAGCGATTATTTATCAAGCATTTTAATCATTTTTCAAACAAATTTCAGCGTTTTAAACTGGCACTGAAATTCAACATACGATCTAAAGGTAATTTCGCACGTTCAGCCAATGCTGGATCCACGAATATTTCTTGATCGCCTTTTTGTAAAACTTCTAAAATTCCATCCAATTCATTCATCGCCATCCAAGGGCAATGCGCACATGAGCGACATGTTGCCCCCTCACCTGCTGTAGGAGCTTCAATTAGAATTTTATTCGGAACTGCCTGTTGCATTTTGTAGAAAATACCGCGATCTGTTGCAACAATTAATCGCTCGTGCGGTAAGGTTTGTGCGGCTTTGATTAATTGTGATGTACTGCCTACCGCGTCTGCAATATCAACCACAGATTCAGGTGACTCTGGATGCACTAATACAGCTGCATTTGGGTACAAAGCTTTCATATTCGCGATGCCTCGTGCACGAAATTCTTCATGCACAATGCAAGCCCCATCCCATAACAACATGTCAGCACCAGTTTTCTTTTGGATGTAGCGACCTAAATGCTGATCGGGTGCCCAAATAATTTTTTCACCGAGGCTATCTAAATGTTCAATGATTTCAACAGCACAGCTTGACGTCACCACCCAATCTGCACGTGCTTTCACGGCCGCAGAGGTATTGGCATACACCACCACGGTATGATCAGGATGTGCATCACAAAATTGTGTAAATTCATCCACCGGACAACCTAAATCGAGTGAACAAGTCGCCTCTAAAGTAGGCATCAGTACCGTCTTTTCCGGTGATAAAATTTTTGAAGTTTCCCCCATAAATTTAACACCGGCAACCACCAAAGTTGTTGCAGGATGGTCACGACCAAAACGTGCCATTTCAAGTGAATCAGAGACACAACCACCAGTTAATTCGGCCAACTCTTGTACTTCAGGATCACAATAATAGTGGGCAACAAGGACAGCATTACGCTTTTTGAGTTCTGCTTTGATTAATTCAAATTTTTCAAGTTTTGCGTCTTCAGTTAAACCATGTGCTTTGACCTCACCTAAACGATCTAGATGTGCCTGAACAATCGATTTTGCCTCATTTGCAATTAAGTTACTTGCATCATTCATAACAACGTCTTCTCTATCCTTAAAGCCTGCATATTTACAGGTGCTTTACAACTAACCGACATAGATGGCTTATGGCTATTTTTGACCGGTCATTAAAAAGTTCCAATTATAAAAAAGCCTCACAACGGAGGCTTTTCAAAAACATCAAATCACTTATGAACGGTAGTCTGCATTGATCTTCACATAGTCATATGACAGATCACAGGTATATACCGTATCTTTTTCATTGCCGCGCCCAAGATCAACACGAATCGTGATCTCTGATTTCGACATTTCTGCTGCACCCGCTTCTTCAGTATAGTCTGCAGCTGCACCACCATCTTTACAGATTTGCACATCACCTAACCAAACTTGAATTTTTTCAACATCAAGATTTGGCACACCTGCATAACCGATAGCTGCCAAAATACGTCCCCAGTTAGGATCAGATGCGAAAATTGCAGTTTTAACCAATGGCGAATGTGCAATGCTATATGCAATATCACAGCACTCTTGTGTATTTACACCACCTTCAACAGCAACAGTAATAAATTTGGTTGCACCCTCACCATCACGTATGATGAGCTGTGCGAGTCGTTTCATCACACGTGTTAAAACATCTAGTACCACAGCATAACGTGAATCTGATTCACTACTAATTTCAGCACCACCTGCTTGACCTGTCGCTATTAAGATACAAGAGTCGTTTGTTGATGTATCACCATCTACCGTAATACGGTTAAAAGACAGGTTTACTGTAGTTTTTAATAACTTTTGAACCAGCTCACGGCTGATCGGCACATCGGTTGCAACATAACTCAACATGGTCGCCATATTGGGACGAATCATGCCTGCACCTTTAGAAATACCGGTCATGGTGTATAGTACGCCATCAAGCTCGAACTGCTCAGACGCACCCTTCGGCGTCGTATCTGTAGTCATAATGCCTGTTGCCGCATCTAACCATGCATCTTCTTTCAAACTGTCTAATGCCGGCTGTAAACCTTGCACTAAACGTTCAATTGGTAACTGCTCACCGATTACACCAGTAGAAAATGGAAGCACTTCGGTCTGCTTTACCCCTGCAAGTTCTGCAAGTTTGGCACAAGTTGCTTCAGCATTGGTCATACCCAGTTTGCCTGTACCTGCATTTGCATTACCGGTATTAATTACAAGATAACGTGGATTACCAACTTGCAAATGTGCTTTAGATAAATGTACTGGCGCTGCACAGAATGCATTTTGCGTGAATACACCCGCAACATTAGAACCTTCAGCAAATTCAAAAATAACAAGGTCACGTCGGTTCTGATAGCGTACATACGCTTCTGCCGAACCAATTTTCACACCTTTCACCACATGCATCTGTGGCATAGATACGTCACCAACTGCCATTTTCAACGTCCAATATTACGAGTTATAAAAAAATACAGCTTAGTTCAAAATTGAGAAAAAATCGAGCATAAGCACTGTTTTGCTGCAATTTTATTAGCGCCAGTTATAAGCACAAAAAAACCAGTCAAAAGACTGGTTTTTAATACTTGCTGTAATTAGTTACGGGCAAGTTGCGATTGAGATGCTTCATTTAGCAAAGCTTGCTTCGCTTTTTGTTGACTTGCTGCAGACAATGCAGGGTTTTCAGCAACAATACGGTCAGCATTCGCTGCATTTGCTGCTGCAATTTTAGCTGTTTGCAAAACGATTGGACGATTTGGGTTTGCAAATGTATAGCGAATACCAGTACGTGGGCTTGCTACAGTCACTTGTCCATCAGTACCAACTTGTACTTGAGTTGATGTTGGCCCAATTGCCTGCTGAACTTTTTCTACAGAAGTGGTCTGAGGAGCGTTTGCAAATGCAAAAGTAGGCAGAGCCAAAGCAGCAATCATGAACGGTTTTAGTACTTTTTTCATTGTCTTTTCCGTTTTACGGTTATTGATACAGAAACTAAATAACATTTAATACGATGAACTGCAAATACTATTCAGGTCAGGGTAAAAAGTCTGTACAAAAAAACAGAGCCTCTTGGCTCTGTTTTTCTCTGTGTTTTAGATTTTACCGTGACACAATTTGTATTTCAGACCTGAACCACATGGACAAGGTGAATTACGGCTTTCAGGCGGAATAATCACTTGTTCTGCTGGGGTAAATTGTGCTTCAACAATGTCGTCACCGTTTGCTTCCGCCAATAAATTATCGAAATCATTATGTGATAACTGAAGATTCATCGATTCAGCTTGTGCCTGCTTTTGAGCTTCCATTTCTGCTAGCTCTTCAGCGGTTGGCACATGAATTCGAGATAAATCCGTCACGACGTCAGATTTGATAACCGCGAGCATATTTACGAATAAATTAAATGCTTCTTTTTTGTATTCTTGCTCAGGGTTTTTCTGTGCATAGCCGCGTAAATGAATCCCTTGACGTAAGTAATCCATGGCCGCCAAATGCTCTTTCCAATGACGATCCAGTGAATTCAACATGAAATGACGTTCAAGCATCGCTGCAGTTTCGTCACCCATTTGTGCACGACGTGAACGGTAGTGCTGAATCACTTCATCACTAATACGCTCAACCAAAGCTTCTTCATCTAAACGACGATCTTGTTCTAACCATTGTGAAATAGGCAATTCGATTGACATATCTTCACGTAGAGCTTTTTCGAGACCTTCAATATCCCACTGATCGTGAATCGATTCAGGTGGAATGTAGATTTCGATCATGCCTTTGGTTACATCATGAATCATCGACTCGATATAATCTTGTAAAGACGGTTCAACAAGAATTTCATCACGCTGAGAGTAAATAATCTTACGTTGCTCGTTATTCACGTCATCGTATTTCAATAGATTTTTACGAATATCGAAGTTACGTGCTTCAACTTTACGTTGGGCATTTTCAATTGAGCGAGACACCATTTTATGTTCAATGGCTTCGTCTTCTTTCAAGCCCATAGCACGCATCATTGCAACAACACGGTCACCCGCGAAAATACGCATCAAATCATCTTCAAGTGATAAGTAGAAGCGCGAAACACCTGGGTCACCTTGACGACCCGCACGACCACGCAACTGGTTATCAATACGACGAGATTCGTGACGCTCTGAACCAATAATGTGTAAACCGCCAGATGCCAATACTGCATCATGGTTGTCTTCCCACTCAGCTTTTAAACGTGCTTCATCTGCTGCTGTTGGTTCTTCAATTTTGGCCAATAACGCTTTCCAGTTACCGCCTAAAAGAATATCGGTACCACGACCAGCCATGTTAGTCGCAATGGTCACTGCACGTGGTGAACCTGCTTGCGCAATAATATCGGCTTCACGTTCGTGTTGTTTTGCATTCAGTACTTCATGTTGAATGCCCGCTTCTTTCAATTTATCTGAAAGAATTTCAGAGGCTTCAATTGTTGCTGTACCAATCAAAATTGGTGCAACACCTGCTTCATGCACACGTTGAATTTCTTGAATAATGGCGTTGTATTTGCCTTCACGATTTAAATAAATTAAGTCGTTTTGATCATTACGGATCATTGGACGATGGGTTGGAATAAGTACCACATCCAAACCATAAATTTCTTTCATTTCCGCAGCTTCAGTATCCGCAGTACCTGTCATACCCGATAGCTTTTTATATAAGCGGAAATAGTTCTGGAACGTTGTCGTTGCTAAAGTTTGGTTTTCAGGTTGAATTTCCAAACCTTCTTTTGCTTCAACTGCTTGGTGTAAGCCTTCAGACCAACGACGGCCCGGCATGGTACGACCAGTATTTTCATCGACAATGATTACTTCGCCATCATTGATAATGTAGTGCACGTTGCGTTGATATAAATAATGCGCGCGGATTGCAGCAGAAACGTGGTGCACCAAGTTCAAATTCGCAGATGAATACAGACTTTCACCTTCAGCCAACAGACCCATTTGAATCAATTCAGCTTCAACAGTTTCATAACCGACTTCGGTCATTTCTACAGAGCGTTGTTTTTCATCAATCCAGAAGTGACCGCCATCTGGCACTTTCTCTTCTTTCTGCGCATGCAATTTTGGTGGAATGCTATTAATTGCCGCATAGAGCTGAGATGAGTCTTCGCTTTGACCAGAAATGATCAACGGCGTACGTGCTTCATCAATTAAAATTGAATCGACTTCATCGATAATGGCATAGGTTAAGCTACGTTGCTTTTTCTCAGCCGCCGAGAACACCATATTGTCACGTAAATAATCAAAACCAAATTCGTTATTTGTACCGTAAGTGATGTCAGCACGATAAGCTTGCGCTTTTTCAGTTGGATCTTGCATTGAGTAAATAATACCAATGCTTAAGCCCAAGAATTCGAACAATGGACGGTTTAGCTCAGCATCACGTTGCGCCAAGTAATCGTTCACCGTAATGACGTGAACACCTTCGCCGCTAATTGCATTGAGATAACAAGCCAAGGTACCCATAAGGGTCTTACCTTCACCTGTACGCATTTCTGCAATTTTACCTTCGTGAAGTGTAATACCACCAATCAACTGAACGTCGTAATGGCGCATCCCCATGACACGTTTTGCAGCTTCACGACATACAGCAAAAGCTTCTGCTAATAATTTATCAAGGCTTTCACCTTTTTTATAACGTTCTTTGAATTCTTCGGTTTTTGCAGATAAGTCTGCATCGCTTAGAACAGATATCGTCGGCTCGAGCGCATTGATCTTCTCTACGATTTTACGCATGCGTTTGAGTTCGCGCTCATTTTTGGTACCGAAGATTCCTCCGATCAGACTTGCCAACATGAATTAACTCTCTAAATCTTGCTTGTCAAATGAATATGTTTTCTTAGTCGTTATTATGGTGCTAGAAATTCGAAGTACAAGGGTTTTGCACAAAAACCCTTTAAATATTCTGCGCGCGGGCTCTAGCCCCGAAGACTTAAGGCAAGCTAATGTAGCAAATTTTAAACATACAACATAGTGACTCAGACGAGTGAGCATTGATAAATTTCGATCATCAGCGTAGCTTGTTATGAAATAAATTCATAAAGAAATAAAAAACACTATTTTTCATCATAAAAAAATTACTGCATATTGAATCTCAAGTTAAACAGATTCAATAAATACGGGGATTTCCATGACGATTCGTTTAGGTGACATTGCACCAGATTTCACACAAGACTCAAGCGAAGGCATAATTAATTTTTATGATTTTTTAGGGGATAGCTGGGGAATTTTATTTTCACATCCTGCCGATTACACCCCAGTATGCACAACTGAACTTGGTTTTACGGCAAAACTTAAAGATGAGTTTAGCAAACGAGGTGTTAAAGCCATTGCATTGTCTGTTGATGATGTTGAGTCTCACAAAGGTTGGATTCAAGACATCAATACCACACAAAATACTACAGTTAATTTTCCAATCATTGCCGACCAAGACCGTAAAGTTTCTACGCTGTATGATTTTATCCACCCAAATGCCAGCGAAACACTAACAGTTCGTTCTTTGGTCATCATTGATCCAAACAAAAAAGTACGTTTAATTATTACCTACCCAGCGTCTACAGGTCGTAATTTCCACGAAATTTTACGCGTGGTAGATTCACTACAACTGACGGACAACCATAAAGTTGCTACACCTGCCAATTGGCAACATGGAGATGAAGTAGTGATTGTGCCTTCGCTAAAAGATGAAGAAGAAATTAAACAACGCTTCCCTAAAGGCTATAAAACTGTAACACCGTACCTTCGCTTAACACCACAACCTGAAACAAAATAAGACATTGTCTTATTTTGTCATAAGACAAGCGCAGTACATTTTAACTCAAGTATTTACGCCCATATAACTCATATACTTACAAGTACAGGACTAATATGACGAGCCATGTCCTGATTTGTTCAAGCCTGTCTGATGACGGGCTTTTTTATTTTGCGCAAAAAATCAAATTACAAAATCAAGTTGGCGTTTATTTCACAGTCCGTTTATAAATACGCCTAAACATCTTAAGAATAATTATTGTGATCTATAATATTCATCATTTGCACTGTGGAAGTATGTGCCCTGTTTGTGGTCCACTGTTTGGTCAGTTTACATTTCGTGCAAACCTCGTTTGTCATTGCCTACTGATCGAAACACACCATGGTCTAGTATTAATAGATACAGGAATTGGCCTACAAGACTACCAAAATCCACAAGCCAGATTAGGCAAAATCGTTTCACGTATCGGTGGGATTGAATATAACCAAGATCTTTCCGCAATTGCACAAATTCAAAAACTAGGTTTTAAACCTGAAGATGTACGACACATCATAGTTTCTCACTTAGACTTTGACCATGCCGGCGGTATTTCTGACTTTCCATATGCGACCGTACATGTACTGGCAAGTGAATATAATGCCACACAAAATTTAAAATCATTAAAAGCGAAGATTCGCTATCGAACCCAACAATTTCAACAACACCGTTATTGGAATTTTATCGAACCAAATACTACGGATAGTTGGTTTAATCTAACGCAGGCGCATGGCTTAAATCTATTCCAAGATGAAATTTTAATGATTCCACTGTTAGGTCATACCGCAGGCCACAGTGGTATTGCTATCAAGCAGCCTGATGGTTGGTTATTATTTTGCGGTGATGCCTATTATTCACATCAGCAACTTGATCCATCTTTTCATTCGGTCAGTCTAAATCAACTTGAACGTACCTTTGCAACAGATAATCAATTAAGACTTTCTAACCTCAGTAAAATTCAGCAACTTGCACAAGCTCAACCAGAGATTGAAATCATTTGTGCACATGATCCGATCGAATTGGCGCGTTATCAAAGGGTGAAAGGATGAATAAATTTGCCTGTATTTTACTGTCCAGTTGTACGCTCAGTGCTTGTATGACTTCCACGGCTCTACCAGAGCATGAACGTCCGCCCAACTGGGGAACGGTTCTATTGAAGGAGCATAATTTTTATCAAATTAGCCCAATGCTCTACCGAAGTGAACAGCCATCTAAAGAACTCGTACCGATACTAGAAGCACAAAACATTGATGTGATTATTAACTTACGTTCACGGCATATTGACCCAGAAATTGTACAAAGCCCAGCGGTGAATTATGTACACATTCCAATTTACACTTGGCAAATTAGTCGAGATGACTTACTGCAAGTGATGCAACATATACAGCAAGCAAAACAGAAAAATCAAAAAGTACTGATTCATTGTTATCACGGTTCAGACCGTACCGGTGTCAGCGTGGCGATGTACCGTATTATTTTTGAAGGTTGAACAATTGAAGCAGCCAAACAAGAAATGAAACATGGTGGTTATGGCTATCACCCCATTTGGAAAAACATCGATCCACTTTTAAATGCTGAAAATGTAAAATGGATTCAGCAAAAACTGCTGAATCCATCTTAAATACACCCAGTTAAACGCCTGTCTTAACGTTTATCGAGCGGTACCCAATCAATCACCCATGCAGATTTCATATTCAAACTTGCATCGTTATTAATTTTTTTACGTGTTGCATCAGCTGCATCACGGTTTTTAGATGGCCCCACCATAATTCGAATCCCTTTTGATGTTGGACTCTTGGTGACTTTATAACCTTTGGCACGTAGTTTTGCAGCCACAGCATCAGCATTGGCTTCATTTGCCGCAAGCGCCACTTGAACCATCCACTGCTTATCGCCATTTTCCAATAAATCACGGGCTTTTTCAGCTTCCGCTTTTTTCTTAGCTTCGGCTTTACGCTTTTCTTCAGCCTTTTCTTTTTCTTCAGCTTTACGTTTTTCTTCAGCTTTTTGCTTTTCAGCTGCGGCCTTTTTCTCAGCAGCTTTCTTCTCAGCTTCTGCATTTGCTTTACGTTCAGCTTCTTTTTTTGCTTCAGCTTGACGTTTTTCTTCAGCTTTTTGCTTTTCCGCCGCTAACCGAGCTTGATCAGACTTTTGCTGTGCTGACTGAGTCTCGGACTTTTTTTGAGCCGCCAATTTTTCCTCAGCGATACGCTTTTGTTTGGCTTTTTCATCTTCAATCAGTTCAGGTGGAATATTGTCTGAGCTTTGCTGCGCAGAACGGTGTGCATTTAAAGCCGCATATTCTTCTGCAGCTTTACGCGCAGCATCTGCTTCGGCTTGTTGTTGCATCGCTAAAAATTCAGCTGCACGTGCTTCTTGTTCCGCAACCGATTTTTCACGCGTACGACGTTGTTCTTCAAGCAAACGCTTTTCAGTTTCAACATCCACAGTCAAAGACGACATTTTTGAGCCTTGGCCCTGTTGTTGCACTTGAGCCATTTCAGGAGCTTGGTTCTGATTATGATGTATTTCTTCTTTGCCTTTCAGCAATAGCGCACCCAACAGCACACCACCACCTAATAAAACAACGCCACCCATCCAACGCTGTTTGTTATTCATTGACATTCTTCCAGATACTCCCATACCGCTTCTAAGGTATGAAATGAACCACATACCAGAATCAGCTGATTATTTTTTGATTCTTCAAGCGCTGACTTAAAAGCTAATTTTACACTGTCGTAATGTTGCACGACCTGATTCTGTAACGCGTCATCTAATTGTGTGATCTCAGCCGCACGCGGAACAGTTAATTGTGCAATTTTCCACATTCTTACGGTATCTTTCAATAAGTTAACGACAGAATTTATATCTTTATCAGTCAGCATTGAAAAAACGCTAATCACTTCTGAATACTGTTTATTGTAATGAAGGAAATTTCGCAATTGCTTTAACAAAAATTCAACACCGTGCGGATTGTGTCCAGCATCAAAAATCACCGTTTTTCCTGCAATTTCTCGTACTTCAAAACGACCTTGTAATTTGGCATTGATAATGCCTTGAGCAATCGCTTCTTGAGTCACTTCCAAGCCACTGAGCAATATAGCAGCCACGGCAGTAGAAATATTTTCCAGTGCCAAAGACCCAACCGGTAGTTTTAAGGTCGAACCAGAAGATGCAAACATCCAAGACTGACCGTCATTTGCATATTGATAGAAATAATCACGATTGAGCACATGCAAATGCGCATGGCAATCTTCTGTTTTTTTGCGGATAGCTTCAGGCAGTACTTGATCACCGCCAAATACCACAGGAATATCAGGACGAATAATACCGGCTTTTTCAAAAGCAATTTTTTCAATGGTGTCGCCAAGCCAATCGGTATGATCGAGACCAATATTGGTAATCACGGCAACATTTGGATCAACCACATTGACGACATCAAGCCGACCGCCCAGGCCAACTTCGAGTACCCAAACATCACAAGCACGTTGTTTAAAAATAACAAAAGCGGCCAAAGTGGTCGCTTCAAAGAAAGATAAACTTAAATCACATTCACGACGGGCCTGATCAACTACAACAAATGCATCAATCAGGGTTTGATCGTCCACTTCCATACCTTGAAGCTTTACACGTTCATTAAAACGGTAGATATGCGGTGATTGATATAAACCCACATTATAACCTTGCGCATTTAAAATGGCAGCCAATGTCGTTGTGGTTGAGCCTTTCCCATTGGTTCCAGCAACCGTCAAAACTTTGGCATCAGGCTGAGTTACGCCCAATCGTTCTGCAACAGGAATTACCCGCTCCAGTCCTAAATCAATACCCGTAACATGAACATGGCTCCAATAATCGAGCCATGTGTTTAAAGAATCAGTTGCAAGTGGTGCTGTGTTCAAGGCAAATTCATCAATTTCGCTACAATACGATAAACTGTATCACGTAATGCATGACGGTGGACAATTTGATCGACTACACCATGATCAAGCAAGTATTCTGCACGTTGGAACGGTTCTTCCAATTTTTCACGCACAGTTTGCTCAATAACGCGTTTACCTGCGAAACCAATCATTGCTTTTGGTTCAGCCAAATGCACATCACCTAACATTGCAAGAGATGCCGTTACACCGCCGTAAACTGGATGTGTTAATACCACTACATACGGAAGACCTGCATCTTTCATTTTTTGAATTGCAGCTGAAGTACGTGCCATTTGCATTAAAGACAACATGCCCTCTTGCATACGCGCACCGCCTGAAGCAGCAAAACAGATTAATGGTTGTTGTGATTTAATCGCAAGTTCAGCAGCCTGAACAAAACGGTCACCGACAACAGTACCCATTGAACCGCCCATGAAATCAAATTCAAATGCGGTTGCAATCATTGGAATGCCTTTAACCAAACCTTGCATCACCACAAGTGCTTCTGTTTCACCTGTTTTCTTTTGCGCTTCAGCCATACGATCTGGATAAGCTTTGCTATCAACAAATTTCAGCGGATCTTTGGCTTTAAATTCTTGACCCAATTCTGTTTGTACTTGGTCAAAGAACCAATTCAAACGATCGCGGGCTTTCATACGCAAATGTTCATCACATTGAGGACAAACATAAGCATTAAATGACATCGCAGTACGAGTCACCAAAGCATGACACTCAGGGCATTCAATTGTTGGCTCAGTAAATGTCGCCTTTAGTGCTTGTTGTTCATCCGGTACATGAATCCCGGGTACAACACGCTCAGTCCATGGCGTAGATGCGCTTAGAATTTTGCCTGTTTTTGCGTCTTGACTCATACTAACTCATCGAGCGCAGCTCGAAGCTCCTTCACTTTATTCACTGTTTCAATTACAGCTTGTTCTGGTGCTAAGTTTGCAAATTGTTTAACGAAGGCACTACCTACAATGACTGCATCAGCAGCTACACCCATTGCTTTCGCAGATGCAGCATCACTAATACCAAAACCAACACCGACAGGAACATCGGTATATGATTTAATTTTTTGAATACGTGCGGCAGCTTCGGCAACATCAAGTGTTGCAGCGCCTGTCACACCTTTCAAAGATACATAGTAGATAAAACCACTCGCCTGTTTCACAACATGCTGAATACGCTCATCCGTAGATGTCGGCGCAAGCAGGAAGATTTGATTCATATCGTATTTTTTCAATACAACATCAAGATCAGTAGCTTCTTCAGGTGGTAAGTCCACAAGTAACACGCCGTCTACACCACACTCATGTGCATAAGCTACGAATTTTTCATAGCCAATCACTTCGACAGGGTTTAAATATCCCATGAGTACTACGGGTGTTTCAGTATCGTTTTTACGGAACTCTTTCACCATGTTTAAAGCATCTAAAGTATTTGTGCCAGCTGCTAAAGCGCGTTCTGCAGCAAGTGCAATGACTGGGCCATCTGCCATCGGATCAGAAAATGGGAGACCAAGCTCAATCACATCAACACCAGCCTCAACCATTTGATGTAACAATGGAACAGTTACCTGTGGATGAGGGTCACCAGCCATAACATAAGAAACCAAGGCCTTACGCTGTTGAGATTTAAGCGTTCCAAATCGAGTGGCTAAACGTGACATAGGGTTATACTTTCCTTGAATGAATCAAAACTATGATGTGGGTTTTGTAGAAATACAAGACATCGCATTGTAACGCTATTTTTTACCCATTGAACAGGGTATACAATCTTCAGTCGGTATTTCTCATGCAAACATAATTTTCCAGAACAACCCGAAAGCATCATTTACCGATATTTCTGTTTTTTTCACAATGATCAAAGATGCCTAATTTCGGGATTTGATAAAATCCTAAGCATTTAGATTAACTTAATTTTATCTACAAAAAAATGTTATAAATAACAGGCTTAGCTTTTACATTTAAATTTTTCTTAAATAGCAAAACCTGCATTATACTAGCGCCATTCTTTTATTTTTTTATCTCCTATGTCCTCCGATTCACAAGCGAAAGTGCCAGCTCGTGCATTTGCGCTGCTCCCGCTTATTGTTTTTCTCGCCATTTTTTTAGGCAGTGGCATTTATCATTCCATGATTGGAACTGAGTTTGCCTTTTATCAAGTCAAGGCTCCAGTTGCCGCTTTACCTGCGATTGTATTGGCCGTTTTGCTCTATCGTGGCAAACTCAATGACGCCATTGACACCTTTTTGAAAGGTGCTAGCCATCCAAATCTCATACTAATGTTTATGGTATTTATGCTGGCAGGTGCTTTTGCCAGTGTCAGTAGCGCCATTGGTAGTGTGGATGCCACTGTACAATTAGGACTATCAATTATTCCACCCGAATTTGTACTGCCAATGCTGTTTCTCATTGCTGCGTTTATTGCAACAGCGATGGGTACCTCAATGGGAACCATTGCAGCTTGTGCTCCGATCGCTTTCGGTTTTAGCCAAGTAACAGAAATTGAAACCGTCTATGCCATTGGTGCTGTGGTTGGTGGTGCCATGTTTGGTGATAATCTCTCAATGATTTCAGATACCACCATTGCGGCAACCAGTAGTCAAAAAGTTCAGTTAAGAGATAAGTTCAAAGTCAATGTCTGGATCGCAGTGCCTGCCTCAATTGTGAGCTTAATTATTTACCTCATGATTAGTCAGGGCTCGCAAGCAGTGGAGTATAAAACTTTCGATGTTTGGCTTATCTTGCCGTATGTCGCCGTGTTTATTTTGGCATTTTCAAGATTACACGTTTTAGCCGTACTTGCACTGGGCGTGGTGATGTCAGGCTTGATTGGCTTAATTCAACAACCTGACTTTAATTTACTGGGTCTTAATAATTCAATTTATGATGGCTTCACCAGTATGTTTGAAGTTGCCCTGCTTTCGATGTTCTTGGGCGGCATTTCGGCCATTATGCAAAAAGAAGGTGGCTTGGAATGGTTAATTCAACGAATTTACAGCTTGACCCGATTATTTAAGGTGGGACAGCAACGCGCTGGCGAAATTGGCGTAAGTTTCTTGGTTATTTTCTCTAACTTGTTTGTTGCCAATAATACCGTTGCGATTATTTTATCGGGGGATATGGCGCGAGAAGTGGCTAAAGAATATGGTGTAGATCCTAAACGTGCAGCTGCCTTATTAGATATTTTTTCTTGTGTGGTGCAAGGGCTGATTCCCTATGGCGCGCAGTTATTATTGGCCTGTTCAATTGCCAAATTATCACCTGTCGAACTGATTGGTAGTGTGTATTACTGTTGGGTCTTGGCGCTATTTGCCATCTTAGCAATTATATTCCGCTTCCCTCGCTTTAAAACAGCAGCGTAATTTATAGTCATTCAAAGCGGTCAATTGACCGCTTTTTTTATGGCTCAGTGTTAAGGCTGTAATTGTTTCTTGCGCGCCAAGAGTGTCTGTCCACTATGCGACTTATATGCTCTGGCTAAAGCAGACTGATCTGAATACCCCAGTTGCGCAGCGATGTCTGTGAAGCTCATTTTTTGAAGCAGCAACTGTTCACAGCGCTTCATCCGTTCAGTTTCTAATAATTGTTTGAATGAGGTGCGTTGATCCTGCAATTGCCGTTGTAAGGTTCGCACTGACATATGCAATTCATAGGCTAACCATTCTATTTTCGGCGCTTGTTGTTGATGTCTTAAATATTCAGCAATGCTCTGCTGCATATATTGTAGTGGTTGAAAATGTTGTGGTCGTGCTGCAATCGCATCTTCAGCTTGTCGTAGCAACAATTGCATCAATGAAGGATCAGCCAACTCAGACTTCAAATCTAAACTGTCTGCATGTAACACAAAAGAATAATAAGCCGTTGAAAATTCAATTTGGCAGCTATAAAACTTTTCATAATGATAACGTGCCATTTGCGCGGCATGTGCAAACTGTATAACCAATAATTTTAAAGAAGCTGGAAATATTTGTTTGGCCAAATGCGCCATACATGCCGTGGTCAATTCATTCAACATTGAAAATTCAGGGTTATGCAATGGCCACGCTAAAATGATTTGTTTGCCCTGATGCGTCATGTGCATCGGCACAATTTCATCACCATCAATCACAAGTCGGCTAAAACGTACTACATTTTGCAAAGCCTCCGCGACACTTTCACTACGAGTCGCCATATAACCCAATACGCCAAAGTGCTCTGCACGAATATACTTCGCCATTTCAAATACTAACTGCGGGCAGTCCAAATGCTGCTGGGTCAGTTGCATAATGGTTTTAAAAAAAGAATAAGGGGATTGTGAATCGATGGGTAGCGAAAGCACATGCTGCAATTGCGCCACAAAAGGCGCTAAAAACTCAAGTTGAGTAAAGTCTTGCTCACGTTCATGCAAGTACATATTCCATAACTGGAAATAACCATTTGGGATATGAATTTCAGCCATCACCAACCCTCAAAGTCATCATTCTATTTTGACATTTAATATTTTCACTTTGGCGTAAAATGTATAAAAAATGGCAATATCTGTCAAAACAAAGTGACATTTCTCCGACATACTGCATTTAATACGAATCGCACAGAAAATAAATTATGAATGCAATCGTCCAATATCAAGTCGAACCTGTGGTTCGCACTAAACTCGATTTTAAGTTAAATGAAGCACCACGTTTTTGGTTTGGCGGTGATCCATTTCGTACTCGTATGTTTGATGCGCTGAGCCTCACCTTCCCAGATGGCGAGCGTTATTTTATTCAATGTGTACGTATGTTCCGCGACAAAATTCAAGATCCTGACTTACAACAACGTGTTGCAGATTTTATTAAGCAAGAAGCGCAACATGGTATGGCTCACGACAAAATGAACCAAGTCATGCGTGATCAAGGGATGCCCGTGGATGCTTTCATTCAGCGTTTAAACAAAATTTTTAAGTTTGAGCTAACGAAACGTTCACCACAGTACAACATTGCCATGACGGCAGCCGCAGAACATTTAACAGCCTTAATGGCAGAAACTTTCTTTAGCAAAAAAGAAACTCTACAAGACGCACATCCTTATGTCCGTGCTTTATTTGCATGGCATGCCATTGAAGAAATGGAACACCGTGATGTAGCCTTTGATGTGATGAAACACGTTGGTGATGTACCTGAGTTGACGCGTAAATTTGCACTCGCATTTACCACAGTAATGATGTTCGGTTTTACCACCTATCGTGCCGACGTCATGTTGAAATACGATGGTTTTAACCGTCGAGAACGTTTGCAAATGATGGCAAAAGGTTTGCCGTGGTTCTTTGGCAAAAAAGGCATGCTATCACGCATGCGTGGGCAATACTCAGATTGGTTTAATCCAAACTTCCATCCAAGTCAGCATCCTGTAATCGCGCAGTATGATGTTTGGGTCAAAACACTTGAAGAAACCGGCGATCCCATTGCTGCGGGTGAAGCATTTTGGCAGGCAGGAAGATAAATTCCGTTCACCCATCCATAAATAAGACCGTATCGAATACGGTCTTTTTTCTTTTAAGTGCTAACAATTTTAATGAAATCAATCACCACTTGGCATAATGCTGTTCGAGTAAACCATATTCATTCAAAAATACAATTTCCTCGCCATCTTTTAAAATGGTTCCGCTGACTTTGGCTTGCCACTGACTAAACTGACTACCGACTAAGCGAAGATTCAGATTTTCATAACGCCGCCAGCCCGTACTAACCATCAAATTTAAAGTGTTATCTAAAGAGCTAATGCTCCACAGGTTATCGCCTTGTTGCTGAAACAATACATCTGCCAGTGGATATAAACTACCGTTGACCCAAAGGCAATTTTCATTACCAAAGCTTTCATTCACCCCTGAAGCTAAGTTAATACCAATGCGACGGTTTTGACTGTCCCAAAAGTTACACGATAACCAGAACCAAGCTGTTTCTGGACGTAAAAAACCGCAGGTATCATCCAGCGATACAAACGTTCGCTCATGAAATTGAATGGTTTTGCCTTGCTTATTAATAAAAAAGCCTTCGCAACCTAAAGTTGTGAGCTTTTGGGTATATGTCCAACCATTGATGCCTGTTGGACTACACATACTTAGTGGGTCAGTCCCCGCACAAAAAACTCGCGCACTGAGTTTCAACTCACCATGTTTAGACATTTGGATATAGCGCACACCATTAGCATGTTGTATATCTAACTGCACACCCGATTTAATAAAATGGCTTTGGTTGAATAATGGTTGCTCATCTAAAACGGTATTTCTAGATAAAAAATTAATGGAATTCCATTCAAGTACGTCATTGGTTAAATGATCATATACATAGACAAAACCGTGCCCTGCCCATGCAATATCTGCAATTGCCAGGCCAATGGTATAATGTTCATGTTGAATACAACAAAATTTAAATTTTTTATATTTTAAACGCTTACGCCAACCATTCAGTGTCTTCCCATACGGTGTCTTATATTCATATTTACTTAAATCAATATGATTAGGGAGTTGACTGAAACGCCCATAATTGGGCTGTCCATTCGGCCGTATTAAATCCATATACGCCATTCCATTAAGGTTTAAATCGCTAAATCCTGATGATTATTATGCCTATTATTCAGTGCCTGAAAAGTCAATCCGTCTGTTTTCAGGCAAAAATCACAAAAAAATATAAATGCTGACTTTTTAGCTATTAATCACAACAAATGTTCATTTATTAAAATGTAATCATTTGACCATTGGCTTTGTATTACTGCATCAGTCGCCACAAGTTGAACATAACGACCATGCACATGATCAATAGCAATACAATCATCTACATCGAGCACACGGTCAGTATGTTGTTTTTGCCAATGTGCATCAAAATAAGTTTTGCCACGTTGTTTTGCGACCATGGCATTTTGCCCCGTCACTAAAACATAACAGTGCAATTCACCAAAATCTCGCGCATCATAGCCGCCTAAATTGATCAACCACAGTTTTTCATCCTGTACATTCGGTGCTGCATCGGTAAATTGTATGCGGTAGTGTGTCTGCTCTGTTTTTACAGTTTGAATTTGTGCCCAAGCATCAATATGCAGACCCTTTTGCTCACCAAACCATGCATTTCTCAGTTGTGGATAGACTTCTTCTAAAGAATCACCAACAGCAAGAATCACATCATGTACTTCAACATTGGCACGTGCATGTCGCCCTCCCAACATTACCACAAATAAACTAGACACAACCCCATCCTCGGTTCTAGACAGCATTCACCATCTGCAATATTTTCAATAAAATCAAACCACCTAAAGATAATAATGCATTATTAAAGAAGTGGATAAGTAAGACATGCCATATATTGCGCGTCCACAAATATATGATGTTTAAAAACAGACCTGCAACCATAAAACTTATTGTTGCGATCAGGTTGCCATCAAAATTATGGTAATGAATTAAGCCAAATAAAATTGAGTTCAGCAATACAAGCATGACGCGCCATAGCCAAGGCTGTACAAAAAGCTTATGTAGTAAGGTATAGCGGAAAATAATATCTTCTAGAAGTGCCGTAAATAATGGCCCAAGGCTAATAATCAATAAACTAAAAAAGGCAATACTATTAGGATCAATAGATGGCTTTTCTTCACCACTCGACCCCAACGGTAAAACACTGCGGGTTAAAGAAATCACCACCTGCAACACGATTGCGCCTATCACGACTAAAAGGCTAGAACGCCAAAAGGCCTGCTTATACTTTTGCCAATGCATAGACAGCATGCTTTTATACAGCCAACATACCGCAATAAATAAGATGCCCCGAAAAATTGAATCCCCTAAAGCAACCTGAACAGAAATACCAAAAAGTTGTTCTAGGATAAAGCTATTAAAAAATATCAGTGGGAGAATACACAGTGCTAAAGTATCACGCCATTGCCATGAAATGTGTTGAGGAAAGGATTCAGCTCGAACCAATTGAGTAAACGTCATTGTTATAAAATATTTCTTAAGCAGTAGAGTTTCATCATTATTGTGACGCAATATACACTTTTATTCTGCTAGGTTTTTGTAGGCAAATCCAAATAGTTTCTTCAGTGTTATAAAAAAATCGCACAGAATAGCTTCTGCGCGATTTTTTCTTCACCCTCTCCAAACCTCTCCCAAAGGAAGAGGCTGAAAAGCGAAATTACATCTCAACCATTTCAACGCCATCAATGCGAGCAACGGTCATCAAGTCTTTATCACCACGTCCTGAAACGGTGGCAATAATGATTTGGTCTTTATCCATAGTTGGCGCCAGCTTGGTCACATACGCCATTGCATGTGAGCTTTCTAGTGCAGGGATAATACCTTCAATTTGAGTTAAATCACGGAAGCCTTGCAATGCTTCATTGTCATTGATCGGCACGTAGTTCACACGGTGCATATCTTTTAAGAAGCTATGCTCAGGGCCTACACCTGGATAATCCAAACCTGCAGAAATCGAGTGAGTTTCAATGATCTGACCTTGTTCATCAGACATTAAGTAAGTACGGTTACCATGCAGCACACCGACATGACCTGCATTCAATGGTGCAGAGTGTTTGCCTGTTTCAATGCCGTAGCCTGCCGCTTCAACACCGTACATTTTTACATCTTCATCATTCAAGAATGGATAGAACAAGCCCATTGCATTTGAACCGCCGCCCACACATGCCACCAAGGCATCTGGTAAACGACCTGCTTGCTCTTGGATTTGTTTACGTGCTTCCCGACCAATGATCGATTGGAAATCACGTACCAATTGCGGATATGGGTGCGGACCTGCCACTGTACCAATCACATAATAAGTAGAGTCAACATTGGTTACCCAGTCACGCATCGCTTCGTTCATGGCATCTTTCAATGTTTTTGAACCGCTTTCCACAGGTACAACAGTCGCACCAAGCAAACGCATACGGTACACGTTCATCGCTTGACGTTTAACGTCTTCAGCACCCATGAACACCACACATTCAAGGCCTAAACGCGCTGCAATCGTTGCTGTAGCCACACCGTGTTGCCCTGCACCTGTTTCAGCAATAATACGTTTCTTACCTGAAAGTTTAGCAAGTAAAGCCTGACCAATCGTGTTGTTTACTTTATGCGAGCCTGTATGATTCAGGTCTTCACGTTTTAAGTAAATTTGCGCACCGCCCAGTTCTTTTGACCATCGTTCAGCATAATAAAGAGGACTAGGACGACCTACATAGTAGGCGAGATCACGGTCGAATTCTGCCAGAAACTTAGGATCATCCTTCATACGGAAATAAAGTTTTTCTAAGTCTTCTAATGCTGCCATTAGAGTTTCTGACACAAAACGTCCGCCATGGATACCGAAATGCCCGCGTTCATCTGGGAATTGGGTATAGTCAATCTTATTTTGCTGATCCACGTTGGACTCCTTGCATAAACTGTTCAATGAGTTTCTTGTCTTTGATACCTTTAGCGGACTCTACGCCTCCGCTGACATCAACTGCATAAGCATTGGTCGTCTTTATAGCGTCTTCAATATTGTCAGGCTTTAAACCGCCTGCCAAGATTAATGGAATATCGAGTTTGGGGAATTGAGTCCAGTCAAAACTGTGCCCTGTTCCACCTTTGAGTTCAGGATGCCATGCATCCAAAAGCACTGCACTTGCCCCAGCGTTCTGATACTGCTGTATTTCAGCAATCACATCCATGTCTGGTTTCATTTGAATGGCTTTATACCAGCGGCGGCCAACCTGCTGCGAAATCTGCTTGCATTGTTCAGGCGTTTCATCACCATGAAACTGCAAAATATCAACAGGCGCTTGTTTTAAAATCTCGGCAATTTCATCCTGCGATGCATTCACAAATAAACCCACAGTTTGCACATACGCAGGGACATGCTGAACCAATTCAGCAGCCTGCACTGCCGTTACACTGCGTGGACTGGGCGCAAAGAAGACAAATCCGATGGCATCTGCGCCAGCTTGGACTACAGACTGGATATCTTGAATACGTGTGATTCCGCAAATTTTGGCACGGGTTCGCATATTATTGTGGCTCTAACTCCGCCCTATTCATAGCCTATCTATAAATATGAGGGGCGAATCATTGTAATGCAATTTTCATGCATTGCGTAAAGTTCATCCTGAATATTTATTTACATCCGTTGTTTAAGACTCATACAAACTTTATACTGCGCTCAACTTGCTGCAAGTTGAGCTTAGGCTTAGGGAAGCTGGTGAGAATCCAGCACTGCCCCCGCAACGGTAAAATGAACCTCATATCTTTATAAACACCTTCAATTCATGAAGGAGTTTACACCACTGCATTGTTACGGGAAGGTGGATATGCCAATATTGTTTTAAGCAATATTTATATTTAAGTCCGGATACCTGCTTGCTGCGTTCTTCAACTCAATCATTCACGTGGGGTGAATGTATGGAGCAAAGTATGTCTACTCTTTTTCAGCCTACAGCATTAGTGGGCGCAATCGCTATTGCAATGGGTTTTTCAACAAATACTGTGGCTGCTGACGCAGTTGAAAATAAAGCTTCCACAACTTTAGATACCATCGTTGTTACCGCTTCACGCAGTGAAGAAAATATTAATGATGTCCCTGCACGTATTTCAATTATCGAACCTAAAATTGTTGAGCAATCACCAATTGCGGAACTACCACACTTATTGATGAGTGATGCCGCGATTAACATGGTTCAAAGTGGTGGTTATGGTCAAGTTTCATCTATTTTCTTACGTGGTACAAACTCAAACCAAACTTTAGTGTTACGTGATGGTGTTCGTTTAAATACAGCGACAACAGGTGCGCCATCTTTAGCATTTATCGATACCACTGATATTAAACAAATTGAAGTCCTCAAAGGACCTGCTTCTGTGCTTTATGGTACAGATGCGATTGGTGGTGTGATTCAACTTGTTTCAAAAACACCTGAAAATACCAGTGCTTTTGTGACTGGCGAGATGGGTGAAAATGGCACCTACAAAACCATCGCTGGAGCAGATGTTGCAGAAGATGGTTTCTATGCTCAAATTCGTGGTCAACGTTTAGAAACTGACGGCACACAAGTCACTGACTGGAAAAATAGCAAAGTTAAAACTGCTGATTATGATCAAAAAGGTTTTAGTGCCAAAGTTGGTGTGGAAAAAGAAGACTATGCGCTTTCTGTAGATTATCAACAAAATAAAGGCTCTACAGGCTATATCGACTGTAGTGCTTATGATGCGAACTATAACTGTTCAGGCTTAAAAAATCTTTCTCAAGATTTTAAAAATGAAATCGTGAATGTTAAAGGTCGTGTCAATATCGCCTCTGATATTTCTGTGAATGCACGTTTATCACAATTTAAAGATGATATTGATCAAAATGATGTGAACTATGATGGGTCATACGATTTTATTCATAGCAAAACTCAAGAAGCTGAATTGTATGGTAAATGGCAATTCACCCAACATCAAAATATCTTGTTAGGCACAACCTACCAAACTATTAAAGGCGATGTGATTTCCTTTACAGCTCCTTACAAAGGGGACGTGGATTCACAAGGTTATTATATTCAACATCAGTATAAAAATAATGGCTTAGATACCCAAGTTGGCTTACGTGTTGAAGACAACGAAAAATATGGAACACATACAGTAGGTCAAGCTGCTGTTCGTTACAAAATCCTGCCATTAACCAGTGTTTATGCCAATATTGGTACGGCATTTAGATCGCCAACACTCAATGAATTGTATAGTTCTTATGGCACTGCTGATTTAAAACCTGAAGAAAGCACATCTTATGAAATTGGTGTAGATCAAAAATTAGCTTATGGCTTAAGTACTGGTTTATCTTTATATCGCACAGAAGTTGATGATTTAATTGACTACAATGCAGCGAATAAAAATAAATTTGGCAATGTAAAAGAAGCTAAATTCCAAGGTGGTGAAAGCTATTTGGCTTGGCAACAAGACCAATGGTTTGCAAAAGCAGCCTATAACTACGTGAAAGCTGAAAATGAAAAAACAGGCAAAGAGTTAAATCGTCGTCCTCGTCAAAGCTTTACATTAACCGCAGGACTTCAAAACGAAATTTATGGAATCAGCGGTGCTTTATCATCTAAATCACATGCACAAGATTACCAACGTGAAAATCCTGGCTACGTGACAGTAGATTTCAATGCATATTGGAACGTGAATCCAAACGTAAAAGTCTTTACCAATATTGAAAATGTCGGTGATGTGAAATACAAAACTGCATCGTATGGTGGTGGTTACTACTATGTGAATGGTGGTCGTTTAGCTTCTGCAGGTGTGACATTTAAATACTGATTTTTAGTTAATCAGTTTCATCAATAGAACGCAGAAAACTTTGAGGATAATGTCATGACTATGGCATTATCCTTTTTTATGACAGACCCGAAATTTTCATCATTTTAAGGACAAGACATGGGCCACCGCTTAAGTAAAATTTATACCCGCACAGGCGATTCAGGTACGACAGGTCTTGGCGACGGATCACGCGTAGCCAAAGATGATTTACGTATTGAAGCCTTAGGAGATGTCGATGAACTCAATTCAAGCATTGGTATTCTGCGTTCGCACATCGCACTTAGCAGTATTGAAGACAAAGCGACTTGGGATAAATCCCTCAGCCTGATTCAGCATTGGTTATTCGACCTTGGCGGTGAAGTCTGCATTCCAAACTTCAACTTGGTACAACCTGTGTCAATTGAGTTTTTGGAAAATGACATTGACCGTATGAATGAAGCGCTGCCAATGCTCAAAGACTTTATCCTGCCATCAGGAACATTGGTGTGCAGCTTTGCCCATCAAGCGCGTGCAGTTTGCCGCCGTGCAGAACGTCGTTTAATGGCTGTACATAACCGTGACCAGAACATTCAAGCACCGTCATTGCAGCTTTTGAACCGACTTTCAGACTGGTTATTTGTCGCATCAAGAACTTTACAGCGCGCCGAAGGTGGTTCTGAAGTGTTATGGCAAAAGAATATTAATGACACGATTGATCAATAAGTATTGGATCAAAACATTGCTCAAATCCTTTGACCAATTAAAAGTCTATTTTACATTGAAATAAATTGAAACATTTCGTCCGATCATTCTTGTAATTCAAAATGATCGGCTCAAAATAATAGTGTCATCTCCCTGTCATGCTTACAGGACACTATGTTTTTATCTTTCAATTTTGCAGGCCCTTTATGCGCATAATCGGACACCGTGGCGCTCGTGGCGAAGCACCTGAAAACACCCTTGGTGGTTTTCAATATATTCAAGATTTAGGCATACGCGCAGTTGAATTTGATGTGCGACAGCTAAAAGATCGCGCCTTGATTGTGATGCATGACGATCAATTCATCCGTACCACCGGCCAAGATAAGTATCTCTATGAATGCGAAAGTTCTGAACTAGAACCGTATAACCATGCAGTGACATGGTCTGAATGGAATAAAGTTGAGCCAACACCTTTATTAGATCAAACGCTGAAGATCATCCATAACTTTGATCATATAGAAGTTGAGGTGAAAGCGGTGAAAAACCAAGATGAAGCAGATCAACTTACAGCGGTTTTGCAACATCAGCTAAAAGGTTTCGAACAATCTGCGGTGATTACCAGTTTTGACCCCAAAATTCATTACGCCCTCAACACGCAGAAGTCTCATTTCAAACATGGTTTATTGATTGAAGATAACGTCCAATTTAAAGCGATTGATCAAGCCCTAGCTTTAGGATGTTGTCAAATTGGCTGGATGAATCAACTGGCAACGAAAGAAATGATTCGAGCGACGCAACAAGCAAACCTGAATATCAGTGTTTGGACTGTCAATGATATTGAACGTGCGAAAGAATTAAAGGATTTAGGTATAAACGGTTTAATTACCGATTTTCCGAAATTAATGATGCAGCATTTTTAATACTGCATCATTCTACTAATCATACCTATGCATACTTGTACTGAAAGGATTATTTACGCTCAAGGACAAGTAGCGTCTGACCACGACTATTCTGCATAGTCATACGTTTACCCTGTATTTGAAATTGCGTGACTGCTTGTAGCACATCGGACAGTTCGGCCTCTTGTGCCAAGGCAGAATCACAACTTAAATATCCTGCACGCGCATTCAGATCAATGCTGCCTTTCACAGTATCCATCACATAGTTGCCCTCTATACGATTACACCCCGTATTGCCTTGAATTTGTTTAAATTGTGAATTAAATAATAGATAGGGGATACTGTGAAAAAACTTCGCCTTGTTTCCTGATATTTGCACAATGTCCCATTGCACATCTTGAATCCCATCAGACAATCGGGTGACTTTTAAAGGACGTTCCAACGAACTGCTTGATGACTTAGTAGTCATTCCAGAAGGCGTGGAACTTTGACATGCTGCCAACCCTATAACGCTACTTAACACACCATAAACCATGTGTTTTTTAAGTATTTTCAGCAGTTTTTTATGCTTATTTTGCTGATATTTATGCATGTTCATCTTCCCTTTAAAAAGTCAGAAAACTTCAGTCTTATTATGTTACTGTTTAGTACAATACAACTGTACAATAACAGTGGTTAAATCGGGTTTTACCGTGCTAATATGCTGTACAACTCTAATCCCTTAAAAAAATAAAGGGATTAACCTCAATAATACCTCCCAAGGTTTCAGGAGTGCTGTTGGAGATGAATGCTCCCCTACCCAAAGCCCCAATGAACTGGATCGCGATTTTTGCATTGGTGTTCTTACCAATTGTTGCTGTTATCGCTATTCCGTTATATGCCATGAATCATGATTTTAGTGCTGCTGCATGGATCAGTATGATTATCTTACTCGGCGTTAGCAGTTTAGGAATCACGGCGGGCTACCACCGCTTATGGGCACATCGTGCTTATGAAGCAACTCTACCATTAAAAATCATTTTAATGCTGATGGGTACTTTTGCAGTTCAAAATAGTATTTTATTTTGGGCTTCAGGCCACCGTACACATCACCGTCATGTTGATGATGTGGATCAAGATCCATACTCAATCAACCGTGGTTTTTGGTATGCACATATTGGTTGGATGCTTCGTGATTATCCAGCAGCAGCACCAAACTATAAAAATGCACCTGACTTATTAAAAGATAAAGTCGTGATGTTCCAAGACAAATATTACATCCCTTTAGTGATTGCCGTTCACGCAGCTATTTTGTTACCAATTGGTTGGGCTGTGGGCGATATGTGGGGCGTATTGTTATTGAGCGGTTTAATGCGTTTAATCTTAAGCCATCACGTAACTTTCTTTATTAACTCACTTTGCCATATGTGGGGCAAACGTCCGTATACTGATGAAAATACAGCACGCGACAACTTTGTTCTAGCTATTGCTACTTGGGGTGAGGGTTATCATAACTATCACCACATTTTCCAATACGACTACCGTAATGGTGTTAAGTGGTGGCAATATGACCCAACTAAATGGTTAATTTGGTCATGTTCTAAATTAGGTTTGGCAAAGAACTTACGCCGTATTCCAAGCTTTAATATTAAAAAAGCTGAGTTGGCCATGAAGTTTAAATATGCTGAACAAGACCTTGCGATTTATGGTCTGAATATGACCGATGACATCGCCACAGCAAAACAACGTATTTCTCAAGAATATGATGCGTTTTCGCAAACCTTGAATGACTGGGCGAAATTAAAAGAACAGGAAATTCAAGCGAAGAAAACCGCCGTTGCTGAAAAAATCCATCAAATGGATGACAAGTTAAAGCTTGAGTTCCAACAAGTTGAGCAACGTCTTTCACATCACCGTGAAACACTGAATCAATTGATGCGTAACTTGAAGAAAAAAACGGTTTAAGCAGTTCTGCTACTTCTTGTTCACACAACAAAGCCTCCTGATGGAGGCTTTGTTCATTTTAAAGCTACAGTTTTCATAGCGCACTTTGCTATAGTAAAACTCATTTCAAATGTATTTTCGCACTTATGCAATTCAATACTCGATATTCGACACTTAGTCCTAAACTGTATCATCACCAACTCCCTTCCCCATTAAAAGGTGCAAAAGCGGGGCATTTTAATGCTGCTTTGGCTGAACAGTTACAATGGTCGAATGAAGATAAAGCTCAATGGGTAGAGATTTGCAGTGGGCAAAAAACATTTGAGGAATTTGAGCCTCTAGCGATGGTCTATGCTGGTCATCAGTTTGGTCAATGGGCCGGTCAACTTGGTGATGGACGCGGTTTACTGATTGCTCAAATCCTCAATAAGCAAGGTCAAACAATAGATCTCCATCTCAAAGGTGCAGGTTCTACGCCTTATTCACGCATGGGTGATGGCCGTGCAGTGCTACGTTCAGTAGTTCGTGAATATCTTGCAGGACATGCGCTGAACAGCTTAGGTATTGCATCAAGTAATGCCGTGGGTTTTACCAGCTCTGAGCAAGGTGTGCAGCGTGAAAAACTCGAGCTTGGCGCGATGATGCTACGTACATCAGACTGTCATATTCGTTTGGGACATTTTGAATGGATCAGTCAGTATCAGGGTGATTTACTACCTGAATTCACGCAAAAATGCATTGAATGGCACTACCCTGAATGCTTGGATGCCGAACAACCGATTTTAGCTTTTGCCACTCAAGTCATTCAGCGTACCGCAGTGATGATTGCCAAATGGCAGCTCATTGGTTTCGCACATGGCGTGATGAATACTGACAATCTGAATATTACTGGTTCAACGCTCGATTTTGGACCTTATGGATTTATGGAGCGCTTCCGCCCAAACTGGATCAACAACCATTCGGATTACCAAGGCCGCTATACCTATCAGCAGCAGCCGAGTATTGGGCATTGGAATTTATGGCAATGGCTGAATAATCTCGTTCCGCTCTGCCCTGCGAATTATGACAAAGAACAATGGAAAGACGATTTAGCCCAATGCTTAGAGCATTTTGAACTGACCTTCTTGGAACATTATAAATTGGGCTTAGCTCAGAAAATGGGTTTGCCAAGTTTCCATCAAGACAGCTTTGACTGCGCCATGGCCTTTTTGCGTATTCTGCAAAGTGAACAGCTGGATTACACGCAAAGCTTTATTCGTCTGCAAAATCATGAATATGAAGCCATTAAAGATGACTGCTTAGACCGCCACGCCTTTGAAGGTTTCTTGGCCCAATATGAAAGTATCCGTGAGCATCAGGACACCGATGCTTTAGATGCTGAAATGGCAAAGGCCAATCCGCATTATATTTTGCGAAATCACATGGCGCAAAAAGCCATTGAACTGGCAGAGCGTAATGATTTTTCAGAAATAGAGCGTTTGTTTACATTGCTCAGTCAGCCCTTTAGCAAACAGCCTGAACTGGAAACAAAAGAAGATTTAGGCCCCTTGCCAAGTGATGTGCCTGAAGTGATGGTGAGCTGTTCATCTTAAACATTTATCCACAAATTCATGCTTCAATCGAAGCAAAATTGTGGATAATTTAGACATTATCCACAATTGAAAAAAAGATGGACTGCGAAAGCATTTCATCCTTTAAAAAATAATGACAAGAAAACGTATCGCCATTTTTAGTTTCGCTACCCTCTTCTGTATTGTGGCGGCCTACCTTGCCTATCAAAAATTTGAAAAATATCTACCTACACCTGCCAATACACTAGCCTTTCCACAAGAACTAAGCGATGCGCAAATTCAAAAAATTCGCACAGAAACGCCAATCGACAATATTCAGGTACATAAAGCTCAACGTTATTTGGAATTAAAACATCAGGATCAGGTCATTCGGCGTTACCCGATGCGTTTGGGCTTTCAACCGCTTGGACATAAAGTTCAAGAGGGTGATGGAAAAACACCTGAAGGCATCTATATGATTGACTGGCGCAATCCGCAAAGCGCATTTTATAAATCTTTGCATATCTCTTACCCCAATGCTGTCGATAAACAGAAGGCTAAAAATCTAGAGGTTTCTGCAGGTGGTGACATTATGATTCATGGTTCGGCGACCAGTTTACAAATGAAAGCTGCACCACAACTGATGACGTATTTCCCACAAAAAGATTGGACTTGGGGCTGTATTGCAGTGCGCAATATTGATATGGATGAAATTTGGCAACTGGTGAATAATGATACAGAGATTCATATTCATCCTTAATATTAAATACAGTCTTTATTTTTTGAGCGATTCTAGATGATTTCATTACACACTGTAGCTGAAAAGACAGCCTTAGCCCTGCCTGAAACCACGTGCAGCCAGCCATTTGGTGAAGGCTGTGATGTGTTTAAAGTCATGGATAAGGTGTTTATGCTGAGTTTTCATTTGGAAGGCAAAGCGGCCGTTAATTTAAAGGTGCTGCCGGACAATGGCGTGATGCTCAGAGATATTTATCCCTTTATTCGTGCTGGCTGGCATATGAATAAGCAGCATTGGATTTCTGTATTTGCAGATAAAGAATTGGAAGAAGAACTTCTGCAGGATTTGGTGCTAAATTCTTATGACTTAGTGGTGTCTAAGCTAAATAAGGGACAACGGCAGAGGATTGAATTGTTGAGGAATATTTAGGTATTCTTTCTCTATCTCATTAAATTTTTTTCAACGAAGATATATTAAAAAGACTGAGAACCGTATCTAGGCTTTTTCATTTCATATAACAGCTATTATGCTAAATGGAGTTTAAAATTGGACGTATGATGCTATAAACGGGCAATCTATGATTCACTCTAAATAAGAGAAAATAATTTTGAAATTAATTAATTATTTACAGCAATTAAACCAAAAATCTTCTGAAGATATATTGTTTGTGGAAGAGCCTTGGACAATTGAAGCAAATACCCAAATTGTTACAGCTGAACGAGATCAAACAGTAATTAATATTAATGGGAAAAGATATACATATTTTTTAGAAATTTTTATAATTAATGAATTATTTGAAGATCTTGACGAAGAAAATATGACCTTCGAAAAAAAGTGCCAACGTATTATTGAATATGCTACTAATGATGCTTAAAGAGATAGAAAGTTTTTCAAAAGTAAAGTGCCTCTAAAATTCATATAGTACACCTTATATAAATTCTTATTTTTTTAATTTATATCAACACCTTAGAAAAAAATCTTTAGTTTATAAGACGCTCGAAAGATTTTTAAATGAACACTTAAGATATATGCCTATTTCTCAAATATTTATTCAATGGCGATATTTAACGGAACAAAATTAAAACTACTAAACTTCAAAAGGCTCTTCCCTAAGCCTTCATGGTATTAAACCTTCTTTGCTTGAATCACTTTAAACAGCACAAACAACAGTAAAATCCATAGCGGCTGCATCAACACCGACAGCATAAACCCCTGATTCCACATGATGTACAAAATCATCAGCATAAACACCAAAACAAAATAGTTGGTGAACGGCGCCAATAAGGCAGGAAACTTAGTTTGTATGCCCTGCTGCTTCATCGCTTTTCTAAACTTCAAATGAATCAAGCTGATCAGCATCCAATTCAGCACCGCAGCGCTCACCACGATATAAATCAAATAACTCAATGCTTTTTCAGGTAAGAAATAATTCAGCAGCACACAGCCAAAAATCAGCAAAGCAGAAAATAAAACCGCCGCAATCGGCGTACCGTGTTTATTCACCTGTTTAAAGGCTTTTGGCGCATTGCCCTGTTCTGCCAAACCGAGCAGCATGCGGCTATTGGCATACATGCCGCTATTACAGACCGAAACGGATGCCGTCAAAATAATAAAATTCAGCAAATGCGCCGCCCAATCAATCCCCATCTGATTAAAAATCATCACAAAAGGACTATGATCCAAACCGCCAAGTTTCAACTGGTTCCACGGCACTAACGACAGCAATACCGCCAAAGAACAGATATAAAATAAGAACACGCGGATTACGGTCTGATTCACCGCTTTCGGGATATTTTGATCAGGATTTTCAGTTTCTGCCGCCGCCATGCTGATTAATTCAATGCCGCCAAAAGCAAACATCATAAAGGCTAGCATGTAGAATAAGCCTTCAAAACCGTGCGGGAAGAAGCCGCCATGTACCCATAAATTACTAATCGAAGCGGTAGAGTCTGCGCCTGCTGTAAGTAGCAGATATATACCAAAAATAATCATGGCAACAATCGCCACAACTTTAATCATCGACAGCCAAAATTCAGATTCTGCATACAGTTTGACATTGGCTAAATTGGCTAGCGTAATCACAGCAAAAAACACCAGAACTGAAACCCAAGCAGGCACATGCGGCCACCAGTAATTGACATATTTGCCTATCGCAGTCAGCTCGGTCATCACCACTAAAATGTAGAGAATCCAGTAGTTCCAGCCCGTTAAAAAGCCAGCAAACTTGCCCCAATATTTAAAAGCAAAATGACTGAATGAACCTGTGACTGGCTCTTGTACAATCATCTCGCCCAACTGGCGCATAATCAGAAAAGCAATCAAGCCACCAATCAAATAGCCCAGAATTATCGATGGTCCAGCCGACTCAATAATATGCGCAGAGCCTAAAAATAGCCCTGTCCCGATTGCGCCACCCATTGCAATCAGCTGAATATGACGGTTCTTTAATCGGCGCTGCAGTTGAGGCATTTCGCTGCTCACAACACGTTCTCATCTTATAAAAAAGTGGATTGTAGCCTGTGCAGCTCTTTGCAGCCAAATATTCGCAGATCATTTCTGTATGAATCATTATGGAATACAGCGCGTGAGCTGCATTTCTCCATAGCACTTGGTCAAATTGATAGGATGGACAATACGGGCCATAAGATTCCACTCGAACAGCCGGAAGCTTTAGCCGCCAGTATACTAAAGTGGCTGAATATATTGTCCCTTTAAATATAAACAGCCCTCAATAGAGAGCTGCTTTTTAGCATTCACTTCACTTGATGGATGATTGATAGTGAATGCAGAACGTCAAACCTATTTATTCATGCTGCGGTGTCATGTAAATTTTTTATTTACGCTGTGGCACTTCAGCCCACCGTGCATAACTCTTCGTGCTTTTCAGCACAGTGCCCGCTTGTTTTGCAGCTGCGCCACTATAGTCCTGAGAGAAACTATCCGAATTTTCATCAAAACTCGCACCATCAAATAATGGGAAAGTTCCGGCTTTTTTCTGTATCACCACATCATCAATCATCCAACCGCGGAAACCGTTATAAAGTTGATCGACCGTTTTGAATTGGAATTTCAGTTGAACATTGGCCTTGCCTGCATATTCATCCAATGAAATTGCTTCTTGCTGAACAGCAGCCGGCGCGAGGTTAAAGCCTAAATTACTGTATGGAATCGGCGCGCGCTCATATGCAGAGGACGGATCTGCCAGCGGGTTTAATCGAGCCAAGGTCTTAAAGCTGTTGCCACCGTCGGTAGAAACTAAAATATTCATCAAATCGAACCCTTGATTATTTGGATTGACCGACTCAATTTCCCACCATGTTTTAAAGCTTAAACTCAAAGGCGCCTGATATTGGCTTAGATTAATGACAGGTGAAATCAATTCTCCCCTATTATCATACTGCGAGGTGCCGCCATCAAACTCTAGAGCCGTGGATGAATCACTTAAAGCGCCAATAAAATTGCCATTTACTTTGTCACCATACCAATATGCTGTATTGCCTTGCAGTGGCTCAGGTACCTTGCCTTGACTTTGGTCATTTGGTGCTAAGCGCACACGCTGATTCACTTGATTATTACGAATATTGTGACCTTTGTTTAGCAACTGCCAATCGACATTAGCCACACTTGGTTGCGACCTTGTCCATGCATTGCGGGTTGCAGAGTCCACTTCAAAAGTTTCACGCCATACCACATCTGCAGATGCTGTTTCGGGCAGCACTTCAAATTGATATCCTGATGCAGAAGAAGCAATGACTGTGACTTTTTTGGTTATGCTATTGAATCCTGCACCGCTTATGGTGAGGGTGGCATTTTTCAATGCTTCAAGCAGCGCATTGGATACGTTAAATGAAAGCGTAAAATATCCATTGGCATCTGTCACAGCACTGACAAATGCGCCATTGGTCGCTGTACCGCCAGACAATGACACTTGCGCATTCGCCAAAGGCTTTCCTTTAAAAATCACTTGACCAGAGAATGTTCCGACCACGGCATCATTGACTGGCGCATCACTTAGTGTCTGACAGTCTTGATCTAAGCAGTTGAGAACCACATTCAACACAATGCTCTTATTGGTATTTTTAGGATGGATCAAGAATGCCGAAACTACAGACTGTCCATTTTTAGTGACCAAAACATAATATGTCCCTGCAGCCAATTTAGGCAGTTTAACGATGCCTTGAGCATTGGCAAGGTAACTTTGACCTTTAAAATGAGTTGCTGTCGGTAAACTATTGATCGGTGGAAAGAGCTGCTCAGAATCATCTGCTGTAATTGTATTCGTTGCTATTTTCAGACTGCCTGCTTGTACTTTTTGCCATTCTTCATCACTTAAAATCTGAATCGACGCAGCATTTAAAGCAAGATTATTCACATCTAATAAAGTCAGCTCTTCTACGCTTTTTTGTACCATAGCATCGGCGACTGGCTCTGGCGGTACGCTTCCTGTCTCATCACGATCACTACCACCACATGCCGTTAAACCCAAGACACCCGTGACCATTATTATTTTTACAAAAGCGCTATTTTTCATCTGTTCTGCCCTCTGGCTGTTCCATTTTTAAAAATTGTTATCTCTACATTGAACTTTGCCAGCTCAAACATACTGGTAAATATTCCAGCAAAATAATAACCAATTTTAATAAAATGCGCAAATTTCGCATTTTTATATCTTTATGGCTTTTGTTCTTCTTGTTTTTAAAATTAATGTAGTTATACACGTAGAAAAAAAACAGGCCGAAGCCTGTCCTTTTAGTATTTACAATATATTTTAATCTTCTGGATATTCAAAACGGTAGCCAACGCCATACACGGCTTGAATCCACTCATGACGGTTGCCGGTTTCCGCAGCATCTGAAATCTTACGACGTAAATTTTTAATATGACTATCAATCACACGGTCAGCCACTTCAAAACTGTCTGGGTTAATATGATCAAGCAATTGCGCACGTGAATACACCTGCCCTACATGCTCTAAAAACAACTCTAGTAAACGAAACTCTGTTGGCGTTAAGCTCAACGCTTTTTGTTGATACCAAATACGCTGCTGTGCTTTGTCCATACGGAATAAATCATTGGCCTCAGGTTCAGCTTTGCGATCTAAACGGCGCAGAACTGCTTGTACACGTGCCACCAATTCTTTCGGGCTAAATGGCTTACAGACGTAATCATCAGCACCCATATTCAACCCCAACACACGGTCGATTTCTTCAGTTCGTGCAGTCACCATAATAATTGGCAGATCAGACTGCTCACGAACTTTACGGCAAATGGTTAAGCCATCCATACGCGGCACCATCAAATCCAAAATCATTAAACTGGGTTTACGCTGCGTGAAACTCTCATAAGCATCTTGCCCATCATGAAACATGCTGACTTCAAAGCCTGCTGCTTCTAGATAATCCCGCACCAACTGTGCAAGTTCTACTTCATCTTCAACCAACATGATATGTTTCATGCATGCTTCCTTTTATTGTTTCATCTGTTTTGGGAAGGTTAATTTGCAGCGCAAACCACCCAATGGAGAATGATCAAAGCTCAATTCTCCACCTAATGCTCTAGCAATTTTAACTGACAATGCTAAGCCTAATCCTGTTCCACCTGTGGCGCGTGTACGCGAATCATCCACTCGGTAAAAACGTTCACCCAAACGAGCCAATTGCTCATCGGTTAGGCCAAATGGGCTGTCATCAACATATACCGTCCACTGTTGATCATCTTGTTCAGTATGCACATGTACTTCACCACCGGCTTCAGTATAGCGAATACTATTACCTAGCAAGTTGACCATAATCTGTTTAAAACGGTCTATATCTAATTGTAATGTTGAGCCGTCACCTGAAGCGGTAATTTTCAGTTGTGCTTTTTCAAATTTCGGTTTAAAGCTTTCGACTTCCTGCACAATGACATCCCACGGATTAATCGTAGTGAGATAACAATTTAATTGCTGTGCCTCAGCTTGCGCCAAATCAGCCAAATCTTTGGTCAATTTTTTCAGACTACTGACTTGATTCAACATCGAAGCAAAATGTTCAGGCGTTGGTTTGCGGATGCCATCTTGCATCGCTTCAATCTGTGCCTGTAATACTGCTAAAGGTGTTTTTAATTCATGTGAAGTATCCGCCACCCATTGACGACGTGAAGTTTCATGCTGATCTAGAATAACCGCTAATTCATTCAGTTCATTGGACAAATCACCTAATTCATCATTACGATTCACCGCAACTTGATACTGATAATTACCTTTGGTTAATTCACGTGTCCCCATCAACAAACGTTGAATCGGTTTTTTGAAATAGGTCGCTAAAAGCAAAGCTGCAATCAAACTGGCAATAAACGTCAGCGCATAGACCAATAATAAATAGCGCGTTTGCTTACTAAAGAAATTAATACTTAGGGCATCATCTTGTTCTAATACAGGTTTTAACCCGAGATATCCAACAACTTCATTATTCACCATAATTGGCCGATATGAAATTTCCTCATCTGTAGGCTCACCCACCACAAACTGACGGTTTGCATCATATAAAGATAAGCGTGAACTTAGCCCCAATCGATCTGGCATCGAAATAAACTGCTTTTTGGTCGTTGCAGGTCTTTCAACAACTTGTGACTGCGTAGATTGATTTTCCTTTTTTTGTTCCGCAGAGCGGTACATATTTTGATTTGAACTTAATGGAAACTTTAAGCCTTCAAAAGGTTGAAATGCTGAAGGTAAATTCTTTTCGAGCCAATAAAGTTCTTGGGCTTTTTCTTCCGCAGTTTGTCTAGGATCAGCCAACATCGCTGTAGAATTTACTAAATTATGATCCTGAAAATAGCGCTGTTGCAGCGCAATGTCATATTGACGACGTAACCACCAGCGTGACAAACGGTCATAATCATCAGGTGCTGCCTTACCTTCAATTTGCAGAATTTGCGCCTGAATCGCATTGCCCCAATCGTGATACAGCGCATAGACATCGGCTAAATTTTCGATGACATGATCGAGTTTTTGCATCTCAACATCTGCAACATACTTAGTGAAATTACGCTGCATGTTCCAATGCAACACACCTAAACTGACTGTCGTAATGACGAGCGTCGTCAACAACACAGTAAGAAATAAGCGTAAGGCAATCGGGACACGACGGATTTTCAAAAGAGAACTCTCATTTTTCTTCTATATTCATTATTGTAACGAACAGCGAAGTAAAAAACTCTCCATTGTTTCTACATCTTTATTATTTAATCTTTAACCATCAAGTAAACACATGATCTACTGGTGAAAGACAATGAATAATATGACAAAAATGGCTTTAGTCGGTGCAAGCGTATTGAGCATGGGCGCATTAACAGCATGCCAATCAACATCTACACCAAAAGATGCTGAACATGGTCGTATGATGAAACAACATCACGGTGATCAAGATCGCCGTATGTCTCCAGAACAACGTGAGCATTTTAAAAAAATGCGTATTGAACAGCGTCAAGTCTTTGCAGAAATGCAAAAAGCTTGTGATGGTAAAGCTGTTGGCAGCGCAGTACAGGTTAAAGCCGGTGACAAAGCGATTGATGGCACATGTACCATGACGTTCAATGCTGATCGCAAAGCCATGAAGCAAGAAATGAAAAATGCACGTGGCGAACATAAACCAATGCGGGGCGGTGAGCACCGTCCAATGCGTGGAGACATGCGTGGTCAGATGCAACGCGGTGAGCCATTGACTGATGCAAAACGTGCAGAGCTGACTAAACAGTTTGATCAGCGTTTAGCAGAACGCCAAGCCAAACAACAAGCGATTATGAAAGCATGCCAAGGCAAAACCGATGGCAGCGCGGTTGCGATTAAAGTTGGCGAACAGCAGATCAATGGTCAATGTAAAGTGCGTTTCCAACCCAAAGCCCCTGTTGCACCAACAACTGCACCTGTAAAATAAGCATTCACAACTGATCTATTCATTTCTCAGAAAAAAGGCACTCATAAGAGTGCCTTTTTGTTGGACATATATTTTTACGCTTTTTGACTATTTGTGTCATTCATTTTCATCTAAACGCGTTTACACTCAATACACTTAGCATTTTCAAGGGATATTTCTTTGACTTTACAGTCACTAACTTATACACCTCAAATGCTTGTACCCAATAAGAAGATGTTGCACGATTAGAACCATTCCAATACGTGTCATTGAAGACACGTTCAAATGTTTATTTAGGATTACTAACGCTGGTAGAAACCAGTATTGAGGAAAACGATATGCCACAATACAAAGCGCCCTTACGTGATATGCAATTTGTTCTGCATGAACTTTTAAAAGCAGAAGATCACTATGCACAACTGCCTGCATTTTCTGACACCGTAAGTCGTGAGTTGGTTGACCAATATCTAGAAGCTGCTGCTGACTTCTGTGAAAATGAACTTTCTCCTCTTAACCAAGTCGGCGACCGTGAAGGTTGTACTTGGAATGATGGCGTTGTAACAACACCAACTGGTTTTAAAGAAGCGTATCAAAAATATATCGAACTTGGTTTCCCATCTTTGTCTGCTGAAGAACAGTATGGCGGTCAAGGTCTACCTGTTTCACTAGGTAACATCATTTCTGAAATGGTGGGTACGTCGAACTGGGCTTGGGGTATGTATCCTGGTCTATCTCATGGTGCTGTACGTACTTTAGAACACCACGGTTCACAAGAACAAAAAGACGCTTACCTGCCTAAACTTGTTTCAGGTGAATGGACAGGTACCATGTGCTTAACAGAATCTCATGCAGGTTCTGACTTAGGTATTATCCGTTCTAAAGCTGAGCCGCAAGCGGATGGCAGCTATGCAATTTCTGGCGAGAAAATCTTTATCTCTGCTGGTGAACACGACATGGCTGAAAACATCATCCACATCGTACTTGCTCGTCTTCCTGGTGCACCAAAAGGCACGAAAGGTATTTCATTATTCATCGTTCCTAAGTTCAACCTCAATGCTGACGGCACTGTAGGAGAACGCAACGCAGTACGTTGTGGTTCGATTGAACACAAAATGGGTATCCATGGTAACGCGACTTGTGTCATCAACTTTGATAACGCAAAAGGCTTCTTGATTGGTCCTGAAAACCGCGGTCTAAACTGCATGTTCACATTCATGAACACTGCACGTATCGGTACTGCTGTACAAGGCCTTTCAGCTTCTGAAGGCGCTTTCCAAGGTGCGCTTGCTTATGCAAAAGACCGTTTGGCAATGCGTTCACTTTCAGGCCCTAAAGCTCCTGAAAAAGAAGCAGATCCAATTATCGTTCACCCTGCTGTACGCAACATGCTCATGACGCAAAAATCATTTGCTGAAGCTGGTCGTGCTCTGGTTTACTTATTGTCTTTCCATGCCGATATCGTGGAACAAGGTGCAACTGAAGAAGAACGTAAATTCTCTGACAACATCTTGTCATTATTAACTCCAATTGCTAAAGCATTCTTAACTGAAACAGGTTCAGAATCTGCTAAACATGGTGTTCAAGTATTCGGCGGCCATGGTTTTATTTCAGAACACGGTATGGAGCAAATCGTACGTGATACACGTATCTCTTGCTTGTACGAAGGTACGACTGAAATTCAAGCGATTGACTTGTTAGGCCGTAAAGTATTGGGTACTCAAGGTGCAATGTTGAAAGACTTCACCAAGATCATCCATAAATTTGTTGAAGCCAACAAAGACAACGCTGCCATGAAAGAATTTGTTGAGCCGCTTGCTGCGCTTAACAAAGAATGGGGCGACCTAACCATGCAGATTGGTATGAAAGCAATGCAAAACCCAGAAGAAGTGGGTGCTGCTGCGGTCGATTACCTGTACTTCTCTGGTTATGTAACGCTTGCTTACCTATGGGCTCGTATGGCGTTAGTTGCACAAGAAACTTTAGCTGCAGGAACAACAGATGTTGATTTCTACAATGCAAAAGTAACGACTGCTCGCTTCTACTTCAAGAAAATCTTACCGCGCGTTCGCTCTCATGTAGAAGTGATCGCAGGTGGCCTAGATCCTCTTATGGCATTGGATGCAGAACACTTTGCATTCTAATGTGAATATCTAAAACATATTCAAAAAATTGTACTCTTGAGTGCAGAAATAGAGAAAGGACGGTCATAGCATTGGCAGTCCTTTTTCTTTATAAATAGTCCCATAATTTTACTTTGGTCAATTTTCTCCACGCTTTGTGCCGATACAAATTGCCCCAAGTCCACAGATTCAAACAATAAACAGGTGAACGAACATGCCAATTTATAATGCACCGCTTGCAGATATGAAATTCATCTTAAATGATGTTTTTAAAGCAGAACAATTCTGGCAAAACAACGAAAATCTTGCTCACGTTGATGCTGCAACTGCAGAAGCCATTCTTGAAGAAATGGCAAAATTTGCGCAAAACGTCACTCATCCTTTAAACCGCACAGGTGATGAAGAAGGCGCAACCTATAGCAATGGCAATGTCACGACTCCTGCTGGTTTCAAAGAAGCATTTAAACAATATGCAGAAGGCGGCTGGATTGGTCTAGGCGCAGACGAAGAATGGGGCGGTCAAGGCATGCCGAAAATGCTGACTGTTCTGTCTGATGAAATGCTGTTTGCAACTAACCCATCATTCATGCTCTACCCACTTCTTTCTGTAGGTGCAGGCATGGCGTTAAACAGCTATGCATCACAAGAGCAAAAAGAAACTTATTTGCCAAAAATGTACACAGGTGAATGGTCAGGCACGATGTGCTTAACTGAGCCGCATGCAGGTACAGACTTAGGCATTATTAAAACTAAAGCTGAACGTAATGAAGACGGTACTTATAACATTACAGGTACGAAAATTTTCATCACTGGCGGTGACCACGACCTTTCTGAAAATATCATTCACTTAGTTTTAGCGAAAACGCCGGATGCGCCTGCGGGCTCACGCGGTATTTCACTATTCATCGTACCTAAATTCTTGGTAAATACAGACGGTTCTCTAGGTGAGCGCAATGCTGCAGGCCCTGGTTCTATTGAACATAAAATGGGGATCAAAGCGTCTGCAACATGTGTGATGAACTTTGATGGCGCGAAAGGCTACCTCGTTGGTAAAGAGAACGAAGGTCTTGCTGCAATGTTCGTGATGATGAACTACGAACGTCTGTCTATGGGTATTCAAGGCCTAGGTGCTTCTGAATTTGCTTATCAAAATGCAGCGCAATATGCGACTGACCGTTTACAAGGCCGTAGCGCTTCTGGCGTTCAATCGCCTGCAAAACCTGCAGACAGCATCTTAGTTCATGGTGATGTACGTCGTATGTTGCTGAACGCACGTGCCAACAATGAAGCATCTCGTGCATTTGCGGTTTATGTCGGTCAACAATTAGACATTACCAAGTTCTCTACGGATCCAGAAGCAGTCAAAGCAGCCAATAATCGTGTTGCGCTGTTAACACCTATTGCTAAAGCGTATTTAACAGATACAGCTTTTCAAGCAACACTCGATGCCCAAATGGTGTTTGGTGGTCATGGCTTCATTCGTGAATGGGGTATGGAACAATGTATCCGTGACCTGCGTATTGCACAGATTTACGAAGGGACCAACGGTGTTCAATCGCAAGACTTAATTGGTCGTAAAACCATTAAGTGCAATGGTGAATTCATTGCTGAATATATCCAAGAAATCCGCGATTTTGCCAATAACTTAGATGCCAGCTTGAACTACATCAAAGATGCAACATTAGATGCAGCAGCTGAAGTTGAAGCTGTGACTCAATATGTACTTGAAGCTGCTCGTGAAAACATTGAGTTCCCGAACTCAGCAGCAGTTGATTACCTACATGCTGTAGGCCTACTCAGCTTTGCCTATATGTTTGCCCGCATTGCAGATGCAGCAAAAGACAAAGATGGCGAGTTCTACCAAAACAAACTTGCACTAACCCTTTACTTCACGCAGCGTATTTTACCTGAATTGGCATTACGCATTGCTAAAGTAAAAGCAGGTTCTGAAGTGATCATGAACTTCTCTGAAGATTACTTTACCAACCAAGCTTAATTAGCTACACAAAATCAAAAATGCCCGATTTATCGGGCATTTTTTTATTTATTTACTACTCTTATTAAATAACCACTGAATAGGATTCTTTAAGCAAAAATAATAAACGTAACAACTTATTCATAATCTTCCAATTCCATTCGATATGTAAAACAAGGATGGAACTGATCGTCTAGCATTGGAAATTGCGCCCAATGCGTTTTATCTTTATCTAATTTAAATCCGGCCTTAATTAAGACATTTTGTGATGCTAAATGTTCCTCAGCACAAAACGATGAAATAACATTCGTGACATGATTCTGCTTTAAATACTTAATTCCCCCAATTAAAGCCTCAGTCATATAACCACAACCATGAAAGTTCACTCCTAGCCCAAAATGTATTTCCCCATGGTTTTCTTGATTGAAGAAATACAGTAAGCCCATCGCTAACTGCGTATTCTTATCACTAATCACCCATGCAAAATCAGGATTGTGTGTCGACCAACAATGATCTGCCCACTTTTCTAAAACATTCTTGGTCTGTTGAATCGTTACATGTGGCAACCGCTGCAGATAACGAGTTGCCTCTATATTCGAAAAATATGTATCAAATAATGAAATTTCATCTCCTAGCTGATACTTTCTCAAGCATAAACGTTCAGTTTCAATCCTATTGGGCATGATTCTTTAGTCTGTTATTTCATGGGATAAAATTTTTTGATTGACTCCGCCATTTCAGCATTCGACCTTTCCAAAGCTTTTGCCACATTTATCACATCTACAGCGCTTCGGTTTTGACTGACTTTAAATTTCCCGATCATCGACTGAATATCGATTTCAATCGCTACAATTTTTTCCAGTTGCTCCGCAATAAAATCATTAGGCGCATCGCCCATTTTCCACGGCATTGGCTGATTAGCTTCATGCATTCGTGTCAACCTTGCCAACACACCCCTTAAATATTTGTCGTCGTCAAGTTTAAGAATTTCACCTTTTACATGCACCACACGGTAATTCCATGTCGGAACGACACGATGATGCTCTTGCTTTCCTTCATACCAATTTGGCGAAATATAAGCATCTTCAGCCTGAAAAATAACATAGACATGTGCTGACTGATTCAATATTTCAAACATTGGATTGGCTTTGGCAATGTGCCCACGTAATACACCAAACCCACCCTGCTGCATTTCATACTCTAAAGGCAGATGATTCACCTCAAGTGTACCATCGGCAGCTGTCATAACCACCGTTGCAAGCGGGTATTGCTGAATGAGTTCGACTAAATCATCCAATTGATCATGCTTAAAATGTGTAGGTAAATACATCTTGTTATTCGGTTAGATCAACAAAAATTAAGCTTCAACTTAACATTAAAATCAGATATTTATCTAAAAATTTTTTTTGTCATATTCCTTTAATGTGCATGAAATTTGCTTAGTATTTAATGAACATTCAAGTGATATACACAGGAGGAAAAAGATGACACACCGTGATCCCAAAGTAGAAAAAGTTGAAGCCCTCCTTGACCGTTTTGGCAATCTTGCAGTGGAAGGTTTCCACTACATCGCTTTATTTGTGATTGGCTGTATGATCATTTGGTCTGCGGGCCATACTATTTTTGAAATTATTACGATTAAACAGTTCGCCACAATTGATGATATTTTGCTGTTATTTATCTATCTTGAACTGGGAGCCATGGTCGGAATTTACTTCAAGACCAACCATATGCCTGTACGCTTTTTAATTTATATTGCTATTACTGCCCTAACCCGCTTGCTCATTGCGGATATTCAACATGACCATAAAGCAGATATGGGCTTGGTCATTACCACAGGTTCGATTCTAATTTTAGCTGTGGCCATTTTGATTGTGCGCTATGCCTCTTGGACTTATCCATCGGTGATCCGCGATAAGCATTCCGAAAAGCCACTGCCTGAAGGAAAAACTCCTCGCCCACAAGATGATGAATTGGCTTAAACACTAAATCGTTCCCTCTCCTTTTAGGAGACGAGTAGCATTGCTACGCAAGGGAGAGGTTATAAACCTTATCTATTTGGCACCAATACATAGCGACCATTTTCAAAAATCCAGTACATTCCATTGGGTGGTGCTGGTAAACCTAAACGCTGCCAATCACTGATAAAAGTATAGGTTGAACTCGAAATACTCGCGCTGGCAGGATCACCATTCACCCAGCTATAACTTTGTGAATTTTGGATAATCGTAGTCGGTGCTTGATATTGAATACTTATGCCATTTTGCACCTGTGGTGGATATGGACGGTTTGGATAATTGGGATATTGAGGGCGATGAGGATAGTTCGGGTAATGCTGCGGGTAATTGGGAGCATGCTGTGGATAGCTTTGACCATGTTGGGGATAACCAGGCCGATTCATAGCAGGTGGACGCTTAGTGGTATCCACACCTTGATAGTTTGACCATTTGTTTTCCGCAAAAGTACTGGCTGAAGTCATTATCAGCATCACACCTGCCATTGCATAGAATAATGTTGCTTTCACTCAAGCTCTCCTTCACGGTATATAGATTAAGTATAGAACCCATTTTAGGAGAAAAAATGAATAAAAATCCATCAAATGCAAGAATTTGTTAATTTTCCGACCAAGCTGATCGCACCTTCAAGCTAGCCTGTTTTTCATTGGATTGTGCTAAGATTGATTTTATTTCGTAGTGGATCAAATGCTGTGTCTGAATTAAGTTTTGACCGACTTCATCAATTTTTTTCGAAAGTACCAAGTATCCAAGAAGCCTTAATCGACTCCTACGGCACTGATGGCAAAAATGCGTGGTGGTTCAAATTTCAAATTAATGTAGATCACCCTTTAGCATGGCAAACCGTTCAAGAATTGGGTCATGTATTGAACTATATTTCTAAAAATGAACGCTTACCGACTCAATTTTTACCGGTTTCTCCGCCACCATATATGAATGGCGAAGCAAAACAATTCTTGTCTTGGGTGATTCAATGTAACCATGCTGACTTTCCACCAGACGTAATTTGCGACTGGTTAGAAGCTCGTTTACCTCAACCGGTAGAAGATGCTGATAAATGGAAAATCAAAACGGATATTAAAGAATTAGATCAAATGTCAGATAAAGATTTGGATACTTTAGTTCCGCCAAATCCTGATCCGAAGAATTAATAATTACTGAATATACCTCTCCCTTGCGTAGCAGTGCTACTCATCTTCTGAAATGAGAGGGAATTCCTTCCCCCTTTGGGGGGGAAGGTTAGGATGAGGGGAAAATTAAAAAGTAGACAATCCACTCCATTCCATAAAGCGATACATCGCGTATTTCAAGGTCGATTCATCTGCATATTTACTATAATCGACACTCATTTGTTTACCATCTAGATTTAACCAAGCTGTATTAAAGTACTGTGATGCATCTTTAAAAACTTGAGCATCGTTCAAACCAATCACACGTAAATCTGTTTCTAAATTATAGTTTTTCAAGTTACGCGCGGTGAAATTTGCCGAACCTAAAATCATATCGGCTTGATAAGCAGTACGTTTTAAAATCATCTTGCTATGACATTGTTCACCTTGGGTATTACACCAACGTACATCAATGCCAGCATCATGTAATTCAGATGCCACAGGTCGATTTGGAATGCCATTTTTGGTGCGTCCAAAAGCATCTTTATTCGGATCGAGTAGGACACGCACTTTCACACCACGTTCATGAGCAGCAATTAGTGCTTTAATAATTTTACGTTCAGATAAATAGAACATGGCAATATCAATTTCTGTACCCGATTTTTGTGCCGTATTAATCATATCTAATACGCCATCATAAATGGCTTTTTCAGTCAGCACCTGTACTTGAGGCTCAGTTTTCGCAGCTTCAACATCTTTAATCACCACAAAAGGTATATTGCCTTTCGACATCATGCCGACTGCTTGCTCGGTTTTTAATAGGTCAATTGCAGTCATTCCCTTCACAGTCAGAGCAACATTCGAATGTCGTGAACTTCCATCGTGCGGGTTCATTGAGGTCACAAGACCTTTCCAGCCATCGATGGTATCTACCACCAAAGTTTTTCGGTGATTCGCTTTAAAGTTAAACAGATCCATATAGCTGCGAATCGTCACTTTTTCCGTACCTAATGGATTCGGTAACCAACCTTTTTGTGGGTTATTGCCAATATCTTGACAACATATGTACCAAAAACCTGACCATGCTGGGTTGGATGCACGAAGCGGTACCAAATTGGTTTCGATTAACTCAATTCCACCTTGACGCAATTGACGATAATGTTCCGGTTGAATGCCGCCATAGACGGAGTTCACTGGATCAGTAATGACAAAAATTTCAACTTGTGGTGATAATCGACGCTTAATAATCAGCGCATCAGTTAATTCTTGCGTAAGCTGCTCATGTTCAAGTTGAGAGTCGCCCACTTGCTGATTAAACAAGAACATATCCATCACAATGGTGGATTGCGCTTCCTCAATCATTTTTAGCATTTCTTTAAAAATACGATGCTCTTGTTGCTGCTTACCTTGCGCATCAATATAAGTCTGATCCGTTAAAAAATTGACTTGTGTATGACGTAACTTACCGGTGTAATCCAGCCCTTCGGGTAATGGCTTCAAAGTGTGATAACTCGCTGAAGCTAAATACCCTAAAGCCAATAATCCAATCACTACACTGACATAGCGGCGACGTGACCAATTCAGTTTGTTATGTATTCGTTGAATAATGCGCATAAGAAAAAACCTAGTCCAATACGCTCAGACTAGGTTCTATTCATTGATTTTTCAAGAGGATTTCTGTGACTTCAGCTTGATTAGAACACCTTACTCAGTCACATTTAGCTTAAAAACCAAATTCTAGCCCCACAGTAAAATTGCGTCCTACTTGTGGAATATTGGCTAAGAATGAACTGTGTGAATAAACATCTTCATCCAATAAGTTGTTGGCTTTGAAGTACACACGGTAATCATTACGGTCTTTTAACTGACCGCTATAAGCGACACCTAAATTAACCATGTTATAACCGTCAGTTTCTTGTTCATACGCCGTGATTTTATCTTGCTTAAAGACATGTGCATATTCTGCCTGGCCTGACCAACCATCCGCAAAGTCGACATCAACTTTCGTGCCTAAACGGCCAGCTGGTACGCGTGGTGCATTTTCACCATCAATTTTGCCACGCACATAATCACCAAATACACTCAGTTTATACATGTCATTCACTGCATAACCCACTTGCGCTTCAGCACCATAGAATTTAGCTTTATCTTGCGTGTAATCAACTAAGCGGAAGTTTTCAAAGTTATCTTTGGTTGCAGCATAAATATAGTTATCGTACCAATTGTGATACACATGTACATGGTAGTCCAATTGGTCTTTTTCGTAATGGAAACCCACTTCTATATTATTGGATTTTTCCACATCCAGATTTTCATTTCCGCGTTCATAGGTATTGGTCGCAAAGTGCTTACCATTTGCATAGAGCTCTTGTGCCAATGGTAAGCGTTCTTGATGCGAACCAACCAGTGACAATTTATAGTTTGGTGTAAATTCCCAGTTCACAGCACCTGAGTAGGAAATACCATAATCGTCATAATCTTTTTGTTTTGAATCAATCTCAATTTTTTGCTGATCGACACGGGCACCCAACTCGACATGAAAATTGCCGAATTGTTTATGCTCTAAACCAAACACACTCCATTTTTGCGTTTTGTTTGGGCTCATCAATGATTCTTCACCACTGATATTGAGCTTTTGTTGATTGTACTGGGTACCGATTACCCCTTCCCATTCAGCAATTGGGTTATGGACCAATTCTAAACGGCCATCATAACCTTTACTTTTAAAGGTCGTTGCTGCGGTGTTACCTTCAATTTCATCATGTTTATAGTCCGTATAACTCGCATGCGCACGTAGTTTTTGGAATCCTGCAAACGGCTCAGCCAATTCAGTACGGAAATCATAACGTTCAGATTTTAAATCGACCCACGGACCAGCAGCATCATGGTCATGATCGTGGTCGTCATGGGCAGAATGGTCATGTTCATCGCTGTGATCATGATTGTCATGCCCGTCACAATGTAAATGATCATCATGTGGATGACAGCTTTCATATTCATGGCTATGACCAGGCAAACCATATTGATCCTGACGATTCGTATAAGACAGACCCGCAAAACCACGCTCATGAATCCATGAAGCACCAATCGTTACATTTTCGCCTTCAGCAAAAGTATTACCCACACGACGTTCTTTTTCTAACTCACCCTCATGATCATGGAAATAATTGGGTGCAATATAGTCATTGGCTTTACGCTTTGATCCCTCAACTCGCAGTGCAAAATTTTCTCCTAGCGCAGCAGTGACACCTGCACTCGCTAATTTTTCGTCACTACCTGAGTTATAACGTAGCCCAACCTGCCCCTCTAAACCATTTTCAGGCATCTGCGTTGGAATTTTTTGATCGGTAACATTCACCAACCCACCAACCGTCCCAGCTGCATATAATAAAGTGGATGGCCCACGAATCACTTCAACTTGTTTGGCTAAAATTGGATCAACGGTAACGGCATGATCGGGTGACAGCGTTGAAACATCGGCGGTTTCAGATGCATGCTCCAACACTTTGACACGTGGCCCATCTTGCCCACGTATTACAGGTCGACTTGAGCCTGCACCAAACTGATTTGAATACACTCCAGGTTGTCCGGCAATGGCATCGCCAATAGTGACTCCACCTTGTGCCAAATCTTTATGCTTAATAATGTTATCTGCAACCGCAAAATCTGCGGCACTTTGATTTAAAGGATGAACCTGAACATTAATCGCCTCTAAAGTTTGTACCTGTTGTTGCTGATCATCAGCATAAATATTGGGTGCAATCACTGCAAAAATTGAGATTGTGATTAAATTCTTATGAAAGGACATTTGGAGAGACTCAAATCTGGCTAATTTTGAATAATGTTATAATATAACATTTCATTGTTTTTGCAATAAAAAACAATTGAACATCTTCAAATCAGTTACACTGCGCTATACATAACCTTGTATTTATTGATAAATTTATTCGAATTCAATGCCTTTCACTCTTTCTCATGCCGTGTTAGCCCCACCGATTTCTAAACTGACTGGAAACCGGTTGCCGATTGCTGCTCTCGCGATTGGTACCATGGTGCCGGATTTATTTCGCTTATTTACCAATGCTGATTACGCCGGCTCACATCAGTGGTCAGGTTTCATTTTTCCCAATTTAGTACTCGGATTGATCTTCTGTTTCATTTGGTACGCTATTTATCGTCCTGTGATATTCGCTTTTTTTGGTTTAAATAAACCGTTAAACATTGATGGCGTAAATCGCTTTTGCGGTTTTATCATAAGCATCATCCTCGCATTGCTGATTGGTACAGCCACGCATATTATTTGGGATGGTCTCACACATGTGGATTTCCGTACGTTTGCCTTTAAAGACACCTTGATGCAACCCATTTCCTTTTTTGACAGAAATTATCCTTTACACCGAGTTTTGCAAATTGGTCTGTCTGCCTTAGCCCTGCCTGTATTGGCATGGATGATCTATCGTCATCACATACAATATCGCAGTACAGCCAATGTGCATAAGAGTATTAAAATTTATGTATATGGCTTATTTACAGTGTCACTTCTCACTGGTGTCATGAGTTATTTTTATTTTGCAGATAGTGTTTATTCAGATGCTTTTGTACATGACTTATATGCCTACATCGGAAAGTCGATTAATTATTTTTTTCGCGCATTCTTAAGTACTTTTAGTCTTGGATGTCTTATTTTCCTTTTATTAAAAGTAACAACGAATATTTTTTCAAAAACAAACTCATAAATCGTTTCAGAATCTCTCAATGCAAGGATTTTTGTTCTATAAAGCCGAAGTCCTTGTGACAAAATAGCCAAAAAGAGGCATAATCCTCTATTCGAATAAAAGCGGTGCGCTGTTTACGCATTCGCTGACCTTAACCCATATAGTTGGATTTCTAACGCTATGATGCGAACTCATTACTGCGGTTCTTTAACCGAAGCTCAAATTGACCAAACCGTTACATTATGCGGTTGGGTACATCGTCGCCGTGACCACGGTGGTGTAATCTTCCTTGACATGCGTGACCGTGACGGTCTTGTTCAAGTGGTTATTGACCCAGATACTCCAGAAGCTTTCGCAACTGCAGACAAATCACGTTCAGAATTCGTATTAAAAATTACAGGCCGTGTACGTCGTCGTTACGAAGGTACTGAAAACGCGAATATCGTGAGTGGTCAAATTGAAGTACTTGGTAAAGAAATTGAAGTTCTTGCTGCTTCTGAGACTCCTCCATTCCCATTGAATGACGAAAATACCAACATTTCTGAAGAAGTACGTTTGAAATATCGTTTCCTTGATATTCGTCGTCCAGAAATGTTAGATCGTCTACGTTTCCGTTCTAAATTAACCAACCTTATTCGTAACTATTTCGAAGAAAATGGTTTCTTAGACGTTGAAACTCCGATTTTGACTCGTGCTACGCCTGAAGGCGCACGTGACTATTTAGTGCCAAGTCGTGTTTCTAACGGTAGCTTCTACGCACTTCCACAATCTCCACAGCTATTTAAACAGTTGTTGATGGTTGGCGGTATTGATCGTTACTACCAAATTGCTAAATGTTTCCGTGATGAAGACTTACGTGCTGACCGTCAGCCTGAATTCACACAAATCGACGTTGAAACATCGTTCATGAGTGACGATGACATCATGGATTTGATGGAACGTTTAACCGTTAAGATGTTCAAAGAACTTCTAAACGTTGAATTCGACAAATTCCCTCGCATGACTTATGCAGATGCAATGCGTGACTATGCATCTGACAAACCAGATATGCGTATTCCTTTGAAACTTGTTGACGTTGCAGACATGATGCAAGACGTTGAGTTCAAAGTATTCGCAGGCCCTGCTAAAGATCCTAAAGGCCGTATCGTTGCGCTTCGCGTACCAGGTGCTGGCGCGCTTCCACGTAGCCAAATCGACGAATACACTAAATTCGTGGGTATCTATGGCGCGAAAGGTTTGGCTTACATCAAAGTCAACGAGCTTGAAAAAGGCATTGAAGGTCTTCAATCTCCAATCGTTAAATTCATCGAGCCAATTGTGCTTGATCTATTGAAACGTGTTGGCGCTGAAAATGGCGATATCGTATTCTTTGGTGCAGACAAAGCAAAAGTTGTAAATGATGCAATGGGTGCTTTACGTATTAAAGTCGGTCATGACATGAAGCTTGCAACTTGCGAGTGGGCTCCACTTTGGGTTGTTGACTTCCCAATGTTCGAAGAAACTGATGACGGCAAATGGACTTCTGTTCACCACCCATTCACGCTGCCAAAATCAAGCGTTGAAGAAGTGAAAAACAACCCAGGTGCTGCATTGTCTGTTGCTTACGATATGGTATTGAACGGTACTGAAATCGGTGGTGGTTCATTGCGTATCTTCAACCTAGAAATGCAAAAAGCGATCTTTGAAGCGCTTGGTATTGGTGAAGAAGAAGCAGAAGAGAAATTCAGCTTCTTACTTAACGCGTTGAAATTCGGTGCGCCTCCTCACGGTGGTTTGGCATTCGGTCTTGACCGTCTAGTGATGTTGATGACTGGTGCATCTTCAATCCGTGACGTGATTGCATTCCCGAAAACTAAAACTGCGGAATGTCCTTTAACTCAAGCGCCTGCGCCAGTTGAAGTGAACCAATTACGTGACCTTGGTATTCGTTTACGCGAAAAACCAAAAGCTGAAGAAGCTAAATAATTTTTACTTCCTTTTTCTCTCTTTGAGAGAAAAAGGAAGTAAAAGAAAGCCCTGCAAGAGCAGGGCTTTTTTTATTTCAATACACATTGCAACGAAATAAAACATAAAAACTTTTTTTGATTTACTTTGCTAATAGCAAAACTCTTGAACTACGCTATGATGCATTCACAAATAGTTTTATGCGTATATTATCGCCGCTTTTATTTATTTTGTTTTTAGATTCAGATCCTTTTGTACTATTTCACTGAACAAGTCCGGTCTCTTGGCAAAATTTATTTTATTCCATGCTGTAAATTTTGAGACCTTGTGATCCATGTACTTTATGTTCAAAATCATCGCGCTATTGCCACTTTGGCTGTTACAAAACTTGGCCTTGATGATCGCGTTTATTCTTAATCTATTTAATTCATCGATCAAACGTATCACTAGTATCAATATTCAACTGGCCTACCCAGACTTGTCCGAGACAGCGCAGAGACAGCTCGTCAGCCAAAGTATCCGAAGCCAATGCCTGACCTATATTGAATTTATTAAATGTTGGGGGATGCCGCCAAGTTATAGCCTGAGCTTATTGAAAAACATCTATGGTGCCCATGTTTTAACCGAGGCACTGGCAAATAAAAAAGGTGTGATCGTGGTGGTTCCTCATTTTGGCTGCTGGGAATTACTCAATGCATGGCTGAATCTGTATACAGAACCCATGATTATGTATAAACCAAATAAAAATAAAGGTATAAACCGATATCTTTTAGAAGCACGAGAAAAGTTTAACGCAACACTCGTTCCTACAGATGAAACAGGGATCCGTGCCATTTTTAAGCATTTGAAACAAGGTGGCCTAACAGTCATTTTACCAGACCATTTACCAAAACCTTCAGGCGGCATTTATTCCAATTTTTTTGGGCAAAATACTTTATCAATGACGCTTGTTTCTAAACTCGCTGCAAAAACACAATGTAATGTCATTGGTTTAAGTTGTATTCGACAACCTAACCTACGGTACTTTGATGTGCATTGCCAAACCTTAGCAGACGAGATTTTATCTAAAGACTTACAATGCTCTGTCGACACGCTTAACATTGCCATGCAAGACATCATTGACCAAGCACCAGAACAATACATCTGGTCTTACAAACGCTTTCGTGTGTGCTTTGGTAACATCAATATGTACCGTAAATAAGGTGATCTAAGTAAAACTAGGCATTAACATTTCTATATCACTGGCTTGGATTAATCTTATTCAATTGAGATCAATTATCGACAGTGGCATAATAGCTACAATTTCCACTTTAAGTGATTCTCCTATGGCTATGCGTCCTGAAGTCCGTCGTCGTGCAATCGTATTGATTGTTTTTTCTGTCGTACAATGGCTGTTCATGCGCTACATCTTAGCCAACGAATTATTCAACTTAACCACCTATAACCGAATTGTTTTGTTCTGCGTGAGTAGTCTTGCAGGTGCATTATTAATTTTTGTCGGTTTAATTTATATGGTTTTAAAAGGTAATGCTGATCGCACTGAAGATTAATTCAGTGCTCTCTCGATTGTTTCCAAACTGATCACGTGCTGTGCTGTATTCCAAATTTCATTGCATTCTTGCCATTTCGCATGACTTACAAAATGTAATTCATCTAAACGAATAAATACCCCTTGTGCAGCATAAAGCTGTGCAAGGGTATCAATTGCTGTTGAACGGATCGAATAATAATTCTCAAAACACCAGCCCTGCTCATACTGAAAAAGCTCTAAAATCGTATCGTATTTCAAAATTTGAAAACCCATACGTTCAATCGCTTGAATAATATTTTCACTCAAATATCGATGTGGAGCATAGTAAACATGTCGATGAGCAAGTTGCTGTTTCAAAGACTTTAAAATATTTAAATATTCAACTTCGGACTTTATATAAGTTCCAACAAGGTTAGAACCAATCACTAAGTCGTAACCAGCCTTAGTTTTAAGTTTGCTAGCACGCTTTTTAAATATTCGATAATCATTAATCGTTACTTTGTGCTCAGTAACTAAATCTTCATATAAGGTAAAAAGTTGAATTTTTCTTAAAACTTCAGGGTTTTGCTTAATCCCCAATAATGGCTGCGAACGATCCTTTCTATAATATGAACCTTTGTTCAGATGATCCACAATCATACGGGTTTCATTACCATCATCAATTAACCAATAGTTCTTTATGGTTAAACTATTCATTAAATGCAATGGAATATGGTGAATCATCCCGGTGAATAGATCATCATATTGATTACGAACTGAAAAATGTTTTTTTAGTTGAAAGGCATAAAGTTTCTTTTTCCAGCCCATAAAAGGCTGATAGATAATGCGACTCCATCCATCACATATTTTCAACATATTCTGCATCATGTCATAATCGCGAATCGCGCCATAGACAATCAATAAGTCATTTACCTCACCTTCCACAGAAAAGCGCTGCATTGCTTCATATGCATTAAATAGTTGTAAAGGGGTACGAACAATAAACAATCGTTTTCTCATGGTGAATGCACTATATTAAAAGGCGAATTTTTATCTTAAGCTCATCATTAATTACACATTATTTTGCCTTGCGCAATTTTTAAAATTGAACGATAGGAAATATTCTTGAAACACTTTTTCATTCTCAATGATACACGTACCAATCTTCACCACGGTTGTGAAGTCGTAATGAATAATTTGTATGGTTTAATCCTGAAAAATAATCCTGGTGCTAAATTTTCAAGATTATGCACGGGTCAGACCATTTCAGAAGAAAAATGGCTCGAACTACTAAAAGATATCGACATTGTAATTATCAATGGCGAAGGTACATTACATGATGCAGCACCCTTTGGTGAATTTTTATTAACCCTTGGACAAATTGCCAAACAACAGCAGAAAAAAGTGTACTTAGTAAACAGCACTTGGGAAAATAATCCTCAGTCCTGGCATGAACTTATTCAAGATTTTGATGGGCTATATGTCCGAGATAGAAAAAGTCTTGAAACTTTGCAGCAATTTCATTCAAATTGTGAATATGCAGCCGACCTCACTTTTTATTCAAAATATCAAAATCAAAATGCAGAAGTGGCGTTGCAGCAAACATCCCTCCCAGCATCTGTTTTCGTTAATGATTCAGTTTATAGTCATGTCAGCGATGCACTCTTTAAATATGCAAAAGACCATAATTTTAGTTATCACCCAATTACACGTGAACTGCCACTAGCAGCGGATGCAATTGGATATAATCCCAAAAAAATGAAGAAATTAAAACAATATAATCTTCTTTCTAAACTATCATTTGGGCTGTATAAACCTCGTCGTTATTATCAAGACTTTGATTACTGTATCGATGCAACAGATGAATTTAAACAAAAAATGTTGAGCAGCGATTTAGTCATAACAGGCCGTTACCACTGCCTCTGCTTCTGCTTACAAATGCAAATTCCTGTTCTCATTGTGGCATCGAATACCTCTAAAACGCAGAGTTTACTCAAAGATGCAGACATTGCAGATAAACATATTAGTCTTAATGATTTAACCACATCCAGTATTCATGAACTCTTTGAAAAAGCACAATACAGTGAAGACGATAAAGCAAAATTAATAAATTTCTGCTTAATCAATCAACAAAAGCATGAAGATATTTTTAAAACCATTTAACCCTAAAAAAGCCGCTACTTGAGCGGCTTTAATTTTAAGTATTTTCAGCTTTTCGCAATACTTCCAATACAGCATCCACCACAATTTGTTGTCCTTTAGAAGACATATGCGTAGAGTCATCATAATTTTGATCTAAATCTTCATTTAAGATCTGATAATTGGGTACATACAATACACGCTTACCGTCGCTTAAATCTTTTAGAGCCTGATTATATTTTAAGATACGCGGTTCACGCGTTTTATCTTTATTAGGATACGTCTCGACCAATAATATATATTTTGCTTTACTGTGATCAATCATATAACGAATGTTATCAATATACTCTTGATATGGAACAACATTTGTTTCACCTACAACTTTATGCCAATGAATTTTTCGCGCATATTTTTTAATTTTTTTGACGAGTTTTCTTAAAAACTTACGCCAAGGTGAATCCGGATAATATAAAACAAAAGGTGAACCTTTAAAGGTTAACCAACTGTCCACACCACCATATTGAATACTGATTACATCAGCTTCAGCAACATTTTTAAGGTTAAAAAATTGAATGCCTTCACGTGTACTTGACATGGTATAACCATAGTTTTCGAGCGCCCAACCTTTCGCTTTTGCAACCCGTTCAGGATATGCATTGCCGATGTTGTGCACTTCACCTGTGGTATTACAACCACCTAAAGCGACATAACGGATTGGATTACTCATTCATTTTTCCAAAGACAGTGAATGGCACATTATACGCTACAAAAACAGTCGTGTTACACTATCGTGAATCGTTCAAATTCATTTCATTTGATGTGAGTCCACATGCAAGCAAATTTCGGCCTATCTTCAGAAACTTACCATGTTCATCCTGAAAGCTTAATCACTTTATCGCAGCGTGATTTTTCTTTTCATGGTGATCATTTAGGTTGTGATGCGGTTGTTCTTTTAGCCTGTGAAGCAAACCAACATCAAGACTGTATCATCTATTTAAATTCAGAGACTTCATTGGAGCAAGATCGTGTACGTACTCGATTTGCTTTCCAAACCGAAGGTTTTTTATTTAACTTTTTTGGTTCATTTATTAAAAAAATTCGCTCGCGTCGACAGAACTTCAGCTCCCAAAGTTATCGAATTTTACTCACAGACATAACAGAAAATGCTTTAGAGCGGAATATCAAAACGCCTGAAACAGCATACAATTGGACGAGCCGTCGTTGGAAGCTGGATGAAGATAAACGTCAGGAACGCTACAGTAAGTTGGAAAACTCGTTTAAAGATTCTGGTTATGACTTTAACTTTCCAATGCACATTATGTTATGCCGTTCTATGGGGGTAAAAGATAAGCTGAATCAAGGACATCATCGTATTATGTTCTGTAAAATTTACGGCATTACAGAAGTAAGCACCAAATTTATTAGTTCAGCCTACATGCCACCAGTATTTCAGCCTTTCTTTAAAAAGTTCATCGAAGTCACTAACTATAAACAAGTTTAAGCAGCCTGACTTGCAATCGCCTGCCTATATACTTGTTCTGTATTCAATAGCATATGCTCGATGGTTAAATGCTGCTGTGCTAAGTTAAACGCATCTTGAAAAACAGACTCAGGATGTTCCAATGCGCAATAGTGTTTGATCAGTTGTTGTAAAGCATCGGCATCATTCGTTTCACATAACCACTTTTCAGAAAGAAACTCAGGCATCATCCCAACGCGGGTTCCAAAAACAGGTCGGTTTAATAATAAAGCTTCACCCAAAGTGTAAGGACCACCTTCACGTAAGGACGAGACGATAAGAGCTTCATGCTCACTGATCTGCTTTTGTATGTCTTCACAAAATCCAATGAGCTGAACCCGATCGGATAAATCTAAGTCTTGAATAAGCTGCTCTAATAACGGACGTTGTTCCCCTTCACCCGCAATAGTCAACTGATGAGGAATGTCTTGCCAAGCTTGAAGTAAAACATCAAAACCTTTCACCTCATTTAAGCGACCAACTGCAATAAATTTACGATTCTTTTGAAATTTTTGAGGAACGATCTTCAGTTCAACGCCGTTATATACCACTGATGTTTTGGATGAATTTTCCAATTGATGTTTTAACTGTTCACTCACCACAATAATATGATCAAATGATTGATTCATTTGATTCTTTTTCTTTTGACCATGAACTGTTACGACACAGGGGAAAGCAAATGATTTAACCATTCGATGCACAAATTGGGCTGTTTTTGCTGCATGTACATGTAATACATCAGGCTGAGTTTCAATAATTTTCTTTTTTAACTGATACTTTGTCCAAGGATTATGTCGACTCCCACTCAAATCCATTTTTACAACATTCACTTTTGCATCGAGTAAGTGAGCAAAGCGCTCATGCGCAATCAAGCTGACCTCATTGTTTTGGCTTAATCCATTCGCCAATTCAATCACATGCTTTTCTAGACCACCATCTTCAGCACTTGCCATGACCAATGTGATACGCATGATTAACCCTCGCGTTTGCCTAATTTCAAACGAAGTTTTACTGCAAATAATGTATCTTTCCCACTAATTTTTATGCGTTGCAACTGCATAAAATCAGGATTGGTTGAATCAATTCCTTCTACAGTAGTAACTGCATTGGTGTAACCAGCCTGCTTAGCAAGATCTACATCACGTTGAGAATAAATACCAAAAGGATAGGCAAAGCTACTCACGGGCTTACCAGTCATGGACTCTAATTGCAACTTCGACTGTACAAGCTCATTCAAGCATTGCTCATCATCTAGTTTAGATAAGTTTGCATGCGTTAAAGTATGTGAGCCTATTTCAACTAAACCGCTATTGGCCAATTTACGCACTTGATCATCGTTCAACTTTGGCTCACGCGCTAATTCACCGCTATTATGATGGGCTTTTTTATAAGTTGACCAATCTCGATCATGACGATCAACCACAACATAGATCGTAGCTTTAACTTGGTATTTTTCTAAAATGGGAAAAGCATTTTCTAAATTATCGAGATAACCATCATCAAATGTAATCGCAACGGTCTTCTCTGGGTGTTTTCCCCAATTTTCCTGTAATTCTTGCATGGTCACAAAATGAAAGCCTTCCGATTTTAACCATGAAATTTGTTCTTCAAAGGCATCAGGCTTTACACGTAATTTATTGAACTTTGCACCATCAATATGCTCTCGAACCATGTGGTACATCAGAACTCGTGGCTTTTTCCAGTCTACAGCAGGTTTCCACCACGCATACTTATAGCTAAATAGCACCATTAATACGATTAAAATCAGGAGAAGAAATATCACAGGCTAACCCACTATAAATACTATGACTATGTTGCCATAGCCGCTTAGAGTTTAACAGTCAGACTCGGTAAATACATACTGCCACTACTGCCCCTTTAAGCTGTTATAAGAAATATAATCGTCCCAATCAAAAACGGTAACGTTTTTATTATCGGGTATCGTTTCTAAATGACGTTTTCCATTTAAAAGTGGGGTTTGAATACCAAGTAAGCCAGCATATATGTTCATATAGTCATACCCACTGATCGTTTTTTTATACTCAATTTTGTTTTTTGCATCACTGGTTAATACAAAAAATGGCACTTGATAATTATCTTTATATTCATTATCAACATGATATGAATCTTCATCCACAGTCATTCCGTGATCTGAAAAATAATTAATACTAAAACTACGCTGTGCTGTATTTAATACTGAGTAGGTTTGCTCAACAAACTGATCAAGCTTATTTATAGAAGATAAATAACAATCTATTTTCTCAGGCTTAGACATATACAAACGTGGTGCATCAAATAAACGTTCACAGGCATCTGGGTGTGAACCCATCATGTGCACAAAAAATACATTTTTTTGATTCGGGTATTTTTTAACTTGTTCTTGAAGGATATCCAGCATTTTCATGTCATCAATATTACTCGACATGTAATTACCACTCTTTAAAAAGAATTGGTGATCTGCATGAATGGCTATTTTAGATATTGCAGTATCATTTTTACCCATAAATCCTTGATTAGAAATCCAGACCGTGTTGTAACCTGCTTGTTTTGCTAAAGTGACCACGTTCATTGCAATTTGCGGATTCTTGTCTTGGTCAATCTTTGCTAATGTTCGAGTTAAACTAGTGACAGTATTTGGTGCTGTCGCAATATAATGATCTACAACTTTTAGCGGCATTCTACTTAAAAATGGTGTCGTTTTTTCTGCATAGCCATAAAGTGATAGGTAATCTCTCTGAACACTTTCTCCGATGATAATCACTTGATTGTCATATACAGCATCAACCTTTTGTATCTTCCAATCTACTATTTGGCTATTATCTTCTAATAGCTTCGCTTCTTCTTGCTTATATTTCACTGTTGCCAATGCAGCTTGAATCCCAAAAATACTGATCCCATTTACTAAAAAGATGAGTGCTAAAATTACTTTTTTATAGCTACTTTGCTTTTGACTATCAAAAATAAATAAATAACAACTCAGGGCAAAAAATAAGATAAAGGCAAAAATAATAAATTGAGGTTCGATAACTGTTAGAAATTCGAAGACCTCATTGGTATTACTTTGAAACATCGAAGCAACAATGCCTAAAGACATATGGCCTTGTAATATTCCAGTACCACTTGCAATATAAAGACAAATAAAGAAAAAAATTACAAGAAAACTTGCTTTTATTATTTTATTTTTTAACTGCTTAACTGCGATAAAAAAAAATGTACTCGATAGCACCATCACAAAAAATAAGGGTGCATCTTTTATTTCAGATAAATAATCCCAAAAGCCTAAACCAACACAAAACCCAATTGATAGAAGAAAAGGAAACAAATAGGTTTTTAGCATTGACCCGACAACCCTGTAATATTATTCAAACATTTTCTTGATAGAGTTAAATGTTTGTAGAAATTTTTCGTCGGGTATTATCTATAGTTTAGCCATCTAGTACAATGCTCTTTGCAATCCGATCAGCCTCTTTAAACAAAGTTGGCTGAGCTAAGCCTTGAATATTTATATCTGTAGATACCAATCTTTTATTTAAAATCAAATCGATCGATGCCGTAATTCGATCTTCCTGTAAACGATCTATTTCAATCACTCCAACTTTACACCCAGCAGTCATGGCTTCATAAATCATCGAAACACTGTCTTCCGTAACCCAAACCGCTTCGGCTTTTTGCATTTCTTCAAAAATCCAACCTTGCGGAGTGTCTTCAACTGGGAAAATCTGTACTTTTTCAATATTCTTTAACTGCTTTAATTCTGCTAAAAACGCTTTCGGGGTGCGCCGTGAAGTAGTCAAAATGATTTCTGAATTTGGATTCTGCTCGACTATCTGTTCAATCGCTTGGAGCACTTTAGCTGTATTCCACTGATGGCGTTTTGACGAACCACCTAGTGCAATAAGTACCCGCCCCATTTGATGTCGCCCCTCATCAACAATTGGATTTAAAGCCCCTTGCGTAATCAAAATCTTTTTGGAAGCTGCCATACCGTCATGCTCTGGTATTACACTATAGTCAAACCAGGCCACTGGCAAACTTGGCTTCATTAAAATGACAGTTTTAGCCTGCTTATAAACCTGACCCAATAACCACACACGAAAATGAGTATGGCTCCCTACACCAAAAATATAAGTCGGGACTTGCTGAATAGCTTTTACTTGATGACTAAAAACACCCGATAACAAAGTTGCTACTGGCAAATCATCAATCGATATTTCTTGAAAAGTAACAGTCGATGTATATTGACGCTGCATAGCTTTAAATAACCCTAAGGCTTGTGAGCGATGTCCGGCTTTACCATCACTGACATAAACAATATGCATAGTCACTTTCCAATCTTTCAATAATCTAAGGCCATAAAAAAAGGCGAAACTTTCATTTCGCCTTTCCATCTTAACCGATCAACTTATTTTACGTAAGTTAACCAGTGTGCATATTTAGGGTCTTTACCCTGAACAGCATTAAAGAATGCAGTTTGAATTTGCTCAGTAATTGGGCCACGACGACCTTCACCAATTTGACGATCATCATATTCACGGATTGGTGTTACTTCAGCTGCTGTACCTGTGAAGAATGCTTCATCTGCAATGTAGAATTCATCACGTGTAATACGACGTTCAACCACTTCAAAGCCAAGGTCTTTGGCAATTGTAATGATTGTTTGACGTGTAATACCATCAAGTGCACCACCCGCAATATCAGGGGTATGAATCACACCATCACGTACAAGGAATACGTTTTCACCTGAACCTTGGCATACATAGCCTTGCGGATCTAAAAGCATTGCTTCGTCATAACCCGCATGTGCTACTTCTTGATGTGCAAGAATCGACAAAGTGTAGTTACCAGATGCTTTTGCTTTACACATCGTCACGTTTGGATGGTGATGCGTAAATGACGATGTTTTAACGCGAATACCCTTCGCCATCGCTTCTTCGCCAAGGTATGCACCCCAGCTCCAAGCCGCAACAACTGCATGAATTGTATTATCTGTCGCAGCGATACCTAATTTTTCAGAACCGATGAAAATAATTGGACGCAAGTAACAAGACGCTAAGTTATTTTCACGAACAACATCAATTTGTGCTTGTTCTAATGCTGCGTGATCAAATGGAACATTCATTTGATAGATTTTTGCAGAATTTAGAAGACGCTTAGTGTGTTCTTTTAAACGGAAAATAGCCGTTCCATTCGGAGTTTCATAAGCACGGACACCTTCAAACACACCCATGCTGTAATGCAAGGTATGTGTTAATACGTGGGTTTTCGCCTCACGCCAGTCAACCAATTGTCCATCTTGCCAAATAAAACCATCACGATCAGCCAAGTTCATGGCACACACTCCAAATTTTTATACACAGTCATTTTTATCCAGTGCCGAAATAGCAGCTGGATCAATTAATCTTTGCCATAGCTTGCAAACGACCACTCGGGTATCGCGCCAGTCGTCAGCTGAAACTTGCATGGATTGATTCGCAAGTGCTAGACGATGGCTCTCGGCTCGTTCACGGAGATAAGCTTGAATCAATGCTGTCGCATCGGCGCTGGATAAGCAATCCGTTCTTGCGGCATCCTCAAGGATTCGTACGTTGTCAGAGTAATGGGCGAGATCGGGATTCGACCCACTCCATGCTAATACTGCATACTGTGCCATAAATTCGATGTCAACGATACCACCTGCATCTTGTTTTAAATGAAAAATTCCATCTTTTTGCTGTTCTTTAGAAGAGCCTAAATGGTCTTTCATTTTTTGACGCATTTTCAGCACTTCTGCACGAACATTCGCCTCATCACGCGTTTGAGTCAAAATATTACAACGCAGATTTTCAATTTCAACGCGTAAACTATGTTCTCCCGCAATTGTTCTTGCACGAACTAGAGCTTGATGCTCCCATACCCAAGCATTTTTTTGTTGATATTGTTCAAAGGCTTTTAAGCTTGTGACCAATAAACCAGCTTCACCTGAAGGACGTAAGCGAGTATCCACTTCATATACACGACCATCTAAGGTTTGCGTGGTCATCAAAGACATAAATTTTTGCGCAACCCGCATAGCAAACTCAAATCCACTGATTGGCTTCTGCCCATCTGTATCTGCTTGTTCATCCATAAAGTGAATAAACACCAAATCTAAGTCAGAGCCATAACCAAGCTCAATACCACCTACCTTGCCATAGCCAATAACAGCAAAAGCGGTATGGTCGTTTGAACAGCGTTGACCTTGTGCATCGACAGGAAAGCCATGCTTTTTAGCCACAATTTGATAGGCTAAATGCAATGCCGCATTCACAGATACTTCTGCAATATCGGTCAAAGCATCAGACACTTTCATTAAAGGGCTTTCTGCCAATACGTCACTTGCAGCCACAGCCAAAACATTGGATTTTTTAAATAACCGCAGTACACGCATTTGATCTTCAACTTGATCAATCTCAATGCGCAGCAATTGTTGACGCAGTGAGTCTTCTAAGTCTTTGCGCTTGGGTAACTCAAAATCCATGGACAGGAACTCATCCAATAAAACTGGATAATGTGTTAACTCCTCGCAAATCCATGGGCTGACTGTTGCCATTTTGACTAAACGTTGCAACGCACCTTTACTTTCAATCAACATGACCAAATAAACGGTACGACGCATGACCGACTCTACCAAAGGCATCAAACGTAGCAAAGCCGTTTGTGGCTTATCTGACTGTAAAATGGCTTCAATGAGATGCGGCCAAAAGGTTTTTAACCGCTGTACAGCTTTTGCTGGCAATTTTTTTAAGGCATGGCCATACCAAAACTCATGAATTAGATTCTTAGCATCATCATCAAGAACTTCATTCAATTGTGCTTCAAGCTGGCTAAAACTCTCAACCAATGGGTCTGGTTCTTTTTCTTTAATCAAATGCTCAAATTGATAGATGACTTTTGAGCGTTTTTGATTGAGCACCTCTAGAAACTCATCCCATGTTGAAAAACCAAGTGTATCCAAGATTCGTTGACGTGGTTCATCTTCATGCGGCAAGGACTGAGTTTGCTGATCATTTAAGGCTTGAATGGCGTGCTCTATACGACGCAAGAATAAGTAGGCATCTTCCAGTTCATTGACAGCCGTTTTCTCCAGCAACCCCACTTCGCCTAGGTGATGCAAACTCACTAAACATTGGCGATCTTGTAACTCTAGTTTTGAGCCACCGTAAATTAACTGAAAGACTTGTACGATAAATTCAACTTCACGAATCCCGCCTGCCCCTAATTTAATATCATCTTCAATATTACGGCGCAGAACCTCACGTTCAATCATTGCTTTCATTTCACGCATGGCTTCAAAAGCAGTGTAATCAACGTATTTTCGGAATACAAAAGGACGTGTCATTTCAAGAAGCTCATCTCCTTCTTTACCACCTGTCACGATACGCGCTTTAATCCAAGCATAGCGCTCCCATTCGCGGCCATGTTGGCTGAGATACTTTTCTAATGCAGCATGACTAATCGCTAAAGCAGAGCCATCCCCCCACGGACGAAGACGCATATCCACACGGAAAACAAAACCATCAGCGGTAATGTGATCCAGTAAATAAATCAGTTTTTGTCCCCACAAAATACAGAACTGCTGTACATCAATACATTTTCGCCCATTGGCTTCACCCTGTTCATCAAAAGCAAAAATCAGGTCAATATCACTGGACAGATTTAACTCTTGTGCACCAAGCTTACCCATCGCAACGACAATTAAATCTTGCACATTGCCTTTATAACCCACAGGTTCACCATGTTTGGCAACCAATGGAATACGCGCAAAATCTTTGGCAGCGCAAATCGATACATCCGCAAAATCAGAAAGCTCACGAGTTAAAGTAACAACATCGGTTAATTGATTGGCATCTTGCCAAATCCAACGAAACATTAAACGCGCTCGAAGTACACGAAGTTCGCGCATCCACATGGTTTCATCAGTAATTTGATCTAATGTTTGGGAAACATAATCTTGAATTTGCTGGGTACTCAATGATGTTAAGTACTGATCAATTGCATAGTCTTGTTCTAAACTTTTTTGATGGATGCCTAACACCTGTTCAGCATATTGACTGGCACGTAATGTTTTCTGCAATTGCTGCACATTCATTCCACAAACCCTAGCATGATTTTTTTCTAGTTATAACAGCTACAAATGCTCAGGGAAAAGTGTTTTTAGACTTTTATCTCATGCAAACTAACCATTCACTTGAGTTGCCAGGCATTCTTGCTCATGACTGGCCGCATCCACATTCAAAACATGATGACTACTTGTTGCAGCAGGTAATAGTACTTTAAAAGTTGTCCCTTCGCCCTCTTTAGAAGTCACCGAGATTTCACCTTGATTTAAATCAACAAAACGTTTACACAGCACCAAACCAAGTCCAGTCCCACGCTCTCCAGCCGTTCCCTTAATACTTACCGTTAATTTTTGCTGGAATAAATCATCAATTTGAGCTTGAGACATACCTAAACCGGTATCTTGAATGGTCAATAAAATTTGCTGTCCAATTTGCTCTGTTGCCAAACGAACTGAGCCGCGACCATCTGTATGTGTAAATTTCAATGCATTGGAGACCAAATTTTGAATTACCGAAGTCATCATATTGATGTCCGCATTCACTTTCGTGCCAATTGCCACATCATTAATTAAGCGAATATTTTTTTTCACGGCTAAACCATTGAGTACATCACAGACAATTTTCGCCGATTGATTTAAATCGAAATTAATAGGGTGATAAACAAAACGTCCGCCTTCCGCCATGGCCCAATTCAACAGACTTTCAAGTAAGTTATAAGTCGATTGCGTGGTGTCATGTAAATAATCTGCAATATTTTGAATACTAGAATCATCTAAAGTACCACGCTCTTGTGCCAGCACTTCTGAAAAGCCCAATAGCCCATGAAACGGAGCACGTAAATCATGCGCAATAATTTGAAAAAATTTGGTTTTACTAAAATTCAGAGCTGATTGCTGTTCATACAATTCTTTTAATTCTGCATTTTCCACACGAAGTTGAATAATATTAACTAAGCTTTGCACAAACTCTTCGACAATTTTTAATTGTTTTTCCTCAAACTGTTCTGTCTGATCATCAAATAGCATGACCTTACCAATTGAAGCTTGATTATATTTCAAATCAAAAGCCACCATCCTGCGATGACCGACCCCAAGCTGCTTTAAATAAGCACTATAAGCTGGATAATTCTCTGAACAAGAGTCTATACGTGAATGGTTTTCAAAAAACGTATCAAGATAATCATCATCGGTTTGAGCAAGGAATGCTTTAAGCCCATTTTCTGAGGCATACCAAATATAAGGCTCATCTTTAAATGCCAAAATTGCGCTATCCGTACCTATCATGCCACGCGCAAATTTTAAAAAATCTTCGACACGATTATCGTCAGTGTAGACCCCCATGAGCAAAGACAAGCGGCAGGCAGCTAACAATTCAGTTTGTGATCCAATCTCAAGTAATTGAAGTACCATTCATTTGTTCTCCTAGGCTGATCTTTCAAATAAAAACCAACGACCGTGCTCAAGATTATTAGCAAAATTTATCATTCGACTCAATAACAAAAGCTAACAAAAAGACTAATGTCACTTACTTAATTTAATTCCACTTTAAAATATACCAAACGTTAAAATAATTTAATAGAAATATATCCAATATTCATTGTTAATATATTTTTTTTATTCATACTAATCAATAGTATAATAAACCAAGTTAAGATGTGTTCACAATATCAAAATTGACTAGATTTTAATATCATTCAATTAACACAATCTAAATAGAAACATTCACTTACAGAACACTCAAAAAAACACATACAGAACTTTAGAGATGTATCACAAATTTTGGTGATATTTTCAAAGCATTTTTAGCCTAATGGGACAAAATCCGCCCATTTTTTATTTCTTGTAGGTTAAACACATTCTTTTAATTTGATTATTTTTTCTTAAAAATACCAATCACGACGATTTATATAAATCATTTTTTTGACATGGCATACAGAGCTAGCACAGCGATCGCTTTTACGGAGTCAATCTAATTTATTTTTCATCCATAGTATTTTTTGGATACCACGCCTAACGTCCCAAATTTCCAAATGAAGTTTTTTTACAGTGATTTATCCAGACTTCACAAAAACTGGTGAAGTTATGAACAATTGCGACGAAATGCAGGCAGCAATTAGGCATTATTTATTTGACGCTATAGCCATATTGTTTTACAAATAAATAAAGCCTGATGAGAAAACCGTATAAATACCAATAAAACTAATCACAATCTAATTGCTCAATAGTTTAAAACTATGAATGAGCCTTGATTATTCTTAATTTTCAAAATATTGCCCCATTATTGGGCAACGAGTATTTATTTTCGTGTTGTATCATTTTTCTACGAAATGTCCACATCACTGTATCTTGCGTTGACTGAAAAGCCCTGAACACCGATACTTTCAATGTTTTATTTAAGCAAATCGGTTCGTAGGGGCTGTGCCATAAGCTCGGCCCTCAAAAACATAATCCAAAGCAAGGGGCTATATATGGCTGGTGGAAAGTCAACTATCATTTACACACTGACCGACGAGGCGCCATTATTGGCGACTTACTCTCTGCTGCCGATCATTGAGACCTTTACTAAGCCTGCTGGCGTTGAAATCGTTAAACGCGACATCTCTGTAGCAGCACGCGTACTCGCTGAATTTACAGATTACTTAAGCGACGAACAAAAGGTGCCAAATACTTTGGCAGAGCTTGGACAATTAACTCAAGATCCAAGCACAAACATCATCAAACTCCCAAATATCAGTGCTTCAGTTGGCCAATTGACTGCTTGTATTAAAGAGCTTCAATCTAAAGGCTTCGCAATTCCTGACTACCCGGAAAACCCAGCGACTGAAGAAGAAAAAGCAATCAAGGCGCGTTATAGCAAATGTTTAGGTTCTGCTGTGAACCCTGTACTTCGTGAAGGTAACTCTGACCGTCGTGCGCCTGCTGCTGTTAAAAACTACGCGAAAAAACACCCGCACTCTATGAGCGAATGGAAACAGTGGTCTCAAACTCACGTTTCTCACATGGACGAAGGTGACTTCTACCACGGCGAAAAGTCGATGACTTTAGACCGCGCGCGTAACGTAAAAATGGAATTGATCACTAAGTCTGGTGAAACTGTTGTTCTTAAGCCAAAAGTTGCGCTTCAAGAAGGCGAAATCATCGACTCAATGTTCATGAGCAAAAAAGCGCTTTGCGACTTCTATGAAAAAGAGTTAGAAGATTGCCGCGAAGCTGGTATTTTGTTCTCTCTACACGTTAAAGCGACCATGATGAAGGTGTCTCACCCAATCGTTTTCGGTCACTGTGTGAAGATTTACTACAAAGATGCATTCGAAAAACACGGCAAATTGTTTGATGAGTTAGGTATTAACATCAACAACGGTATGTCTGGTCTTTACGAAAAAATTGAAACTCTTCCGACTTCTCTTCGTGAAGAAATCATTGCTGACTTACACGCTTGCCAAGAACACCGTCCTGCGCTTGCAATGGTTGATTCTGCAAAAGGCATCACCAACTTCCACTCACCTAACGACGTAATTGTAGATGCATCTATGCCTGCAATGATCCGTGGTGGCGGTAAAATGTGGGGCGCTGACGGCAAACAGTACGACTGTAAAGCTGTAATGCCTGAATCTACTTTCGCGCGTATCTACCAAGAAATGATCAATTTCTGTAAATGGAATGGTAACTTTGATCCACGTACTATGGGTACAGTTCCTAACGTTGGTTTGATGGCGCAAAAAGCTGAAGAATACGGCTCACACGACAAAACTTTCGAAATCGCTGAAGCGGGTGTTGCAAACATCACTGACCTAGAAACTGGTGAAGTGTTGATGTCACAAAACGTGGAAGAAGGCGATATCTGGCGTATGTGCCAAGTGAAAGACGCTCCGATCCGTGACTGGGTGAAACTTGCTGTGACTCGTGCACGCAACTCAGGCATGCCTGCGATCTTCTGGCTTGACCCGTACCGTCCACACGAAAATGAACTGATCAAGAAAGTTGAAAAATACCTGAAAGATCACGACACTGCCGGTCTTGATATCCAGATCATGTCACAAGTACGTGCAATGCGTTATACGCTTGAACGTGTTGCGCGCGGTCTAGATACCATTTCTGTAACAGGTAACATCCTACGTGACTACCTAACAGACTTGTTCCCGATTATGGAATTGGGTACTTCTGCGAAAATGCTTTCTATCGTGCCGTTAATGGCTGGTGGCGGCATGTACGAAACTGGTGCGGGTGGTTCTGCGCCTAAACACGTACAACAACTTGTAGAAGAAAACCACTTACGTTGGGATTCTTTAGGTGAGTTCTTGGCGCTTGCTGTTTCTCTAGAAGAAATGGGCATCAAAGAAGACAACGCGAAAGCTAAACTTCTTGCAAATACGCTTGATGCTGCGACTGGTAAATTGCTTGACAATGACAAGTCTCCATCACGTCGTACTGGCGAACTTGACAACCGTGGCAGCCACTTCTACCTTGCTAAATACTGGGCTGAAGAACTTGCTGCGCAAGACGAAGATGCAGATCTTAAAGTGAAATTTGCTCCTCTTGCTCAAGCTCTTGCTGACAACGAAGAAAAAATTGTTGCAGAACTTGCTGAAGTTCAAGGTAAAGCTGCGGACATCGGTGGTTACTACGCTGTAGATACAGCGAAAGTAAATGCTGTAATGCGTCCAAGCGCAACTTTGAATGCTGCTCTTGATGCTGCTCAATAAGTTGATGCAAAACTAACTTAAGTTAGTGATGTAAAAAAACCAGCGCTTCGGCGCTGGTTTTTTTACAATATATATCTTTCAATTTGTATACTTGATAAAAAAATATTTTGTAGACAAGTAACTTAAATATAGGTACTAGATTTCAACTAAAAAAAAGAGGAAACTTTCTGTTCTCATTATTTAAATTTCTACATATTAGAATTTTGATTTTCTTGAGTCGATGGATCTGCTTGGCTTGATGGATTTAAATTAAATTTTAGAAGGTTAAAAAATCTTTCTAAATATTCTACTCTAGCGTATCCAACATATGAATATGCTCCAATTAAAATAATTAATGATGTCAAAACAATTGAAAGAAGTAATTTATTAAAAATAATATCACCTAAATAATTATTAACGTAAACCACAGTAAATAATGACAAAAGAATAGAAGAGACGAACACAAACAAACCAAATAATTTATTTAAAAACGGGCTATTAATAAAAACTTTGTAAGGCATTAAAACAAAAAGAAATAATACAGACAATAAAATATATTTATCATTTTGAGGTATTTCACCATCCAAACTTAAAAGTATTTTATCAAAAAAAATAAAAAACAAATAAAAGCAACCCACTATAGATAGAAACCTTAATACTATTAAAAAACAATTAAAATATTTATGATTAGTCCCAACTACAGATTCCACGCAATCTTTATATAGATTATTTTCTGTACTTTTACTAAGTTTTTTGTATGTTTTTAAATTAATAAATTTTTGTGAAGCCAAAAATAAAGACAATAACTCATATAAATCCTCACATTTTTGAATATCATTTTTTATATAAGATGGAACTTTTGACCCACCATATGCTTGTTCAAAAATATCAATTTTAGTACTGTCATTTTTTCGTTTTTTCTGAGTCTTTTTTAAAAAAAATATTTTTAAATAGAAGTTATTTGCCAAAAACACCCAAGTAATGAGTGTAAAGAAAAGTACAAAACCTAGATTAAAACTAATCGTATTCATTCTGCATCACCTTTTCCATTTTTTGCTTTTACCATTTCAGCACTCGCACGTACTAACTCAGTTCCTGCAGATAATTGATCCTGAACCAAATCACCAATCTTATCATTTTGGGTTTGATCAATATTATTTCCAAAGTACCGTAGTGCAAGTTCTTTGGTGATTTCTTGCTGGTCAGATTTTTCTAATGACCTTATAAATAGTGGGTAAGCATTGATTTCAACATGAGTTTGATACGCTTTTTCATGCAGTTTTTTTGCATGTGCAGCTCGGCGTAAAAATAATGTACAGAGTGTGATACCTACAGCCAAAATCAAAAACTTGACAGATATAAATACAGCCCAATTAATATCAACTATAGGTATATTAAAAGCATAAGCAATAGATAAAATTGTACAACAAACTGTAATGAACAATGTATTTCTAAAATGCTCATTATTAAGTTCATATTCTTCTTCGTATTTTTCAGATAGTTCTACAAAAAATTTATCTGTAGCATTTGATTCAATTGCAAGTTTAGCAGCTTCTACACTTTGTATTTTTTCTTTTAATTCAGATATAGCATCCGATATTATTTTATTATTTCTTTGATATATATTCTTATATAATGATACATATGTATTTGCTTCTTTATAAATATTATTTAACTCATCTAAATATGAATTAATTAAATCAATTTTGCCATGCAATATTCCTTTATTTCTATCAAATAAATCAGTATAAGAACCCAAATTTATAGATCTAGTTAATAATGGTATATATAGACCATCATTTCTAAGAAGATTTAGATCTTCCTTAATCGTAGTACTTAAAAAATAACGCAAACTATCACGCAATTCGATAGCCTTATTAAGCGTAGGTGCAATACCCTCATCTGTCATAGATGATGATGAAATTAAATCACTTACAAAATCTAAGTTTTCATGAAGATATTCAATAATTACATTTGAAGGCTCAGATTCCAATTTTTACACCTTTAATTTTTTATAAATTCTATCAACTAAAAAACCTTGCATTAAAAAGAACCACTATATTTAAAACTCAGAGTAGCCATGATATCCCCTTCAAAATATGTTATTACTTTCTATTAAGTGATTTATATCAACGATACTAAAGAACTTACATAATTTTTTCATTATTTATTAAAAGATAATTACAGACAATAAAAAACCCCAAGTCTTAATAAGCTTGGGGTCTTTTAGAATTTTGGTCCCGAGGGTCGGACTCGAACCGACACATCATCTCTGATAGTGGATTTTGAATCCACCGCGTCTACCAATTTCACCACCTCGGGTAGGTGTTGAAACGTATAATAAACTTTTTCAGAGACTTGTCAACGCAAGAAATTCCCAATTGATTAAAAATAAAGCGTACAGGTTTTTTTCGATGGATAATCCATCAATTTCAACGTTAAAACCCAAAAAAGTTTATACTAAGCCAAATTTCTTTTGCTTCTTTATCAGATTTCTTGACATGCAACTCTCTGACTTTAATTTCAATCTTCCCGATGAACTCATAGCCCGCTACCCGCTTGAAACACGAAGTGCGTCTCGCCTGCTACACCTTGATCGCCAAGGCCAATATCATGATCAACATTTCACAGATATTTTAGACCTGCTTGAACCGGGTGATTTATTGGTATTGAACGATACCAAAGTGATGAAAGCACGCCTCAAAGGTAAACGTGCAACAGGTGGTGCAATTGAAGTTCTTGTTGAGCGAATTTTAGACCCACAAACAGCACATTGCCACATAAAAGCCAGTAATACACCCAAAGAAGGTGCTGAACTGTTTATTGGCCCAGATGAAGTCAAAGTTACAGTAAAAGGTCGTCATGAAAACTTATTCGTAGTTGAGTTTTCACAACCTATTTTACAAGTTTTGGATTTGTATGGTGCATTGCCTATTCCACCTTATTTTAACCGTGAAGCTGAAAGTATTGATACTGAACGCTACCAAACTGTATTTAACGACCCAACAAAATTAGCATCTGTAGCTGCGCCAACTGCAAGTTTGCATTTTGATGAAGCACTACTAGAAAAATTAGCCGCAAAAGGCATTAACAAAACATTTGTGACCCTACACGTAGGTGCTGGAACGTTCTTGCCTGTACGTACCAATGACATTGAAAATCATATCATGCACAGCGAATGGTGTGATGTATCAGAAGATTCAATGGCTTTAATTCGCGAGACCAAAGCTCGTGGCAATAAAGTCATTGCAGTCGGCACCACTGCGACTCGTGCAACAGAAAGCGCGGCGCAAGCGAATGGTGGCGAATTAAAAGCATGGACAGGTGATACTCAAATCTTTATCTATCCAGGATATGAATTCAAAGTGGTCGACCGCTTAATCACTAACTTCCACCTTCCAGAATCTACTCTTTTAATGTTGGTTTCTGCCCTTTCAAATCGCGACAATATTTTAAATGCGTATCACCATGCGGTTGAAAGTAAATATCGTTTCTTCAGTTATGGTGATGCCATGCTGATTGATAATATCAACGTAAAATAATTCGCTTATAGAAGCCACGCCCATGCCGATTGATACTGTGAAACATTCCATCCACATTCGTCGTAAGAAAAATGAAGTGGTTTTTCGCAATATTGCTCGGTTATGGGATATTGGTCGTAACGCTGAAACACAGCAAGACATCCTTGATGGATTGCATCCTTGGAATGCACCTATCACACTCAAATTTGAAAATTTATTGCCCTTAGCTTTAGGGTTTATAGGCGCCTGCTTTGCCCTATTTATTGTGATACAACCTGACCACGCTTGGGCACAACTTTGCTTTGTAGCGGGCTTAATCATGCTGTTTTGGGCATATATCAGTTATGAAAAAGATGATCCGCTTGAAGATGTCATTGAATACTTAGAAACGCAATGTATCGCCAAAAAATATCACTTGGCCTTCAATCAACAACCTCAACATATTTCCATTCAACTGAATCATTTGCAGTTTCTTGGTCATCTCAAACGTATGTTTCCAGTATTTAATCAAGGTAGCTTGTCCAATGAGATTAGCTCTTATGCAAGTACCGTCTGGGAAGATGAAAATCAGCAGCAACATCAGGTGATGGTATTTCAATATCACTATGTCCATGAAATCCGTGTGCGTGATAAAGATGGTGATGAAGTTAAAGTCAAAGAAATTCACAAAGACCTTTGGGGCGTTTTTGTGTTTGATGTCGCTATTCACGGGCTAGCTGTTTCAGCTTCAGGTAAAGATTATGCTTATCCATACAGCTTTCCATGGCATAGCAGCGATATACAAACCAATCGTAAATTAAAGTTCTTTTGCAGCGATGAATTGGCGTCGGCAAAGCTACTCACACCAAGCTTTGTACTGAAACTTTCGGATTTTTTTCAGCAACGACAAGGTGACCTGCTATTTCATCCGAACAATCAAATAATGTGCTATCTTGGTTCTCAAGATTTATTTAAAGTCAGCAGCAAAGCCAAACAGATAAACGACGTTTCGGCTTTACGTGGACATTTAAGAACTTTTAAATTGGTTGCATTAGAAAACTTAAAAAGCGACCTGATACAATTTTTAAAGTGATCATGTTTTAGAACTTTAAAAATGATTAACGATATTAATGACCTTTTATCTTGAGGATAAAATTTTATGGGGCTTTTGATTTTTTTATTGCTAATTGTTGCGCTGATAATTGGGGCAATCATCATTCGCAATAATATTGTCCGCCATCACAATGCAACTATTCGCGCATGGTCTGATGTTGCCAGTTATGAACGGCAAAAAATTAAAATTTTGGATGGATTACAACCGCTTGTTGAACAGTATTCCAGTTTCGAACAAGGCACTTTGGCAAAAGTCACAGAGCTACGTCAGAACATCATGAATTTGAACATCAATTCTACCGATGTCTCACAGCTACAGCATATTGAGGCTTTAAACAAAGAGCTTATGCGCAGCTTAAATGTTGTGGTTGAAAATTATCCTGAGCTTAAAGCCAATGAAATTTATCTAAAAATGATGAATGAAATTGAAGAGCAAAATGAAAATGTCGGTGCCGCAATTACCATCTTTAACCGCAATGTAGAGTTGTTCAATAACCATATTCAGATTTTTCCGAATAATATTATTAACACCTTGTTATTAAGTAAAAAAGCGATTCGCCCTTTCCGCGACCAAGCTGCAAGTCAAAGCTTTGATTACCGTCCAAACTTTTAAGTTTGGGCAGTAATAAAAAATATTAAAAAAATAATGATGAGGTGGTTAGCACCTCCATATACAAAGAATGAAAATAAAATATGCAAAACCAAACGATATACAAAGATGCGTTCGTCGCAGCATTTATGAATCTGTACCAACTGTATCAGACGGATCAAATCTATGCTTGCGCACTAGTTTTGAATAAATTCTTATTGATTGATAATTTAGCCATTTCTACACAGCGCAGTATTTTTGCCGAAGATGAAGATAGCGCTCAGTATCTTGCGGAAAATGACCGTTGGAATACTTCAAAGTGGCGATATCGCGCAACACCTATGCTTGAAAATAGCTCGAATCAGACCAAATCCATATTGTCTGACCATTTGAAGACGCCATACATGATTGATTCAGCCATACAACACGCACATTCAATCACACAGCAAAACAATCTAGCGATGCTGTTAAGTGCATTTCAGCAAGTTATAATCACATTAAAAAAGAATTTTGCCATCGAAGTAGAGCGTATTTTATTTTTTATCAGCCTACCGACACAGCCTGAAATCGAAATTTCTTCTGCACGCTATCTGAATACAACATCCCCATTGCTGCAAAACTTTTTAGATTCAAAACAACAATCCAATATCAACAGTTTGCCCAAACGTATGAAACTGACGCAAAGCGATAAAGATATGCTGATCGATTTAGCGCAAATTATCGAAATTCAGCCCTACCACTATTTGCAAGTTGCAAATGACGCTTATTTACTGACGCTAGACCGAAACTACCATGCAACCAATCCTTACATTCAAAAACTAATCGAAAGCATTGTTGCGATGACGTCAGCCCCTGATGGAACATTTGCAATGGAAAAGGATGAAATTTTACAAAGGATTAATCAGTTCTATCACAATGCCGAAGTTTCAACCGATGCCCTATTGAATTAAACATCCAATAAATTTACAGACATAACACCCGACAATGCTAGCGTTTAACAGCAGAATCAAGGAAAATAGTGCACTTTTAGCACTCTTACCATCAGCGAACTGTTTTTTCGCCTTGATCTGGATCTTGTATGAAGTTTGAAAAATTAGCACAGTCGGGGCGTGCTCGCCGCGGCCGTCTGACTTTAGAACATGGTGTTGTTGAGACACCAATGTTCATGCCTGTCGGTACTTACGGTACTGTCAAAGGTATGCTCCCGCGCGACATCAAAGAAATTAAATCCCAAGTGATTTTGGGTAATACTTTCCATCTTTACCTACGCCCAGGCCTCGATGTCATTCGTGAACACGGTGGCTTACACCAATTCATGAAATGGAATAACCCTATTCTGACTGACTCAGGTGGCTTCCAAGTTTTCAGCCTTGGTGCGATGCGTAAAATTAAAGAAGATGGCGTGACTTTCCGTTCTCCAATTGACGGTTCTAAAGTCTTTTTATCTCCTGAAATTTCGATGGATATTCAGCACACACTGAACTCTGACATCGTGATGATTTTCGATGAATGCACACCATACCCTGCAACACACGAAGAAGCACAAAAATCTTTACAGCTTTCTTTACGCTGGGCGAAGCGTTGTAAAACACAGCACCATGATGTGCTCAAAAACCGTAATGCGCTGTTTGGTATTATCCAAGGCGGCATGTATGAAGATTTACGTGATGAATCTTTAAACGGTTTAAAAGAAATTGATTTTGATGGTTATGCCATTGGCGGCTTGTCTGTCGGTGAACCAAAAGAAGAAATGATCAAAGTTTTAGATTATCTTCCTGCCAAAATGCCTGAAGATAAACCACGTTACTTAATGGGCGTGGGTAAACCTGAAGATATCGTTGAAGCGGTGCGCCGCGGTGTCGATATGTTTGACTGTGTGATGCCAACTCGAAATGCACGTAATGGTCATTATTTTGTGACCGATGGTTTGGTACGTATTCGTAATGCGAAATATCGTCACGATCAAAGTCCGTTAGACCCACATTGCGACTGTTATACCTGTACCAATTTTACAAAATCGTATTTGTTCCATCTTGAAAAATGTGGCGAGATGCTAGGTTCAATGCTCGGTACGATTCATAACTTACGTTACTACCTACGTTTGACCGAAGCGATGCGTGATGCACTCGACAACGGTACATTTGATGACTTTGTTGAAGACTTTTATCACCGTCGCGGTATGAAAGTACCACCTTGTCCACAAGATTAATTCTTTCAGTATTTGCGCTGAAGAAAAAGACAAGGTAAATTGCTGAACAAGTCCAATTTACTTATCAATAATTTGATAACCAGTTTTTTAGTTTAGGAAAATAAAATGAGCCTTTTTATTTCTACTGCTCACGCAGCAGGTGAAGCTGCACAGCAACCAAGCATGATGGCAAACCTGTTGATGATTGCTGTATTCGTGGCGATTTTCTACTTTTTGATTTGGCGTCCTCAATCAAAACGTGCAAAAGAACATCGCGCACTTGTTGACAGCCTTGGCGTTGGCAGTGAAGTTGTTTTTGCGGGCGGTTTAATGGGTAAAATCACAAAAATTGAAGGTGATTTTGCAGTCGTTGAACTGAACCGTGGCGTAGAAGTAAAAGTACAACGCGCAAGTGTGATTTCAGTTCTTCCTGAAGGCACGCTCAATAACCTTTAATCAAAAAATAAGTCGTGCACTCGCACGACTTTTTTCATTTTAAGAAGAAAACGAATGCGTTACCCAGCATGGAAATATCTGCTGATCCTAGTTGTTCTTGTGATCAGTACATTATATGCCCTGCCAAGTTTGTATCCTGATGAACCTGCTGTTCAAATTTCAGGTGCCAAAGCCGGTACCCAGATTGATCAAAGCATCGTACAAAAAGCAGAGCAAATTTTAAAATCTGAAAATATTGCCAGTCATGACAATAGCTTCACCAACAATGCCGCTTTATTGCGTGTCGATTCTAGCGAAATACAGTTAAAAGCCAAGGAAGCATTACGTCGTGGTCTAGGTGATAATTACGTCGTTGCATTGAACCTTGCCCCTACAACTCCAGAATGGCTACAAAAAATTGGTGCAAAACCAATGAAATTGGGTCTGGATTTACGTGGTGGGGTACATTTCCTACTCGAAGTGGATATGGATAAAGCCATTTCACAACGTATGGAAACCTCTGCAGCGGACTTACGCCGTCAATTACGTGATAACAAAATTAAATTCAACAGCTTAACGTTAAATAACAACACCATTACCATGCAGTTTGCAAATAATGATGATCGTTCTGCTGCTATGGATTTCCTACGTCGTAATGGTAACGAGTTTACGCAGCAAGCCGTTGCAACCACTAATGGTTCGACACTACGTTTAAACTATACTGACGCACGTCGACAAGAAATTCAGTCTTATGCCGTCAACCAAAACTTAACCACTTTACGTAACCGTATTAATGAGTTAGGTGTGGCTGAAGCATTGGTACAAACCCAAGGTAGCAACCGTATTGTGGTTGAACTTCCGGGTGTACAAGATACGGCTGAAGCAAAACGTGTTCTTGGTCGTACAGCAAACCTTGAATTCCGTCTCGTTTCCGACTTAAACGATCAATACATTGACCCATATACAGGCCAAGCTACCGGTTCATTACCACCGGGGACTGAAGCCTTTGCTTATGAGTCTCTCGATAGTGGTCGTCAATTATTGCTGAACCGCAACCGTATTCTAACCGGTGAACGTGTACAAAACGCATCTTCTGGCTTTAGCCAAGATACCGGTGGTGCTGAAGTAAATATTACTTTGGATACTGCTGGCGGCAAGTTGATGTCTGAAGCGACACGTAATGCTGTTGGTAAACGCATGGCGGTATTGTTCATTGAGAACAAACAAAAAATTAGCTATGTTCCAGACCCTGTGACAGGCACACAAACTGAAGTCCGTACACCTTATACCGAATCTGTCATCATTAATGCGGCAACGATTCAAGCGGTACTTGGTTCACAGTTCCGTATTACTGGTCTAGATTCACCACAAGAAGCAGCTGAACTTGCCCTGATGTTACGTGCTGGTGCACTTGCTGCGCCAATGTACTTCGTTGAAGAACGTGTGATTGGTCCAAGTTTGGGTCAAGAGAACATTGATAAAGGTGTTCTTTCAGTCCAAATTGGTTTCATCTTGGTTGCAATTTGGATGGTGGTATTCTTCCGTCTATTCGGTTTAATTGCCAACTTTGCACTTGTGGTTAACCTTGCCATGATCCTAACGATTATGTCTTGGATTGGTGCTTCTCTTACCCTTCCGGGTATTGCAGGTATCGTGATTACCATTGGTATGGCGGTCGATGCCAACGTACTGATTTGCGAGCGAATACGAGAAGAAATGAAATGGGGGGCCTCACCAAAACAGGCCATTGTTGCGGGTTATGATCGTGCATATAACACCATTTTTGACTCCAACTTAACCACCTTCCTCGTTGCATTCATTCTGTTTGCAATTGGTACAGGCCCGATTAAAGGCTTCGCTGTTACCCTCATGATTGGTATCGTTTGTTCAATGTTCACTGCAATTACAGTAACACGTGCAATCGTACAGCTGATTTACGGTAAAAAGCGTAACCTGAAGAAGTTGAGCATTTAGGAGATCGATGATGACTGAAAATACTCAACCGAAACAATACGGCCGCCCGGACAATGAACGGATTATTCCGTTCATGAAAATTGCCAAGCCGGCAGCAATCATTTCAATCCTTCTAACCATTGCCAGTATCTTTTTTATTAGCACCAAAGGCTTAAACCTCGGTTTGGACTTTACTGGTGGTATTGCGGCGGAATTAAACTACAGCCAACCAGTGAAATCATCTGATGTCACTTCGGCACTGACCCAAGCTGGCTTTAAAGATCCTGTGGTACAAACCTTAGGGTCTGACCGTGACCTAATGGTTCGTATGCCGGTACAAAAAGATGTTGAAGCTGAAGACTTAACCAAGGCGATCACTTCTGCTGCCCAATTACCGGGCAATAAAGCCGAAGTGAGTAAAATGGATGTGGTTGGTGGCCAAGTGGGGAATGAACTGTATGTTCGCTCTGCGGGTGCAGTCGGCCTTGCACTGATTCTGATGCTGGTCTATGTCACCATTCGCTTTGAGTTTAAACTTGCGATGGGTGCAGTACTGTCGTTATTCCACGACATTATCGTGACCATTGGTATTTTTGCCATGATGCAATGGCCATTTGACCTCACCGTATTGGCTGCATTATTGGCAATTATTGGTTTCTCACTCAACGATAACATCGTGGTCTCGGACCGTATCCGTGAAAACTTCCGTAAGATTCGTGGGGCTGAACCACTGGAAGTTGTAAACAGTGCATTGACCGAAACGCTGCGCCGTACCATTCATACTTCGATGACTTTATTACTTGTTGTCGTAGCAATGATGGTATTGGGCGGTGATGGTCTGAAATGGTTCTCTGTTGCAATGTTTGTGGGTGTGTTTGTGGGTACTTACTCATCTATCTATATTGGTACGGCTTTCGCGTTATGGCGTGGTCTGAACCGTCAGGACTTCATTGTTCAAGTGAAACCTGAATTCGAAGAAGAAGAGATTCCTTAAACATTTCTGCTTTTTCTTCGGTATTAAAAACCCATCTTCGGATGGGTTTTTTATTGCGCTAAAAAGTGTTCAGCACAGGTAAAATGGCAACAATAGGATCTACCCGCTCAATATCAGCAACATTAAATGTGACTTGCCTTAGTCCATCTAAGCGCTCAAATGTCATCTGTGATTGGCTTTGCTGTTTCAGCTTCAGGATTAAGTTTATCGCATTGGCTAAATACACACAGACAATTTGTCCCGTTTCAGCGGTATGTTTATCACACACAATAATCCAGTCAGGTTGCAAAATGGGGGCATAAAATGAATCCGTTACCTCTATCGCATATAACTGCGGATTCAACTGAAATAAACCCGCTAAAAGTGCATTATGATCGTTTTCGATGGATATCAATGTAAAAGCTTCAGACTCATGTACCTGCATACGAAATAATGGCATGGCTGCCATCAACAACTCGATACTTTCGACAAACTTCACTTCGCCATCTAAACTTCCTTTAACTAACCCCAATTGCTGTTCTAGTTCACGGGCAAATTTCTCACCAATTTGGCGGTGACTATTCAACAATTGAGTAATTAAAGGGATGTCTAAATCATGATGTTCACAAACCGCTTTGCCATTTTTAAATTGGCCAGTTGCGACCCATTGATCGATTGCATGAGATAAATTCTGTCGACGTTTTTCAAAAAGTTCTGTTGGCAACATAAGCATTCGAGTTTTATTTTAGCCTTGCCCCAATATAATAAAAAACCCGCATGCCGCGGGTTTTTTATTCAATCCTTTTACTTATAAACAAAATGCTTGATCAACTGCCCTGCACCAAACGGCGTGCACTGATAATGCCTGGTTGCTGTTCAAGACGTGCTAACAACTTAGACAACTGTGCCAAGCCTTTTACTTCAATCAACAGCTTCATATTAGCAATACCATCACTTTCAGAGATTGTATTCACCTGACGAATATTGATTTGATCAGAGAAAATCACTTGGGTTAAGTCTTTTAACAAACCACGGCGGTCATAAGCTTCAACCACAATTTGTACACTTTGACCACGGGTTGGCTGCATTTCCCAATCGGCTTCGACAGCGCGTTCAGGTTCTTGACCAATCATACGCACATAGTCAGGACAAGCGACTTTATGAATACTCACACCACGATTCAAAGTAATGTATCCCGCAATCGACTCCCCATGTACGGGCTGACAGCACTGTGCAACGTGTAATTCCACGTTATCCAGTCCATCAATCAAAATACCATGCGCAGATAAGGTATGACTCGCACGCGGATTCAATGTTGGTTTAAGCACCAGCTCAGGTTCATCCTGATCCAGATGCATATGACGGTTGACCTGATTGATTAAGGCATGCAGGCTAATATCACCATTCACCAAACCAATTAAGATATCCTCGCCTAATTTCACATTGAAATGGTTGCAGTAATCATTCAAATCAATGCTTTTTGGATGAATCGCAAGACGTGATAATTCTTTATTTAGAATTTCACGCCCCACTTCCAAATTCTTGCTACGGTCTTGCTGACGGAACCAATGGCGTAACTTGTCACGAGCACGTGCTGTCTTGATATAACCCAGTGAATTCACCAACCAATCACGGTTCGGCTCACGGTCTTTCTTGGTTAAAATCTCAACTTGCTCACCAGTTTTTAGCGTATAAGTCAAAGGAACATAGCGTTGGTTTACACGTGCCGCATAGCACTTGTTACCCACTTCAGTATGTACATGATATGCAAAATCTAGAACTGTCGAGCCACGTGGTAGTTCTTTAATATCACCATCACGACTGAACACATAGATTTTCTCAAAATCTTCGAACTCTTGTATTTGTTCAAAGTTTTCCGAGTCTTCTTCATCCTTATGCGCACTAGCATCATTACGTTCTTGATAATGTTCAAGTACCGCACGAAGTGAGTGTAGACGATGATTAAATGAATAATCGGTCGTCTTCGAGCCTTCTTTATAGTTAAAGTGCGAACATACCCCTAGCTCAGCTTCTTCATGCATATTCTTGGTACGAATCTGCACTTCTAGCGATTTATTTTCTGCAATGACTGCGGTATGAAGCGAACGATAGCCATTAGCTTTAGGGTTAGTAATATAGTCGTCAAACTGATGCGGGATGTGACGCCAAATTTGATGCACAATACCCAATGTGTGATAACACTCAGGTACGCTATCCACTAATACACGAACTGCACGAATATCGTAAAGCTGATCAAAACTCAGGTTCTTACTTTTCATTTTTCGATAAATCGAATAAATGTGTTTCACCCGACCATTAATTTCGGCCACGATGTCATGATCAAGCAATTCTTTGCGTAATTTATCGGTTACAAACTGAATATATTGCTCACGCTCTAGACGTTTTTCATTTAATAAAGATGCAATTTCCTTATAACGTTCAGGCGCTAAATAGCGGAACGCTAAATCTTCCAGTTCCCACTTTAACTGTGCAATGCCAAGTCGATGTGCCAGTGGTGAGTAAATGGTTAAAATTTCTCGTGCTACACGTTCTTGACGCTCTTTTGACGAATGCGCCAATTCACGTAAGGCATAAGTACGTTCAGAAAGTTTGATTAATACAACACGAACATCTTCCGTCACCGAAATCAACATTTTATAAATGCCGGTTAAATGTTCACGCTGGTTATTATTAAAATGATCTTCGAGGCGCTTATTCTGCTCAATCAATTCAGAAAGTTTACCCATCGCAAGCGTGCCTTTCACCAAAGCATGGACTTGCTCACCAAACTGGGTACGTACTTCTTCTAAACTGGTTACACCTTCACGCACCGAACGATATAACATCGCTGCGGATAAAGTATCTTCATCCACATACAGATGCGCCAAAATATCCGCCATTTCAATACCTGTATAAAAGGTATTGGAACGATGACTCACCGTGGTTTCGAGTTCTTTTTGCAAGGTCAGATTCGCAACTTCTCTGAGTTGCTTCAATGGAGCTCCGTCAAACATACCACTGACACGCTCCAACCATTCGGCTAGATCATGCTGTGCTTGCTCGGCATGTTCTACAGTCGCTTCCTGTGACAACTCATTGAGACGTCCAGGCAGCTGTTCACGTACTGTGACCATACCCTACTCCTACTTTTCTACGCTTCATATCTCTAATCGTTTATCTGATTTTCTTTTTCGAACAAAGCAATCGATTCGACATGCCCTGTATGGGTAAACATGTCCATGACACCCGCTTTTTTCAAACGGTAGCCTTGTTGTACCAACATCCCGGCATCACGCGCAAGGGTTGCTGGATTACATGACACATAAACGATTCTATTTGCACCAAATTTGGGCACATATTGCATAACTTCCTCCGCACCGGAGCGCGGCGGGTCAATCAATAATGCATCAAATCCCTGTTTTGCCCAAGAATGATGCGAAAAATCTTTTGTTAAATCTTGTGAATAAAATTTTACTTGAGAAAGGCCATTGTTTTGTGCATTTTCTGCACCACGTTGAACCATTTCCTCACTACCCTCAACGGCAACAACTGAACCAGTCTCTCCCACAGATTTTGCCAGTGGTAAAGAAAAGTTCCCTAAACCACAGAACAGATCAAGAACGCGTTCACCCTGTTGTAACTGAAGCAAATCACATGCCAGTTTCACCATTTGTGGATTAATCGTTGAATTCACTTGCGTGAAGTCTTGAGGATTAAAGCCAAATTCTACATTAAAGTCACTTAGACCATAGTGCAGACGCATCGCTGACGATGGATCATCAACACGGTGTAGGCTATCAGGGCCTTCAGGTTGTAAGTAAAGCTGCCATCCCTTCTGTAACGCAAATTTCTTAAATTGGTTGACATCTTCTGCACAAAGTTCAGCCGTATGTCGAACCAATAGCGCAATCTCTTGATCGCCCATAGCCAATTCAATATGCCCAATGTCAGCCTTACCAGCTAAACGTTGTAATAACTGTTTAAGTGTCGTCAATGAACCAAATTCACGATCAAGCACCATACAACGATCAATCGAGGTCAGTTTATTGGATTGGCTTTCACGGAAGCCCACCACCAATTTATCTTTCGCAGGTAGGTATCGCACGCCGATACGTGCTTTACGACGGTAATCTTCACGCTGTGAACGTAATGGCGCTAACCATTCTTCAGGTTGAATACCAGCAAAATGTTCAAGATGTGATTTTAGTACATCCTGTTTTAAACGAATTTGTTCATCTGGATGGATATGCTGCATGCTACAACCACCACACACACCATAATGTGGACAGGCTGGCTCAACACGCATCTCAGAGGCTTCGCTTAATAATTCCAGACTGTCAGCTTCTTCAAGACGCTTCACCACATTGGTAATACGCGCGCGTACAGTTTCACCCGGTAAAGCATAACGAATAAACACTTTTTTACCGTGTTTTTCTACAGGATGGTCTGGATGTGTGCCAAAGTGCGCAATGCCACGCCCCTCATGTGAAAGCGACTCAACCTGAAATGTATAAATGGGCTGTTGGGCTTTTTGGGGCTTGGCTCTATGTTTCATGCGTACCTAATGTGTGAGAGATGGGAAATCTGATTGAGTAAATTCGGTACGCTGCGATGTTTGCTGCCATACCGATAAAAAGTCAGCGTGTTGCGGCTGAGTATTTAAGTATTGAATCGTGCTTTGAATCATGTGCTGATGATCATTCAGCAGTAACTGTCCTTTCAACAATAGCCAGCGCAAATATATCAGCCATGTATTCAACACATCACCTTCACAATAACTGGTCAGTTCCAACCAGTGTTCATTTTGAACATATTCAGGAACATGATAGCCACCGTCACCACGCTTCCCAGGGAAGCCAAGTAAATGTGCTGTATCATCGAGCTTTTGAAAATGACGGCCATGGAACATTGCCATGACATCCATTAAATCAATATGACGATGATGATAACGATTCTGGTAGTTATTATACCGCTTTTGCGTATCAATCTCGCCCTGATCGAACAAACTTGGTGCAGATAAGCCGTGATACATGGCACGAAATAAAATGACCGGTAAATCAAATTGCGAACCATTCCAACTGACAAGCGTTGGGTGACGCTTTTCAAAAATCGAAACGAATTTTTTTAAAATTTCAGCTTCGCTGTTGTCTTCTCGGCTAAATGAAAACAACTTCATGCCTTTTTCATCAATCCACAGACCTGAAATACAAACAATTTCATGCAGCGCCAAACGTTGAAAATCAGTACCCGCTTCTTGACGGCGTAATTTCGTCAACGCAGCGTCAAGATCTGCCTCAGGCAAATCTAGCCCGTACAAATGCGCCCCAGATTTTAAATCGGTGAGTGTTTCGATATCAAAAATTAAAACAGGTAAACGCATGAGTACTCACCAGTGGAATTGCAATCGCAATTATTCAGGATCTACAACAGAGAACAAACCAGTCGACAAATAACGATCGCCACGGTCACAAACGATACAAACAATTACTGCATCTGGGTTTTCTTCAGCCAGTTTAATCGATGCCCACACTGCACCACCAGACGATGTTCCTGCACTGACACCTTCTTTACGTGCAAGACGACGTGCAGTTTTTTCTGCCTCAATTTGTGGAATATCCATAATACGGTCAACGCGTGATGGATCAAAAATTGTTGGCAAATATTCTTGCGGCCAACGGCGGATACCTGCAATGTTTGAGCCTTCAGAAGGTTGTAAACCAACAATTTGAATCTCTGGGTTTTGTTCTTTTAAATACTTTGAAATCCCCATGATGGTACCCGTTGTACCCATTGAGCTGACAAAGTGCGTAATTTTACCGCCAGTTTGTTTCCAAATTTCTGGGCCAGTAGTTAAATAATGCGCTTCCACATTATCCGGATTACCAAACTGGTTGAGTACCAAACCTTGACCATCTTTTTCCATTTGAAGCGCAAGATCACGTGCCTCTTCCATGTTTTCAGATTCAATCAGCTCAGCACCGTAAGCGCGCATTGCATCTTTACGTTCCTGACTTGAGCTTGCTGGCATAATTAATGTCATTTTATAGCCACGCATTGCAGCAACCATTGCCAAAGCAATACCTGTATTTCCGCTCGTCGCCTCAATTAATGTATCACCCGGTTTGATTTGGCCACGCTTTTCAGCTTGCATAATCATGTTATACGCGGGACGGTCTTTTACCGAACCTGCTGGGTTATTGCCTTCTAACTTGGCTAATACTGTTGCTTGAGTGTGACTTGCCAGACGCTGTAAACGCACTAACGGAGTATTTCCGACGTAATGGTCTAATAAAAAATCATCTGCTTGAAAATCAGGGGTTGTGTTACTCATTATGTGTACCTATATCGAGGTGCGCCTATTGTATGAAAAAATACCTGAGCCTGCACCCATTTGACTGGCTTTTTCGTCAAAGTGATTAAAGCGCAATCAGTTTTAAATAATCCATGCTAATATTCGGTGCATAAGGAATAAACTGCTTAAATCATGTCAAATATCAACAAAAAGCTTTTTAAACGCCTGCACTTAAATCATGCTTATGGACAGCTGATTGCACTGATTTTCGTGCCGATCACGATATTGGCATGTGTAGGTGCCATGTTGGTAATTACTGAAACGTCTAATGCAGCAAAAGCGCAGCAACGTCAAATGGCAATTGCAATTTTGACGCGTTATCAGCAAACCTCTGAATCTGCCGTCGACCTCCTTAACCATTACCCTTGGCAATTTGACCAAGCTCGTAATGCCATGCAAAACATGCTGAATGAAAAGCATCTGATTCGCGCTGCTATTTTAGATGTACAAGGTCATAACCGCCTGAGCATTGGCTTTCAAGACCAAGACCTTTGGCCTAAATTTGATAATAAAAGTTCTTTTGTCGGTCCAATAGCCCATAACGGCAATCATGTTTATGCGCTCAAAATTACAGATGCCAACGAAACGCCTGCTTGGTTATCTATTGAATTAGATAATCAACCACTTCAAATTGCACACTACCGTGTTTTGATTGTCTTAATCGCTACAGGTTTACTGACCTTATTGTTGTTATTGCTGTGCCTGAATTTCTATTCACGTCGCTGGATTGCCCCGATGTATGAAATCCGCATGCAATTACAACGCCTGAATGCAGACACCCTCAATCAGCACATGGTAATTAACAGTACCGGTGAATTACGCTTACTTCAGCGTGACATTGCTAACGTCGTAAAACGCCTGCATTTTAGCTTTTTAGAATTACGTGAGCATACTGAACAAACTGAGGATGATCTACGTCGTACCCTCGATACCTTAGAAGTTCAAAACATTACTTATCGCCAAGCACGTGACCAAGCAATTCATGCGAATCAATCCAAATCGGTTTTCTTAGCCAATATTTCACATGAACTACGCACACCACTCAACAGTATTGATGGTTTTATTCATCTGTTATTACGTCAAGGCAACCTCAGTAATGAACAAAATCTCTATCTACAAACGATTCGTAAATCGTCAGCGCATCTACTCGCTTTAATTAATGATGTATTAGATTTCTCAAAAATTGATGCTGGAAAATTAGAACTCGAAACAGCACAGTTTGACTTAGAAGAAGCGGTCTTTGATGTCATGGATATGTTGTCGCCGTTGGCTGCACAGAAATATATTGATATGACCTTCTACTATGCAGACAACGTCCCGAAATATGTGGTCGGCGATGCCCTACGCTTTAAGCAGATTTTGACCAACTTAACCTCAAATGCCATCAAATTCACTCCAGATGGTGAAATTATTGTCCGTGTGCGTATGGAGCATGATGACATCGGTCAATGCTTACTGCACTTTAGCGTTCAGGACAGTGGCATTGGCTTAAGCGGTACGGATCGTAAAAAACTGTTTGAATCCTTCTCGCAAGGTGATGCTTCGGTCACTCGTCAATTTGGTGGAACAGGACTCGGACTGGCAATTTCAAAACAATTGGTAAGCCTCATGCATGGGCAAATTGGTTTTGAAGACAACCAAGAACGTGCACCGACCGAAAAAGGTTCAACCTTCTGGTTCACTGCCCGCTTTAGTGTCGATGATGACGTTGAAATTGTTCATCCACAGTTTAGCCATTTGCAAGTGGTGTCCTATTTAGCACACCCTGCCACCGCGAATGTACTTCGTCATTATTTAGAAGATTATGATGTGCAGCACATTGAAACTCAGTCAATTTTAGATTTGTTTAGCCGACTCAATCAACTGCAAAGCAATGAAAACACTTGGCTGATTGTCGATCATAGTGGTGACTCTGAAGCCTTATTAAAAGAAATTCGTAACCGTTATACCGGCAATTTAGCCGTGTACGGTTATCAAATGATGCTTGATCCAAACATGTTGAATGAGTACCGAGCTCGTCCATTGCACCAACCGCTCAGCCGTACTGCGTTAGTTCAACTTTTGAGTAATGAACCATGGTTCGATCAAGAACAACATGAAGAATTCAATGGGCAAGGTTTACACATTTTGGCGGTGGATGATCATCTACCCAACTTAATTGTACTTGAAGCCTTACTTTCAGAATTAAATGTCAAAACCACAAAAGTGCTCAGTGGGCAAGAAGCCATTGAAGTTATTCAATCACGACATGAACAAAATTTATCGGCTTTCGATCTGGTCTTTATGGATATTCAAATGCCAGTCATGTCTGGTATTGATACTACACGAGCGATTCGCTCTTTAGAGTCCACATTTGAAGAACATAAACGCTTGCCAATTATTGCGCTTACTGCTCATGCCCTGTCAGATGAAAAACAAAAGCTGCTGCAAAGTGGTATGGATGACTATGTGACGAAGCCAATTCAGATGGATCAGATTATTCAAATATTGACGCAGTGGACAACAGAAAATTTCAAAAAAGCCAAAGGTTTAGAACGTAACTCTGTCATCGAAGCGTTAGAACCAAGCATTTTAGATTGGCAACAAAGCTTACAATTGGCTGCGAATAAAGAAGATCTTGCGATCGATTTACTAAAAATGCTGGTGGACAGTTTTGAGCAAGAAAAAACTGAAATGGCACAGCTCATTGACGATGAAGATTTTCCTCAATTAGAGCATGTACTACATCGTTTATATGGCGCAACACGTTATGTCGGTGCACCAACACTGCAAGAAGTTTCGGGTAATTTTGAACAATTCGTTTCGACATTACGCAAAGAACGTCGTAAAGCAGACGAAAGCTTTATTCAAGAAACCTTGCAACGTTTTGATGAACTCAATGCCGTGATGTTGCAAGTTGAACATGCAGCACAACAAATTTTAGCCAAACAAAACCAATAATTTTTAAACCTGAAAAAACAGTGCAGGCTTCAAACTCAAGTGACTGCACTGTCATCTATCAGACTAAACTGCATGCTATGCTCGGCGCAGAAACAACAAGAGTAAATACCATGGCTTTATTACGTATCGAAAAAAATAATGGCATTGCAACGGTTTATCTCAACCGTCCAGACAAACGTAATGCAATGAGTTTTACATTGTTAAAGGAATTAGTGAGCACAGCTGAAAAACTAAAAAAAGATCGCAGCTTACGCTGTGTAATTTTAACAGGTGAAGCTCAGGTTTTTAGCGCAGGTATTGATCTAGCTGATCTGAATGACCCTAAAAATCGTGCGTTTGCAGCATGGGAGCTGATTAAACCAGGCCAAAGCTTATTTCAAAAAGCGTTCCTGATTTGGCAACAACTCCCTGTACCAGTAATTGCGGCACTTGAAGGCTTTTGCTTCGGAGCTGGCATGCAATTGGCATTAGCAGCAGATATTCGTATTGCCCATCCTGATACTAAAATGTCGATTATGGAAAGTCGTTGGGGTTTGGTTCCGGACATGGGCTTAACCCGTTCGCTTAAAGGCCTAATTGGGTTGGATTTGGCGAAAGAGTTGACTTTAACTGCTCGAATATTTGATGGTCAATATGCCAAAGAAATTGGATTGGTGACACATTTAAATGAAACACCCTTGGCACAGGCTCAAATTTTGGCTGAAGAACTCTCTCAGCGCTCTCCTGATGCTTTGGCCGCAACCAAACAAGTATTAGACGCGATGGAACATAATCCAAAACGCTCACTGCGCTTAGAAAAAATTTGGCAATTTAAATTATTGATGGGCAAAAACAGTCAGTTAGCCCGTAAAAAGGATAAGAACCCAGAGGTTCAGTTTTTGCCGCGCCAATATAAGTAAACTATGTATGACTGGATAGATTGAGAATAAAAATGGCTTTTGATCGAAATACCAAAATTGCATTCCTTGGCATGGGTCTCATGGGAAGTCGGATGGCAACACGTTTGATTCAAGCAGGTTTTGAAGTTGCAGTCTGGAATCGTAGCGCTGCCGCTTGCGATGAGCTGGTTGCGATAGGTGCGACGCCATTATCCCTCGATCAAATCGCCCACTATCCCGTCATCCTCAGTTGCCTTGCAGATGACTATGCTGTTGCTGCGGTCTATGCACAAATCGCGCCCTACTTAAGTCCGAGCCAAATCATCGTGGATTTTTCAAGCCTATCGGTCAATCAAACATTGGATTTGGCCGCACAAGCAAAAACTAAAAATGTCATTTGGATCGACTCCCCTGTTTCAGGTGGAACGGCTGGTGCAGAGCAAGGAACATTGGTTATCTTCGCTGGTGGTGATGCACAAATCATTAATGATCTCAGCTTAATCTACAATGTTTTATCTCAACGCGTCACCCGAATGGGAGAAACTGGTACTGGACAAGCCACCAAGATTTGTAATCAATTGATTGTTGCTGCAAATAGTACCTTAATTGCTGAAGCCGTTGCCCTTGCATCACAAGCAGGTGTCGATACAACTTTACTTGCACCTGCCCTTGCAGGCGGCTTTGCAGATTCCAAACCGTTTCAAATATTAACGCCACGTATGGCCAGTCATCAATTTGAACCGGTGCAATGGAAAGTGCAGACTTTGTCGAAAGATTTGAACAATGCGGTACAGCTTGCTGCTCAATTTAATCTAGATATACCCGTCGCGACTTTGGCTCTTTCACAGCTCAAAGCACATCAAAATAATGGCTATGCTGAAAAAGATTTAGCCACAGTGATTGAACACGTTGAATGTAAAAAATCATGAGTGAATTGACCGACTACATGGATAAAAGGATCTAAACATGACCAAGCTCGCTGTGAATTTATCAATGATTTTCACTGAAGTTCCGTTATTAGAACGCTTTGTTTTAGCACGTGAACATGGCTTTAAATACATCGAAATTCAGTTCCCTTATGAACTGAGCATTGAGCAAATTCAAACACAATTAACCCTAAATGATTTGAGTTTATGTCTGATCAATGTTCCAGCAGGCGACTTAATGCAAGGTGGTGACGGGCTTGCCGGTGTGCCTGGTCGCGAAAATGAATTTCACCAAGCGTTAGAGCTATGTATTCGTTATGCAACAGCGCTCAATGTCCCAAGTGTAAACATTTTGGCGGGGAAGCAACCACAAGATGCTGACCTACTGCCTTGTTTAAATACCTTATCCACTAATTTAAAATTAGCGTGTCATATGCTGGTCGAACATCAAATTCAGCCAGTTTTTGAAATGATTAATGGTACAGATATGCCGCGTTTCTTGGTGCAAAATATTGCTCAAGCACAAGAAATGCTTGAAGCTGTACAACATCCTGCTTTAAAGATGCAATATGACTGCTACCACATGGCCATGATGGGTGAAGATATTTTAAGTAGTCTGGCTGAAAATATTGATGACATTGGACATATCCAATTTGCGGATTGCCCAGGCCGTCATGAACCAGACTCTGGGCAAATCGCCTATGCACAAATTTTTAAATGGCTCAATCAAAGCGAATATGCAGGATATGTCGCAGCAGAATATCGTCCACGTTCCAACTCGTCGCACTCTTTTGCATGGAAAGACAAATACTTCCAGAACTGAGCGCTAAATTTGAAGAGGGTTGATTTGAAATTCAGCAACAAAACCGCTATATTAGATCCTGAAAAATTGTCAGGAAATCATACCCTCTATGAATTTAGAACCATCGCCCAGCGCTTCTAATTCTCACGATCTCGCAAACAAGCAAATCAAAGACGTGCAAACTTGCCTAGCTGTTGTACGTGAAGCACTTGAAGATGTAAAAGCCAAAGATATTGTTTCTCTCGATATCAGCACAATCAGCAATGTAGCAGATGCGATTGTTATTGCGAGCGGTACTTCAACTCGTCATATTAAGTCTCTTGCAGACAACGTGGCAGAAGAAGCACGTAAAGCCGGCTTCCGCCCGATTGGCGTTGAAGGTGAACGTGATGCAGAATGGATCCTGATTGATCTCGGTTTTGTAGTGGTACATGTGATGTTACCTACAGCACGTAAATTCTACGATCTTGAAAGCTTATGGCGTACAGCTCCAGAAACTGTAGCTTAAGTTGTCATAAAAAAAGCGACCGAATTCGGTCGCTTTTTTATGTCTCATAGGTTGAGTAATGAATGCCCCTCCTAGTTACTAGGATATTAAAGCAACTGATGTAAATCCACTTCTGGGAAATTAGCTTTAATTTTCAGCTTGGTCTGAGCATAAACCTGATCTGCACGCATAGGGCCATAAAACTCGCAAAACACCTCATAAATGTAGGTCAATACTTTTGCATAGCTGGTTAGTGGCAGAAACTCCACAAATGATGCCGTATTAATTTGTGCATTGGCTGCAACGGCTAGCCCCATCTGCTCAATTTGTTCAATTACTTCCTGATTAAAGTCATTTACATCTACCGGCTTGGTATTTTGTAAAACAGCTTCTGTAAATGCTAAAAAAGCATCACTGATAGAATCTGCAACCAATGCCTCAACTTGTGAATTTTCTTTCGGTTTTTCAATCCGTAATAGAGCTTGCTTCTCTAGAGTAGATAACTCATACAAAACTTGCTTAAGCATGTCTTTTCGATAAAAGCGTAATTCTTCCGTCGTACAGATATCATTTAAAAAGCGATTCAATACAAAGGATGGTTTCATGCTGTACTGCTGCTCCCAATGCAGTAATGCACCTTGCAACATATTGCCCTGTAAATATTGTTGTAAGCCTTTTTCCAGTGCTTCACGGCGCTGTGCCAAATTTAACAGTTCAGTACTCATTTACTTCACTCCTAATCAGTGGCGTCTAGTCATATCATCAGTTTCAAAAGTGACATCTTTTTGAAACTCTGGATAAGACAATTCAGCATGTTCGGTATAGTCCAAACCACGTTGCTCATGTTGCTTACTGACACGCAGACCACCCATCAATTTATCCAAGACTTTAAATACAATAAATGCCACCCCAAAGCCCCAAGCAAAAGCCACCAACACACCTAGCCCTTGTATTGCAATGACATTGCTACTGAACATGTTATTTTCAAGAAATAGCCCTGCTGCTAATGTGCCCCATGCTCCGCAAAATCCATGGACAGTCACAGCATCAACCACATCATCCAGTTTAAGTTTCTCCATCAGCATAGGTAAAAAGGTCACTAGCACACCAGCGCATAAACCTGTGACTACTGCATAAATTGGCGACATAGTGGCACAGCCTGCGGTAATTGCGACCAAACCACCCAGTGAAGAATTAATCGTGCTACGAATTAAAATCGCTTTCGAACGAATTAGGCACAGCAACATATAAGTAACCGCAGCGGCACATGCAGCAAGATGCGTATTTAATGCGATACGACCCACACTTACACCGGCATTGATTGTCGAGCCAGCATTAAAACCGAACCAAGCCAACCACAAAATAAAACCACCTAAAGCGACTAATGGTAAATTATGGCCTGGCAAGTAATGGCTTTGACCATTGCGACCAAAACGTCCTAATCGCGGCCCCAATACAATAATTCCAGCTAGTGCAACCCAACCACCCATAGAGTGCACAACGGTTGAACCGGCAAAGTCAATAAACCCCAAAGCCTTTAACCAACCATCACCACCAAAAAGTCCGCCCCAAGCCCAACTGCCAAAAATTGGATATATCACACCAGAAACCACTGCCGCACTGACCACATAGGCCACGAAGTGAATACGCTCCGCCATTGCACCACTAGCAATGGTGGTTGCTGTTGCTGCAAACATCATTTGGAAGAACAGTAGATTCCAGTGCCAGTCATCCATTTGGTCAGGTGCGAAATGACTCAAACCAAACCACCCTGTACTGTTTACACCAAACATCAAACCAAAACCGACTAACCAGAACACCAAGCCCCCCAAGCATGCGTCCATATAGTTCTTCATGAGCACATTCACGGTATTTTTACTGCGGACAGAGCCGCTTTCAATCATGGCAAAACCCGCTTGCATGAAGAACACCAAAATGCCACCTAACACCACCCAAATACTATCGAGTGAAATACGAATTTCTTGAATATTACTGGCCATTTGTGAATCTGCTGACCAAGTTTGTGATGCAGTTAAACTCAACATCAATGCAAGCAAGTATGCTTTTTTCATGATTATTCCCCCAAGAATAATCCTACTTTGCAAAACAGATGCCAAATTTCAGACAAATAAATATATTTCAATCAGTTGCCGAAAAACATAAGCTGCGATGGGACTAACAAACAGCACCTTCTCGCACCATGGGTCAGAACAGCGCATAATAATTGGGTGGTATTTAATCTTTTGCATTCATTTGAAACATCAACTTTTTATGGTGCAATTTAATGCGCCTTTTTAGTGATCAATCACGTGCATATGCTCAACATAATTTTTCGAATCTCACAGCCATTTAGTAGATATAAAAAAACCACCCGAAGGTGGTTTAATCTCTCTCAATCCCTCTTTATGTAAGGGAAGAAATCAAATCCCCCTTTATAAAAGGGGGATTTACGAGGTTTGTATTAGTGTCCGCCGCCATTAATCGCTTTGGTCATATCTTCCACAACTTTCTTGGCATCACCAAAAATCATCATGGTCTTATCGTTATAGAACAAGTCATTGTCTAGACCCGCATAACCTGTTGCCATAGAACGTTTGATCACCATGATGGTACGTGCTTTATGTGCTTCCAAAATTGGCATGCCATAAATTGGAGAACTTGGGTCATCTTTTGCTGCTGGGTTGACAACGTCGTTTGCACCAATCACCAGCACAACATCTGTTGCTGGAAAGTCAGAGTTAATCTCGTCCATTTCCAAAATGTCTTCATACGCAACGTCTGCTTCAGCAAGTAACACGTTCATATGACCTGGCATACGACCAGCGACTGGGTGAATGGCAAAACGTACTTTTACACCTTGTTCTTTTAAGATTTCACACAGTTCTTTAACCGCATTTTGTGCACGACCTTGCGCCATACCATAACCTGGTACAATCACAACGCTGTCCGCATTTGACATGAGGAAGCCAGCATCATCAGCAGAACCAGAACGATGATTACGTTGAACTTTTTCACCATTATCAGACGCTGCAACGGCTGTACCACCCATTGCACCACCAAACAATACGTTGATGATTGAACGGTTCATTGCTTTACACATGATGTAAGACAGAATCGCACCTGATGAACCAACCAGCGAACCTGCAACGATCAACATATTGTTTTCAAGCGTGAAACCAATGCCTGCTGCCGCCCAACCTGAGAATGAGTTTAGAAGTGATACCACTACTGGCATATCACCACCACCCACTGGCGCAATCCACACCCAACCAAAAGCAAGTGCAAGTACAGTCATTGCCCAGAATGCATTCATGTTACCTGTGGTGAAAAAATAGATACCACATGCCAACATTGCAAGGAAAATCAGTACTTGAACTGGTTTAACCCAACCACCTGAAATAGTTTTTGCCCATTTCTTGGCAGCCAATTTACCGTAAGCAAAAACAGATGCTGTAAATGTAATGGCACCAACGAAGCAACCCACAAACAATTCAAATAAATGAACTTTGCTCATGTGTGCATGTTCAACACCAGCAGCCGTTAAAGCTGCTTCGTTTTCAGCAAATAACGCTGTAAGTTGGTTGTTATGTAGAATTGCAGCAATCGCAATCAGTACAGCAGCCAGACCGACCAACGAGTGCATCAGAGCCACAGTTTCAGGCATTTGAGTCATTGGAACCGTACGTGCACGTGCAATACCAACCACAGCGCCCAATACCATTGCACCAACAATCATCCAAATTACAGGATGATCTGCCACAAAGAATGTTGTCAAAACCGCAATTGCCATTGCGATCATACCGTATCGGTTACCCTGAATCGCAGTTTTAGGACCTGACAACCCACGAAGCGTTAAAATAAAAAGAACGGCACCAATCAGGTAGAACCAATCCGCATACTCTCGAATAAATTCCATCAATTAACCCTCTTTTTTCTTTTGCTTAGGTTTGAACATTTCAAGCATACGCGCAGTAACTGCGAAACCACCAAAAATGTTGATACTTGCAAGGAATACAGCAATCGCACCCAAGATACTCACAGCATTAATGCTTTGAAATTGAACGCTTGCATCCACAATGCCAGGAATACCGACAGTTTGAATCATCGCACCCACAACAATAATTGAAGACAGTGCATTAGTTACCGCCATTAAAGGCGTGTGCAGCGCAGGCGTAACACCCCAAACCACGTAGTAACCGACAAAGATTGCAAGGACAAAAATAGTAATCGTTTCAACCATGATGATTCTCCTTAACCACGTTTCAGCAGCACTTGGCCGCCATGAGTGACAAGTAGTGCTTTTTGAATTTCTTCTTCTGGATTGATGGCAAAGTTTTTCTCGCTATCAAACATGGTATCGACAAAATTCAATACGTTACGTGCATATAGTGCCGATGCTTCTGTCGCCACTGTAGAAGGAATATTTGGAATACCAAGAATTTTCACGCCATTGGCTGTCATGACATTTTCGCCACAGACTGAACCTTCAACGTTACCGCCAGTTTCCACCGCCATATCAAGAATGATTGAACCCGGTTTCATTTTGGCAACAGTTTCAGCTTTAATCAGACGAGGCGCATCACGGCCTGGCAACAACGCAGTGGTAATCACGATATCGGCATTTGAAACTGCTTTATCCACAATGATTGCTTGATCGCGGATATATTCTTCACCCGGCATCCAGCCATAACCATTTTTTGCTGCATCTGCTGCTTTTTGCTGTTCTTCAGCAGACATTGGTACGTCTAACCATTTACCGCCAAGTGATTCCACTTGATCACGTGCTGTAGGACGTAAATCAGTTGCTTCAACCACTGCACCTAAACGTTTCGCCGTTGCAATTGCCTGTAAGCCCGCAACACCCACGCCCATAATCACGACACGTGCAGGTTTCACTGTACCTGCTGCAGTCATTAACATTGGGAACATACGTTGATATTCAGCACCTGCAAGCAACACAGATTTATAACCTGACAAGTTGGCTTGAGAAGACAATACGTCCATGTTTTGTGCACGAGATAAAGTACGTGGCAAAAGTTCCAATGCAAATGCAGACACGTTTTGTGCCGCAAATTGGTCAAGTTCGGTGTTGCGGTAAGGGTCAAACATTGCAACCACAGTTGTGTTTGCTGCAAGTTTTTGAATTTCGTCACCCTTCGGTGCACGTACTTTCAAAATAATTTGACTACCGGTATAGGCATCATCCGTAATTTTGGCACCGACTTGTTCATAGGCACTATCGATATAAGCGGCTTTAACACCAGCATTACGTTCAATAACCACGCTATGGCCAGCGCTGATCAATTTTTTTACTGTTTCAGGCGTCGCAGCGACGCGATTTTCACCGACAACAGTTTCGGCTGGAATTCCGATCTGCATGAGCGTTCCTCAAGCTAATTTTTCTTAAGTAAACATCGCTACCTGCGATGTCTCCCCTCAGGATGTATTTTTGTACAATTTTTGGATTCTAATTGAAATTTTCTAAAATACTACCCAATATTTATTTAATAAATGACCATATTTTGAACTCATGATTCATGAAAATAATGGTGCGATATCTCAATTATTCAGATTTATTGGTTCATTTATGCGTGTTTTTTATACTAACTATAACTTTTAGAACTATTTTGATGATTTAAACATCACTATTTTTACTAACTAGGATCTTGCCATTAAACATTGGTTGATCTTTTTGACAATGCGCACTTCTAAAACGACTGACAATTCATCTTTAAAATTCAATTCAAGCACTGATAAACAACCACTTCGTTTAAAATTTAACGAGGCGTTGACCTTTCTGACATTTTAGACGCGCATAGCCTCATCTATTTTTGACCGACTTAAATGGGTTATGTGTCAGAATAGTCATTCCAATTGTTTAGCATGAATAGCGCATTTTTTGATGCTAATTTATGCAATGTGGTGAAACAGTGTTCATTGGTCTTAAGTCTAAGAATTTAAAATATTGGCTTAAAAAAAATTTTCATCAACATTTTATAGCATGATGGGCGTGTATTTTTTTTCGGCTAAAATCCAGTTAATGCACCATTAAGGTGCAATCACAAAATACTATTCAAGATATCTGTTCGACATGACTTCTACGTTCATTTTTCTAAAACATAAAACATTGTCATTTCTCTCGACAATTCAAATTAAATACACGTGCAATGCACGAAATGTAGGCTAAAACAAGGAATAGAATCTATTCTTTTTTTGCATTTATCATCTGTACTGGCATTTTTTATAATGAGAAAAAAAGCATCCCACTCATTTAAAAATTAAGATGTTTTTTGACTTTTAAAGCCTTCAGGAAGTTTAAAGATGATATCGAAAACGCTTCGTCCGCACTCCATCGGTGCAAGTTGTGCGATCGCGGCAGCGTTTTTATTTAGTACTAAAGCGATTTTCATCAAACAAGCATACGCCTTATCTCCTTTAGTCGATGCGACCTTATTAATGGCGTTACGTATGGCGAGCGCATTGCCATTTTTTCTTATCATTGCATGGTACAGTCGCCAGCGTTATCACAGTATTACAGCGAAAGATTGGGCATTACTCATATTATCGGGATTGATGGGCTATTATTTTTCTAGTTGGTTGGACTTTCTTGGGCTGATGTACATCAGTGCATCTTTAGAGCGCATTATCTTATTTCTTTATCCCACCTTGACGGTCATCGCATCTGCAGCGATTTATAAAAAACCATTAGGCTTAAAAGCCATTTTGGCCATTATTCTGAGTTATGGCGGTACCGTTTTAGTCATGCTGCAAGAGCAAAGTCATACGCCGCATGATGCTAATTTTTGGTTGGGTGCTAGCTTGGTTTTTACCAGTGCAATCTTGTTCTCAATCTATTTACTCCTTACCCCAACCCTGATGCAAAAATTTGGCTCTCTGCATTTTACGGGTTTAGCACTGAGCATTGCTTGTATTGCCATGATGCTACATTTTTGGATTGCAACCCCGGAGCCATTCCATTTATTAACTCAATTACCTTTGGGTATTTGGGGGTATGGACTAGCTCTCGGCTTACTGGTGACCGTATTACCAACGATCTTATTGATGCAAAGTATCGTCCGACTTGGCCCAGGCCAATCTGCAATGATTGCGTCAGTTGGCCCGATCCTAACAATTTTTTTGGCTGTTGCTTTACTGAATGAACATTTAAATGCATGGCAATGGTTAGGCTGCATACTCAACATGCTCGGGGTCTGCATGATTACCTTGAATAAGAAAAAATAAACTTTATTCATCGAATATTTTCTGCGTACCTTTCACAGAGAAACACTTTAAGCACCGTTCTTTTTTCCTTATAGTGAGCTCACTTCGCAAGTAGAACAATATCGAGCATATTGTTCACGCCGCAACATCTGGACAATTTTATGAATGCCTCTCTCGACATTAGCCACAATAAAATGCTGTTATGGCTTATGGCCATGGCCTGTGGTTTATGTGCAGGTGCTAACTATTATTGCCAACCATTGATTGCATCCATTCAGCACAGCTTTCAAATACCGCAGTCGCAAGTTGCTTTGACGGTAACCTTTGCACAAATATCCTATGCATTGGGTTTACTGTTCATTGTGCCCTTAGGTGATATTGTCAATAAAGCCAAGTTCATTCCGTTGTTAATGTTCGGTGCAGCGATAGGTTTAGGGCTATGTGCCCTATCTACTAACTTATATATGTTGTGGATCGGCACGATTATTACAGGTCTATTCTCCGTCGCAGCGCAGGTACTGATACCTTTAGTCACGCTGGCCGTCCGTCCAGAAAAAACTGGGGCTGTGGTTGGTTTCTTGATGAGTGGGCTTCTCGTTGGCATTTTACTCTCAACCAGTTTATCTGGATTGCTGTCCAATTTAATTCATTGGAAAGCCATTTATGTCCTCAGTGCCGTTTTAATGTTGATCATTGCACTGCTGCTTAAAACGCGGCTGCCACGTGTGAGTATTATTCAAATGACCTATCTAAAAATTTTTCAATCGATGGGTCGTTTGCTGAAACAAGAGCGACGTTTAGTTTACCGCTCTTTGATTGGTGGCTGTGTATTTGCGGCGATGAGTATGCTGTTTTCCACAATTGCAATGCTCTTAACCCAGCCACCTTTTAATCTGGCAGACGTGTGGGTGGGAATTGTCACATTAGTCGGTGTGTTTGGTGCACTTTCAACACAATGGGTTGGTCGCTTAGCCGATCAAGGCAATAACACCATATTAACTTGGGTCGGTTGCACAATTTTAGCAATCAGTTGGGGACTTCTATATATAGGTGGAAATTCACTGGGCTTCTATACCATTGGCTACGGTTTAATTAGTTTAGGTTTAGCTATGGTGCATAGTTGTAATCAAAACATTATTTTCCAATTAAACCCAATTGCTCGTTCACGAATAAATTCGATTTATATGACCAGTTATTTTATTGGTGGCGCGTGTGGCTCAGCACTCGGCGTATTTGCATGGCATCACGGAGGTTGGCCGATGACGTGCTTAACAGGTTTAAGCTTAGTCTTCGCAGCGGCAATTTTTATTTTATTTGATCAGTTTCACCGTCCTCAACCTAAAGCCAACGCTGAAAGCATTTAAGTACGCCATGAATACTCAATTGCCTCAAATATGAGGCTTTTAAGTATTAAGGAATACGCAAGTTATAAATTCAAACACACTCAAAATAGCTTATGAAATAAGGCAAGCTAACTCACCTGCACCACAGGATAAAAGGGTTTTCCTAAATCGAGTGTGGCCGCATTTTCGAGTAATACAAACATAAATACCGGCAATAAAGCCGAAAGAATATTACAAGCATCTTTTAACTGTTTACGATTTACTGAACTATTATAGGTCGCACCGCCATGAATTAATTGATTACGTAAGGTATACATGCGGTTAAAAAGCACCATTAAAATATCAATAGAATCCTGCTCTTTTAAAGCACGGAGGACTTTTTGCTTTTCTTGCTCTAGCCCTTCACGACACGCTTGCTGACTAATCTTTTGGTTTTGATAATCCCAAAAACCTTGATAGACATACGGGTTATCTAAAAATATCCGGATAGGCTGACTAAAACGCTCCCATAATATTTTATAAATCTTTTGCTCCATGTCTTTTTGGCAAATCAAATGTAAAAACTGCCTCAGTGTTTGTTTATCCTGACTAACGTGTAAGTCCTGCGCATAGATCGCATTAAACGACACCCATAAGCTGATAAATTGCAGATCTAAATCTTCCTGTAAATCTTGTGATTTTTTCAACCAACTTAAACCGCGATGAATACGTAAATTAAATTGATCTGTATGTTCAGCTTTTTTACTTTTAAATATTTCTTCTAGCAGCATCATTCTGCTTTTCCCTCAAAACTTGATTATTCGTTTATTTTTCTACCTTTTGAACTTACTCTAAATACAGAGAACTACACAATAAAAAACCCTCAAGTCACCTAAAAGAAAGGTGACCTAAGGGTTTAGTTTTTGAATAAATATTGATGCAGTCCCTGCTTAAGTCCAGACACTCGTTTAGACAATTATTAAATCTTAATGTGGTTTATCTTTATTTAATAATTGATCACGTTTGCCTTGATCTTTAAGCCATTCCCACTTAAAGAAGAACCTCAACATGAATGAAGTTCAACTCGTATATTCACCTTAACTCAGCTCACTTTTCTGAGGATAGAACCAGTTTTTCCATGAACTGGTTTGTCGGGCTTCAATAGCAACTGTTGGAATTAAGCTTTGTTTTAACACCTCTGTTTGTCCAACGCTTTGTGCTAAACGCGCTTTGACTGAATGAATACATTCACGGTCTTCAAACTCGCAGCGGTCTAAAGTGGTTCCACCACACGGGCCATTGGCTAAACCTTTCGGGCAAGTCTCTGGGCAAATATATAAGGTTTCACCAAGTCTGCATTGACCACAGCTTTCACAGCCGACAATACCATGCTTACTTATAAACTCAGTCTTCAGTAAAGCATCATCCGCTTTAGGTTTATTCCATAGTTTGGCAGCAAAAATCAAACCACCGACGCCTTTCGCCATTTTGGAGCTAAAAAAGACTTCATGCATCAGATGCATACTTTTATATTTCAACACTTGCTCAAGCGGTGCAGCATGATCGTGTGCGGAGATGGGTTGAAAATCTTCTACTGAATTTGACTGCCATAAAGTAGTCCACAAGTTTTGACATTCTTGCAAACTCAATTTCGCATATTCAGCCAGTGCTAAAGCTAATTTGTTTTGTTCTTGAGCTTTATGGCAAGCTGACAGATGTACCCCCGCATAGCCCATTTTTTGGCACATCAGTATCTGTAATGCGCAGCGTGCATAAACATTTTTTTCTGCTTGTTGTGCGTCCGCCAGTTGTTCTTGCTGTAAAAAACTCAGCATGTAAGGCGTTAATACGATGCCTGCAACTTTCTGTTTCACCATAAATCTTGCACGCGCAAAAGTCAGTGGCATAATACAAGCAAGTACCGGTATCTGAGCAAAATGCTGCTGCATATATTGTTGATAATCAGCCAGAACTTGCGTGTCAAAACCCAATTGAGTGATCACATAATCTGCACCAGCTTTAATTTTTTTCTCAAGTTTAAAATATTGGGCATCTCGTTCAGCTTGAGCATATTTAAAGGGATTAAACGCCACGCCCAAATAAAACCCTCCCTGCTGTTTTGCCGCCATGACTTGATTGACAGACTCTAGATAACGGCTCCGCAAAGCGGGATTGTGAACACCGTCATTATGCTGTTTGAGCTTATCTCCAGTCAGTAACAATAGATTTTCAATCGACTGTTCCTGAGCTTCATCTAAGAACACTTCAAAGTCGGAAATGTCTCGCCCTTTACCAGAGAAGTGCAGTATTTTTTCCACTTGTTGAGGATAGTCATTGGCCACTTCCAAAGGTGTAGGATCAGTATCCGTTTGCACACGATCAGCCAAGGTCATAAATGCTGGAAATCCAGCAAAATGATTCACCACATGCTGTGGCTTGGCTGTGGTTAAGTACTCAAAAGAAATACAAAATTGACCACGTGTTAAATGTTCAGAAAATAGTGACATAACCAATAAGGGAGATTAAAAAAATGGAGAGCAAAATGCTGAAATGTGCTTATCCAACACAATTCATTAAATTATAGATTATCCACTACAAAAGATAAAATCCTGCCTCTCATTCGGCTGCTTAAAGTAAAATCGTCGAAAATTTAAGGTCGTAAGATCCGTGCTTACACCCTTAGAAATCCATAGATACACTCTGTAAATACGAAGTAGCGAGTGGGATAGAATGTCCGTATTCTTTTTTTATGCTAATATTGCGCCCGTTCCAAAAATGCGGATTTTTCAGCGCATTTCGCATTCTTTTTGACGGCATCCCGTTAAACATTTCTCCTGTTCTCTGTTCATTTAAGGCGTGATTTTTTAATGACTGATCTCACAACCATTGAAAATAAACTTCAACCACGAATCAGTGTTGCGCCGATGATGGATTGGACCACCAAAGATTATCGTTTCTTCGCACGTCTGTTTAATCCCAATGTGATTCTGTATACCGAAATGGTGACAACAGGCGCCATTTTATTTGGTGGCGCTAATCGTCACCTTGACTATAACCATGAAGAGCATCCGATCGTACTGCAATTGGGCGGATCGAATCCAAAAGATTTAGCCACCTGTACCAAGATGGCCCAAGACTGGGGCTATGATGAAGTTAACCTGAATGTCGGCTGTCCGAGTGATCGCGTCCAAAATAATAAAATTGGCGCATGCTTAATGGCTGAGCCTAATTTAGTTGCAGAATGTATTGGCGAAATGCGTAATGCTGTCGATATTCCTGTAACGGTAAAACACCGTATTGGTATTGATGATATGCAGTCTTATGAAGAAATGCTGCATTTTGTCGATACTGTTGCAAAAACAGGTTGCGACAATTTTATTGTGCATGCCCGTATTGCCCTACTGCAAGGTCTATCACCAAAAGAAAACCGTGATGTGCCGCCACTACGTTATGAAGATGTCTATCGCCTAAAACAGGAACGTCCAAATCTACTGATTGAGATTAACGGTGGGGTAAAAACTTACGCTGAAACATTAGAACATTTGAAACATGTCGATGGCGTGATGATCGGTCGTGAGGCTTATCATAATCCCTACTTATTGGCTGAATTAGGTCAGTTGTGGGATTTAGACATGCCAAATCGCTTCGATATTATGGATCAAATGATGCCGTATATTGCAAAACGCATGGAAGAAGGTGCGCCACTTTCAATTATTACCCGTCATATTTTGGGTTTATTCCAAAACTTACCAGGTGCACGCAAATGGCGTCAGGCCTTAAGTGGCGGCAATGCTAAAACATTTGCGGATGTTGAAAATGCAATTGCCAACATTAAAGAAGCCATGCAACGCACTGAAGATTATTTGCGAGATCATCCTAAGCCCATCATCGTTGAATAAACGCAATAAAAAGCCCTAATATTTTAGGGCTTTTTTTTATGATCTATTTGAATATTCTATTTCAAAATTAACTAGTGGCTATTGACTGTAATATTACCGTTTGGAAAGGGTTCATCGTCATATTCAGTCCATTTATAATCTGAAGCATCTTGTTCTTCACGCAATCCGACATAACTTTGCTGAGGTGCATCAACAGATTCTTGGGTATTGTCATGATCCAATTCAGCGCTGATATTTTTAAATTCTTCGTCTAATTGCGCCTGATATTTGGCCACTTCAGCCTCATCAATGAATGCAAAAGCACTTTCCTCAATTTTCCATGAATACCCCTGCACATCTTTATAAATTTGCACGGGTATTTGATAGGACTGCCCATCATATTTCAGTGTGGCTTGCCCTTTAAAACTGGTTCCCTGACGCTCTAAAATTTTAAAATCTTGTATTTTCAAATGATACTGTTGATACGCAGCATTTTGATCAAACTCTCGTTGCATTTGTAATTCAATACGATCTGATAATTCGTCGGTCGAAACAAAATAGCTGCATCCCACAAAGCTCAAGGCAACTGCGATAAATAGAATTCGCAACATGCTACATCCCCCATGATGCACGTTTTATTCTTTAACCAAGAAGATCACATTTTCAGGAAAATTCGTTTTAATGATCTCACTCTACTTATCATAGTATCGAAATCGACAAAGAGCACAAGTAAAATAACACTCTAAAGGTATTTATTTTTTAATTTTAATATCAAATACTTAAAATAGATATCTCACCTTTTAAAGCCCTAACATGGGCGGGTAAAAACTGACATTTTAAGTATCAAATTGACATTTTTGGCCGCCTGGTACAGCAATAAAAATCTAGGCATCTTTATTTTTATTCTGATAAAAAGCCCCTTATCAGGAGCTTTTTATAATTTGAACGACTGAATTATCAACTCATCTGAATCAGTCTTCGTCCACTTCAGGCTCATAATGTAAGGCATCATGAATCGCCTCAACCAATTGTTGTGCAATTTCTTGTTTAGATGCTTTCTCTAAATCACGCTTTTCCATCTGATATTGCTCAGCAAAAAACACTGTCATCGCATTTTCATCCGAAGCAAAACCAATATCAGAACGCGACACATCATTGCACGCAATCATATCCAGTTTTTTTGCAATCAACTTGCCTGCGGCATATTCTTCCACATTACGGGTTTCGGCAGCAAAACCGACCATAAATGGACGTTTATCTTGCTGCGCAATGGTCGCAACAATATCCGGATTTTTAATGAGTGCAACATTAAGCTCATCGCCGGCTTTTTTAATCTTATGCTCTGCAACTTCAGCCACGCGATAATCCGCCACCGCAGCCGTTGCAATAAAGATATCGCAACCTTCTTCTAGCATATCCAAGCTGGTATTCAGCATTTTAATGGCAGATTGCACATTAATTCGGCGTACACCATTTGGCGTATCAAGGCTAACCGGCCCAGCAATTAACGTAACTTTAGCACCTGCGGCATAACATGCGGCTGCCAAAGCAAAGCCCATTTTTCCGGTACTGTGATTGGAAATATAACGTACTGGATCAATCGACTCACGTGTAGGGCCGGCCGTAATTGCAACATGCTTGCCTGCCAACATGCCAAATTTTTCCGCGATTGCACGCTGAGCTTGATGGAAATAAGCCGTCACTTGATCTGCTAGATCTTCAGGCTCTGGCATACGCCCTAGCCCTACATCACCACAGGCTTGCGAACCTGCATTTGGCATAATCACGTGCACGCCATCTTCAACTAATGTATTGAGATTGCGTTGGGTCGCTTTCGCCGCCCACATCTGTTGATTCATTGCAGGTGCAACCCATACTGGAGCTTTGGTCGCAAGGTATAAAGTTGAGAGCAAATCGTCCGCTAGACCTGCGGCAAATTTTGCCAAGGTGTCACAGCTTGCAGGTGCAACGAGCACTAAATCAGCCCAACGTGCCAATTCAATATGCCCCATACCTGCTTCAGCTTCAGGGTTTAACAATTCGGTATGTACCGGATTGCCCGACAAGGCTTGAAAGGTCAAAGGTGTGACAAAAGCTTGTGCACCTTGAGTCATTACAACACGTACATCAAACCCTGCGTCTTTTAGTCGACGCACAAGAATGGCACTTTTATATGCTGCGATACCGCCAGTTACAGCTAAAAGAATATTTTTAGTGGGCATTACACTTAAATCAAAGCTCACGAACAGGCTACCTATCTGTTGCAGTGGCGCTCACAATAGCATTAAATATTGGCTGACCCAACAATCCAACTTTAAAAAGCTGGATCACTGATAATAAAAAAGTCTAACAACAATGAATAATTCTATAAAAAATTGGCCTGAACTCGAACGGCCACGTGAACGCCTCATCCATCAAGGTGCTGAAAGTTTATCCGATGCTGAACTTCTGGCAATCTTTCTACGTTCAGGTTCACAGCAACATTCAGCGGTCGAGTTGGCTCGCCTGCTGATTCAGCATTATGGGCAACTGAATCTTTTAATGGATGCATCACTTGAGGATTTACGCCAGTTTCACGGTATTGGAAACAGTAAATTTGCTCAACTCATGGCAGTGAAAGAACTTGGAAAACGATATATTGGACAACACGTTCAAAATGCAGCTATCGCTTTACAGCACTCTGAACAACTGAAAAATTATTTAAGATATGAGTTTTTATCAGAACGACAAGAGGTTTTTGGTGTGCTGTGTTTGGATGCGCATTTAAGAAAAATAAACTTTAAAAAACTGTTCTATGGCAGCTTAAATTCCTGTGAAATCTCCATCAATCAACTCTTGCGCTATGCAATATCGGAACATGCCACCAATATTGTCATTGCCCATAATCATCCCTTTGGTCATGCTCAACCCTCCGCTGCTGATTTACAACTTACTGAACAAATTCACCAGGCCTGTGCCTTGGTCGAAATCCGTTTAATCGATCATTGTATTATTGCCGCAGAAGACAGTTTTTCTTTTGCTGAACATGGCTTAATCAGCACAATGAAAACAGCATGAAAGATCTATTGACAATGCATCCTTCAACCATGAAGATCATCATAATTTTTTTAAATATAAATTTATTATTCCAACATGATCGTTCGTGACCAACCCAGTATTTTTAAGGTGCTATTTTCTTGGCGTGGAACGATTTTACCCAAGGTTTTACCACCGCTCGGTGTGGTGATGCTCTTATCTGCCGTGATTGGTGGACTATCTTATGTCGACATCTTTCATTTTCCAGAATTTCCACTGGTGGGCTTTACCTTAATTGGCGTTGTACTTTCGATTTTTCTAGGGTTCAAAAACTCTGCGTGTTATGACCGCTGGTGGGAAGCTCGCCGTTTATGGGGTATTTTGATTGCCAATGCACGCCATTTTGACCGCGACTGTCGTTTACTCAGTCAAGGTCGTCGTGAACGTGTGATTCAGCACGTCATCGTCTTTGCCAACGTCCTACGCGATCGACTACGTCATCAAACAGCGAATCCTACTGAATTGGTCGAAACCAGTGGGATGAGCGCCAATGCCATTACCCAGTTATACCAACAAGCCAATGCTCCACAATACACTTTAAGTTTGATTCAATGGGAGTTGATGCAAGCGCTGAAAGAAGGTGAAATTTCTGACATCATTTATGCACAAATGAATCAACACGTGATGGAACTGAGTACAGTGCAAACTGGCTGCGATCGTATTGCGACGACGCCTTTACCTTTTGCCTATTCTGTTTTACTGAATCGTACCGTGTACTTTTTCTGTTTTGTGCTGCCGTTTAGTTTAGGTTCAACTCTCGGTTTGGCAACACCGCTCTTGGTCGGTATTCTTGCTTATACATTCTTAGGTTTAGATGCGTTAAGTTCTGAAATTGAAGAGCCTTTCGGAACGCAAAGCAATGACTTACCTCTCGACTCGATGGTCCGCACCATTGAAATTGAATTGTTAGGAACGCTTGGTAAACCAACGCCGCCCCCCATTCAAGCCAAAGACCATAACTTACTTTAATTTATTATCTCTCCCTAGCCCTCTCCTTATAGGAGAGAGAACATCGTCTCACTCCTATAAGGAATATATTCCGCAAGGAGATGAAAGAAATATTTAAACAAAACTTTCCCAAATCCCAACTTGGCCTTCTTTGACACGAGGAATATTGCCTAATTTAATCCATGGCATATTGTCGCCATGAAAATCACTGCCCACCGAAACTTTGAGTTGGTGCTCAGCAATCATTCGGTCAACCATTTGGCGAGTAGATAGCGGCTCAATCGCCGGTGGCAACTCAACGGCATCACCACCTGCTAGAGCAAAAATTTCAATCAAATAGCGAATATTGGTTGCAGATAAATCATAACGCGTTGGATGAGCAAGTACCGCATACCCACCACTTTGATGAATCACGGCAATGGTATCGGCAAGACTTGGACCTTCAAATTTTACATAGGCTTTTTTGCCTTCTTTAATATATTTATCAAAGGCCTGTTGTGGACGTGACACACAGCCTTTTTCAACCAATGTTTTGGCAATGTGGGTTCGTGTCACTCGGTCAGGCTCATTATCCACTTTGGCAATCACATCTTGATAAATATCCTGACCAATTAGCGGAATCAACAAATCACAGATTTGTCGCGCGCGTTCTGCACGTATTAACTTTTGCTGTGTCAACAGGTCTTGTAGCGGCTCAGGATTTTGCATATTCAAGGCCACGATATGCACGCCATAACTTTTTTTAGTTGCAGGTCGTGACCATTGGCTGGAGATTTCTACACCTGAAATAATTTGTATCTGACATTCGGTTGCCGTCTGTTCAGCTAAAATTAAGCCGTCCATCGTATCGTGATCTGTAAGCGCAAGGGTATGTATGCCAATTTGGCTGGCCGCACGCACCAATTCTGCAGGTGACAAAGTACCATCAGAAATATTACTGTGTGTATGTAAATCTACGCCTTGCATCTCTATACTATGTCATTTATTTGATCAGATTTAGATACTCTAACATGAAAGCACTTTTAGACTTTGTGCCACTCATTATTTTCTTTTATTTATATAAAACTGTAGATCCAAAAGATACACAGCACCCGTTATTGCAATTAGTTGGTTCTGCAGGCGGCGTGGACAATAATAATATCCTTGTAGCCACCACCGGTCTCATGCTTTCCATGTTAGTGGTATATGGCGCATTGTTTGTCATGCAAAAATTCCGTTTAGATAAACAACAATGGATTGTGTTGTTTATGACGGTTATTTTTGGTGGCATTACACTAATTCTCAGTGATGATTTTTATATTCGCCTGAAAGCAGTCTTACTGAATTTGGTCTTTGCAGGTGCATTCCTTCTTTCACCGTTCTTTAGCAAAGATAAAAAACCGCTTATCGAACGTTTATTTGGCCCCGTGTTAAATTTAACAGTTGCAGGTTGGAAAAAACTGAACTATGCATGGGCCGCAATGTTTGTGGTGATGTCTTGTTTACACACCTTCTTTGCTTATTTATTTGCCGATGGAAAATATTGGGGTGAATTCACTGCATTTGGTGACATGATCGTGATGTTTTCCTTTATCATTATTCAGTTTATTGTATTGCGTAAATACTTTAAGACCTCTGAATAATCCATTCGGTCAAAAATCAGGAAAAGTCATGCCATTATTCGTCGTAAGCTGTACAGATAATGAAGGTACAGTGGAAAAGCGCCTTGCAGTTCGTCCTCAACATTTAGAACGTCTACAAAAATTAGATGACGAAGGTCGTTTAGTTGTTGCTGGAGCGATGCCAAAAGACCCAACCAATCCACAAGCGGGCTTTTATGGTAGTACGATTATTGTTGATTTTGATAACCGTGAAGCATTGGATGCTTGGTTAGCTGATGAGCCATTTTTAAAAGAAGGTGTTTACGGTCATATTGACGTAAAACCATTTAACAAAGCATTTCCTAAAGGATAAGGTTCATGCACGTCGTTGTTTCTAGTTTACTGGGCTTATCTTTAATTTGTTCAACTGCATGGGCTGTCGAAACAGCTCCTGCTCCCGCTGTAGCCCCTGCTGCTCAAGCAACGACTGCAACACCACCACCCGTTCCACAAACAATTCCTGCCAACAAACCAGGGATTTTGCCTGTTTCGGCAAGCATTAAAGCCAACGGTCAACCTCAGGAAGCCAATCCACTGACCATTGAACAGTTAGCAAAAAATAAAGCCTTACAAGATGCGAAAGTCAAGGCAATGGTGAAAGACCAATCTGTACGTCTACAGCAATTGGAAAAAGCCAATTTGGAAGCTTTAGCACAGAACCAAGAGCTGCAATTAAAAAATGATAGTTTGGGTGTTCAAGTTCAAGTCCTCCAAAGTGAACGCAGTGCACAAATGTTTTTGTATGGTGCAAGTACGCTAGGTGTAGGCGTATTACTTGGCTTTTTATTGGCCAGCTATGTCTATACCAAACGTCGTCGCCAGTGGTAGTACACCTCCCTATTTTTCTTTCTAAACAAAATTTAAGGTTGCTTTAGTTTTGTCGAGTGCAATTCAAACTGCCGATCTCGATTGGCACATGATTGATGGTGTAGATATTCCTGCATCCAAACAGTTTGGTGATGTTTATTTCTCAAGAGACAATGGCTTAAATGAAACGCGTCATGTCTATTTAAACGGAAATGATCTTGAGAGCCGTTTGGCTGAAATCACAGATTATGAGTATTTCTGTGTCGGTGAAACAGGTTTTGGCACAGGTCTTAACATCCTTGCACTTTGGCAACTTTGGCAGCAGGTTCGCCCTGATAATCACAGCCATTTACATGCGATTTCTGTGGAAAAATTTCCACTTACAAAGGCTGATTTAGTTCGTGCCTTAAATGCATGGCCAGAATTAAAAGCCTTGGCAGAAAAACTGATTGCAAAATATCCTGAACCGATTGCAGGCTGTCACCGTCTAGATTTTCCAGAAGAACGTTTTTCCATAGATTTATGGCTTGGCGATGTACATGACGTTTTTTCTGTCATGGCAAAAACCACCACAGTCAATGCATGGTTCCTTGATGGCTTTACCCCAGCCTGTAACCCTGACATGTGGGAAGAAAAAGTTCTCAATCATATCGTGCGTCTTTCTGACATCGGCACAACCTTTGCCTCGTTTAGCGTTGCAGGTGTACTCAAACGTGGCTTGCGTCAACATGGAATTCGCGTGACACGCCCTCGGGGTTATAAGCACAAACGAGAAATGCTCAAAGCATTTTGGTTAGCACCTGAAACAATCAATACGCAAGAAAAAACTCCTCTTGAGTCAGCAGTACCCAGCACAACTGCTTTAAGCAGTTTTAAACAACGCCAAATCGCGATTATTGGCGCAGGAATCGCAGGGTTAAGCTGCGCTTGGGCATTTGCCCAACGTGGACACATCGTGCGTATTTACGAGAAATCTGAGCCACTCTGTGGGGGGTCTGGTAATCCACTTGCTTTACTCAATCCAAAACTCAGTCCGATTGAACAGACTTCCGCGCATTTAATGACTCTGAGCTGGTTATATGCTTTACAGCATTATCCGCAGTTTTCTGCATTTCGCCCTTTGCATATTCATCAATCCATCTTAAAGAATACAGATGAACAGCTAAACTTGGCAAAAGAGTATCCTGAACACATCATTGAAGCTGCTGATCTTAAAAATCAGTCTGTCAAATCTATATATCCAAGCTTAAATCTAAAGCAAGCTGGTGCTGTTCGACCACACGAACTCAAAGTTGAGATTTTACAACACCCCAATATTCAGCTGGTCTGTGCTGATATTACTCAAATTGAGCAACAGCATAGTCAAGTAGAACTGATTGATTCAAATGACCAACACCTCCATGCCGATCATGTGGTAATTTGTGCTGCACGTGAAAGTATGCATTTGCAAAGCGATTATCCTGAGTTACGTGCCATTCGAGGCCAAGTGAGTTGGTTATATAATCCAGCACAAAAATTAGCAATGGATCAAGCCTATAGCTATGGCGGCTATTGCATGCAGCTTGATGATCATCAAATGATTATGGGTGCATCTTTTTACCCAGGTCGTGAAGATACTGAGGTCTTAACTGAAGACCATGTGCATAACTATGAACTTATCCACAGTGTATTTCCTGACTTTGCAAAAACACTGCCACCAATCACTGAATGGCAAGGTCGTGCCGCCCTTCGTGCACAAACAAAAGACTTCTTTCCTGTTATCGGTGCTGTGCATGAAGATACAGAAATTTACAGCTGTAGTGGCTTAGGCTCAAAAGGTTTTCTATATGCACCGCTATGCGCTGAAGTCATTGCTGCGCAGGTATTGAAGCAAGCTTGTCCAATACCAACAACCTTGCTCGATAAAATACATGCTGCGCGTTTCGTTCGACGTGCAAAAGCAAAATTAAAACCCAAGAAGCCTTATTTTCAAACTCAATCACAGTCTCAAGCTGAGTAACTTTTCAAAGAATAAGCATAAAAAAAGCGCCTTCCGGCGCTTTTTTTGATCAGGTCTTATTGCCCTTGAACTAAAGGCAACCCTGCATCACGAGCTGCACGTGTGCCGCCCATTAAGACCACGTATTCACGTGAGCTGTCAAAACCCTCTAATAATTCAGCTGCACGTGGAGCTTTACTTCCGCCACCACATAAAATGTAAATGGGTTGATCCGTTGACACTTGAGTCAATGCTTCCGAAGACAAAGCTGTGATTGGCTGGTTCACAGCACCTTTCACATGCGCCTCAGCATAAGCACCGGCATCACGAACATCCCAGATAATCGAGTCTTCTGGGAACTCAAATGTTGTAATTTCTTGTTTACGGATCATTGCGCACTCCTTTTGATGTAAACAACACTTGGCAAATGAAGAAAACATCCCTAGCATCTCAGATATTCTTTCCCTTTGTAAAGGTCTAATCTATGCCTTCTTTCGATATTGTTTCTGAATTAGAAGTTTTTGAAGTAAATCATGCAGTTCAAAACACGCAAAAAGAAATTGCAACACGTTTTGACTTCCGTGGTCAGGATGTCTCTATTGAACTAAATGAAAAAAATAAGGAAATTAAAATTTCGACTGAAAGTGATTTCCAATGTGAACAAGTTTATAGCATGTTAGAAAACCATTTCTTTAAACGTAAGGTGGATATTCAAGCTTTAGATCCACAAAAAATGACTGCTTCTGGCAAAAATGTAGTTCAAGTCATCAAGCTTAAAGATGGACTTGACTCTGATACCGCAAAAAAAATTAATAAAGCCATTAAAGAAAGCGGCATTAAGGCGCAATCTTCAATTCAAGGCGACAAAATTCGTGTAACAGATAAAAAACGCGATACCCTACAGCAAATTATGGCGTTCTTAAAAGAACAACAATTTGGTGTACCGCTACAATTCAATAACTTTAAAGATTAAGGCAGAATTGCCCCCAAAGGATTCTCATGACACGACCAAATAAACTTCACAAACTGGTAAATGCAACGTCAAAATTACCGAAAGGGATTCAAAGTCGTTTACTGAGCCAAGCATTTGGTCGCGTCGTGCCGATGGTAGGTACTGCTAAAATTCGATATCAACATGTTAGCTCTGAGCGTGTTGAGGTGAGCATTGCCAATCACAAGGCAATGCAAAACCATATCGGACAGCTTCATGCATGTGCAATGGCACTCATTGCAGAGACAGCAACAGGCTTTGTCACAGCGATGAATGTTCCTGATAGTGCTATTGTGCTAGTCAAAACCCTAAAAGTTGATTTCAAACGACCAAGTAAAGGCGCCATGCTCGCAATTGCAACTTTAACGGCAGAACAACAAGAACAGATGCGTACTTCCGACAAAGGTGAAACTTTGGTTCAAGTTCAAGTCACCGATGAATCGGGTGAAGCACCGATCCAGTGTGAAATGTTATGGGCGTGGGTATCAAAAGCCACTCTGAAAAATAAATAAATGTAAATAAAACTTACTTTTAAGTAAGTATAAATTTTACCATAATGCTCATAAGTTGAGACGGATCTTCACCATTTAATCTGTCTCAATCAGCTCAATATGATGTGACTTTCATGCAAATATGAGCACCTTATGAAAAAAATCATGATTGCTATGGCGATGGCTTTGCCGTTTATTTTGACCGCTTGCCAAGCACCACAACAAACAGAATCAACAGCTACATCCAAAATCTCGAATGCAAAACAAGCGGAGCGTGCTGCTGAAAATAAAAAAATTGTCATCGATTTTTATGAAGGTGTGTTCTTAAAACATCAAGTCCAAGAATATTCTGATCGGTATATTGGGCACCAATATATTCAACACAATCCGCATGTTCCTGATGGCAAAGCACCATTTGTCAATTATTTCACCCAATATTTTAAAGAAAATCCTCAAGCCAGCAATGTTATTAAACGCGCTGTTGCTGAGGGTGATCTGGTATTTTTACACGTACACTCCACTCAGAATAAACAAGATCGAGGTGAAGCCATCATCGACATTTTCCGAGTTGAAGATGGAAAAATTGTCGAACATTGGGATGTGCAACAGAGTATTCCAGAACAAAGTGCTAATCAAAACACCATGTTTTAAGCTTATAAATTAGAAATGATACACGCACAAAAAAAGCCACAATGATTGTGGCTTTTTAGCATGATTAACTGCTTATTATGCTTGATCAGCAGAAAACTTTGCTTTTGCGTCGGCGGGAATTTGACGTTTAGAACCTTTTACATCCACTGCGACAAAGGTAAATACACCTTCTGTCACACGGATTGGATTACGTGAACTGTCATGGCTATCCCAAACTTCAATTTGCATTTGAATTGAAGTATTCCCCACTTTCAAAATTTTGGTATAGACACTAATCACGTCACCCACTTTCACAGGGACTAAGAAGGTCATTTGATTGATCGAAATCGTTGCACAACGCCCCTGACTGAAACGTTCTGCGTGAATAGCACCGGCCAAGTCCATTTGTGACACAATCCAACCACCAAATACATCCCCGCTCCAGTTGGTATCTGCTGGCATCGCGATGGTTTGTAGGGAAAGCGTTCCTTCAGGTTTTACATGAGTTTCTGACACTTTAGCTCCTGGCGCTGACGTTTATTGAGTTTAATTTAATTGCTGGTCGAGCCACTGCTGTAACTCACCTGCACGCATTGCTCCGCTTATTCTAGCAATTTCGTTGGTTTTATTCATTAAAACTAATGTTGGAATGCTTCGCACATTAAAAGCGCTGCTTAAACGTGGATTTGCTTCGGTATCAATTTTAGCAAAAACCACGCCAGCATTTGACTTTGCCACTTGCGCAAAATGCGGAGCCATCATTTTACATGGACCACACCACTCCGCCCACAGGTCAATCAATACAGGCAAATCACTATTGCTAATGAAATTACTAAAATTCTGTTCATTCAATTCAATTGGTGCAAGTGGAATAAGCCCTTGATGGCATTGACCACATGCAGGACCAATTTCTAGTTTTTCTTCAGGTACACGATTTTTTGCACCACATTCAGAACACACAACGATCATTTAGCTCACTCCAACATGTTGATGTAAAAATTCTAATTGGGTTGTGATGGCTTTTTCAAACCATTGCCCATGATAAATTTCAAAATGCTTCATATCCCACTCATGATATTGCACAAATGGTGCAATATTGGTCGCAGCTTCACGACTAGATTCAATTGGAATCAAGCTATCTGCTTTTGCAGCAATGAAGAGTACTGGCACATTTATTTTCCGAACATCCTGAATCGGTCTGAATCGAATTAATTTAAATAATGCACGTGCAGGAATTTCACCGCTCCAATAATAATCTGGATTAACTATAGATAAATAACCCTCATAACTATCAGGCGATTGTAAAAAGCATAAGCGGGTTGGATCGACCACAGGCAAAGTCGTCGGCGTCATCCCAACTTTAGAGCCCATGTAATCTTGGCTCGATAATTTTAAAGCTTTTGGTAATTGTTGTAAGGGATAAAGTTTGGCGCTTTCCGCTCCATCAACAAACGGAACTTGAACCATTATGGCTTTAATATTGTTTAACTGAGCTGCCAATGACAAGACGTAACCACCACTTAAAGAAGTTCCCCATAGCACCATGCGTCGAGCATCAATCGATTTACGTTGCTGCAAATGACTAATCATGGTCTGCCAGTCTTCTAACTGCGCCTTAATGTTGACCAATTCACGCGGACGTCCGGTACTCCCTCCCCAGTAACGATAGTCAAAAAGTACAACTGCATAACCGGCTTTCGCAAAACGCTGAGCATATTGAATCAATTTAAATTGGCGTAAAGCAGCTAAGCCATGCGCCATTAAAATGACAGCTGGTTTTTCTACATCTTTCGGACGATAAAAATCTGCGGCAATCACTTCTTGGCCGCTTTTGACATACAGTGGTTCTACTGTATAGGCGTGCATACGTGCTCCGTTGCGTTATTTTATGGTTGTAATCGCTTATAAATTTTAAGAACTTTCAGCTCTACAATGAGCTTAATGCTATCATAAAGCATATATCTATGAATCAAATTATGGAGTGACTCAATGAGCGAAAATGTCGGTTTTGCAGGTCAAATTGGTCCTGAACATGTAGAGCAAGTCGTTGAAAAAGGCTTTAAATCAATTATTAATAATCGCCCAGATATGGAAGGTGGCCCTGATCAACCAGCGAGTGCTCAAATTGAAGAAGCTGCACGTACAGCGGGTTTAGACTATGTACATCAACCTGTTGTTGCAGGTCAAATCACTGAACTGGATGTACGCACATTTGCCAACCATTTCAATGAACTGCCAAAACCAGTGCTGATGTTCTGCCGTACAGGTAATCGTTCAAATAACCTTTACCAACTAGCTAAACAGATGGATCTTTTGGATGATTAATGCATTCATTCAGCGTGCATTATTGGTACTTTGCTTGAGTTGCGCAACAGCTTCCTTTGCTCAAGATAGCCAAGCGCTCAATGAAAAAGTCAGCGTATCGGGTCAAATGACTACAGATAAATTTTCAAGTTTAATCAAACAACAAAAATTTAAATCTGTAATTGTGAATCGACCAGATAGTGAGGCGGGCAATGAAGTGACTGTTTTACAGTTACGAGGCATTGCTGAAAAGTCTCACGTGAGTGTTGTGTATCAACCTGTCCAAAGCGGTAAAATTTCTCAAACAGACGTGAAGGAATTTGCCAAATACTATAATGAGCTTCCTAAACCCATTTTGATGATTTGTCGAAGCGGATCACGTTCGACATCACTTTTCAATCAAGCTAAGGCTCAAGGTTTGCTCAATGACTAAATTGATGTTTGCAGTTTTATTTTCAACATTGCTGCTAACTGGATGTAATTCTATGAATGTACGTCCAACTGTTGGTGTAAGTGTCGGGACTGCACTTTAATTTTGCAGTCCCTCTAATAAAAAAAACAGCGCCGAAGCGCTGTTTTTTTAATTTAGTAAATTAGCCCACGGTTTTTGGTAGCTACAACTACCTACACCATATGGACTTGAATCAAATGGTTGCGATGCCGTTGATTCTAAATCAGCTTTTAACGGATTCAATGGGTAAAGCATCGTTGATTCAACTGTTTTTCCACTTACTGTTGTAGAAGCTTTAATTTGGACGGTTTGCCAACCTGCATAACGACGTAAGTAGTTAACTTTAAAATCAAATGAACCTGTAGCAGTCGTTGTATAACTAAATTCATTTATCGCAGAATCATCAACTTTATCCCTATTTACTAAACTTGTTGCAAGCGATGAAGTAGTCGGATTTGTCACTGCCGAACATAGCAAGTACGTTCTTGGTTCAATTTCATAGCGTGCAATTAAAGATTTATTAGATTCAAGTTCAACGATATCATTTTGTGCTTTTGTCAAATCTATTTTTTTTGCATTAATTTCTGCTTGTAATTTTGCTTTGTTCTCTTTTGCATTCAGATCGCTATCATCAATTAAGCTCAAATCACCTTCTAAAGATTGAATATCAATATTGAGTTGATTAACTTTAGCATTTAAGGGCTTAATTTTATTAACATCTATACTTAAAAGATCTGTAGATCTTATTTTTTCAAGCTCAGAATTTTGAACGTAACGACCAATTGCACCAGAGATAATATTAATAGACATCGTCACTTTTTGATTTGATAAAGGCTTACCGTCAATATCAACAACTTGTGCAGAAATATCCTCAGTATAGAAAGTTTTTTCTGAATTAGTACTTAGTACACCAGCATTACCAAAAGTAATATTACCTACAGGAACTAACGTATCACCGGCAATGACATCCAGTTTAATTGGCTTAACCACTTTATTGTTATTCGGGTCTACAATTATCGCTTCAAAATTAATACCACTATTAATTAAAGATGTAGCCAATTGCCCAGTCGCTAAAGGCAAACGTACAGTAAATACTGCATTACCAAGATTATCGGTAATTAGTGTTGAAGAACCATCAATTGAAACACGATTATTTGCATAATCTAATACACTGAGTGTTACTGATTTACCAGCCAAAGAACCACCATTGGTATCCAAAGCTTTAACTGTAATCGTTGCCGTATCACCTTTTACAGAAAGTAAATTCTTATTCGTTTGAATAGCTAAATCATATAATGGTTTTTCAGCTTCGCTTTCAACTACACTGACATATGTATCAGATATTTTTTTCTTTTCAGCATTTAATAAATTAATAGGAATACCTTTTGTTAATAGTGATGTATTTGTAGAAGCACCCAGTTTAAGCGTGTAAATGACATATCCATTTGCATCCGTTGTTTGATCTGCACTACCATCGATAGATACTCCTAAATCTTTAGCATTCACTAATTGTAATGTAACAGGTTCATTTTCAGCAGCACCACCTGTTTCAGAATCTAGAACTTGTACAGTTAAAACAAGCGTATCACCTGATAACAACATAGCAGTTTTTGATGCTTTAAAGTTTGCATACAAATCTTTTGTTTCTTCTACAGGCGGAGTAGTAGTATCACCACCATTGTTACTATTATTTCCATTTCCGTTATTTACAGTATCGCCTTGGTTAAAATAGCCATCGCTGCCGCCTCCACCACAACTTGCAAGTAAAATAGATAATGCAATCGCAGAAAGCTTCAATGACGTTTGTTTATTTAGCATGAATTTCCCCTAGAACCCTCAATGTATATAGAGTTGTTATAAATATTTATTGGCTGCTATGTAACCATAGTTATAGCTTTATGTAAATAAAAGGAAGATAAATGTTTGTTGTGGTAAATTCTCTATAAATAAGGAGTCTATATGTACGACATCATCATTATTGGCGCTGGAACTGCAGGTATATCAGCTTATAAAGAAGCGATAAAAAAAACACAAAATATTCTCATAATAAATGATGGGCCTTGGGACACAACCTGTGCTCGCGTAGGATGTATGCCGAGTAAAATTCTTATCTCTACAGCAAATAGAATCCATGATATTTCACATGTGAGCGCTCTAGGTCTCGATGTAAAAGCAACAATTAATACAGAGCATGTCATGCAGCATGTACAAACATTACGTGATCGATTTACCAGAGCCACATTAAAAGATGTTGAAAGCTGGCCAAATGAACATAAAATCTCCGGTCGCGCAGAGTTTCTGAACGCCAATACCATTATTGTAAATGGTCAAAAACTTCAAGCAAAATCATTTATTCTTGCTGTGGGAACAACTCCCACTATTGACACTACTCAAAAACATATTCTAGGTTCCAAACTACTTACCTCTGATCAAATTTTTGAACTTAATCAGCTACCCGAATCTATTGCTGTGATTGGCAGTGGTGTAATCGCATTAGAACTAGCACAAGCCTTACATCGTTGCGGTGTAAAGACTACTATTTTTGCACGAAGCCGTAGAATTGGCTCATTAACAAGTCCAACACTTCAAAATTTGGCACAAGAAGTACTCAGCAATGAATTAGATATTAAATTCGAAGTATTACCCGAATCTTATGAAGTTCAAAATGATCAGGTTCACTTAAATTTTACAGACTCAAATAAACAACAAAAACTGAATGTAGATTATGTTTTGGCTGCAACGGGGCGTAGTACCTTACTTGATTCATTAAATTTAGAAAATATCGATGAATCATTTAATGACTTAAAAAAGCTACCCATCGATCCTATCAGCAAGCAATTAGGGGAATATCCAATTTTTGTTGTAGGTGATGCACATACAAGCACACCTATTCAACATGAGGCAGCACATGAAGGAAAACAGTCTGTAAATAATTGTCTCAACTATCCGATTATTAAGCCAATTAAAACACTCTGTCCGCTTGGTATCCTTTTTTCATCACCACAAATGGCTACAATAGGTAAAAGTTATAAACAACTTAAAGATCTAAATAAAGAATTTGTAACGGGTTTCGTTTCATATGAAAAACAAGGTCGGGCGATTGTGGCTGCTAAAAATCAAGGCGCGGCTGAAGTTTATATTGATGTTCATACACATAAACTATTAGGTGCTGAACTATTCTGTCCTGAAGCAGAACATTTGGCCCATTTACTCGCTTGGATCCTTGATGAAGATATAACAATCCACCAAATTTTAGAAAAACCTTTTTATCACCCTACACTCGAAGAAGGTTTAAGAACGGCTTTGAAACATGCAAGAAGGCAGCTGTGTTCCTGATTCCTAGGTGAAATAAGGCTTTGGTTTTCATCTTTTGATTTTTTATCTATTTTAGTGCATAAAAAAATCCCCCTATCTCATAAGAGTTAGGGGGATTTTGAATAATGAGCTGGCGATGACTTACTCTCACATGGGTAACCCCACACTACCATCAGCGCTAAGAGGTTTCACTTCTGAGTTCGGGAAGGGATCAGGTGGTTCACTCTTGCTATTGTCGCCAGCACAACTGTTATGGATACTTACTGAGGTCTTATTTAGATGCCTTAGCTTTCAACCAAATAGAGTACATTAACAGATTATTTGAGTTGCATTTTATGTTCTAGCGTATTCTGAATCAAGTATTTCAAGACCGTTTGGTCTTTAATGAATCAATCTCTGCTCACTGCTTACGCAGTTCGTACAACAACTGTTTGGGTGTTGTATAGTCAAGCCTCACGAGCAATTAGTATTGGTCAGCTTCATGCGTCACCGCACTTCCACATCCAACCTATCAACGTCGTAGTCTTCAACGGCTCTTTAGAGGAATAA